>JBOHUG010000092.1:0-88671 GCA_050734135.1 Candidatus Dormibacteria bacterium
GGCACCGCCACCACGGGCGCTTTGGCGGTTTCCCAGTACATCAACTCGCAGTCCCAGGACACCAGCACCTACGCTACCAACCCCATGTGGAAGGTGGTCAGCGGACCCTTCGAGGTGTCGTCCTACAACATCTCTGGGTACGTGAAGATGGTGCCCAACCCGCGTTATTCGGGACCGACCAAGCCCGATGTCAAGGCCTTCGAGGAGATCCCCTTCACCAGTCCCGAGTCTGAGTTCAATGAGCTCAAGGCCGGCGACCTGACGATCGGGTACCTGCCCCAGGAGGACTACTCCCAGCTGAAGGGTCTTGTGGCCAGCGGCTACAAGCCCAGCTACTGGCAGATCTACGCGACCAACTACATGCCCTACGACTTCAGCAACAAGCAGGCCGGACCACTCTTCAAGCAGCTCTACATCCGGCAGGCGATCCAGTCACTGATCAACCAGAAGCAGATCATCAAGAACTACTACGTGGGCGGCGTGGGCACGGTGAACAACGGCCCGGTGCCGACCTACCCCTCCAACACCAAGGACAACCCGTTCTTGAGCAAGCTGGAAGCCAACCAGAACGGCGTCTACCCGTACGATCCCGCCAAGGCCGTGTCCCTGCTCAAGGACCACGGCTGGAAGGTCAGCAAGGGGAGCGCGAGCGTCTGCGACAAGCCCGGTACCTCGGCGACCGAGTGCGGCGCCGGGATCACCAAGGGTGAGAAGCTGACCTTCAGCTTCCTCTATGAGGCCGGCGGTCCGGTCTTCGTGGACGAGATGACAACCATCGTCTCGGGCTGGAAGCAGCAAGCTGGTATCGACGTGACGGTGCGGACCCCGGAGAGCTTCGGCGACGTGATCGGGGATGCCTACACCCCCGGCTACGCATGGCAGCTCGACAACTGGGGAGCCGGCTGGATCTACTCTCCTGACTACCTCCCCACGGGTGAAGAGCTGTGGCAGAAGGGAGCGAGCTCTAACACCGGGAACTACAACAATGCCGAGGCCAACGCGCTGATCAAGGCAACCACCACGGCTCCGACCGCGGCGGCTGAGATCAAGGCCATCGACAAGTACGAGAACTACCTGGCGGTTCAACTGCCAGTGCTCTGGATGCCGAACTCTCCGCAAGCCCTGACCATCTACAGCAACAAGCTGTCTGGTTTCGTGCCCCAGGGTGTGTTCGACGAACTGTACCCCGAGAACTACCGAGTCTCGTAGCGCTTCTCGACTAGATCGATGCGGGGCCCGGCATCAGCCGGGCCCCGCTTATCGATAAACTCCGGCGGCGGCTGAGGAATTACCGCAGTTAGGGTGAACTGAGATGATCGGCTACCTGATCCGGCGGGTGCTGCAGTCCCTGGTGGTCATCATCGGGGTGACCATCATCACTTTCATCCTGTTGCACATGCTGCCCGGCAACCCAATCCGGGCGATCCTCGGTCCCAAGGCGAGTGCCGCCTCCGTCGCCCAGCTGACCAAACAGTTGGGTCTGGACAAACCTCTGCCCTTCCAATATGGGCTCTATCTCTGGAATCTGGCCCACTTTAATCTGGGCTACTCGTTCCGCCAGGATGCCAGTGTCGACTTCCTTCTCTCGCAGCGCCTTCCGAATACGCTTCTGTTGGTAGGAACGGCCACCATCCTGGCGATCCTGGTGGCCGTGCCCTTGGGCGTGCTTCAGTCGGTTCGCCGCAACAAGCCTGACGATTACGCGATGACCGGCATGACCTTCGTGTTCTACTCGATGCCGACGTTCTGGCTCGGGATCCTGCTCATCATCGTGTTCAGCGCCACCTTGAAGTGGCTTCCCCCCGAGGCGCCACAGGCCCAGGCCAGCCTCTTCAGCCAGTTGAATGCCCTGGTTCTGCCGGTGCTCACTCTGAGTCTGGTGACGCTCGCTCTCTTCAGTCGATACATGCGCAGTTCCATGTTGGAGAACCTGGTCCAGGACTACGTCAGGACGGCCAGGTCGAAGGGTGTATCCAACCGCAGTGTCCTCTTCAAACACGTCCTGCGCAACGCGCTGATACCGGTGCTGACCCTAATCGGCCTCAGCATCCCGGGCATCGTCAGTGGGGCGGTGGTCACCGAGACGGTCTTCAACTACCCCGGAATGGGGTATCTCTTCTTCATCGCAGCACAGAACGATGACTTTCCCGTGCTACTGGGCGTGACCGTGGTGGTGGCGGTGGCGACTGTGATCGGGTCCTTGGTGGCTGACATTCTCTATGCCGTGGCCGATCCAAGAATTCGGTATGTCTAGATGAGCGAACACCAGGCGGTGAGAGGGTTTCTGAGATGGCGATAGGCTTCACGACCGGAGCCGAGATCGGGACCGGGGAGGTGAGCGCATCAACCCCGGAGGGCGGCGAAGCCTACCAGACTGGAAACATCTGGAAGATGATCCTCTCCGTCTTCTTGGAGAACCGGCTGGCGGTGGTGGGGATCGTCCTGATCGTCTTCTTCATCCTCTTCTCCTTCGTCGGACCGCTGCTCTACCACACTCAACAGAGCTTCACCAATGTCAACATCAAAGACCAGGGTCCCAGCCTCAGGCATCTGCTAGGCACCGACGACACCGGGTTCGACAACATCGGTCGGCTGATGCTGGGGGGCCAGACCTCCCTTGAAGTCGGTCTCGCGGCCGCGCTACTGGCGGTGGGAATCGGCGTGGTCTACGGTGCCACTGCCGGACTGGCGGGAGGGTTCATCGACGCGGTGATGATGAGGATCGTCGACTCCATGCTGGCGATTCCCTTCCTGCTGCTCCTTATCCTGCTGGGCACGATTTTCACGGTTTCCGTCCCAGAGTTGATCATTGCCATCGCCTTCGTCGCCTGGCTGGGTCCGGCCCGATTAGTGCGGGGTGAAACCCTCTCTTTGCGAGTTCGCGAATATGTTCAGGCGGTCAAGGTGATGGGCGGGAGCCAGCGCCGAGTGCTGCTGCGGCATATCATTCCCAACACCGTCGGTACGGTGGTGGTGAACGCCACCTTCCAGGTGGCGGATGCGATCATCGCGGTTGCAACCCTCAGTTTCCTCGGGTTTGGGATCGCGCCTCCGGCCACCAACTGGGGCTTGCAGCTCTCGAACGGCACGAGCTACATCTACGCCGGCTACTGGTGGCTGATCTACCCGGCGGGAATCTGCATCGTGCTCACCGTGATGGCCTTCAACTTTGTCGGAGATGCTCTCAGGGACGCCCTCGAAGTTCGCCTCCAGCGTCGCTAGCGCGAACATCCGGCCCCCCCGAATCACGGCGCTTTCCAGATGGTTTGGCCTTTTGGAAATCTGCCTTCGGGGACGGTGAGCACTAGCAGACAGCGGTCGATCGTGAGCTCGAACAGTCTGTCTTCAAGGAAGCTGGGCCAAGTTACCCCGCGGCGCTCGGCAGTGACTTGGGTGCGCACCGCCAGCTCCTCGGTGGCGTCTAGCACCGCCCGGGTCGATCCCGTTACGTAGAAGCCGTCATCCTCATGGGGGGGTGGCACCGTCTCGGAGTGCAGCGCGTAACGCCCGTCGCGATCGAGATCTCTCTGTTTGGGCCCCGCTACCACCAGGACGTACAACCCGCCACTTCCGATCACCGGGCAAACCGGGTGAACCCGGGGTCCGCCGTCGGGACGCACGGTGGCCAGAAAGGCCAGTCCAATCGGAATCTGGTAGACAAGCCTCCGACCAGCGGCGGCCAGATCCGGTACCAACAGTTCGAACTCGCCCCAGGAAACCATCTCATCCACAGTAGCTGGGACTCACTGACACCTTATGTCAGTGATAGCTTTGCGCCTTGTGAGAGCTGACAGACTGATCTCGTTGGTGCTGTTGCTACAAGCTCGGGGCCGGATGACCGCGTCGGCGCTGGCCGTGGAGCTGGAGGTATCGGTTCGAAGCATCTACCGGGACCTCAATGCCTTGTCCCGGGCGGGAGTCCCGGTGCTGGCCCAGGGAGGACCTGGTGGCGGCTGCCGACTCCTCGATGGTTATCGCTTTCCCCTGAGCTCGCTGGGTCCCGAGGAGGCTGAGTCACTCCTGCTGCTGGGAGTTCCCAAAGAACTGTTCGAGATCGGGCTGGGGGAGGGGGTCCTGGCAGCTCAAAGCCGGGTCCGGGTGGCCGCTGGAATGGGTGAGCCGCCAGCTGCAGTCGTCCACTTCGACCTGCCTCGCTGGTTCCAAGGCGGCGAA
The DNA here is from genome assembly GCA_050734135.1 of Candidatus Dormibacteria bacterium. Taxonomy (GTDB): domain Bacteria; phylum Chloroflexota; class Dormibacteria; order Aeolococcales; family Bog-877; genus Bog-877. The sequence goes on from JBOHUG010000092.1 coordinate 4,174, forward strand.
CAGGTGCCGCACCTGCGCTCGCTCGCCCGGGCGGTCCGCACCCGCCGCCGAGTCGTGCTCGACTACCAGGCTCCCAACCAGGGGACGGCCAGCTCCAGCACCGTCGATCCCCTCGGGGTCGTCAACAAAGCGGGTACCTGGTATCTAGTGGCGCTTGCCGGCAGACTGGGACCGCGGGTCTATCGAGTCAGCCGAATCCAGGCAGCCCGGCTGCTTACCGAGAGGTCCTCGCGACCGGCGGCTTTCGATCTGCGCGCATTCTGGGAATCGTGGTCGGAAGAGTTCAGCTCCAGCAGGCCCCAGATTGCGGTCCAGCTGCGAGCGTCGCCGACAAGCCTTCGGTGCCTTTCCAGAAGTCTTCGGCGAGGCTCTGGGCGGTGCTATGCGCCTGGCTGGCGAACCCGACGCGTCCGGCTGGAGGACCGTGACACTGCCGTTCGAACACGAACTGGCGGCAGTGACCCGGCTGGCGGGCTTTGGCGGCGAGATCGAGGTGCTAGCGCCCCTGGGAGTCGCCGACCGGCTTTTGCTGGTGGGGCGAGCTATTTTGGCAAGGTATCCGGGCCGCACTGTCTCTCTTCCCGGCGGCCGTTGACGGATGAGCTGGGCTCACCCAGGGCGGTCCGGGCGCAGTTCGCGCAGCCGCGCTCCCGCTCGGGGGCGCTCTCACCCAGCGACTCGCCCAGTGTCTCTAAGTCATGCCTGGGTTACGGCTCAGAGCCGGTCGAGAACCGGGGCCATCTCCGGTTTAGCCCGCGAAAACAGTGAGGCGGAGGGGTCAGGCCGCGGCAGCCTGCGGGGGCTGTAGCGGGAAGTGACAGGCAGCGAAGTGCTGCGGGCCGAAGGGCCGCAACGGCGGCTCCTCCTGGGCGCAGATTTCCTGGGCGAACGGGCAGCGAGTTCGGAATCGGCAACCGGAGGGGGGATGGAGCGCTGACGGCAACTCGCCTTTGATTGGTTCGACATCCTTGGCTTTCTCCCGCTTGGGGTCCGGCTCGGGGATGGCGTTGATCAGGCCCTGGGTGTAGGGATGGGCCGGTCGCTCGTAGATGTCATGGCTAGGCCCGATCTCGACCAGCTTGCCCAGGTACATCACCCCGATCCGATCGGAGAGGTACTTGACCACCGAGAGGTCGTGGGAGATCACCAGATAAGTGAGCCCGTGCGTCTTCTGGAGGCTGTTCATCAGATTCAGGATCTGGGAGCGTATCGATACGTCGAGGGCCGAAACTGGCTCATCGGCCACGATCAGTTTCGGATTGAGGCTGAGGGCCCGGGCCAGGCCGATGCGCTGGCGCTGGCCGCCGGAGAATTCATGAGGGTAGAAGTCGACTGCCTTGGTGCTCAATCCCACCTCGCTGAGCAGCTGCCGAACCCTTGCTGAGCGCTCCTGGTTGGTCCCGATGTTCTGGACCATGAGAGGCTCTTTGACGATCGTCCCGACTCGCATCCGAGGGTCCAGGGAGGCATATGGATCCTGGAAGACGAGCTGGAGGTCGCGGCGCTGGCGCCGCCGTTGGGAGCCTTTCAGGCGGGAAATATCGTGGCCCTCGAAGAGGATCTCTCCCGATGTCGGCTTCTCCAGGCCCACCAAGAGGCGGCCGATGGTGGTCTTGCCGCAGCCAGACTCTCCCACCAAGCCGAAGGTCTCACCCTTGCCAATCGAGAAGGAGACGTCGCTTACGGCGTGGACGGAGCCGACCCGTCGTTGCAGGACAGCGCCGGCGGTGACCGGGAACTCCTTGACCAAGTGGCGCAGCTCGATCAGAGGGGAGGTCGGATCACCGGCGGGCGGCACGGTCACCGGCTCGGCCGCGGCGGTCATGCCGCGCCCCGCCGGAGCACGCTACCGGAGACGGGGTTGAAACACGCGTATTCGTGACCCGGAGTGTCACCGCCCAGGATGGGTTCCTCGTCATGACAGCGGGCCGTGGCGTACCGGCAGCGCGGTTGGAAACGACACCAGGTCGGCGGGTTGGACAGGTCGGGAGGCAGCCCGGGGATGCTGTACAGAGGTGTGTCCTCGCGCTGATCCATGCGCGGAATAGAAGACAGCAGAGCCTCGGTGTAGGGATGGCGGGTGTCCTCAAAAAGGTCCACTGTGGGCGCGGTTTCTGCAACTTTCCCGGCGTACATGACGATGACACGGTCGGCTCTACCGGCGATCACTCCCATGTCATGTGTAATCAGCAGGACGGCCATGCGCAGACGCTGTTTGAGCTCGTACAAGAGCTCGAGGATCTGCAATTGAATGGTGACATCGAGTGCGGTAGTCGGTTCGTCGGCGATCAGCAGTTTTGGGTCGCACGACAGCGCCATGGCGATCATCACCCGCTGCCGCAGGCCCCCCGAAAGCTGGTGGGGATAGTCGGTGAGGCGCTCCTTGGGACGGGGCATTCCGACCAGTCCTAGGACATCCTCCGCCCGCTTCAGAGCCTGGGTCTTATTGACACCGCGATGGATTCGGACCGCTTCGGCGATCTGGTCGCCGACCTGCATGGTGGGGTTGAGCGAGGTCATGGGGTCTTGGAAGATCACGGCGACGTCGTTGCCCCGCACCCGGCGCATCTCCTTCTCCGGAAGACCCACAAGTTCCCGGCCGGCGAGCTTAACGCTGCCTTCGGCGATGTAGCCGCCCGAGGGGAGGAGTTGGACGATCGACATTCCGGTCATGGTCTTTCCACACCCGGATTCCCCCACTAGGCCGAGGGTTTCGCCTTCCTCAATTGACAGGGAAACGCCGTCGACGGCACGGACCTCGTTCCGGCGCTGCCGAATGTAGGTCTTGAGATTGCTGATCTCGAGTAGGGGCGCCATTTTTCAGCTATTCTAATTACGCGCAAGACTGGTGCCAGCCAAGGTGCCCGGAGTATAGCGACCAACCCGGCGCTGCGTAGGGAGACACCGGCCCGAGGGGGCAGGTGGGGCAGAGGCAGACCGGTAGCGGCACCCAGAACAAATGAGAACCACAGCTAACGCCCGGATTTTCCCCAGCTTGAGGCGGGTCATCCCGGCCCTGATCAGCCTGGCCATTCTGGGACTGATCGTGGAGTACGTCCGGCCCGACGAATTGGGTCAGGCATTGACTCGTTTTCATCTCGCCTATCTCCCCTTGGTGCTCTGCCTCTCCCTGGCTTACTACCTGCTCAAGGGGTACCAATGGCACCTGTTCCTCAAGCCGTTGCACTTAGATCACGGGGCGGTCGAGACCATCCTCATCTACTTCGCAGGCCAGCCCACCGCGATCCTGCCCCTTGGCGAGCTCAGCCGGGCCTTCATCCTGCGCCAGCACGCCAAGGTCAATCTGGGGGAGGTCTCGGCCACGGTGGTGGTGCAGGAGCTGCTGTACCCGATCGGTCTGATCGCGATGGCCGTACCCGGGGCCGGCCAGTTCCCGGGGGCCCAGGCGGCCGTGGTGGTGGCGCTGCTGGGCATCCTGGCCATCTCCACCATCCTGCTCTGGCCCCGGGCCTTCAACCTCGTGATGCGATTCGCGGTCCGGATCCCCGTCGTCCGCCGCTATTCGGCGGACCTGATGTCCCTGCACCGGGACGTGATCTTCATCGCCCGCCGCCCGGCAACTCTGGGCCCGGCTCTGCTGGGCCCGGTGGCGGCGGTGATTGCGGTGGCGATGTTTTACTTCACCGTCCGCAGCGTGGGCGTGAACCTAGGCCTCTACCAGGTGGCCTTCGTGTACGCCATCGCCCACCTCGCCGGTGGGGTGAGCCTCCTGCCAGGTGGGATCGGGGCCTATGAGGGTTCGATGACCTTCTTGCTCCTGGCGTTCGGAGTGGTGGTGCCGGTGGCGGCCGCGATCGCGATTCTGAATCGCGCCTTCGACCGGCTCCTGGTCACCGTGGTGGGCACAGTGGTCTACATCGCGATCCGGCGACCGCTCAACCTCCGAGGCATCACGCTACTCCCAGACCAATAGCGATAGGCTTGCCGTGATCTGCAGCCAAAGCTAGGAGGCAGCCCGTGAAGGCCATCATCACGACTCCGGGGACGAAGGGCAGCGTCCGACTGGGCGAGATTACCGACCCTTCCGGGACCGGCACGGTCCAGGGGGCCGACGGCAAGCCCGCCCCGGCGGTGGAGGTCGAAGTTGTCGAGGTCGGGGTTTGCGGCACCGACCTGGAGATCGCCAACGACGGCTATGGCGCCCCGCCGGCGGGGCGGGACAGCCTGGTGCTGGGACACGAGAACCTGGGGCGGGTGGTCTCCGTTCCTGATGGAGTGGAGATGGAGAAGGGCCAGCTGGTGGTCGCCACGGTTCGGCGGCCGTGCCCCGAACGTTGCCCTCCCTGCGCTGCCGGGCAGAGTGACGACTGCCTGACCGGGAACTACACCGAGCGGGGGATCAAGGGTAGGGACGGCTATATGGCCGAGCGCTACGTGGAGTCCGGCGACTACCTGATCCCATTGCCGGCGACGCTGACCAAAGTGGGCGTTCTGATGGAGCCCAGCAGCATCGTCGAGAAGGGCCTGATCCAGTCGTACAAGATTCAGCGCGTCCGGATGCCCTGGGAGCCTCGGCAGGCGCTGGTCTGCGGGGCCGGGGCAGTCGGGCTCCTGGCGGCGATCTTCCTCCGCCTACGGGACCTGGAGGTGAGCCTGGTGGCCAAGGCGGATCCCCAATCCCCAGCCTTCAAGATCGCCCGCACGATCGGAGCCAACCTGCTGGATGCGGAACAGCACCCAGTCTCCGGGCTCGGCCAGGAGCTGGGTCACATCGACCTCATCTTCGAGGCGACCGGGGCGTCATCGGTCGCCATGGACGCCATTGCCGCCACCGGCCACAACGGCGTCTGCTGCCTCAGCTCGGTGACGGCCGGGATGCGCACCGTCACCATCGACTCCGACTCCCTCAATCTGGACATGGTGCTGGGCAACAAACTGGTCTTCGGCACCGTCAACGCCAACCGCACCCACTTCGAGGCGGCGGCCCGGATGCTGGGGGCTGCGGTCCGGAAATGGCCCGGGGTGCTCGAGCAGATCGTCACCCGCCGGGTGGCCGCGGAGCAGTTCGCCGACGCCTTCAGCCGCCAGCCTGACGATATCAAGACCGTGATCAGCTTTTCGGGAGGTTGATTTCATGTTTCCTCAGTCGAGAGGGCGGTTCAGCCGCCAAGCGCACTGCGATCTGCCAGAGGGCACCTACGAGGAGGAGTTCGGGCGCCAGGGCTTCTTCGGTCCGGCCTCACACCTGTACCACGCCCACGCTCCGACCGAGTGGCTGCGGATCGAGGGCCCGCTCCGGCCGCGGGCCTACGACCTCCGCCGGGTCGAGGCCGCCGACGCCGAGGACCCGAGGGCGGCCCTGACACCGGTGCTAGGGAACGAAGACCTGCGCATCAAGCTATCGCGGCGCACCCAGCCGATGCCCTACGCGTACCGCAACGCCGACGCGGACCTCATCTACTTCGTGCACCGGGGCGCCGGGCAGATGGCGACCGACTTCGGACAACTGGCCTACCAGCAAGGTGACTACCTGGTGCTTCCCCGCGGGACCACCCATCGGATCTTCCCCGAGGGCGAGGAGAGCTTCCTGCTGGTGATCCTGGCCAGCGAGATGCCCCAGCTGCCAGCAACCGATCGGATGGGACAGCACTCGCCCTACGACCGGGCCGTGCTGCGGCTCCCCGAGCTGCCGCTCCAGCCGGGGCCTCCCAATGCCGCCGGCGAGTGGGAGCTGGTGATCGAGCGCGAGGGCCAGTGGACCCGGGTCTTCTACCCCTTCGATCCGATCGATACCGTCGGCTGGAAGGGCGATCTCAGCGCCTTCGCCCTCAACGTTCGGGACATCCGCCCGGTGACCTCCGGCCGCTACCATCTCCCCCCCTCGGTGCACACCACCCTCAAGACCTCCGGCTTCGTGCTCTGCACGTTCACTCCCCGCCGGATCGAGGGGATCGACGACGAAGGGGCGGTGCGGCTGCCGTTCTATCACCGCAACATCGAGTACGACGAGGTGCTCTTCTACCACGCCGGTCAGTTCATGAGCCGGGCCGGGATCGACTCCGGCATGCTGACCTGGCACCCCCAGGGCATTCACCACGGCCCCCAGCCCAAAGCAGTGGAGCGTGACCGGCAGCAGACTAAGACCCACCACGACGAGGTGGCGGTCATGATCGACGCGGTGCACCCGCTGCATCCCCTGATGGGTGCCGAGCAGGCGGAGATCCTGGAGTACGCCGAGTCCTGGATGCCCCAGATCGACGACGACTGAGAGGCTGAGATGCGACTCGCCACGGTCGGGATCGGGGGTCCCCTGGGACTCACACCACGGGTGGTGGCGGAGGTGAAGGACCCCCAGTCCGGGGCGCCACGGCTGGTGGACGTCACCTCCGCGGGGGAGCTCTGGTGGGCGAGCCAAGGCTCAGGGGACCCGGTCGGCTGGGCCCGGGCGACCTTTCCCCCCGATCTGACAGCGCTGCTTCGAGGAGGGCGTCGAGGGGTGGAGATGGCCGCTGAGGCGATCAGGCGAGTCGCCCATCTCTCCTCGAATGAGCGGGCGCCTTCGGGGAGCCGGCTGCGCTACCGGCCGGACGAGGTGGAGCGGCTGCCGCTGCTGCGGCCGCCGCTGCTCCGTGACTTCTACGCCTTCGAGGAGCATGTGGCGGCGGGAGCCCGCCGCCGCGAGGAGGCAATTCCTGAGCCGTGGTATCGCCGCCCCGTCTATTACAAGGGAAACCCGGCGACGCTGCTGGCCCCGGGGGCGGAGGTTCCCTGGCCTGCCTACACAGATGCTCTCGACTACGAGGTCGAGGTGGCCTGCGTTCTCCTCTCCGGTGGGCGTGACCTCTCCGTGGAGGCGGCTGCCCAGGCAATCGCCGGCTACGCCGTCTTCTGTGACTTCTCGGCCCGCGACATTCAGGCTGACGAGATGAAGGTGCGGCTGGGTCCGGCCAAGTCCAAGGACTTCGCGTCGGGGCTCGGGCCCTGGCTGGTCACCAGCGATGAGCTGGGCGATCCGGCCCAGCTCGAGGTCAGCGCCTATCTCAACGGGGAGCGGGTGGCCCAGGCTCGCCTGGGTCAGGCCCGCTGGTCATTCCCCGAGATGGTCTCTTACGCCTCCGGCGCCGAACCGCTCGAGGCCGGCGAGGTGCTGGCCAGCGGCACAGTGGGGGGCGGCAGCGGCCAGGAGCGCGGACGCCTGCTCGAGCCGGGAGACCGGATCGAATGCGAGCTGCAGGGGGCCGGAAGACTGGTCCATGTGATCGGTAGCCGCCACGGGGGCGGGGGCGAACTGGTGCCCAGGCCACCCCCGAGCTGAACGGCGGCACAGGCTACAATCGAAATTCCCAAGATCGGCCGCCGTGGTCGCCCGTCAGCTCATTCCGGAGGTCGGTAGTTTGGCAAGACGCTCGATGGGTGGCCGCGCTCGCCGCGGTCCCTCGCGCCCTCGGGTCTCCCGGGTCACCCCGGTTGAGGAGCAGAAGGAGGAGACCATCGAGATCGAGGGCACAGTGGTCGAGCCGCTGCCAAACGCTCAGTTCCGGGTCGAACTCCAGACCGGACAGACGGTGCTCGCCTACATCTCCGGGAAGATGCGCAAGCACTACATCCGCACCTTGATCGGCGACAAAGTCAAGGTCGAATTGAGCCCCTACGACCTCACCCGGGGCCGGATCACCTTCCGCTACAAGTAGCCCGGCTCGTGTTCGGCGAAATAGGTGACGGTCCTCCGCAGGCCCTCGGGAAGCGTCACCTGGGCACTCCAGCCCAGTTGGGACGAGGCCCAGCTGCAGTCCAGGCAACTTCGGCGCTGTTCGCCAGCTCGGGCAGGACCCGCGATGGGAGCTGGGGCCGGCCCGGAATCCGCGCGGAGGGCTGAGACGGCCCGACCGAGCTCCTCGGCCACCGCGATCACGCTCGTCTCGGTGCCGGTACCGATGTTGTAGGCGCTCGGGTGCCCGGAGATGAGCCGGAGGGCCGCCTCGACCAGGTCCTCGACATAGATGTAGTCGCGGGTCTGCCCCCCATCGCCGTTGATCACCGGGGGCTGGCCGGCCAGGAGCCTGCTGGTGAAGATGGCGATCACCCCAGCCTCGCCGTGCGGGTCCTGGCGGGGCCCGTAAACGTTGCCGGGTCGAAGTGAAGCGGTCTCGAGTCCGAAGGCGGTCGCGAACGCCGCCAGATACGCTTCGCCGGCGGCCTTGGCCGCGCCGTACGGCGACGCCGGACGCCACGGATGGGATTCCGGGGTGGGCACGACCTCGGTGTCCCCGTAGAGGGCTCCTCCCGATGACACGAAGATGAAGCGGCCGACTTTTGCTCGAGCTGCCTCCCGCAGCAGGCGCACCGTCCCCATGACGTTGACCTCGGCGTCGTGGATGGGATCGGTCACCGACTGACGGACGTCGATCTGGGCGGCCAGGTGAAAGATCACCTCGGGACGTTCTCTGGCGATCACCCGACCGACCCACTCGCTGGCGATACTGACCTCGTAGAGCCGTGCCGGATCGCTGACCTGCTCGCGCCGACCTCGGCTCAGGTCGTCGACCACCGCGACCTGATGGCCCTCCCGCAGGAGGCGGTCGGTGAGATGGCTCCCGATGAAGCCGGCCCCGCCGGTGACCAGCACCCTCACGAGGCTGGCGACTCGGGAGGGGTGGAGGACTTGCCCTGGGGAGATCGCCGCCGCTTGGGTGGCCGGACCTCTTCGGGCTCGACCCGGTCGATCAGCCCGCCCGGGACACGAGGCAACCGGCGGCTCAGGCCCTCGCGGTTCCGTCGCGCCTGGAGCTCGGCCAGTCGGCGGCGCTGGCCCGCCTGGCCCTGGGCCACCGAGCTCGAGCGCTCGAGCGGCGGCCGGGTGTCCCAGCGGCGCACGTAGAAGGCGCCCTTGAGGGCCGTGTAGGGGATGGCGCAGATCTTGTGCTCCCGGCTCTTGGCGTCGATGATGTCCCACACAGATCCGAACCTTTGCAGGGAGGCGGGAGTCACCACATGGGCCCGCAGCACCTGACCGTCGACGAAGTGCAACGCCACGCGCGCCAGCTCTTTAAGGTCGACCTGCTCGCCCAGCTGCGGGACCTTGGTAAGGTCGATCTGGCGCACCCCGCTGACCGGCACCAGGGCCTGGCGGGCGTTGCCGTCCAGGGTGTGCAGATCCAGGTCCACGAAGGGGTCGTCCATGTGCAGAAGAGGCAGTTCCCCGTAGAGAACCTCGCCGTCCAAGAAGGACACGACTACTTCCGGCACAGGCGCTCAACCTCAACAAACGCGGAGTCCACCAGCTACCGTCGCCGGGCTCTCCGACCCGTCATCGGAACGTAAGGCCGGTGTCACTCCTTCGCTACCGGCTCGGACCCAAGGCCCCGATCCGGACGGCTACGGTGGGAGACATCATAGGGCTGGTGCCTGACGACGGTCCCGGAGTTCCCAACTCCTCACCCCACCTGGCAGGGAGCGACCGGCACGATCGGGACGGCCACTTCATCTGACCAGGCAGGGCATGCAGATTGGCCAACCAGCCCCCCTTGCGCCGACGCGTTCGCCGCAAGTCCTTCACCGCCCAGTTCGCGCTGGTGCTGGTGGCGGTGGGGCTGGCGACGGCCGTGGTGGCCGGGGTAGTGGCTGCGGTGGAAACCCAGCAGGCTCGCACCAAGCAGGAGGCTCAGGCCAGCCTGGGGGCAGCCCGGCTGGCGGTCAGCTTGATCCGGACGCAGACCGCCCAGGCCTCTCAGCGCTTCGCCTGTGAGGTGGCCAGTCAGCCGACCACCGCTCAAGCCTACCTCCAGGGTGCGCCGAGCCTGGCCACCGTCGCCCGGGCTGCGGTCGCCAATGCCAGCGACGGTCAGGTACTGGTCTTCGTAGGCACCAATTCCCAGGTCATCGCCCGGGCGCCCACGAGCTCTCCCGCCCTGTCCGGTGTCGACTTTGTCGCCATGGGAACCGCGGCCGTGTCGTCCGCCTGCACCCAGCCGGGGAAGAATGGCTTCTTCACCGTGGGAGGAAGCCGCCAGCTGCTGGGAGCCGGGGTAGCTCCGGTAACCTCGGGGGGCAAGGCGCTGGGTCGAGTTTTCGTTTTCACCCCGGTTGGAGCAGGAGTCCTCAACTACGCCCAGCAGTTGGTGGACACCGCTGGACTCCACTCCACGGCGGCACTCCTGCTGGCGGGAAAGCTGGTGCTGCCGGCTCGGATCGGCGACACCAGCTACCGGGCGGGGACGGTGCTGCCGGCCCCCTTTTCCACCGCTCTTCGGGGCCCGGGCCGATCGGGCCAGGCCGCGGTCAACGGAACCGACTTCGCTGTCGCCGAGCAGCCGCTCCGCTCTGCCAGCGGCCAACCGGTCGCAACCGTGCTACTGATGGAGTCTGGCGCCGGCATCAGCGTCAGCATCGCTGATTTGGCAGTACCGCTGACCCTCGCCGTCGCCGGTGTCCTGCTGCTCGGGGTGGTCGGTGTCTTCCTCTTGGTGGAGCACTTTCTCAACCGGCCGTTGCGCAGGCTCGACATCGCCCTGCAGCACCTCGGCCAAGACGCCTACGCGGAACCGGTCTCAGTTGAAGGGGGCGCCGAAGAGATCACTCGGCTGGCGGCTAATTTCGAGCTGGTGCGCAAACAGCTGCGCCGACAATTGCTGATCGCCACCGGGCGCACCGTGATCGCGTCCACCCTGACCGGCAACGCCCCGCTGGAGCAGGCCCTCGACCAGGTGCTGCGCAGTTTGGTCGACCTTCTGGATGCCGACATCGCCATGATCCTGCTCCGGCCCCAGGCGCAGACGCCACGCGGTCAAGTGCTCTCCACCGGTATCTCCGCGCCGGCTCCCACCTGGGCGGACCTGGAGAGCAGTCATGGCATCATCGGCAATCTAATCAGGGAACCGCGCTTCGTGGTGCGCACCCATTTGGGTACTGACGACCGGGGTGCCGCCGAAGAGCTGCTGGGCCTCAAGGACTGCCTGGCGGAACCGATGCGGTCCGAAGACCACGACGTGGGCCTCTTGGTGGTCGGCAATAAGAGCAAGCCCTACATCGAAGAGGACTACACCCTCTGTCGCGGGGTCGCCGACCAGATCGTAGTGGCAGTGGAGAAGAGCACCCGCTTGGCGGTGACCCAGCGGGAGGCCACCACCGACGAAATGACCGGGTTGTACAACTACCGATTCCTGGTGGGATACCTCGACCAGCAGGTTAATGTTGCCGAACGAGCCAGCTCCCCGCTCTCGGTGTTGATGCTCGACCTGGATCACTTCAAGGCTGTCAACGACTCCCACGGCCATCCCGCCGGCGACCGCTTGCTTCGCCAGTTCGCCAGCCTGATGGTGGAGACAATCCGCAAATCGGATCTGGCGGCCCGCTACGGTGGCGAGGAATTTGTGGTGGTAATGGCGAATACCTCTCGCACCGATGCCGAGGTGGTAGCCGACAAGATTCGTTCAGCTGTCCAGGAGATGGTGGTTCACCTCGACGATGGCACCGAGGTACTGATCACCGTCAGCGTCGGTGGGGTCAGCTTTCCTGAGGGCTCGAAGGGAGCCCGCAACCTACTCGACCTAGCCGATCGGGCGCTCTACGCCGCCAAGCGCAACGGCCGCAACCGGGTCGAGTTCCTGGACTTAGCGGTAACCGCGGGAGAGCCGGTCCGCCCCTGAACAGGGCAGCGGGCCAGGCCCTACGATGGGCCGCGACCATGAGCACGGTGATCGATCTGCGGAGCGATACGGTGACGCGCCCCTCAGCTGGAATGCGTCAGGCGATGGCTGGCGCGGAAGTCGGCGACGACGTTTTCGGCGAGGACCCCACGGTACGGCGGCTGGAGGAGCGGGTGGCCAACCTGTTGGGGAAGGAGGCGGCACTCTTTTGTCCCAGCGGGACCATGGCGAACCTGATCGGCGTCGCTAGCGCTACTGTTCCCGGGGAGGAGGTACTGCTCGACTCTGAGTCGCACATCCTTCACTATGAGTTGGCGGGGACGGCGATGCTCGCCGGGGTGCAGCTGCGCAACTTCGACGCCCCCGGTGCCGGCTGTCCCACCCCCGAGCAGTTGGAGGCACTGGCCCGGCTCGCGGACCCGGACCATGAGCCGCGCACGGCCCAACTGTGTTTGGAGCAGAGTCACAATCGCCGCGGTGGCACGGTAGCCCCGATCGCGGAGGTGCGGCGCACCTCCGAGGTCGCCCATCGCATGGGCCTGCTGGTGCATCTGGACGGAGCTCGGCTCGCCAACGCAGCGGCGAGCCTGAGTGTACCGCTGACCGAATTTTCCGACTGCGTCGACTCGCTTTCCTTCTCACTCTCCAAGGGACTGGGATGTCCAGCCGGTACGCTGTGGGTCGGTTCGGCGGCCGCTCGAGCGCGCGCCCACGTTTGGCGCAAGCGCCTCGGCGGCGGGATGCGCCAGGTGGGCATCCTGGCTGCGGCCGGGCTCTACGCCTTGGACCACAATCTGGATCGGCTCCGTGATGACCACGTCAATGCCCGCCTCCTTTCGGAAGCTCTTCAGTCGACCAGGGGCGTGACGGTCAATTCCCGGCTGGTGCAAACCAACATAGTCCTGCTGCAGACCGACGAAAACGCCAGCGTGATCGTGGAGCGCGCGCAGCTGGCAGGAGTGCTGACGGTGCCGTTCGACTCCCATACCGTCCGCCTCGTGACTCACCTCGATCTGAGCCGGGAAGATGTGGTCGAGGCGGGCGATAGACTGCGCCGAGTCTTCTCCGCCTGATCTACGACCGGAGACAAAAGGAAGGAGCGGACCTTCCGGCCCGCTCCTTCGCAGATTCGGTTCGAAAAGAGCTTGCGCTCAGGCGGTACCGGAACTCTTGGCTCCGGCTAGAGTCACCCGGCCCCGTCGCTTGGCGGGACGCCGAGCGGCCTTAGGGGCTGCCGCGGCGCGAACCGTCTTTCGAGCAGTCACCTTCCGGGCTGCCGGCTTGCGGGCTGCCGGCTTGCGCGCGGTCGTCTTGCGCGGGGACCGGGCAGTTGTGGCGGCGGCGCGACGCGGAGTGGCGGCGGTCCTGGAAGCGGTCCGGCGCCGAGTGGTAGCCCGCGCCGGTGCGGTCCGCGTGGTGGTGCGCCGCCGAGCCGAGGAAGCGCGCCGGGTGCGGGTGGTGGTCCGAGCCGACGTCGCTCGCCTTGCCGCTGTGCGCCGGGCAGGCTTGCGTGCACTCCTCGCCGCTGTCGGTGTGCTCTTGACTGCCGCGTCGAGCTTCTTCTCGATGTCGGCCAGACGCTTCTCCAGCGACTTGAGCTGCGACGTGAGATTCTTGCTCAGCGAAGCAGCGGTGGGCGCGCTGCGAGTCGTGCGCCGCGCGGTGGTCCGCCGCGCCGCCGTACTGCGAGCGGTGGTCCGGGCGGCGGTCCGCCTGGTGGTCGGCCTTCGTGTGGCAGGGCGCGCGGTCGTGCGCCTGGTGCCAGGTCTCCTGGGCGTTCGGGGCATAGGTTCGAGTCCTCCTAGTTGGCTTCGGCGCTAATTTGGTTGAGCGCCTGGAAGTTCAGGTTGGTCCCTGATTATTGACGCCGGTTGTGGTTGTGACGTGAGTGGAAGCGTGTCAAACCGGGTATCCACACGGTCGAGTAAATCTGATTGTGCCACACATTCGTGCATCACGGTGACGATGTCAATCACTTTGGGCCTTCTCGTGAAAGTGTTACCGGCTCGTCGCAGCTACCAAATTGCCTCAGAACGCCGGGTCGCAGCGCTCCTATACTGACGCTGTGATCGCGCTCGCCCCGACGCCGGGAAGCGAAGACCTCTACGGCACCGCCCAACACCGCGTGGATCAGGCGGCCGAGTTGTTGCATCTCGATGAGGATGCCCGCTGTGTGCTTCGCGAAGTCAAGCGGATCTTCCAGGTGCACTTCCCGGTGGTGCTCGACGACGGCTCCGTGGAAGTCTTCGTTGGCAACCGAGTGCACCACAACATTGCCCGCGGACCCGCCAAGGGGGGGATTCGCTACGAGCCGGAGGCCACTCTGGACCAAACCAAGGCTCTGGCGATGGCCATGAGTTGGAAGACCGCACTGATGTCACTACCTTTCGGTGGGGCCGCCGGGTCGGTGCGCGTTGATCCTCATCGGATGAGCTCCCGTGAACTGGAGCGAATGACCCGTCGATTCACTACTGAAATCAGCCTGCTATTAGGGCCGGAGCGGGATATTCCGGCCCCCGACATCGGAACCGGACCCCAGGTCATGGCGTGGATCATGGACACCATTTCGATGCACCAGGGCTTCTCCGTCACCGCGTCAGTGACCGGTAAGCCGATCGAGGCTGGCGGTTCGGTGGGTCGGTTCGAGGCGGCCGGGAGAGGACTGGCGATCATCCTGGTGCACGCGCTCCGCAACACCGGCCTCAGCTTGGAGGGATCCACGGTTGCGGTCGAAGGCTTCGGCAATGTCGGGCGCACCTGTGCGCGCTTGTTGGGTGAGGCGGGCTGTCGAGTGGTGGCTGTGTCGGACAGTCACGAAGGTTGGCACTGCGGCACCGGCCTGGACCTCACCCGCCTCGAGGAGGTCAAGCTGGCGGGCGGCCGGATGGCGGATGCCAACGTTCCCGGGGAGTCGATCACGCGGGAAGAACTGCTGGGCTTGCCGGTCACGGTGCTGGTGCCGGCGTCGGTGGAATCAACCATCAACAGCTCCAATGCCAACAAGGTGCGCGCCCGCATCGTCGCGGAGGGAGCCAACGGACCGATCACTCCCCCGGCCGAGGCGGTGCTGGCTGAGGATGGCATCGTCGTGGTCCCCGACATTCTCGCCAATGCCGGCGGAGTCACCGTCTCGTACTTCGAGTGGGTGCAGGACCTGCAGTCGTTCTTCTGGGACGAGAAAGAGATCAATTCCCAGCTGGAACGAGCGATGCTGCGCGCCAGTGAGCAGGTGTGGGCATTTCACGCGCGCCAGCGTGTATCGCTGCGGGAGGCGGCTTACCTGATCGCGGTCGGCCGTGTCGCCCGAGCCGCCAAGGCTCGCGGCATTTACCCTTAGTGGGCTAAGCGCAGGTAGGGGACCCGCTGGCGCTGGGTTTCGCTCCGAGCCGGCTGATACTCGAAGCGGTACCCGGCCCCGATGACCGCGTGCAGGTAATGGGCACCGTCGGCACGCGGCTGGATCTTCCGTCGCAGTCGATACAGGTGTGCGTCCAAGGAGTGCACCCGGTAGGGATCGCGATTCCGCCAAACCTCGGCGATCAGCTGGGGTCGGGGCACCACCGCGCCGGCTTGGCGCGCCAGTGCGACCAGAATTTTGAACTCGGTCGGCGTCAGCGCCACGGCGCGGCCGTCACGTCGAACCTCATGGCGGCCCATGTCGATGGAGAGTCCCGGAAAGTGCAGGCGCTCAACTCCGCCCGCCTCGCGGGTCAGCTGGGCTCGGCGCAAGCGGGCATTGATCCGCGCCACCAGTTCGCGCACCTCGAAGGGCTTGCGCAGATAGTCGTCGGCGCCGACCTCCAAGCCTACTACCACATCCTCGGGGTCGTGGAGACAACTGATGATCAGCACCGTGACCTTGACCCCGGCCGAGCGCAGCCGGCGGCAGACCTCGACCCCGCTCATGTCGGGCAGAACCAGGTCGAGCAGCACCAGGTCGGGTTCGGTTTCCAGAGTCAAGCGAAGCCCGGCGGCGCCGGTGGTGGCGCTGACCACGTCGTAGCCGTTCTCGGCCGCGATCAGCTCCACCAGCCGCAGCATGGCGGGGTCGTCATCGATGACCAGGATCTTGGAGGCGGCCAGCCCGAGGGGAGCTCCCAGGGCGCCCCAGCCACCGCCGTCAGTGTCGATCGTCGCGAATTGGCTCACGCATCGATTGTGTCCCGGACCCCTTCGATGGGCTCATCCTGATCTGGGCACGGGTGAGTAACAAGCTGCACGGTGGCTGTGACAGCAAGGGACCCCGGTGCGACTTCAGGTAGGATGACCTCGGGGGAGGAAATCAGGGAGCGGTACTTGAACAATCCTTCAAAGAACCTTCCCGGTTGGGCGGGGCGACGCCGGGTGGGAGTCATCCTGGCTGGCGGCGGCATCCTCCTGATCGCGGCCGGCCTGGCGATCTTTTTGCCGCCGCTGGTGGGGGTCCTGCAGCGCTCCCACAACGACACCCTGGCCCTTCAGAAGTGGAAGTCACCGGGTTCCGCTCTGAGCCAGCAGCTCCCCAAGGACAAGACCATCCCTAAGCCGGGGACGAGCTCGGCCCCCACCGCCGCCAGCTGCGGCAGCGGCTCGCCCGCCTCGGAGTACGCGCTGATCGACTTTCCCAGTCTGACCGGGATCGAGGGAGTCGCCGGCAACGGCACCTGGTCGATGCTTCTCTCGCGGTCGGTGGTCCACTACGACAGCACCGCCGCACCCGGCCAGCCTGGCAACGGCCTCTGGGCCTTGCACCGAGAGCCGAACTTCGAGCCGCTGGGGACGCTTCACGCCGGGAACACCATCGTTCTCACCAACCGGAACTGCCAACAGTTCACCTACGTGATCACCAACATCTGGACCGAGTACCCCTCCCAGGTGACCCAGCTCCAGCCGATCAATAGCGGAACCTACATCACGGTCATCACCTGCACCCCGCTCTGGGTGGACAGTCAGCGGCTGGTGATTCGAGCCCAGCTTCAAACCAGCTGAGATAGTTCCCTGCGAGTGATCCGGGCCATTAGTCGCCTGGCAGCTCGTCCCTGCTCGCGGCCACTACATGGGGTGGGAGCTATGGATGTGAGCCACTAGATGCGGGGGTGGGAGGAGGAACCGAGTGCGGCCTTCTGATATGCTTGATCTCGGGTTGGTGCATGCTGTCGGTGGTCTCCGCGCACCCCGAAATACGGAGGGAGCCTTGCTTGGACATCGAACTAGGAAGGGGTAAGAGAGCAAGGCGAGCCTACGGGTTCGATGAAGTGGCGCTGGTGCCCGGCAAGGTCACCATCAATCCCGACGAGATCGACATCCATCTCTCCATTGGCGAGGTTTCGCTCTCCGTCCCCATCCTCGCTGCCGCCATGGACGGGGTGGTCGATGCCCATTTCGCGGTCGAGATGGGGAAGCTGGGGGGACTGGCGGTACTCAATCTGGACGGGATCAACTGTCGCTACGAGGATGTGGCTGCCGTCTACGAGCAGATCGCCGAATCGCCCCGAGAGCGGGTGAACGTCCTCCTCCAGGAGCTCTACCGAGAGCCGATCAAAGATGGGTTGATCGGCCAGCGGGTCGCCGAAATCAAGCGGGAAGGGGTGGTCTGCGGCGTCTCCTCCACCCCTGCCGACGCCGAGCGCAAGCTCCCCATCGTGACCGAGGCGGGCGCCGATCTGTTCTTCGTCCAAGGGACGGTGCTCACCGCTCGTCACATATCCCGATCCTACCGGCAGCTGGATTTCGCCCAGCTGGTCCGGAGCTCCAAGCTGCCGATCGTGGTGGGTAACTGTGTCGAGTACTACACCGCCCTTGAGCTGATGGGGACCGGGGTGGCGGGGATCCTGGTCGGAGTGGGGCCGGGCGCCGCCTGCACCACCCGGGGGGTGCTGGGGATCGGCGTTCCCCAGGTGACCGCTACCGCTGATGTGGCGGCAGCCCGGCACGACCACCGCCGCGCTGGGGGCCAGCCGGTAACGGTCATCACCGACGGCGGGATGCGAGTCGGGGGAGACGTCACCAAGGCGTTGGCGTCGGGCGCGGACGGGGTGATGATCGGCTCTGTCTTCGCTGCTGCCGAGGAGGCTCCCGGGCACGGCAACCATTGGGGGATGGCAACTCCTGACGCGAACCTGCCCCGCGGCACCCGGATCAAGGTGGGCACCAAAGCCACCCTGCGCGAGCTGCTACTGGGGCCGGCCCGAGTCGACGACGGCTCTCAGAACCTCCTGGGCGCGATCAAGTCGGCCATGGGTGTCTGCGGCGCGCGGACGATCGAGGAGTTCCAGCAGACCGAGCTGGTGATCGCCCCCTCAATCCTCACCGAGGGCAAGCTATTCCAGCAGGCTCAGCAGGTCGGGATGGCCCGCTGAGGTGCTAGCAGGGAGGCCAGGATGACCACCACCGCCCTCCCCCCATCGAACCCGGCCGGCCCTGACCTGGGTCTGCCGACAGGCACCGACTCCGTGCTCGTACTCGACTTTGGTTCCCAATACACCCAGCTGATCGCCCGGCGGATCCGGGAACTCAATGTCTACTGCGAGCTGATCGCCGGCACGGCCCTCGCCGGTGAGATCGCCCGCCGGCGTCCCCGGGGTCTGATCCTGAGCGGCGGGCCCTCGAGCGTCTACGACCAGGGCGCTCTCCACCCGGATCCGGCGATCTACCAGATGGGGATCCCGATCCTCGGCATCTGCTACGGGATGCAGCTCCTGGCCAGCGACCTGGGCGGACGGGTCAGACCCTCCCAGCGTCGGGAGTACGGCCTGGCCTCGGTGGTGGTCGACAGCGACGATGGGGTCTTCTCGGGGTTGCCCACCGAGCTCTCAGTCTGGATGAGCCACGGTGACGTAATCGAGCAACTGCCGCCGGGGTTCCGATCCGTGGCCCATACCGTCAACAGCCCGGTGGCGGCGATGTCCGGTCCGGGGGGCCGGGTTGGGATCCAGTTCCATCCTGAGGTGGCCCACACCCCCCAGGGCATGGAGATGCTTCGCAACTTCCTCTACGGCACCTGTGGTTGCAGCGGCAGCTGGGCGGCCGAGAGCTTCGTGGAGCAGGCGGTTCAGGAGATCCGCCAGAAGGTCGGCTCGGAGCAGGTCATCTGCGCCCTCTCCGGGGGAGTCGACTCCGCGGTGGCCGCGACCCTCGTGCATCGCGCCGTCGGCGACCAGCTGACCTGCGTCTTCGTCGATAACGGTCTACTCCGCCGGGGCGAGGGCGACCGGGTGATCGAGGCACTTGGCCGGAGCATGCGGATGAAGATCCTGCGGGTGGAGGCTCAGGACCGCTTCCTGCAGGCGCTTCAAGGGGTGATCGAACCCGAGGAGAAGCGCCGCATCGTAGGCAGGGAATTCATCACCGCCTTCGAGGAGGAGACCAGGCGGCTCGGGGGGGTGCCCTTCCTGGCTCAGGGAACGCTCTATCCGGACGTGATCGAGAGCACCGCGCCTGACACCTTCGGGGCGCACAAGATCAAGACCCACCACAACGTCGGTGGTCTGCCCGAGGGAATGCGTTTCGCCTTGGTCGAGCCGCTCCGCTACCTCTTTAAGGACGAGGTGCGGCGCGTGGGACGGGCGCTCGGGATGCCCGACGACGTGATTCAGCGACAGCCCTTCCCCGGCCCGGGGCTGGCGATCCGGATCATCGGGGAAGTGACGCGCGAGCGGCTGGAGACCGTCCGGAGCGCCGACTGGGTGGTCATCGACGAGATCAAGCGCAGTGGGCTTTACCACCGGGTCTGGCAGAGCTTCGCGATCCTCACCCCGATCAGCAGCGTCGGGGTGATGGGGGACTATCGCACTTACGCCAACGTGGTGGCGGTGCGGATCGTCCAGTCCGACGATGGAATGACCGCTGACTGGGCCAGGGTGCCCTACGACGTCCTCTCGGACATCAGCCGCCGCATCGTAAACGAGGTGCCCGGGGTGAACCGGGTGGTTTACGACATCAGCAGCAAGCCACCCTCGACCATCGAGTGGGAGTGATCCCTCCGTCCAGAACCGAGGAACTGCAGGTGCTGGTGGTTGGGGGTGGCGGCCGGGAGCATGCCCTGGCCTGGGCCTGTCAGCGCAGCCCGCTGGTGGCGCAGGTACTCTGCGCTCCTGGCAATCCCGGAACTGGGTTGGTCGCAGAGAATCGACCGGTCGCCGCCACCGACACCGCGCAGCTGGTCGACCTGGCCCGCAGGGAGGCGATCGACCTGGTGGTGCTCGGGCCCGACGCCGCAGTGGCGGCTGGGGTCGGGGACGCCATGATCGATGCCGGGATCCGCTGCTTTGGACCCAGCCGAGAAGCGGGGCGGTTGGAGAGTAGCAAAGTGTTCGCCAAGCAGGTGATGGCCCAGTCAGGGGTCGCCACCCCCAGCTTTGCCGCCTTTTCGGATCACGCGCAGGCGCGAGCGCATCTGCGCCGCCGGGGAGCCCCCGTCGTGATCAAGGCCGATGGATTGGCGCTCGGCAAGGGCGCCTTCGTTTGCCAGACTGAGGCAGAGGCCGGCGCAGCCCTGGACCTGCTGCTGGAGCGGCGCGAGCTAGGCGCCGCCGGCGACCGGGTGCTGATCGAGGACTGTCTGTTTGGGGAGGAGGCATCGTTCTTCGCCATTTGCGACGGAGAGTCGGCGGTGATGCTTCCTCCCGCCCGCGACTACAAGCGGGCATTCGACCAGGACCAAGGCGGCAACACCGGCGGCATGGGGAGCTACTCCCCGGCTCCCGACGGTTGGCAGGCGCTCAATCTCAGAGTTCGCCAGGAGGTGGTCGAGCCAACGCTGAAGGAGATGGGGAGACGGGGTACGCCCTATCGCGGCTGCCTCTACGTGGGGGCGATGCTGATCGGTTCCGAACTGCAGGTGCTGGAGTTCAACGCCCGCTTTGGCGACCCGGAAACCGAAGTCCAGCTTCCGTTGCTGCCAGACCCGGTGCCGCTGCTCTGGCAGAGCGCAGGCGGAGAGCTCGTCGGCAGTGACCCCGAGCCTCAGGCGATGGCCTGCCTGGGAGTGGTTGCGGTCAGGGATCCGTATCCGGCGGCGGTGGAACCGGGAGGGGAAGTCCGTGGCGTCGAGGCCGCCGAGGAGCTGGGGTGTCTGGTCTTCCAGATGGGGACCCGCCCTGCCCATAGGGGAGGGATTGAGGTCGGGGGCGGGCGGGTGCTGATCTGCACTGCCGTTGGTCCCGAGCGGGATTCGGCCCGGCGCCAGGCGTACTCGGGGTTGGCGGCGATTAGCTTTCCTGGGATGAGGTACCGTCACGACATCGGCGCCTGAGCCGGCCTGAGGCGGTCGCCGCCAGCTGGCCGCTCCTGGTTCAACCCATCTGAGAGGTATCACCCTTGCCGGACGTCAATCCGTCCGCCGCGGCCGCTGCTTCCGACTCGAGGCGAGTTCGGAGGTTGCTGCAGGCCAAGCTGAGCCAGCTCTCCGGGGAGGAGTCCTCACTGGCCGTGGCAGCTCCCGAGCCGGGCACCCAAGTGCAGTACGGCAAGCGTGCCGGAGACCATGTAGCTGAGGCGGCGGATCGGATGGCTCGCTCGCGAACTGCTGGCGAGCTGGAGAAGCTGCAGGCTGAGGTCCGCGCCGCGGTCGCCAAGGTGGACCAGGGCACCTACGGGAGATGCGACGAGTGCGGCGAGGCGATCCCAGCAGCCCGCCTGGAGGCCCTGCCGTGGGCCACCAGGTGCGTGGGGTGCCAATCGCGGCGCCGCCACTAGCGGTCGGGCGAGCAGGCCCGAGCTGGTGAACACCCGCCCTCCGACGGTGGGGCTGCTCCACCCGGGCGAGATGGGTGCCGCCGTCGGAGGGTCCCTGCGAGAGTGCGCAGTTGAGGTGCTCTGGGTAGGCCGGGGCCGGAGTTCGGCCACCCGGGACCGTGCCCCCGCCGCGGGACTGACCGAGGTCGACTCCCTGGCGCTACTGCTCCATGCCAGCTCGATCGTGTTCTCCATCTGCCCGCCGGGAGCGGCCCCGGAGGTCGCGAACCAGGTGGTGCCGGCCGGCTTCGCCGGAGTCTATGTCGAGGTCAACGCGATCTCACCAGCGACGGCGCTGGCGATCCAGGATCGTCTCCGGAGGCGGGGGGCGACATTTGTGGACGGCGCCATCATCGGTGCGCCGCCGGAGCCAGGCGGTGACACAAGCCTCTACCTCTCCGGGACTGGAGCCGAAACGGTGGCCGACCTGTTCGAAGGCAGCGGACGGCTCCGGGTCCGGGTGCTGGAAGGACCGGTGGGGGCGGCATCCGCGCTGAAGATGTGCTACGCCGCTTGGAGCAAGGGCAGCACCGCCCTGCTGCTGGCGGTTCGCGCTGCGGCCGCCGGTCTCGGCGTCGACGAGGCACTGCTCGCCGAGTGGGAACTGTCGCAACCCGGGCTCGGGCGACGCTTCAGCAGCATCCAAAACTCGACTCCGCGAAAGGCGTGGCGCTTCGTGGCGGAGATGGAGCAGATCGCCGAAACCTTGGAGGCGGTTGGGGTGCCGGGGGATTCCACCGAGCGGCGGCCACCGTCTTCTCCCGGCTGGCCCAATTCCAGGATCAGGTCCCGGGACCCAGCATGGACCAGCTGCTCGACTCACTGCGAGATCCGGAGGAGCAGGAAGGCTCGACGGTAGCCAGGGCAGCTCCCCCGGATTTGCCGGGACTCGGCTGAGCGGAGAGCCTGATCTCGACGGATCGCACCCCAAGTGCCCCTCCCGTTAGTCTTGGCAGTTCATGGCCCCGGTCGGACTGATCGAGAGCTCCCTGCGGCACGGTCAGCAGACGTTGCTCCTGAGCCGAGTGCGGACCCGGCACCTGATCTCCCTCATCGAAAGGTTGGACGGGTGCGGGTACGCTGGCTTGGACGTGTTCGGGGGCGCCACTTTCGAGGTGTCGCTGGAGAATCTCGGAGAGGATCCCTTCGAGCGGCTGAGAGCGATCCGCGCCAACAGCACCACTCCCTTGGTCGGACTGGTCCGGGGACAGTCCCTGGTGGGCTATCGGCCCCTGCCCGACGACGCGGTCGACAGCTTCGTTGCTCTCACCGCCGAGTGCGGTCTCGACGTCTTTCGGTGCTTCGATCCCCTCAATGACGCCCGCAACCTGGCCCAAGTCGCGACCGCGGTCCTCGCCGCCGGCAAGCACCCGGAGGGGACGCTCGTCTACACGGAGAGTCCGGTTCACTCGGTGGAGACCTTCCTCGGGCTGGGGGTGGAGCTGGCCGCGCTCGGCTACCAGAGTCTCTGCCTGTTCGATCCCGCCGGGCTACTCGGCGCCGGCTCTGCCCGGGACCTGGTGGAGGGACTGCGGGAGTGCACCGGGCTCCCGGTCAGCGTCCATTGCGCCACCATCACCGGGCAGGCTTCCTTCGCGTACTTGGCGGCGGCCGAAGCCGGGGCCCAGAACCTGGACGTGTGCCTATCGCCGCTGGCAGGCGGCGCCTCGCTCCCCAGCACCGAGGGGGTCTACGCAGCCCTCAGAGGGACGGAGTACCAGCCCCAGCTCGACCAGCGCCGAGTCCTAGCGGCGGCGGACGCCCTAGATGAGCTGATGCCGCTGTACACCGCGATTGCCGATCCCAGCGGGTGGCAGTACGACTCGTCGACGCTGCGCACTCAGCTGGCGCCGTCGGTTCTGGAGCACCTACGCCGGGAGTGCGAAGCCCAAGGCGCCCAAGGCAAGCTGCCCGCAGTTCTGGAGGAGATTCCCAGGGTGCGCGCTGAGATGGGGTATCCCCCTTTGATCACGCCGATCGCCCAGGTGGTGGTCACCCAGGCGGTCGCCAACGTCGCGTCCGGACAGCGCTACCTGACCGTCGCCCAAGAGGTCAAGGATTACTTTCTGGGGCTCTTCGGGCAGCCTCCCGGGGCGGTCGATCCCGAAATCCTGAAGCTGGTGATCGGCGACGAGGAGCCGATCACAGTCCGCCCCGCCGAGGTCCTGGAGCCGACTCTGGAGAGTGCCCGGAGGGGCTTAGCTCGCCAAGGTTTGCCGGACGCCTCCGATGCCCAGGTGCTCAGCTTTCTACTCTTCCCGGAAGCGACTGTGGCGCTGCTCCGCGGGGAGGCGCGCGTAGAGCGGCTGGAGGATGAGCCGGAGCCCGCTCAGGCGCCAGCGGCCCCGGCCGTGCTGGTGGACGGCGGCGACCTCAGCGAGCCAGTCGGGGACGCCGCCGCAATCCCGCTCGGGACCCTGGCGGCCCCGCCGCCGCCACCTCCGGACCTGGCTCCGGTTCCGGCCGCCGCGACGCGGGATTTCTCGGTCGAGGTCGACGGCGAGGTCTTCGAAGTGCGGGTGACCGCCACCGACGGGGGCGGTCTTGGTGGCGGGGATCCGGCGGCTGCTCCCGGGTCCGCTCCGGCGGCCGCCGGGGATGGGGTCAAGGCCCCGATGCAGGGCCTGATCGCCCGGATCCCTGTCAAGGTTGGCGACCAAGTGGCGGTGGGGCAGACGGTGGTCGTATTGGAAGCGATGAAGATGCAGAACGACATCCCCTCAGACCGAGCCGGCGCCGTCACAGCAGTCCTGGTGGCGGTGGGGCAGGTGGTGAGCCGGGGTGACGTCCTGGTCCAGGTCGCCTAGAACTCGGTGAGCCCTTTCGGGACCGTCCTGGTCGCCAACCGCGGGGAGATCGCCGTTCGGGTGATCCGAGGCTGCCGGGATCTCGGCCTGCGCACGGTAGCCGTCTACTCCGAGGCGGATCGAGGAGCCCTCCATGTCAGGTTGGCCGACACCGCGGTTGAGATCGGCCCGCCGCAACCAAACGAGTCCTATCTCGACCTGGAGCGGATCATCGGGGCCGCGAGAGCGGCTGGGGCGGACGCGATCCACCCCGGCTATGGCTTCCTCTCCGAGAATCCGCGGCTGGCTCAAGCGTGCGCCGACTCCGGGATCATCTTCGTCGGACCTCCCGCCGCTGCCATGACCGCCATGGCGGACAAGGTGCGGGCCCGCCAGCGGATGCAGCAGGCAGGGGTTCCGGTGGTCCCTGGCACGGACGCCATCTCCGACCCTGTGGCAGCCGTCGCGGCGGCCAGGGAGATCGGCTTCCCCATCCTCGTCAAGGCGGCGGCCGGTGGTGGCGGAATCGGCATGCGCGCTGCCGACACTGAGGAAGAGCTTGCCGCCGCCATCACCAGCTGCCAGGAATCGGCGCAGCGTTTTTTCGGTGATTCGCGGGTCTTTCTGGAGCGACTGGTCACCGACCCGCGCCACATCGAGATTCAGGTGCTGGCGGACTCGCTCGGCAACACGATTCACCTGGGGGAGCGGGAGTGCTCAATCCAGCGGCGCCATCAGAAACTGGTCGAGGAGTGCCCCTCGACCGCGATCAGCCCGGCGACCAGGGAGGAGATGGGCCAGGCGGCAATCAAGGCGGCGCAGGCGGTCGGTTACGTGAATGCGGGCACGGTGGAGTTCATCGAATCGCATGGTTCCTTCTATTTCTTGGAGATGAACACGCGGCTCCAGGTGGAGCATCCGGTCACTGAGTTGGTGACCGGGATCGACCTCGTGGTGGCGCAGTTAAAGGTGGCGCTGGGCCAGCCGCTGCCCTGGCGTCAGGAGCAGATCGAGTGGCGTGGTTGGGCGATCGAATGTCGCATCAACGCCGAGGATCCCTGGCATGACTTTCAACCCACTCCCGGCCGGGTGACGTCGTATCACGAACCTTCCGGACCCGGAGTTAGGGTCGACAGCTCCCTCGCCGGTCCGGGAATCGTGAGCCCGTACTACGACCCGATGATGGCCAAGTTGATCGTGCAGGGCGAGAGTCGGAACCAGGCGCTAGCCCGTGGCCGGCGCGCCCTTCTGGAATATTCAATTGCGGGCATTGTCACCAACATTCCCTTTCATGCGGCGCTTCTAGACGACCCGGATTTCGTGCACGGCAAGCTCACCACGGAGTACATCGCGAACCATCCGGCGCTGTTGAAAAATGCGGAAGCGTGGCGTGACCAGCAACCGCAGTCACTGCTGCGCTCGGCTGCTTCAGCGCGTCAGGTGGCTGCGATCGCGGCCGCGGTTACAGCGGCACAATAAGCGGCGATTGCTGGCGGCGCCACGCGTCTTGGCATCAGCTGTTCGGCGCGCGCTGCGGTTGCAAGACCACCTGGTAGGCGCTCTGCATGGCGGTGTTGTTGACATCTGCCAGCGGCGCAGCCACTGTCAACGTCACGGCTCCCGCCGGCAGGTCATTGACGGTGATGGTTTCGGTGCGAGTCAACCCCGAGTAGTTGAACTGGCCACCGGTAACCAGATGGCCGTTGACGCTGAGGGTGATCGACTGCGGACCCACCGTCAGCGGATTCAGGTCGGCGTCGAAATGCACTGCAAAGACGGTGGTTCCGCTGCGGCTGGCGGTGGCGGACGCGCTCACCACCAGAGGACCGATCGGCACCGGGGTCAGGGTCCCCTGGGAGATGCTGCTAATTAGCGACGCAGTTCCCCCGGTCTGGACGATGATCGTCTCCGGAAGATAGGCCGGTCCCGACGAACTCGTAGCATCGCGAACCAGTCGCAGGGCGACGGAGTAGGAGTGGGCACCAGCCGCGGTTGGACTGGTGGAGACCGCGTAGAAGCGGTCGAACTTGCCGGGTAGAAGTACCGCTGAGGAGAGGTTGGTCCCCGGGGTCAGGAGCGCGGTGATGTTGGTCAGCGCTGTGGCCGCATCGGTCACCTGGAACTGGGCCAGCTCGGAGGCGGTGGTGAGGGCGGCTTCGGCCGCAGTGTCGGCGCTGGCGGGCGGGGCGGGACCGCCGGACAGGAGCAGGCTATCGACGTCCTGCGAGGGAGTACCGGAGACCTCCGCGAGCTCCGAGAGCTGGCCGCCAGCCGGATCCCAGACGGGGTCGGTGGCACCGGTCTGGGTTCCAAGTGGACCGCTGACCTGGGACTGCACATCGAGTGCGGTGACCTGGGCGCCCACTCCCGGGGAGGTGGAGACGTAGGTCAGATAGGTGGCGCTGGGGTCGAAGCTGAGGTCGCTCAGCTGGATCCCGGCGGCCGCGGTCAGCAGCACCTTGCTAGGGGCGCTGGGATTGGTGATCAGCTCCAGCGAATCGGTGCCCCCGCTCGCCGCGACGTAGGCTAGGCCGGTCCCCGTAGGTGACCACGCCGGGGCTCCGACCAAGCTGGCCAGGACGGTTGCCGTCCCGGTGGGAAGCGAGTAGAGAGTGGGCACTCCGCCCGGATCCGCCAAGAGCTCTTGACCCGATGGTGAAAGCGAGAAGAAGCCCTCGGGGGCCAGGTGCACGGTGGGGTCCACTGTGGTGATCTGACCATCCAGGCTGACCTGGTGCAGCTGCCCGGCCGCGGAGTAAAGGATGTCCCCGTTGTCGAGCCAGGCCAGCCCCGGATCCGTCGCGGTTGAGGTAGCCAGGGTCTCCGGGCTGCCACTCCCGCTGGCGGCAACCACGTCCAAGGAGAGGCTGCCGCTGCTGCTCGGCGACCAGTAGGCAATCTCCTGGCTGTCCGGGGAGGCGACGGCGCCAGTGGCATCGGTTGCGATTGCCTGGAGTGCGGGACTCAGCACATAGAGCGTTCCGAAGGTGAGGCTGGGGGTGGCAGCCGAGTGCTGTGGGGGAGTCGGGGAGGGGCTGGGCGACTGGGCGCTGGCTGCAACCGCCAATGGGGTCCCCGTGCTCAGCACCAGCAGGGCGCCGTCCGGCATATAGGTGAGAGAGGTGATCCCGTCTGTGACAGCCTCGTGGGTGACCGAGACCACGGTTGGGATCTGACCTGCCGGGGTCGACGGCGCCGAGCCGGTGCCGAAGGGGATGACGATGGCGGAGGCCGCCTCGGCTCCGTTCTGGGCCTTGGCATCCGGCTGGGAGATGGTCACGACGTAGCCCACGTTCGGTACCAGTCCATGCACCGGAGAGATCACCAGGGTCTCGGGGTTGGGCCAGCTGGTTTGGTACGAGACCGCAGGCTTGATGGCCAGGCCCTGCACCACCGCCGCCTCGTTCATCGGCCGGTTGAAGCTGATCCGGATCGCCTGGGTGACCGGTAACCGATGGTGGCCCGCGACTGAGGTCTGCACCACCACCTGGCCCCGCTGGAGCGGAACCGCGAGCAGCGAGACCACCACGACCGCCACTGCCGCCAACCCGATGAGCCCTCCCGCGGTCGCGAGGGGGAGTCCCAGGAGGCGCGGCCGGCGCCGGGCGCGCTGGAGCGCGCGTGCCTCGCGCATGAGGCTGGCCCGAAGCCGGGCCTGGAGTTCCGGGGCGGGGTCGGCGGGAGGTTGGGAGTGCAGCTGTCGGCGGATCTCCTCAGCCGTCCGGAGCAGCTCCGGGTCGGGTCGGCCGGCCCGACTCTGGAAGATCGCCCAGAGCTCGGGATCGACTCCCGCGGAAGCTGGTGTCGCGGCGGCCTTGCCACCAAACCAATTCGGGCGGCTAAACACGCGGCTCCTCGGACTCGACCGGCAGCGGGCGCAGCGCGGCCCGCAGGGTGGCAGTGCCCCGGAACACCAGCAGTTTTATCGCCCCCTCGCTCTTGCCCATTATCCTGCCGATCTCGGCGAGCGGCAGATCCTCGGCGTACTTCAAAGTCATCGCCGTGCGCTGCTGCTCCGGAAGGGAGTCGATCGCCAGCCAGATCTGATCCAGTTCCAGCCGTTCGGCCACCTGATCGTCGACGGCCGTTCCTCCCGAGGCGAGCTCGGGACCGCTCTCAAGGCTGTCCGCGCTCCGCTTGTGAGAGCGGTAGTGGTCGGTGATGGTATTGACGGCGATCTGGTACAGCCACGCCGAGAAGGGGTGGCCGCTCGGCCGGTAGCGCCCGATCGCCCGAAGCGCCTTGAAGAACACCTCACTGGTGATGTCCTCGGCCAGCTCCGCGCTGCGCACCCGGGAGGCCACGTACCGGTAGATCTGGGGGAAGTAGTGGTCATACAGTTCGCCGAAGCCCTCGGGATCAGCCTGGGCTCGGACGATCAGGGTCTCCTCGCGGTCCGGGGGGATTCTCACCGTTGCATTCCCCGGACCGGAACCAGAAACGCTGGGGCCAGGCCAGCGGTTACGAATGGCGGCGCTGCTGTTGACCCCACGCGGTCACGGTACCCGCCCCGCAGACCAAAGTGCTCGGGCGTGGAGCGGGATCACTGAGGCGCTCTCTCCGGCTGGACTCGGCGGGGCCGCCCTTCCGGCACTCCCATGGCCGCGGCTCCCCCATCACCCGGCCCACGGCGGCACCCCAAGGGCGGCTACGCCGGGCCTACCGGGCCTCGGCCCGGGAACAGCCTGGCCGCCACCTATACTCAAGCGAGGTGACAGCGGCACTGCAGCAGCAGCGACCATTGCCAGGTGGTCGGTCGTGATCGACCGCTACGCCCCCAAGGAATTGCGGGAGCTGTGGTCGGACGGGACCCGGCTGCGGGTTTGGCTTCAGGTCGAATTGGCTGTCTGCGAGGCCAGGGCCCTCCAGGGCGAGATCACACTGACTCAGATGGAGGCGCTCAGGCTCGTCCAGCCGCCAACGCTGGAGCGGGTGGCTCAGCTCGAGGCCGAGCAGGGTCACGACCTGGCCGCCTTCGTGAGCGCCCTCCAGGAGCAGCTCGGACCCGAGGGCTCCCAGCTCCACCTCGGCCTGACCAGCCAGGACGTGGTCGATACCGCGTGGGCGCTGCAGCTGCGGAGTGCCAACCGGATCATCCTGGCCGACCTGGATCGCCTCCTGGAGGCGGCCGCGAAGCTGGCCGTGGATCATAGGCAGACACCGATGGCGGGCCGGACCCACGGGATGCATGCCGAGCCGGTGACCTTCGGTTTCGTCATGGCCAACCACTTCGACGAGCTGCGCCGGTCGCGGCAGCGCCTCCTCACGGCGGCGGCTGAGGTTGAGGTGGGAAAGCTCTCGGGTACGGTCGGCACCCACGCCACCCTCAGCCCTGAGGTCGAGACCAGGGCGCTGCACGAGCTCGGGCTGGAAGCGGCACCGATCACGACCCAGGTGATAGCCCGGGACCGCCACGCCGCCTATCTCTGCTCCCTGGCGGTGCTGGGTGCGGTCTGTGAGCGGCTGGCGATCACCCTCCGTCACCTCCAGCGGACCGAGGTGGCCGAGGTGCGGGAGCCTTTCGGGCAGCTGCAGAAGGGCTCCTCGGCGATGCCCCACAAGCGCAATCCAGTGTTGCTCGAGCAGGTCTCCGGGCTCAGCCGCCTGCTGCGGGGCTGGGCGGTGGCCGGCCTGGAGGACATCGCCCTCTGGCACGAGAGGGACATCTCCCACTCCTCGGTCGAGCGGGTGGCGCTGCCGGACGCCACCATGGTCACCGCCCACATCCTGCGCACCCTGGCCCGGGTGCTGGAGGGGCTGCAGGTTGACGAGGCGATGATGCAGGCCAACTTGGAGCGGCGGGGTCAGATCTCGCAGAGCCAGCAGCTTCTGCTGGCCCTGATCCGCGCTGGGCAGCCGCGGGAGGCGACCTATCGGCTGGTCCAGGGGCTGGCTCGGGAGGCCGATCATCCGGGTGGCGACTTCCGCGCCACCGCCGCGGCGAGCCCGGAGCTGGTGGAGCTGCTCAGTCGGGAGGAGCTGGCGGCCTGTTTCGAAGTGGGACCGTATTTGGCCCAGATCGACGAGAGCTTCCGCCGGCTGGGGCTGTTGGAGCCGACCCGAGGACTATCCGATGGCTGAGTCCACCCCGTTGGGAGCGGGACTCGGCGAGGTGGATCTGCCTGGGGTTCCGCTCTTCCGTCGGGGCAAGGTCCGGGACACCTTCGATCTGGGGAACCGGCTGCTGATGGTCTCCACCGACCGGATCTCCGCCTTTGACAGCGTCCTGCCCACCCTGATTCCCGACCGCGGCAGGGTGCTCGCTGCGATGTCCCGGTACTGGTTCCGAACCACCGCCGACCTGGTGGCCAACCACCTTCGTCCCGACGATGAGTCGGCCCTCCCCGCAGGGTTCTGGTCCCTTCTGGCGGGGCGGGCGATGTTCGTCGCCAAAGCGCAGCGGATCGACGTCGAGTGTGTGGTCCGAGGCCGGCTGGCGGGGAGCGGCTGGCAGGAATACCAGGAGTCCGGCACCCTCGCCTCAGAGCCGGTTCCGCGGGGGCTCTCCTTCGGCGCCGAACTGCCGGAGCTCCGCTTCACGCCAGCCACCAAAAATGACCATGGTCACGACGAGAACATCAGCCGGGGCCAGCTGGCGCAGCTGGTGGGCAGCGAACTGGCGCGCCGGCTGGAGGAGTTCAGCATCCGGATCTTCCGGCTGGCCCAGGTTCACTGCTTGGAGTCCGGCTTCATCCTGGTCGACAGCAAGTTCGAGTTCGGGTTCATCGACGGCGCCCTGACCCTGATCGACGAGGTGCTCACACCCGACTCGTCCCGGCTCTGGGAGCTAGGTGGGAAGCCCGGGGCGGCGCCCCACGGGTTCGACAAGCAGCTGGTGCGCGACTACCTGCTCGGCACCGGCTGGGACCGCAACCCACCAGCTCCGCCACTGCCCGAGGAGCTGGTCCGCGAGACCCGCGACCGCTATCTGGAGGCCTCGAGACGGATCACCGGCAGCGCTTTGTAGCCGAGGTGGTGGTCAGCCTCAAGGAGGTGGTCAACGACCCCCAGGGGTTGGTGGTCAAGGATGCCCTGCACACGCTGGGGTTTCCCGAGGTGGGCTCGGCTCGGGTCGGAAAATTCATCAATCTGGAGCTGGTGGAGTTGGACCTGGAGGCGGCCCGGTCAAGGGTCGACGAGATGTGCCGGCGGCTCCTCTGCAACGGGGTTATCGAGGAGTATCGATTTCAGCTGCGGGCGGTCCCCGACCCTTGAGCGTCCGCTTCGGGATCGCAGTCTTCCCGGGCACCTGGAGTGACCGGGACTGTGCCCACGCGGTACGTCTGGCCGGGGCCGAGGCGGTGTCGCTTTGGCACGCCGACCGCGATCTTCGTGGCTGCGAGGTGGTCATCCTGCCCGGCGGCTTCGCCTATGGCGACTACCTGCGGGCCGGGGCGATCGCCCGATTTGCGCCCTTGATGGAGGCCGTTCAGGAGCACGCCCTCGGGGGCGGGCTGGTGCTCGGCATCTGCAACGGCTTTCAGATCCTCTGCGAGGCTGGGCTGCTGCCGGGAGCCTTGCTCCGGAATGCCAGCCTGCAGTTTCGATGTGAACCGACCTGGCTTCAGGTGGAGTCCCGCAACTCGGCGTTTCTGGCAGGTTCTGCTCCGGGTCGGCTGTTGCAGCTCCCGATCTCGCACGGCGAAGGCCGTTTCTTCGCGGATTCGGAGACCCTGGCCGAGCTCAACGGCGAGGGCAGGGTGGCGTTCCGCTACTGCGACCAGCATGGCGAGCGCACCGATCGGGCCAACCCCAACGGCTCCCTGGAGAACATCGCCGGCATCCTCAGCGACCGCGGCAACGTCCTGGGCATGATGCCCCACCCGGAGAGGGCCTGCGAGGAAGTGCTCGGTTCGGACGACGGCCTCCAGCTATTCACCGGGGTGATCCGGCAGCTGGCGGGGATTCCCGGGTGACCCCGGCCGCAGGGGCCGGAGTGCCGACCGCTCGTGAGCTGCGGGAGCTGGCCCTCACCGAGGCGGAGTATCGGGCGGCGCGGGACCAGCTCGGAAGGGCCCCTAACCGATTGGAGCTGGGGATGATCGGAGCCCTCTGGTCCGAGCACTGCAGCTACAAGACATCCAAGGCCCTGCTCCGCCAGCTGCCGGCCGAGGGCGAGCGGGTGGTCCAGGGGCCCGGCGAGAACGCCGGGGTTGTGGACCTGGGCGGTGATCTCCTGTGCTGCTTCAAGATCGAGTCCCACAACCATCCAAGTGCGGTGGAGCCGGTCCAGGGGGCGGCAACCGGGGTTGGCGGGATTCTCCGGGATGTCTTCGCCATGGGGGCCCGGCCGGTTGCCCTCCTGGACGGGATCCGATTCGGGGATCTGGATGATCCCCAGCAGCGGCAACGGTTCGCCAAGGTGGTGGAGGGGATCGGCTGGTACGGCAACTGCATTGGCGTGCCCACCGTCGGCGGCGAGAGGTACTTCGACGAGGCGTACCAGCACAACTGTCTGGTCAATGCCATGTGCGTCGGGCTCGCCGAACGGAACCGACTGGTGCGAGCTCGGGCCAGCGGTCCGGGAAACACATTGCTCTTGGTGGGGGCCGACACCGGTCGGGACGGGATTCACGGCGCCACCTTCGCCTCGGTGCAGCTGGACGGAGGCGCCCAGGAGCGCCGCCCGGCGGTGCAGGTCGGCAACCCCTTCTTGGAGAAGTGCCTGCTCGAGGCCTGTCTCGAGCTTACCGGCGACGAGGACCTGATCGGGCTCCAGGACTGTGGGGCGGCCGGTCTCACCAGTAGCTGTGCCGAGATGGCGCACCGGGGCGGGGTCGGACTGGAGATCGCCGTGGAGCGGGTCAGTCGCCGGGAGCGTGCCATGACCCCCTACGAGGTCATGCTCAGCGAGTCTCAGGAGCGGATGGTGCTGGTGGTCCGCCGCGGCAGCGAGGATCGCTTCCAGAAGGCATTTGCGCGCTGGGGCCTCCACAGCGACATCGTCGGCCGGGTGATCGAAGAGCCGCTGCTCCGGATCACCGAAGAGGGCCAAGAGGTGGCGTCACTTCCCCTCTCGGTTCTGGTCTCGGGCTTCCCGGAGCGCCACCCGGTGTCGCGGCCGCCGGAGCTCGCCTCGTTGCTTGCGTCAGATCCCCTGGCGCGAACGCCGCCTTGGTCTGGCGGGGAGGCGTGGCTGCGACTGCTGGCGTCGCCCAACTGTGGAGAGAGTCGCTGGATCTGGCGGCAGTACGACCACCAGGTCGGCGACGACACCGTCCTGGGACCTGGCGGCGACTCCGCCATCATCCGGCTCCGTGGGAGATCCGATGCTCTGGCGCTCACCGTCGACAGCGCCCATCGATCAGCGCCGCTCGACCCACGCCGGGCCACCGCCATCGCGGTCGCCGAGGGGCTGCGCAACCTGGCCTGCGTCGGGGCTGAGCCGCTCGGCATCACCAACTGCCTCAACTTCGGCGATCCGGATCGCCCCGAGATCATGTGGCAGCTGGAGGAGGCGGTGGGGGGTCTGGCGGAGGCGGCTCGGAGTCTTGGGATCCCGGTGGTCAGCGGGAATGTCAGCCTCTACAACCAGTTCGACGGCCGGGGCATACCCCCGACCCCCACCCTGGGGATGGTGGGACTCCTCGCGGAACTGAGCCTCCGGCTGGGTGCCGGATTCACCCGGGCGGGTGACCTGGTGGCCCTGGTGGGGCCTGCGGGAGCCGGTTCCAGCGGGGTGGAGCTGGGAGGATCCGAGTACCAGCGTCTGGCCGAACGATCGCTGGAGGGGACGCCTCCCGAGCTGGACCTGGCCCAGGAGGCGCGTTCCGCCGAGGCGGTGCGCACGGCCATCGGGTTGGGGTTGCTGAGCTCCGCCCACGACTGCTCGTCGGGAGGGCTGGCGGTGACCCTGGCCGAGTCGGCGATTCTGGGTGGTCTGGGCGCTAGGATCGCGCCGCCTCTCCGCCGCCCCGAGAGCCCCCTCCTCGGGTGGGAGATGGGTGTGCTCTTCGGTGAGTCGCAGGGTCGCTATCTGGTCAGCCTGCACCCGGACCGACTGCCAGCGGCCGAGGTGCTCTTCGCCGAGCATCGGACCGACTTTGTCCAACTCGGCGCGGTCGGTGGCGCGATGGTCGCGGTCGAGGGCATAGCCGAGATTAGCCTGGCGGCGGCGGAGCGCGCCTGGTCCGGGGCGATCCCCGACCGTCTGGAGCCGGGTCTCGCTTCGGGGTCGTGAGCGCGCTCAGGGCAGCTGTGACCCTGGGACCAGGCTCCGATTCCAGCTATTCTTGTGGAGGTGACAGCCCAGGCAGAATCCTCTGCCCAGCTACCCGCCGCCACCGCTGTGGATGACAGCGACTCCGACAAGCTGCACGAGGCTTGCGGCATTTTCGGCGTATTCGCCCCGGGCCAGGATGTGGCCAACCTCTGCTATCTGGGGCTGTACGCGCTCCAGCATCGGGGCCAGGAGTCGGCCGGGATCTGTGTCTCGGACGGTGAGCGGCTCCACCTCCATCGAGACATGGGTCTGGTGGGCCAGGTCTTCTCCGCCGAGGTCCTGAGCCAACTTCGTGGTCCGGTCGGGATCGGGCACACCCGGTACTCAACCACGGGCTCCTCCCGGCTCAGCAACGCCCAACCGTTCAGCTTCGAGCACGGTCAGCTGGGGCCGGTGGCGCTCGCCCACAACGGCAACCTGACCAATACCCAAGCCCTCCACGCCGGGTTGGTCGAGGAGGGTCAGCAGTTCGAGACCTCCAGCGACAGCGAGGTGCTGGCGACCCTCCTGGCCCGCACCCCCGGGGAGCGATTGGAGGTGGTCCTCCAGCGGGCCCTGCCCCGCGCCCAAGGCGCCTACTCGTTGGGGTTCATCACCAGGGACAGCCTGGTCGCAGCCCGAGACGAGCTGGGAATCCGGCCGCTCTGCATTGGGCGCCTGGGGGCCCGCGACGCCCCCGGCGGCGACGGCTACATCATCGCCAGCGAGACCTGCGCCCTCGACGTGGTTGGGGCCAAGCTGGTTCGGGAGGTGCGGCCCGGCGAGATCGTGACCATCGATAAGGACGGCATCCGCAGCGCCAGCTTCGGGGTGCGTCGCCAGCCTGCCATGTGCTCATTCGAGTTCATCTACTTCGCCAGGCCGGACTCGGTGCTGCAGGAACGCAGCCTCTATGAGGCGCGGCGCGCCATGGGAGTGCGGCTGGCCCAGGAGGCGCCGGTGGTGGCTGACCTGGTGATCCCTTTGCCGGACTCGGGAACACCGGCGGCGATCGGGTACGCCGAGGAGAGTCGAGTCCCGTTCGCGGAGGGGATGATGAAGTCCCGCTACATCAATCGCACCTTCCTGCAGCCTGAGCAGGGCATGCGCGACGCTGGGATCCGGCTCAAGTTCAACCCCATGCGCCATGTGCTGGAGGGGAAGCGGGTGATCCTGGTCGATGACTCCATTGTCCGGGGCTCGACCTCCCGCCAGATCGTCGAGGCGCTGCGGCGCGCGGGAGCGCTAGAGGTGCACATGCGGGTCGCCTCCCCGCCGATCCGCTTCCCCTGTTTCATGGGGATAGACATCGCCAGCCGGAGCGAGCTGATCGCTGCTGGCCGCACCCTGGAGGAGGTTCGTGATCTGATCGGGGCCGACTCCCTGGCCTACCTCAGCCTGCGAGGCCTGCGACAGGCGCTGCGGGCGGGCGCCAGCGGGTCGGGCTTCTGTTTCGCCTGCCTCGACGGCGCCTATCCGGTCCAGGTTCCCCAGCAGCTGGAGATGGACAAGTTGGCCCTGGAAGGCTGACCGGGAGACTGGGAGCGGGCATTGAGGTGAGCAGGTACGTGGACGCCGGGGTTGACCGCGGTCGCGCCCACGCCGCGGTGGCGCGGGTCGCCGCCTTGGCGGCGACCACCCACACCGCCTCGGTCCTGGAGGGGATCGGCCCCTTTGCCGCGGTTTGGAAGCTCGGTGAGAACCTGCCGGCCGATGCGGTCCTGGTCAGCTCGACCGATTCGGTCGGGACCAAGTCCAAGGTGGCGGTCGCGATGGGTCGCCATCGCGGCATCGGCCAGGATATCGTCAACCACTGTGTCAACGACGTCCTCACCACCGGAGCCGATCCCCTCTTCTTCCTCGACTACTTTGCCAGCGGTCGGATCGAAACCACTGTCCTAGAGCAGCTGGCCGAGGGGATGGTGGAGGCCTGCCGGGACAACGGATGCTCCTTGGTCGGCGGGGAGACCGCCGAGATGCCAGGGGTATACGGCATCGGCGACTACGACTTGGCCGGGTTCTTGGTGGGCATCACCTCCGAGGCGGTGATCCTCGGCCCCGCCCGCGTCAGGGCCGGCGACCGGCTGCTGGCCCTTCCCTCGACCGGACTGCACACCAACGGCTACTCACTCGTGCGCCACCTGCTGGCGGAGCGCGAACTCGAATACGACACCCAGCTCCCGGGTACCTCCGACCCGATCGGAGACATGCTGCTGGCGGTCCACGCCTCCTACCTAGCGCCGGTGCGGGCCCTTCGGGCGCTCGGCGAGGTGCACGCCCTGGCGCACATCACTGGAGGCGGGATCATCGAGAACCTGCCGCGGGTTCTGTCTGACGGTTTGGCGGGGGTAGTGGACCGCCAGAGCTGGCAAATCCCCCCCCTCTTCGGTGCCCTCCAGGAGCTGGGCGACATCCCCGAGGACGAGATGTGGCATTCGTTCAATATGGGGGTGGGAATGATCGCCATCGTTCCCCAGGACACTGTGGGAGTTGCGACAGGGCTCCCGGAATTCGGCTTCTTTGAGATCGGCGAGGTGCGCGAGCGCCAGGGCCCCGACCGGGTGCTCTGGCGCTGAGCCCGCCAGCGCCGAAGGGATCGCGGGTCGGAGTCGGCGTGCTGGTCTCCGGTGCCGGGACCAACCTCCGAGCGATCTTGGAAGCCTGTGAGACCCAGGATTTCCCGGTCCGCGTGGCGGGTGTCGCTAGCAACCGTCCCAGCTGCCCGGCTCTGGCTGTTGCCGACCAGGCCGGTACCCCCAGCCGGTCCTTTCCGGCCTCCACCTTCTCTGGCGACCTGGAGGCGAGGGACCAAGCCATGGCATCCTGGCTGCTCGGCGAGGGAGCCTCGATACTGGCGCTGGCCGGCTACGACCGGATTCTCACCAAGTCCCTGCTCCGCGCCTTCCCCGGCCGCGTGCTCAATCTCCACAACAGTCTCTTGCCAGCGTTCGCGGGAACCATGAGCGCGGTCCAGGCGGCGCTCGACCATGGCGTCAAGCTGACCGGCTGCACAGTGCACCTCGTCGACGAGGACTTCCTGGACGGCGGCCCGATCGTGATCCAGGCGGCGGTGCCGGTCCGGGACGACGACACTGTGGAGACCCTGACCCAGCGGATCCACGAAGAAGAGTGGCGGATCTTTCCCCACGCGATTGCGCTGCTGGCCCGGGGTCAGCTGCGGGTGAACGGACGCCGGGTGACCCAGCTGGAGCTAGGCTCGTGAGCGCTCTCCGCGCCCTGCTGGGGGTGGACGACAAGGCCCATCTCCCAGAGTTTGCCCACGGTCTGAACCAGCTCGGATTCGAGCTGATCGCGACCGGGGGCACTGAGCAAGCTTTGCGAGCGGCAGGTCTACCGGTTACCCCAGTTGCGACGGTAACCGGGGTGGAGGAGATGCTGGAGGGAAGGGTCAAAACCCTACACCCGGCGATTCACGCAGGTATTCTGGCCCGTCGCGACCGTCCAGACGACCTGGCGACCCTGGCCCGGCTCGGCTTCCAACCGATCGACCTGGTGGTGGTTAACCTGTATCCGTTCGCCAAGGTGGTGGCGGGTGGCGCCGCCGCCCCGACCGTTCTGGAGGCGATCGATATCGGGGGACCGACCCTCCTGCGGGCGGCGGCCAAGAATTTCGCAAGTGTCGGGGTGGTGTCGTCACCTGACCAGTACCAGTGGGTGCTGGCCGAGATGGCGGCCGGCGGCTTGAGCCCGGACTCGCGCCAGCGCTTGGCGGCCGCTGCCTTTCAGCTGGTCTCCAGCTATGACGCCCTGGTGGCTGACTACCTGGCTCAGGCGGCCGGCCCGACCCAGACCGGCTGGCCGACCCATCTTGCCCTTGGTGGCTTGCTGCGCCAACCGCTTCGATACGGGGAGAACCCTCACCAGCCGGGAGCTCTCTACCAGACGGGAACCCAGCCGTCTGGGCTGGCAACGGCCGCGCAGCTTCAGGGTGGCGAGCTCTCCTACACCAACTGGTTGGACGCCGACGCCGCCTGGAGACTGGTCCGGGGCCTCGACGGCGTCGCGGCTGTGGTGGTCAAGCACACCAACCCCTGTGGGGCGGCGGTGGCCCCGACCGCCGCCACCGCCTTCCAACACGCCTATGACTGTGATCCCCGCTCCGCCTACGGCGGCATTGTCGCCCTCAACTCCACCCTCGACGAGGAGGTGGCAGGGGAGCTCGCCAAGCACTTCCTGGAGTTGGTGATCGCTCCCGCAGCGACTCCTGCGGCTCTGGCGCTGTTGAAGGGCCGCACCCGGCTTCGGGTGCTGACGGCGTCCCTGCCGGATTCCGAGAACCCAGGCACCTTGGAAGTGCGCAGTGTCGACGGGGGGCTACTCGTCCAACGGCCGGATCCTGCTCGGGACGAAGACGGGGAGTTCCAGGTGGTATCCCAACGCCAGCCCACCGAAGTCGAGTGGCGCCAGCTCCACCTGGCCTGGCGCATCGTGCGCGCGGTGAAGTCCAACGCCATAGTGCTCTGCCGCGACGACCGTGCCGTGGGAATCGGAGCAGGCCAGATGTCGCGGGTTGAGGCGGTGGAGTTGGCGGTGAGCCGGGCCGGCGATCTCGCGCAGGGTACGGTACTGGCCTCGGATGCCTACTTCCCGATGCCTGATGGCCTGGAGATCGCGGCTCGAGCCGGGGTAACCGCCGCCATCCATCCCGGCGGCTCGGTGCGCGATCCGCAGGTGCTGGCGGCGGCGGAGGCCGCCGGGATGGCGCTGGTGGCGACCGGTCGGCGCCACTTCCGGCATTGAGCGTGGCGCAAAAGCGCCACTTTGTGTGTATGTTGCCCCGGGGAGCGGATGGAGGTAGGTTCGATGAGCATCACCCGCAGAGGCACCCGCTGGGCGGCCGAGGGAGGGGTCCTGGCGGCGCTGGCGTTCCTCTATTTCGTCGATCTCTTCTTGCCCTGGTCCCAGTCCTGCCTGACGCCAATCATCACCCCGTTTCAGCCTGGTTCCCCGCGGATTTCCCCCGGTGCATTCCACACCAGCGCAGTTTTCTGCTCGGGACAGACCTATGGTTGGGGTGGAGCTGGAACTGCGGCCGGGGTGCTGGTCGCGCTCCTGGTGTTGTGGGAGGCGACCCGGGTGGCCCGGCTCGGGGTCGGGCTGGGATTCGGCTACCGGAGCCTGATCAGCGCAGCACTCGCCTTCGCCGTACTGATCTTCACGGTGGTGAACGTCGCCGCCCGGCTCACCTGGATGAGCTCGACCACGGGTTCGCTGGTCTACGGAGGAGCGTTCCTCTGGATCTCTCTGGCTCTGGCGATCCTGATCGGTCTCGGAGGGGTAGCCCACTGGCTGCTCTGGCAGGAGCATGCGCCGCGCCAGGGCGGGGCGGCCGAGCCACCGGCTGCGGGGGTACCGGTCACGATCCCCCCCGAGACGCCACCTCCGCCACCTCCGGGGGTGTGCCCCAGTTGCGGACGGGCCAACCCGGAGGATTCTCGCTTCTGCTCCGCCTGCGGCAAGAGCCTGCCTGAACCCTCGACCCGACGCCGAGGCGGTCGGCGCCCTCCGCCTCCGGCCTGACCCCGCCTCACCGCGCCGAGACGACCCGGCCGATGCACTTTTCCGTGGCCGTCTCGTCATCACGAAGTGATCTACCGGCGGGACACTCGCAGATGAGCCAGCAGATCCTTTGGGCAGGAGTTCGCACGGGTGCCTCAGAACCGGAAGCCGCGGCGCCAGGCGACGACGGAGTGGAGGAGCCGCCCTCTGCTGAGTTTCGGGCTGCGTGCGTTCGTCTTCGTCACCCCGGTCGCGGTGGGGCTCTGGGTGGTGGCGGAGCTGGCTACAGCCTGGAGCCGGCCTGAGCCCCTTGTAGAGCTCCTCCTTTGGTGGCTGCTGATCTCCCTCGCCGGTCTGGCTTCGCTGTTCGTTACGGAGCGGGCGACCCGCCAGCTTCTGCCGCTGGCGGCACTGCTCCAGCTGTCGCTGCTGTTTCCCGACCATGCCCCGGCCCGGTTCGCAGTGGCGCGCCGCGCGGCCCGGCCGAACCAGATCCTGAGGCAGCTGGAGGCGCTGGGGCAGGACGGTAGCAGCGCCGATGTGCAGGCGGCCCAAACCGTCCTGGAGCTGACCGTTGCTCTAAGCGTCCATGACCGGGCCACTCGGGGCCACTCCGAGCGGGTCCAGGTGCTCACCGACATGATCTCGAGGGAACTCCATCTGCCGGAAGCTGATCGGGCCAGGCTGAGGTGGGCGGCGCTCCTGCACGACATCGGCAAGCTGAAAGTGTCGGCCAAGATCCTCAATAAGCCGGCCAAACCCGACCCTCGGGAGTGGGCGGTCCTGCGCCGTCACCCGGCCGCGGGAGCGCAGATCGCGGCGCCGATTCTGCCCTGGCTCGGAATCTGGGGTGAGGCGGTCGCGCAGCACCACGAGTGGTTCGACGGCAGCGGCTACCCCGCCGGGTTGCGAGCCACGCAGATCTCCAAGGGGGGGCGGATAGTCGCCGTCGCTGACGTCTTCGAGGTGATCACTGCTCCCCGTCCCTACCGACGGCCGGTAAGCGTCGCCCAAGCTCGAGAAGAGCTGGTGCGCGTTTCTGGGACCCAACTCGACCCCAAGGTTGTCCGTGCCTTCCTCAACGTCTCCGTTGGCGAGCTCTGGCCGGTAGTTGGGCTGGGTGCCATCCTCTGTCAGGTCCCGCTGGTGTCCCAGGCGTTCGGATTCTTCACTCGAGTCCTGCCAGGTCTGGGGGGCCCGACCGCGGCGGCGGGAGCAGCCGGAGCCATCCTGGTGGTGGGCCTCAGTCACCCGGCGGAGATCAGAACTCCCGCTCCGAGCCGTGCCAGCCAGCCCCAGCCCGCCCGACACACCTCGCCGCCGCGGAGCTACTCTCCTCCCAATTTTCCTGTGCTGGCTCCGGTGAGTCCCGCCCCAGCGGGGGGCCAACCGACCTCGACCGCGGCCTTGCTGGGTTCTTCCCAACCCGCTCTCCAACCACCGGAGGGCGCCGCTCCGGACGCCCCGTCACCCGAGACCGGTCACCTTCCTGCTCCGACTCCGTCGCCGTCATCGTTCCCGACTCCGGTGCAGCTACCGCCTCCAATTCCGCAGATCCTCTCCCAGGTCACGGGACTTCTGCGGCACCTCGGACTGTAGGCCAGGGCGGGTTCCCCGAGCAGCCGTCTTCGCCTGCCCTCCGTCTTGAACAGATCCGCCTCCATCTGCTCCCCGCGAGTCAGGCTGAGGTGTATCGCTCCGGGTTACAACTGGCCGCGGTACAGGGCCGTCCTCCGATTCGGCGCCGGGGAGCGCGGGCTCTCCAAGTGGGCATGGATCGGCTGGGGCTGTGATCATCTTTTGGTCCGCGCCTCTCGGCGCGACCGGCTCAGTCCGCCCGCACCACCGGAGAGTTGCCATGGACCTAACGACGCTCGCGATCCCGCCCTGGGATCTCGTCATACGCTGCTTGACGGTCTACCTAGTGCTGGTGGCCGGCCTGCGGATCTTCGGCAAACGGGAACTCGGGCAGATGACCGTCTTCGACCTGGTCTTGGTGTTGCTGGTTGCCAACGCGGTCCAGCCCGCGATGACGGGCCCCGACTCTTCGCTCTTTGGTGGACTGCTCATCATCGGTACGCTGTTGGTGCTCAACTGGACCGTCGGTCAAGGTCGGCTGCGCAGTCCCTTTCTGCGCCGCTTGTTGCAGCCGCCAGCAACAGTACTGGCTTCCGGCGGGCGCTGGAACCCGGGCGCCCTGAGCAGCCAGGGACTCGATCTGCAGGACGCCGACGAAGCGCTCCGGGAGCACGGGGTCGCCGACGTGTCGGAGACCGCGCGGGTGGAGCTGGAGCCGGATGGGTCGATCAGCGTGGTGGCGCGCGACGGACAGGGCACCGTCCGTCCTCGCCGTCGGACGCGCACTGTTAAACGTGCTTGAATCGGAAGGTTCGTTCGCCGCTCGTCGACTGTCGTTCGCCGCTGCTCAACGCCACCGCGAATCGCGGGTAACTGGGGACGATCGTGGCTGCCTGTCGGTTCAAAGACTTGGAGCGCGCACGGGCTTTTCCGCGCTGCCGCACGCCACCTGATGGTCTTGAGGATCAGGTCCCGTCGCGTCCATCCGCGGTTCGTCAGGCGGAGCGGATATCGCGACGTGTCACCCCCCGAATCCCAACCACCACCAGGACCAAGGCGATCGCCAAGAGCAGCAGCAACCCTCCGGCGTTCCGGCCGTGCTGCGGCGGATCGATTCCGAGCGCCCAATCTCACGGCGAAAGGTGGCGCAGTGGTCCGGTGAGCGAATTCAACGGCGCCATTGCGGAAGCCGCGTAACGACAGATGGGGCCACCCGTGGGAGCCGGTGGTGCCAGTTCTCGGAAGCGCCACGCGCCACTGTTACGCACATCCTGGGCCGCTTCCAGTGTTGACCGACAGTCGCTAGATGCGAGCACCCGGATTGAGGGGCCACTGCTGACGATTCGCCACGGTGCCGCCAGCTGACTGGGAGATGAGGAGACAACCGCAAAGTGGACATCGCGGTCACTAGCGAACTGGGGCGCAACAGCAGCTGACGCGCAAAAACATCAGCCATGGCACGGGGAAGACGCGGGCAGGGTCGCCCTCGATCCCGGCCGGGCCGGGAGTTGCCGGTTGGTTAGCCCTCGATCACCGACGGAGTTCTCCGAGGTTCAACTTCCACCTTCATCGCGCTCACCGTTCAGGAGCGCGCCCGGGGCAGGGTTCTTGACAGTTTTGGGCTCCACCCCTAGGATCTTGCGATGGACGACGGTTCGACCTTACCGAGCAGAAGGGACCGATCCCAGCCGCCCCACACCGCGCCATTGGTAGCGGAGCTTCAAGAGCCCGGTAGCCAGCGGTCCCACTGAAATGGATTTCTCCATTTCACGTTATCCGAAACGCACCCCGATAGGAGGCAGTAGCTCATGACACCCACCCCGGGTCACCCGAACGGCAAGGACCCCGACCCCACGACGCAGGTTCAGCGCGGATGGGAGAGTGACCGCTGGCGGGACGTGACCCGGCCGTACTCCGCCGCGGAGGTGGTCCGACTCCGCGGTTCGATTCATGTGGAGCACACCCTGGCCCGCCGGGGCGCCGAACGGCTTTTCGAGATGTTGACCACCTCCGGCTACGTCCCCGCCCTGGGCGCACTCACAGGCCAGCAGGCGGTCCA
This sequence comes from Candidatus Dormibacteria bacterium, assembly GCA_050734135.1. Lineage (GTDB taxonomy): Bacteria > Chloroflexota > Dormibacteria > Aeolococcales > Bog-877 > Bog-877. Next base: position 47,638 of record JBOHUG010000092.1, read on the forward strand.
GATGGTCAAGGCGGGCCTGAAGGCGATCTACCTCTCCGGCTGGCAGGTGGCCGCGGATGCCAACCTCTCCGGGGAGACCTATCCCGACCAGAGCCTCTATCCCGCCAATAGCGCCCCGGCGTTGGCCCGCCGCCTTAACAACGCGATGCTGCGGGCAGACCAGATCGCCTGGGCCGACGGTCATCACGACGGCGACTGGGTGGTCCCGATCGTAGCCGACGCCGAGGCTGGCTTCGGGGGTCCCCTGCACGCCTTCGAACTGATGAAGTCAATGATCGAGAACGGGGTCTCGGGCGTCCACTTCGAGGACCAGCTGGCTTCCGAGAAGAAGTGCGGCCATCTGGGCGGGAAGGTCTTGGTTCCGACCAGCCAATTCGAGCGTACTTTGGTCGCGGCCCGGCTGGCCAGCGATGTGCTCGAGGTCCCCACTCTGCTGGTGGCCAGGACCGACGCCCTGAGCGCCACCTTGCTGACCAGCGACATCGATCCCCGCGACCAGCCCTTCCTGACTGGGGAGCGCACCTCGGAGGGGTTCTACCGGGTCCGTCCCGGCATCGATCCGGTGATCGCCCGGGGGCTCGCCTTCGCGCCCTTGGTCGATGCTCTGTGGTTCGAAACCTCAACTCCCAATATCGAGGAGGCGGCCCAGTTCGCGGAGGCGATCCACGCCAAGTTTCCCGGCAAGATCCTGGCCTACAACTGTTCGCCGTCCTTCAACTGGAAGAAGCACCTCAGCGATTCCGAGGTGGCCAACTTCCAGTGGCGTCTGGGGGAACTGGGCTACCGCTTCCAGTTCGTCACCCTGGCTGGCTTCCACGTCGCCAACAGCTCGATGTTCGAGCTGGCCAAGGGCTATGCGGAGGAGGGCATGAGCGCCTACGTGCGGCTGCAGCAGCGAGAGTTCGAATTGGAGCAGCAGGGGTACACCTCGACCCGGCACCAGTCCGAGGTGGGCGCGGGGTACTTCGACTCGGTGCTGGAGACGGTCACCGCCGGTGAGAGTGCGACCCTGGCGCTGCAGGGCTCGACCGAGGAGGCCCAGTTCGAGACGACGCCGGCCGCGTGAGTTCCCCCTCCGACTCTGCCCCGAGGGGAGTCGAAGTGCTCCGCGACGGGGGCGCGGCGGGGGAGCGCGTTCTCACCCCTGCGGCCCTGGGGCTGGTTGCCCATCTGCAGCGGGAGCTCGGGCCTCGACGGGCGGAGCTGTTGGCGGCCCGCGCAGTTCGGCAAGCGCAGCTGGACCGCGGTCAACTGCCCGACTTCCTGGCTGAGACAAGGTCGACCCGGGAGGACTCGAGTTGGACGGTGGCCCCGGCCCCAGCCGACCTGGCCGACCGCCGGGTGGAGATCACTGGTCCGGTGGAGCGCAAGATGATGATCAACGCCCTCAACTCGGGTGCCAGCGTCTTCATGGCCGATTTCGAGGACGCCAACTCGCCCACCTGGGCCAACTGCCTGGAGGGCCAGGCCAACCTGATCGACGCTGTCGAGGGGACCATCGCCATGGACTCAGGCGGCAAGCACTATCAGCTCGATCCCCGGACAGCGACCCTGATGGTACGGCCGAGGGGTTGGCACCTCCCTGAGAAGCATCTGCTGATCGACGGGGAGCCGGTATCGGCCAGCTTCTTCGACTTTGGCCTCTTCGCCTTCCACTGCGGAAACCGGCTCTTGGCCAATGGTTCAGGTCCGTATCTCTACCTCCCGAAGCTAGAGAGCCATCTCGAGGCTCGGCTCTGGAACCGGGCGTGCCAGCTCGCCGAGGAGCAGTTGGGCATGGCGCCGGGCGCGATCCGAGCGACTGTGTTGATCGAGACGGTGCTCGCCGCATTCGAGATGGAGGAGATCCTCTACGAGCTCCGGGAGCGCTCGTCGGGTCTGAATGCCGGTCGGTGGGATTACATGTTCTCGATTATCAAGAAGTTCTGCGACGACCCCAGGTTCATCCTCCCCGATCGGGGCTCGGTGGTCATGACCGTGCCTTTCATGCGGGCCTACACCGAACTGCTGGTCAAGACCTGCCATCGCCGTCAGGCCCACGCCATCGGCGGGATGGCGGCGTTTGTACCGAGCCGCCGCGACGCAGCCCTCAACCAGCTGGCCCTGGAAAAAGTGCGCGAGGACAAGCTTCGCGAGGCCGGCGACGGCTTCGATGGGACCTGGGTCGCCCACCCCGATCTGGTCCCGGTGGCCCGGGAGGTCTTCGACCAGGTGCTAGGCGACCAGCCCCATCAGGTCGGCCGCCTCCGCGACGAGGTGACGGTGACCGCAGCCGAGTTGCTCAACGTTCCCGCCACCCCGGGGGAGATCACCGAAGCCGGGGTGAGGCTCAACGTCTCGGTGGGGATCCAGTACCTCGGCTCTTGGCTCCATGGCGTGGGGGCGGCGGCCATCAACAACTTGATGGAGGATGCCGCCACCGCCGAGATCTCCCGCTCGCAGATCTGGCAGTGGACCCATCACCAGCGGATTGCTCGTGAGCAGGTGCTGGCGATCGCGGCCGAGGTGGTGGCGGAATTGGGCGGCGATTATCGGGAGGCGGGTCGGCTCTTCACCGAGGTCGCCCTGGCGGCCGAGTTCGTGCCATTCATGACCCTTCCCGCCTATCGCCAGTTGGACTGAGGGCGCCCCCTAACGGAGCTGTCACAAAGCCTGAATCTGGGCGCAAATCCCTTGCCCAGCTCGAGTTGCTCTGCTATCTTCGCCCCAAGTTGGCACTGCGAGTGCGATTGCGGTCGGTGGCCCCGTCCCCGGGGACAGCGGGTCGCCGAAATTTCGCCCAGGGAGGCGCTGAAGTATGGCCAATCGGTCCAAGCCGACGGCGGAAGTGGAGATCCCTGACCGCTACGGCGAGGCCGAAGGTGGCGGATGCGACCAGTCGGGCTGCGAAATCCAAGAGGCATTCCGCTGCCTCTACCGAGACCGCCGGGCGGTGGATTGCTCCTGGGTCGCCTGTCAGGAGCACCTCAAAGTGGTGGCTGGGCGGGCCTACTGCCTGCGTCACGCCAGCATCGTCGAAGTCTTGACGATGGCCATGAAGCAGGGCACCCAAGTGCTCCCCCCCGACCTCGACAATCGCTGTGCTTCCTTGGTGATGTGGGTCTCCCGCGACCTCGACGAGCCGGTGGTGGAGCGGCTGGTGCGCTGGGGTGACTCCGACATGAGCATCATCAACGACCCGGCCATCCGCTACACCCGCCCCGACCGGCTCCGCCAGGAGGCCGGTCACTGGGAGCGGATCTGGGCCCTGGCGAACCGCACCGGGATCCTGCTGCGGGTCGGCTTGCGCGTCGAGGACAGTCGCCCGGAGACGGTCATCCTGACCGGCGGCACCACCCACCTGGTCTCAACGGTGCCCCCCTGGATCCAGCGCCACCTCACCGGCGAGTCCAACCGGGCCTCGCCGTCCGACCTGGTTGAGCGGCTCGCCTTCCAGCAGCAGCTGCTGCTGGCGCTGGACACCTACGTCGAGAAGTACGGGGTCACCTTCCCCAACCTGCTGGTCCCGATCCGAGTCTGAGGCCCAGTCCGGGGCCTGGTCGCATAATCTGAACCATGGCCTATGAGGCGATCGTCCCCGTCCAGCCCGGCGTCGCCACCCGGCACCAGCCGGAGTACCACAGGGACTATCTGACCTTCAGCCGCAGCTATACCGTCGACGTCACCTACCGCTGTTTTCGGCGTTGCGGTTATTGCGAATACCGGCGGGACGATGGCGGACTCATCAGCCTCGCCGAGGTGGACCTCCAGCTGGACCAGGCGCACCTCCTGCAGTGCCGGGAGGTCCTGATCATGGCCGGGGAGCAGCCCTGGCGGCTCCCGGACCTGGGGATCGCCAGCGAGGACGCCTTCGTCGATCTGGTGGTGGAGATCTGCCGCCGGGCGATGCACCAAGGCCTGCTGCCGCACACCAATGTGGGGTTGCTCTCCAGAGCAAGCCTGGTCCGGCTCCAGCCCTGGAACGCCTCCATGGGCCTCATGCTCGAGACCGGCACGGATCAAATCCGGGCGCACGGCATGGGCGGTGGCAAGCGCTACCAGGAGCGGCTTGCCCATCTGAACTGGGCGGGAGAGCTGGGCATTCCCTTCACCACGGGAATCCTGGTCGGCATCGGCGAGAGCGAGGCCGATCGGCGCCACGCTCTGGAGCTGATCCGGGACTGCCACCTTCGGCACCACCACATCCAAGAGGTGATCGTCCAGAACTTCGTTCCCAAGCCCAACACCCCGATGGCTGACCAGCTGGCCCCGGACCCAGCGACGGTTTTGGCGACGGTGGAGCTGGCCCGGGAGATTCTCCCCATTGAGGTCGCGGTACAGGTCCCACCCAACCTCAACTTCCAGAACTGGCCGACCCTGGTCGAGGCCGGCGCTACCGACCTGGGCGGAATCTCCCAGGACGGGGACTCGGTCAGCCCGGCCTTCGACTGGCCCAGCGAGGCTGAACTTGGAGCCAAGGCGAAGACGCTCGGCTACCACCTGCAGGAGCGGCTCCCCGTGTATCAGGACTCGCTGGCGGACCTCCAGCCCGCTGCCGACCGACTGCGCCAGGAGCTGGTCGGGGACACCGTGACCTATGTCGTCAACCGCAACGTGAACATCAGCAACGTCTGCGTCGGCAGCTGTTCCTTCTGCGGCTTCCGCCGAAGTTCGATCAACGCCAAGGGCGCCTATTTCCACGACCACGACACCGTCTTCGCCAAGCTCGAGGACGCGGTCGCCCGCGGTGCCACCGAGATCTGCATGCAGTCGGGACTCACCCCGGAGCTGGATCTCGCCTTCTACGACCAGCTCTTCCGGGAGATCAAGGAGCGCTGGCCGACGCTGCACCTGCACGCCCTCTCCCCCGAGGAGATCCGCTACATCTCGCAGGAATCTGGCAGATCGGTGGCGGACGTCCTCCGCCAGCTGAAAGACGCGGGCCTGGGGACGCTGCCCGGCACCGCAGCGGAGATCCTGGTCGAGGAGGTGCGCCGCATTCTCTGCCCGGAGAAGCTCACCAGCGCTGAGTGGGTGGAGATCGTCAGGACCGCGCACCAGGTGGGGATCCGGACCACCTCCACAATCATGTACGGCCACATCGAGACCCCCTGGCACCGCCTCCAGCACCTGGAGGTGATCCGCAACCTCCAGCGCGAGACCGGCGGCATCAGTGAGTTCGTGCTCTTGCCTTTCCAGGTCCAGCACAACACCCTGGGCAAGTACTTCGGCATCCGTCAGCCGCTCACGCTCGCGGACTCGTTGCGATTCACCGCCTTCTGTCGGCTCTACTTCGGCAGCGACATCCCCAACATCCAGACCAGCTGGGTCAAGCTGGGTAAGGACGGAGTCGCGGAATCGCTGCGCTACGGGGCCAACGATTTCGGGGGAACCCTGATGGAGGAGTCGATCACCAGGATGAGCGGAGCGGACCACGGCCAGAACCTTGATCCCGCGGAGATCGAGGCCGCCATCCGCGGAGCCGGACGGACGCCTCGGGAGCGGGACACCCTCTACCGGCCGGTCACGGCGCGGCCACGCGATCTCGCGCCGGCCGCCGTCGCCTCCGCCACGGCTGGCTGAGGGCTCCCCCCAGCGCGATCCCCGGGATCAAACACGCCGCCTCGACGGCCCGGGTCAGCAGCTCGTTGGACCCCTGGGCGGGAATGAGCAGCAACGCCAGCGCCACCGGGAAGACGTACCAGCGCCAGGAGTAGCGGCTGGCTTTGATGTGGGGGCCGTAGTAGCAGCCGAAGGCGATCGCCAGGACCAAGCAGATCACCCCCAGGAGGAGATAGCCCGCCAGGTACTGGGGCAGCGCCGCCTGGTTCACCCCGACGGTGGCCCGAACGAAGAGGGCAGGCAGGTAGTCGGTGGCGTAGAAGGTAGCCAGGATCCAGGTCAAGGCATGCAGGCAGAAGGTGGACACCCGGAGGCTGCGACGGCGCCGCTCTAGCTTGGCTTCCGTCTCCTCAGGTGTAGCTGGGGGGCGCGGTGGACGCGGGCTCACTCTGTCAAGTGTCCTCTCTGAAGCACTGACCGCGGCGGGCTAGAATCGGTGGCCGGTGATCCCTACCCCCCGGCGATTCGCGCGACCCTCTCGAGCCTGAGGTGAAGCGCGCCGTCCGGCAGTGGACCCTTCCCGTTCCGGGTGTGGAGTGGAGTGAGTCCGCATTCGAGCGAGTAGCTCGCGCGCGCGGAGGCACGGCGGCGCTCTCGCGTGCCGCCGCCGTTGCCGACGGCGAGGAGTTCGACTCGCTGCTGCTCACCGACATGGCGCGGGCGGTCGAGCTGGTCGGGACGGCGCTCCGGGGTGACCAGCTGATCGCCATCTACGGGGACTACGACGCGGACGGGGTCACCGCCTGTGCTCTTTTGGTCCGATCACTGAGGGCGGCGGGAAACGATCCGATTGCCTACATCCCCCAGCGGCAGAGTGAGGGCTACGGCCTCAATTCGGAGGCGCTGCTGGAGCTGCGCCAGAAGGGTGCCTCCCTGGTGATCACGGTGGATTGCGGGACCACGGCGGTGGAAGTTGCCCGCTCGCGGCCGGAGGGGCTCCAGCTGATCATCACGGACCACCACCTGCCCAATGCCGCCGCCGCTGGCGGGGGCGTCGAGCTGGCTCCCGCCGATGCCCTGATCAATCCGCAGCGGCCCGACGACCGCTACCCGTTCAAGGGCTTGGCGGGGGTGGGGGTCGCCTACAAGCTGGTGCGGGCCCTCGAGGCGGCCCGGCTCCTCCCCGAGGGAACAGCGTCGGCTCAGCTGCCGCTGGTGGCGCTGGGCACGGTGGCCGACATGATGCCGCTCCAGGACGAGAACCGCTGGCTGGTGCGCCAGGGACTGCGCGCCTGGTCGGCGCACGCGCCCCAAGGGCTGCTCCAGCTGGCCAAGGTCGCCGGGGCGGATGGGCCGCCGACAAGTGGAGACCTGGGGTTCGGTCTGGCCCCCCGGATCAATGCCGCCGGCCGGATGGACGACCCCTGGCTGGCGCTCAGCTGCTGCCTCGCTGATGACCTCCAGGAGGCCCGGGAGGTCGCGGCCCGGCTGGAGGCGCTCAATCAGACCCGCCGGGCTTCACTGGCAGCGGCGCTGACTCGGGCCAGAGCCGAGGTGGCGGAGATGGCGGATGAGCTCCCGGTGATCGTGCTCGGTTGTGCGGAGATCATCCCGGGAGTGGTGGGACTGGTGGCAGGGAGGCTCGCCGAGGAGTTTGGCCGCCCTGCATTCATCTACAGCCAGACTGGCGAGGTGTGGAGGGGCTCGGCCCGAGGCGTTCCCGGGCTCAATGTGGTGCAGGCCCTCCAGGAGTGCTCGGACCATCTCCTCAGTTACGGGGGCCACCTTTCCGCCGGTGGTTTCAGTCTGCCCCCCAGATCAGCGGACGCCGCGGAGTTTGCCGCCAGGCTCGCGGTGGCGGTCCGGGAACAGCTCGGCGACCGCTCGCCAGTGCGGGCCTTTCAGGTCGATGCCGAGGTGGGGCTTGGGGAGTGCGGACTGGGCCTGGCCGAAGAGCTGCTCCTTCTCCAGCCCTGCGGCATCGGCAACCCCGCGGTCTTGCTCTGCGCCAACGACCTCACCGTGGTCCGAACCGAGCCCCTCGGCCAGAGCGGCGGCCACCTCAAGGTGATCCTCGCTGATGCTGGGGGGAGCGCCGAGGCCATCAGCTTCAGCCGACCGCATCTCCGGGCTCATCTCCCAGCAGGTCGGCGGATAGATGCCCTCTTCGAGCTTGAGGTGGATTCCTGGCGGGGCCGGCGCCGGCCCCGGCTGCTGCTGCGGGACCTGCGCCCAGCCCAGCGAGGCGCAGCCGGGGAGTTGACGGCGCCCGAGTTCTGACTATTGTTGAGGTCAGTGGCGAAGGGCCCGAGCAAAGTGTGGGTGCGGAGGGAAGCGTGATGGCCGGTCGGATGGTCGAATTCCCCAGTAACGGCAGCCCTTCCACCGGGTACCTGAGCGTACCTTCGTCCGGTCCCGGTTCGGGACTGGTGGTGGTTCAGGAGTGGTGGGGGCTCACTGATCAGATCAAACGCACTGCCGACCGTTTCGCCGAGGCCGGGTTCGCTGCTCTGGTTCCCGATCTCTACCACGGCCGGGTGATCGGGCTCCACGAGCCCGACGAAGCAGGCAAGGCGTTGATGGAGCTGGACCAAGCCAGGGCGGCCCAGGAGCTCCGGGGCGCTGTCGACTACCTGCTCAGCTCAGGGGAGGCAACCGGCGACTACGTCGGAACGGTCGGCTACTGCATGGGTGGCGGGCTGGCGATCACGCTCGCGGCCAGCCACGATAAGGTTGGGGCGGTGGTCGCCTTCTACGGCATCCCCAGCCCAGAAACTGATCTAAGCAAGATCGCAGGAGCCGTGATCGGCCACTTCGGTGATCACGACGACTTCGCCAGCCCAGAGGCCGCCCGCAAGCTGAGCGAAGGACTGCAAGCGGCCCAGGTCGCCCACACCTTCTACACCTACCCCGGTGGCCAGCACGCCTTCACCAACGACGATCGCCCCGAGGTCTATGACTCCGACGCGGACCAGCTCTCCTGGCAGCGATCGATCGAGTTCCTACGCCAAAACCTGAAGCCGTGACCGGGGCCGCTCCAGCCATTTGGAGCGCCGCCTAACCCGTGACCAAGTCACGGCAGCCGAACGGCGCCCTACTGGGCGCCTGCGCGGCCGGCCTGACCCTGGGAGCCACGCTGCTGGTGCGGGTCACGACTGGCCTGCCATCGCTCAGCGAAATTGTCGGGAACGGGATGGCCCTGCTCTTGCCCGGCAGTGTCTTCGGCACCCTGATCGACACCCTCCAAGAGCGCGGGCGTCCTCTCCTTTTGCTGGGGACCTCATGCGCGATCGTGGTGGTGGGGGCTATTTTGGGGCGCTGGCTGGCCGGCTGGAGCTGGCGGGCGGTGGCACCGTATCCGGCGGCGCCTGCGTCGCGGCGAGGTCGGGCGGTCGTGCGCTGGCTGCTGCCGGCGCTGGTGCTTTGGGTGCTGACGCTGCCGTTGGTGGCGTTGGGAGAGGGCTCTCTGGCAGTTCCCTCCACCGCCGCTGCCCTGGTCGACTGGCTCCTGCTCACGGGCCTGGTGGAACTGCTCCTGGAGCTGCCGCAGCAGGGTGGCAGCCATCCCGGTCGCGTGGGCAGAAACGCCAACGGCAGTATTCCGCGACGCACCTTCCTGGCCGGGGCGGGGGGGATCCTCGGGCTGATCAGCCTCGGCTACCTCGGATTGGACGTGCTGACCGCCAGCTCGCCGCCGGTACCCAAGCTGAACCTGGGAGAGGTGCCGGGTGGCCCTGGGGGCGAGTTGCCGAGCGGGCTCACCTCCACCGCCGACTTCTATGTAGTTTCCAAGGACCTTTTCGGGCCGCCGTCGGTGGATGCCGCCAGCTGGCGGCTCGAGGTGGGCGGCCTCCATCCCTACCAGCTCAGCTACCCCGAACTCCTGGCGGAGCCCCACCAGCCCCAGACCCAGACCCTCGAATGCATCTCCAACCCGGTCGGCGGCACCCTGATCAGCACCGGGGTCTGGCGCGGGGTCCAGCTGAGCCGGCTGCTGCAGCGGGCCGGGGTGCCGTCAGGCACCAAACAGGTCCTCTTCGGCTGTGTCGACGGCTACACCGAGAGCCTGGCGCTGGACCAGGCGACGGCTCGAACGACGCTGCTGGTGGATCACCTCAACGGAGCTCCGCTCACAGCTCAGCACGGCTTTCCGGCGCGGGTCCTGGTGGTAGACCACTACGGCATGAAGAACCCGAAGTGGCTCAACGCCATCAAGTTCTCCTCTGAGCCGTACTTTGGCTATTGGGAGCAGCAGGGCTGGAATGCCGGCGCCTACCCCAGGATCTTCTCCCGGTTCGACTTCCCCGCCGGTAATGGGTCTCTCGCTGCTGGCCGGAGCTATCTGCTCACCGGGGTGGCCTACGCCGATACCCGGGGCATCTCCCGGGTGGAGATCAGCCTGGATGGAAGCAAGAGCTGGTCGTCGGCCCACCTGGAACGGCCGCTGTCGCCCTATACCTGGACCCTCTGGAGCTTCCGCTGGCGGCCCTCGTCCGGGTTCTACACCATGCGGCTCCGGGCTCGTGATGGCCGCGGCAACTACCAGCAACCAGGGCAGGGTCAGACCTACCCCAACGGCGCCAACGGTCTCCAACAGGTCACTGTCCTGGTGCGTTGATCCAGGCTACTGGGTAGCCCCTGCCCGAGGGCGGGCCCCGAAGAGCAGACTGCCGATGCGCACCTCAGTGCTTCCCTCGGCGATGGCGGTCAGAAAGTCGCCACTCATTCCCATGCTGAGCACCGGCAGGCGACGGCCACTCAACTGGCGCAACCGGTCGAGCAGCTCGCGACAAGCGGAGAATGCTCGACCGGGAGTGTCGGGATCGGCGACCGTCATCAACCCCAGCACCTCGATTCCGTCCAGATCCAGCAGCTGCGAAAACTCCGCCTCCAGTCGGCCTGGCGGGAACCCCGTTCGCCGCGCCAACCCAGTGAGCTCCACTTCACACAGTACCGGTACTCTCGGCTGGTCCTGGCGAGCTCGAGAGAGCAGGCGAGCCAGCTCCAGGCTGTCTAGGCTCTCGACCATGTGGAACAGCTCAGCCGCCCGCTTGGCCTTGTTGCGCTGCAGGTGCCCGAGCAGATGCCACTGAACCGGCGGCGCTCCTGACTCCCGGAGGAGCTGGTTCTTCGCTGAACACTCCTGGAGGTAGTTCTCTCCTAAGGACGTCATCCCCAGCGCGGCGGCTTGCCAGGCGACAGCTGCCGGCTGGCCCTTGCTCACCGCCAGCACGGTGACGCTCTCCTCCTGGCGGCCGAACTCGCGCTCAGCTTGGCGAATCGACGCCAGCACCTCCGCCAGCCGGGCTCGAAGCGCGGGGTCGGTCAGCGGGATCGCAGCCTCCGGGACCGCTTGACCGGGGAACCGCCGGGAGCTGCCGAGAGCAGGTGGTCAATCTCGTTGCGGACCTCGGAGACATCCCGGAAGGATCGATACACCGAGGCAAAGCGCACGTAGGCGACGTCGTCCAGCTTGCGCAGGTGCTCCATCACCAACTCACCCACCTCGACGCTGGGCAGCTCCGACTGGCCCCGGCCCCGCAGCTCCGCCTCGATCTCCTCAACCATCTGGGAGATCACGGTCGGGGAGATGTCGCGCTTCTTGCAGGCGTTCATCAGGCCCTGGAAGAGCTTGGCCCGGTCGAAGTCCTCGCGGCGGCCATCCTTCTTGACGATGTAGAAGGGGATCGACTCGATCCGCTCGTACGTGGTGAAGCGCTTCCCACAGCTGTTGCAAGCTCGCCGACGCCGGATCGCCTCTCCCGTCTCCGAGTCCCGGGAGTCCACCACCCGGAGATCGTTGTGGTTGCAGTAGGGGCAGCGCACAGACACTCCTATTCGGTCGGGGGACACCCCGAAATATGGGGGTGGTAGAGGCATTGTATACCCCATCTTGTGTCGCGTCACCGTTCCGAACCTGGCTTGTGGCTCCCCTGGTGGCGGAGAACTTGGGGGCCAGGTCAATCTCGGGCATCCCAGCCCCAACCTGTGGTCAGGGCGATCCGACGCCAATCGCATGGGCCTCGGTTCGACCCGAGGAGCCAGCCCCTATAGATTGACGCGCGTCATGTCGGAGTAGCGATCCCCCTGGACCGCGCCCACCGGAAGCGCCTCGTCCAGCTCCCGCAATGTTTCCGGATCCAGATCCAGTTCCGCCGCCGCCACGTTCTCCTCGAGATAGCGGACGCGCTTGGTGCCGGCGATCGCCACGATGTCCTGGCCCTGGTGGAGCACCCAGGCCAGGGCCAGCTGGGCGGGGGTAGCACCCTTCCCCTCGGCGATCTCACGGACGCGGGCAGCCAGTTTGAGATTCGGTTCCCTGTTCTCCCCCATGAAGCGGGGATAGTGCTCCGCCCGGAAGTCCCCGGCGCCAAGCCGCTCCAGGCCTCCGGGCTCCGACGCCAGCAGCCCGCGTCCGAGAGGGCTGTAGGCAACGAACCCTACTCCCAACTCGCGGAGGGTTGGAAACAGTTCCGCCTCCGGCTCGCGGCTGAACAGAGAGAACTCTGTCTGCAGCGCGCTGATGGGATGGACGGCGTGGGCCCGGCGAATCGTCTCGACCGCCGCCTCCGAGAGTCCCAGATAGCGCACCTTGCCTTGGTCGACCAGCTGAGCCATAGCGCCAACCGTTTCCTCGATGGGCACGCGGCTGTCCACCCGATGCTGGTAGTAGAGGTCGATGTAGTCGACCTCTAGCCGGGTCAGCGAGGCGTCGCAGGCTTCCCGCACGTAATCCGGGCGGCCGTTGATCCCCATCCAGGAACCGTCGTCCCGGCGCTGATTGCCGAATTTGGTCGCCACCACCACTTGCTCTCGGCGGCCGGCGATGGCCCGAGCTAGCAACCGCTCGTTGTGGAATGGGCCATACATGTCGGCGGTGTCGAGGAAGCCGATCCCCAGATCCAAGGCTCGGTGGATGGTCGCCAGCGACTCTTCGTCGTTGGTGGGGCCGTAAAACTCCGACATGCCCATGCAGCCGAGACCGAGCTCAGTTACCTGCAGTCCCTGCGTGCCTAAGCTGCGCTGCTCCACATCTGCCTCCCGCTGCCCGCCTGCGTCCCCGTTTCCAGTGTAGCCCCGGGTGCGGAGCACAGTCGCCCGATCCACTACAGTCGGGTCAGGTCTCCCGCGGGTCAGCAGACTGGTGGGCCAGTGGTCGCCGCCAGTTTCAGGAGTTGCTTGGTGGGAATAAGCGCGCGACCGGCGAACGCGGCGCCGGGCGACGGTCATCCACGCAAGTGGTTGATCCTGGCGCTGGTGACGATGGTGGCCCTCACATCCAATGTCGACGCCACGATTGTGGTGATCGCGCTGCCCCACATCATCGACGGCCTGCACACCACTGTGGTCACTGGTTTGTGGACGATAAATGCTTACGTGATCGCCAGCACAGTGTTGCTGCTACCGGCCGGGCGGTGGTCCGATGCAATCCGTAGAAAGCCCATATTTCTCGGGGGTTCTTTGCTGTTTGCCGCGGGCACTGTCGGCTGAGGCTTGGCCTCGACCGGAACCGACCTGGTGCTCTGGCGCTTGGTTCAGGGATCGGGCGCCGCGCTCGGATTCGCCACCGCCACGCCGCTCTTGGTGGGCGCGTTTCCGCCCCGACAGCGGGTACGTGCGCTGGGGATCAACTCCACTGCCTGGGTCACCGGGATGATCGTCGGCCCGGTGGTGGGTGGGGCGCTGGTGGGATCAGTCGGCTGGCGCTGGATCTTCTACGTGACCGTCCCTTTCGCCCTTGCGGGAGTGCTCGCCGGCGCCTTTGCCCTCCCGGCCGTCCGGCTCACACGACAAAAGATCCGGCCGGACTGGACAGGGGCGGTCAGCTTCAGCCTGGTTCTGCTCGGATTCTTCGTGCCCTGGGAGCGTCGAGTGATGCAGCCGCTGTTTGAGCTGGCCCTGTTCCGGCAGCCGTACTTTTGGGTGGGGATGGTAGTGGTCACCACCTATTCCCTCGGCATCATGGCCATGACCTTTCTGCTGACCTTCTACCTGCAGGGGGCACCGCGCCTGAGCCCGCTCTACTCCGGGCTGATGCTGGTGCCAATGGCAGCTCCGCAGTTCGTTCTGGCCCCGGTCGGATCGATTCGGCCCTGCTCGGCCGATCATCGCCGGCCTGAGCCGCCTTGCCGTCGGAGCGCTCTGGCTGAGCCGGCTCGGACCTCAGCTGTCTCTCTCGGCAATGGTCCTGCCGCTGCTCCTGATCTCGGTGGGCAACGGACTGGCCTGGCCGTCACTCCTGAAGCAGGTGATGTCGGCGGCGCCAGCCGCCCGAGCCGGAGTCGCGTCGGGGATGTTCTTCACCTTGCGCAATTTCGGAGTCGCGCTCTCATTCACCTTGGCACTGATTGCTGCCGAGACCAGCCTTCCGCCGGCTGTGGCGGTCCGGGCCTTCCTCGGTACGGGAGGGGAGCTCTCCCATCCTCTCGGCCTTGCCCTGGTGCAATCCACCGACGCCGGATTCCGAGTCTTCGCCGCCTGCCTAGTGGTCGCGCTCTTTAGCGCACTCCTTACTATTGCGCCCGATTCCCGTCTCGCTGCTCCGGCGACGCTCCCAGCAAGCCCACGAGGCTTCCGACTCTAGCGACGAGGCCTGGCATCAGGGGGAGGTTGAGAGCACTCCTACCGGGCAGCTGACTCCCGTCCCGCCCCCGCCGCAGTACCCGTTTTTGTTCTTCTCCAGATACTGTTGGTGGTACTCCTCCGCGTAGTAGAAGGGACCCGCGCCTACGATCTCAGTCGCGATCTGTCCGAGACCGGCCCGAGAGAGTGCCTGCTGGTAATGGTCCCGGGATATCTCGGCGGTCTGGCGCTGCTCCTCGCTGCCGAAGTAGATGGCGGAACGGTACTGGGTTCCTACGTCATTCCCCTGGCGCATGCCCTGGGTGGGATCGTGGCTCTCCCAGAATGTCTTGAGCAGCTGCTGATACGAGACCCGGGCCGGGTCGAAAACCACCAGCACCACCTCGGCGTGCCCGGTCCGCCCGGAACACACTTCCTCGTAGGTGGGATTGGGGGTCAGCCCACCGCTGTAACCGGCGGCGGTGGTGTAGACGCCGTCAAGCTGCCAGAAGTCCCGCTCTGCGCCCCAGAAGCAGCCCAGGCCGAAGGCGGCCTGCTCCAGACCGGCTGGGAAAGGTGGCTTGAGGTTGGTCCCGAGGACCGAGTGTTGGTCTGGCACCGGCATCTCGGTCAGACGTCCGGGCAGGGCCCGCGACGGTGCCGGCAGCGTGGACTTGGCGCTGAGGAAACCCATGGCTATCTCGCCCCTTCTGAATTGGATGTCAAACGGTACCACCGTCCGGGAAACCCCTCCCCATCAGCATGCCCCAATTACCCTTGCCTCACTCCCAACGAAACCACGCGGCCGCCGCCAAGACGGCGGCCGCCGTCCAGCCGCACAGCAGAGTTAGGTCGCCAGCGGTCGGAGCGACCCCCTCTAGGACCGCCCGCAGCGACGAGCTGAGGGCGGTAGCGGGGAGGGCGTCGGCCAGCGGTTGGACAAAAGCAGGGAGGTGACTGACCGGCAAGACCACTCCCCCCAGGATCAGGAAGAGAAGGTAGAGCCCGTTGGCCCCACCCAGGGTGAGCTCCGCTCGCACGGCTCCGGCCATCGCCAAGCCGATACCGGCGAATCCCACCGCTCCCACGAAAAGGACCACAGCCGCCAGCCCGATCGAGCCCGTGGTGGACCAGCCCAGGCCCAAGTCGGCGATCGCCAGCAGCAGCACCACCTGGGCCACCTCCACCACCAGCACCGCCGCCGCCTTGGCCGCCGCCAAAGCGCTCCTGGGCAGGGGGGTCCCCCCGAGCCGCTTCAGCACTCGGTAGTAGCGCTGGTAGGCGGTGGAGATGCCGAGGGTGACCATCCCGGTCGACATCACCGCTACCGTGAGGATCCCCGGAACCAGGAAGTCGACTGGGCGGACCGAGCCGGCGGGGAAGATCCGGGCGCTCGTGAAAAGCACCAAAAGCAGGACGGGCAGGACCAGGATCACCAGCAGGTTCTCCCCCTGGCGCACCATCAGCCTCAGCTCGACCTTGAACTGGGCCTGGAAGGCGGTGATCCATGGCGCCCCGCGGGGTGCCTCGCGACCGGAGGGGAAGAGGCTGTTGGCGCTCAATCGCTGCCCTCGGTGAGCTGCAGGAAAATCTCCTCCAGCGAAGAGCGCCCGAGCCGGAGTAGTTGGATCTGTGGTCCCTGGGTGCGCAAGAGCTCGGTGATCGCCGCCGCCACCTCACGCGGTGTGGAAGACCGGAGGTCGTAGCTGCCAGCACCGAGGTCGGTGACGCTGTTTACCATCGCCAGTCCTTGGAGTGACGCCAACAACGTCGGCTCGAGCTCGCCTGCCAGCTCCAGGTGGAGCAGGTTGTTGTCGGCTCCGCCGCGCAGGCGGGCGGGGGAGTCGCAGGCAACGAGACTCCCGCGATTTAGGATCACCACCCGATCCGCCAACCGCTCCGCCTCCTCCATGGAGTGGGTCGTGAGGACGATCGTGGTGCCCGACTGCTGAGCCTCCGCCACGATCTCCCAGGTGAGCAGACGGGCCCGGGGGTCCATACCGGCGGTGGGCTCGTCCAAGAAGAGCACCCGGGGGCGACCCACCAGGGCCAGGGCCAGGGAGAGCCGTTGCTTCTCCCCGCCGGAGAGCTGGCGAAACCGGGTCTCGGACCGGTCGGTCAGGCCAACCCGTTCCACCAGTTGGGCAGGGTTCGCCGGCGCCACGAAGAAGCTGGCGAAGAGCTCCACCGATTCCCGGACCTTGAGGGTTGGGTAGATGCCTCCTTCCTGGAGCATCAGGCCGACCAGGGGCCGAACTTGACGGCTGTCTCGGGCAGGGTCCAGACCCAGCACCGAGATGGTGCCACGGTCCGGGCGCCGGTAGCCCTCCAAGATCTCGACGGTTGTTGTCTTGCCAGCTCCGTTGGGCCCGAGGATCGCGACCAGCTCGCCTGCGGCGATCTCCAATTCCAGGTCCGCGACCGCCACCAGCTCGCCGTAGGACTTGCGCAGCCCCTTCACGGAGATGGCCGGAGTACCGGTCACCTCTCGACTTTGATTCCGGGAGCCAGGTCGACGCGGTAGCCGACCCCGAAGACGGTGCTGATCCGGAAGGGCATGGTCGGGAAGGTCTCGAACTTTTCCCGCAGCCACCGGATGTGGACCGAAACCGTCTTGTTGTCCCCGGGAAAGTCGGCTCCCCACACCGACCGCAGCAGGGACTCACGGCTGTGCACCCTGCCGGCGTGATCCAGCAGGAAAAAGAGCAGGTTGAACTCCCGTGGGCTCATACGCACCTCGTGCTCGCCGATCACTACCCGGCGGGCGGAGGCGTCCAACGTGAAGTTGCCCAGCCGAACCCGGTCCGGTCTCGTGGAAGGACGGGGGGGCCGCTCCGCCCTCCGGATCAGGGCCTCGACTCGAGCCACGAACTCGTGCACCCCGAACGGCTTGGTCATGTAGTCATCAGCCCCGAGCGCCAATCCCTGGACTTTGTCAGGCTCCGAGCCGCGGGCGGTGAGCATTAGGATCGGGACATCGGACTCCTGGCGCAGGATGCGGCAGACCTCCTCGCCGGTTAACTCGGGAAGCATGAGATCGAGCACAACCAGGTCTGGGGTCCGCGATCGCGCCAGCTCCAGTCCCATGGTCCCGCTGGCTGCCTCCAGGACCACGTAGCCGGAGGCGGCCAGGTTGTACCGCAGGGTCATCCGGACCGCCTCGTCGTCTTCGACCAGCAGGACCCTGCGCCCTGCTCCGGTGGCGACCGCGGTGTCCGCCACCTAGCCCAGCTCGGTCAGCTGCCCGGTGGCCAGAAAGACCAGGTCCTCGGCGATGTTGGTCACGCGATCGGCGATTCGTTCCAGGTTGTGGGCGATGAAGATCAAGTTGGTGCCGGGGTAGACCCACTCCGGTTGGGCTCGCATGGTCTCCACCATCTCCTCGAAGACGCGGTGGTAGATGCGATCCACCCGGTCGTCGCGGGCGGCGACGTCCTGGGCCCGACGATGATCATTCGCGGTGACCGCCTCCAGGATGTCCCGCACCTGCTCCTCCACGTACCCGCCCATGCGCAGGATCGTCTCGAGCCGAGGTCTGGAACTGAGCTCGATCAGGGGGAGCGCGTACCGGGCGCAGCTCTTGGCGTGATCGCCCATCCGCTCCAGCTCCGAGGCCATCAGCATCAGCCCGAAGACCTCGTTGAGCTGGTGCCCGGTCGGGTGTTGGGCCGCCAGGATGGCCAGACCCCGCTCGCGTTCCTGCCGGTGGCGCTCGTTGACCCCGACATCTCCGGCGACCACGGCCCGCAGTCGGTCCCCATCGCGGCTCTCGAGCCCGGTCATGGCGCGCGCCACTCCCTCCGCGACCATTCCACCCAGCACCCGCACCCCATCGCGGAGCGCGGCGAGATCGGCTTCGAAGTCTTCGGTGAGCGTGGCAGCCACAGCCCGATAGTAGTCGACCGAGATTGTCAGCTTGGGGCCGCCGGCTGGCGAAGGACGATCCGCACCAAAGTGCCTTGGCCGGGAGCGCTACGGACTTTGATTTCGCCCCCCTGGAGCTCCACCGCCTGCTTGGCGATGGTCAAGCCCAGACCGCTGCTGCGGCCGGAACGGGACCGATCCCCGGTATAGAAGCGATCGAAGATCCGAGGTAGCTGGCTGGCCGGTATTCCGGAGCCGGTATCGCGCACCGAAATTGTGGGTCGCCCGGTGGACCCTCCGACCGTGACCGTGACCGTGCCTGGTGACGAGGTGAACTTGAGCGCGTTGTCCAGGACGTTGGAGAGTGCGCGGTCCAAGCGGGTTGGATCTGCCAGCGCCCTGGTTGAAGCACCCCGGAGCGCCAGCGTCAGCTCGCGCTCCCTCGACTGGGGCTGCAGCTCCTCGACGGCCGCGCTGGCCAACTCGAAGAGGTCGACGGTGGCGATCTGGGCCCGTTCCACCCCGGCCTCCAGCCGACTGAGGTCCAGGATGCCCTCGACCAACGCGTGCAGACGCTCAGCTTCGGCCGCGATCCGAGTGGCGAACAGCTGGGAGGCGTCGGGGTCGTCCCGAGCCTCCCCGGTCAGGGTCTCCGCCATCAGCCGAAGACTGGCCAGCGGAGTGCGCAGATCGTGGGAGAGGTTGGCGATCAGCTCCTGGTGGGCGCGATTGAGTCGGCGCTCGGGAGTGATGTCCGTCAGGATCAGGACGACTTGGCGGCCGCCATCCGGCAGCGCCAGGGGTGCCGCGACGGCTTTCAGGATCCGCCGCCATTCGTTCTGGCGAAGCTCCCCCCGGGCGACCGTTCCGCTCGCGATCACCTTGCCCACCACGTCGGCCGCACGCGGGTCGTCGAGGAGCTGCGAGAGAGGTGAGCCCGGAGACAGAGCCAGCTGCTCAGCGGCGACCTCGCCCAGCTGGGGGCCTGCGAGGAGGGCGGGGGCGTTGGCGCTGGCCCAGATCAGATTGCGACTGTGGTCAAGGACCAGTACCGCGTCCGAGCCGAGCTCGGTCAGTTGGCCCAGCAGCTGGTCGCCACCGGCCGGGAGCGATCCGGTGGCCCCAGGGCCAGGGCCGTCCGGGGTCACCGCTGGTCCCAACCCCCACCCGGATCCGGCCGACCGAGATACACCGCCTGCGAGACGCGATCTCTGTCATCGGGCAGATCCAGCCGCCAGACGCCCCCTTTGGGGCACCGCGAGCCGGACGCCGCCTCTGCCGCCTCCAAGAGAGGCGGGATCAGATCGCCGTGGCTGCAGGCGGCGGTCCGGCGAGCGCCGGTGCTGAAGTAGGCCTTGATCAGGGCCCTCAGCTCAGAGTCGGCTCCGCCCTGATCCAGCGCCAGTCCGCCCTCCAAGAGCCGGGTGTCGTCCTGGACTTGGAGACCAGCTCCGTGGGCCAAGGGCAGGAGGGTGTCCCGGCAGCGCAGGGCGGGACTGCTGTAGTGGGCCTCGATCCCGGCATCGGCGAGCAGCTCCGCGAGGACCACTGCCTGCCGCCATCCGACCTCGTTCAGGGGCCGGACGCGGTCGGCTTGCGACCACCCATCCCGTTCCCGGGCCACCGCGTGTCGGACGAGATAGAGACTGCGCACCCCGATCTCAGAAGTATAGAGATGGGAGGGACCTCATAAGAGAGCAAACTAGTGCCGTGCCAGCGTCCCGGATCCCCGCTTGAGCAGCCATCACCTCGGATCAGCCTCGAGTTGACGCGGGCGCCGCGCTTCGCGGCCATCGACGTCGGCAGCAACACGGTTCATCTGTTGGTCGCCAGTTGCCCTCCGAACCGGCTGCCAATCCCACTGTTGCGGCGCCGGGAGTTCGTCCAGCTCGGCCAGGACGTGAACGCCGTCGGGGCCATCGGCCCAGAACGTCTGGAGCTGGCCAGCCGGGCGCTGCGCCGCCAGGTTGATGATGCCCGCGAGGCCGGTGTGGTCGAAATCGCCATCGGCGCCACCCAGGCGCTGCGCTCGGCCGCCAACGGGCGCGAAGTGGCCGATCGGCTCTCCGTCGCGACCGGGGCCGGTCAGGTCCGGATCCTCTCCTCGGAGGTCGAGGCGCAGCTGGCCTTCGACGGCGCCACCATGACCATCTCCCCTGGCCGGCCGACGGTGGTACTCGACATCGGCGGAGCGTCGACTCAGATCGCCGGGGGTCCGGCCGGGGCGAGGTGCCGTCACAGCTCGCTGGGGCTTGGCTCCGGCTCGGTCGCACTTTTCGCCCGCGCGGATCCGCCTGGAGAGGAGGAATGGCACGCCATGGAACGCCGGGTCTCCCAACTGATCCCGGACCTGATCCCTCTGCCGGCCCACCCGGTGGCACTGGGCACCGGCGGGACCATCACCAATCTGCCTCGCCTGCTTGGCAAGCAGAAAGGCGCCGTGCTGCGCCTCCGCGATGTGGAGGTGCTCATCGAGTCGTTCCACAATCGCCCGGCCACAGAGCTCGCCGAGCGCTCGGGAGTTGACCTGGAACGGACCCGGCTCTGCCGGGGCGGTGCGCTGATTCTCGCCCAGATCATGGATCTGCTGCAGCTGAGTTGGATCAGAAGCTCCGAGCGCGGGCTGCGCGACGGGATGATCGCGGCCCTGGTTCGCGGAGGGGAGGGCTGGTGGCATCGCCACGGACCCGCCACCGTTGAACCCGAAGAGGTGCTGGCCCCGCTGGCGGCTCCGCTTGGCTGAAGCGCCGGACTGCTGCTCGATCGCGGCCGCCACCATCCAGGAGCGAGGGGAGAAGCTCCGATGGGCAGCGGCCCGGTTGCCACTCGCCAGCGACGCCGAGGCCGCCCACGACGCCCGAGTCGCCCTGCGGCGGCTGCGCGCCACTTCAGTTGGTTTTTCGGATTGCCTTGCCAAGCCTAGGAAGTGGGGTCGCCAGCTGCGCCGCGCGGAGAAGGAGCTGGGCGCACTGCGCGATGCCGAGGTGAGGCTGGATCTGCTCGACGACGTGCTCGGCCCGGTCGCTGTCTCTCGGGACCGCAGCGACGACCCCCGGACTGCGTCTGGCTCTGGCGGCTCGATCTTCACCGACCCCGGGAGGGAGATCCAACCAGGGCTCCGTGGCCTGGAGATGGAGGCGCGGCGCGTACTGGCTGATAGCACCGCCGCTGAGATCGGCGAGTTCCGGCAGCGGGCCCTCGGCGCAGGTGCCCTGCAGCGACTCCAGCGGGCGGCGGCCCCGCCCCAATTCCAGACGGGGGGGGACGCCTCGGCTGGGGGCGACCTTGCCCAGCGGCAGCTGCCCCGCCTGTTCCAGCGGGCAACGCGCCCGACCCGCACCGAGGCAGGGCTGCATCGGCGGCGAGGGACGATCCGCAAGCTTCGCTACCGGCTGGAGCTGTTCGCCCCGATGCTCGACTCCGGGCATCGGGCGGTGCTCCAGGAGCTCCAGGAGCTGCAGACTCGACTGGGTCGGTTCCACGATCTGGTGGTGCTGGCGGGATGGATCGATGGCTCGGCCCGGCAGCTGAGGCACGAGTTGCGCCCGGCCCTGCGGCGACTGGCGCTGCGGGTGGAGTTGGAGCGCCAGGCAGCCAAGGAGGCGGCCGAGTCGGAGCTCGCCCGACTGGACGATGTCGCCTGGTGGGCGGCCGCGGAGGCCGCCTGCCTTGGTTCCGCCGAGGGCACTGCCAGCTGAACCGAGCTGGGCTGGCGGCGACGGCTGTCCGATGCTTTTCGATCCGGGTACCGATCCCGCCGGCGTGACGTTCGGCCCGGCTTCGCTTCTGCGCACTTGATCCGGTGTCGGCTGCCCTCTTCCAGGTCCCTATGCTCGAAAGAGTGAGCACTGACCAGCGCCGACATTGCCTGATCGTCGGTGGCGGAGTGATCGGTCTGGCGGTGGCGCTCAGCCTGGCTCGTCGGGGCGCCCAGGTGCGGGTCCTGGAGCGGGGCGTGCGCTGCGGCGAAGGTTCGTCGGGAGCAGCCGCCGGCATGCTGGCCGCTGGTGCCGAGGCGACAGACGCGGGACCGTTTCGGGAGCTCTGCCGGCGCAGTCGGGAGCTCTGGCCGGACTGGGCGGTGGAGCTTCTCCGGACGACTGCAGTGGACTGCGAACTGGAGTGCAGCGGACTGCTCCAGACCACCGCATCGCCAGCGGTCGTCGCCCGCTGGGAGCACCAGAGCCGAGAGCCGGCTGCGGAGATCTTGGATGCGACCCAGATGGCCCAGCTGGTGCCGGGTCTCGGAGCGCAAGTCCTGGCTGGGATCCACCATCCGGACGACTGGCACGTGCACAGTCACCGAGTGGTCGAGGCCCTGGTGGCCGCCTGCGGGCTGCTCGGGGTCGTGGTCGAGACCGGGGTCGAGGTCAGTTCGATCTACCCAGGTCCAGGCGATCCCCAGCTGACCCTGGCCGACGGCCGGACGGAGTCGGCCGACTTCGTGGTGGTCTGCGCTGGGAGTTGGAGCGGACGGCTCCTCGGGCTAAGTGGAGCGGCAGAGCTCGCGGTGGCTCCGGTTCGGGGCCAGATCGTGGCCGTCGACCCGGGCCGTCCGCTGCTGTCGGTGATCCTCTTCGGAGACCACGGCTACCTGCTCCAGAAGCGCTCCGGGCTGGTATTGGCTGGCACCACAGAAGAGCATGTCGGCTATCAGCCGTGGCCCACTTTGGCCGGAGTGCAGAGTGTGGTGGCGGCCGCCGTGGAGCTACTTCCCGAACTGAACGGGGCGCGATTCGCCTCCGCCTGGGCTGGGCTCCGCCCTCATGCTGCTGACGGTTGGCCACTGCTCGGCCGCCTCGATCCAAACGGCCGGTTGCTGCTGGCCACCGCCCACTACCGCAACGGAGTGCTGCTGGCTCCTTTGACCGGGGAGCTGATCAGCCGGGCCATTTTCGAGGAGGCGGACCCAGCCGAGCTGGAGGCCTTCAGTCCCGGGCGATTCCTCTGAGGTTCAGCACCAGCCCGTCCGAGGCCAGGATGGCGCCTGGCACGGGCGTGCGCTCGGAGAGATGGGTGAGAATGAAGCGGGTCTCCGGATTGGCCGCGATCAGCTCCTCGACCTCGGCGCGCCAAAGGTGGATCGGAGCCGGCTCGGTCATGTTGGTGCACTCGCAGAGCAGGTAGTTGACGGAGCCTGCCAGCTCCCGAATCCCGGGGCATAAGCTGGTGTCTCCGGAGTAGCCCAGGGTGATCCCCCGCCGCTCCAGACGGAAGGCCAGACAGGTCAGAAGGGTGGAATGCTCTACCTCGGTGGCCCCGATTCGAAAGGGTCCCAGAGCTCCGCTCTGTCCCCCCGCCCACTCTTCCAGGACCGGGGCGCCACTCATCATGACGTGCTCCCAGAACGGGCTTCCCAGCCCCAGCCGGCCCAGGGCGTCCAGCTGGTCCACGGTGCCGGCCGGACCGATGATCCGGAGCGGCTCGGCGTCGGGGTACCGCACCGTTCGGGCCGCCACCAGGAGCGGGAGATGGGAGAAGTGGTCGCCGTGGAGGTGGGAGATGGCGATCCAGCGCAGCTCGGCCAAGCTGCGGCTCATCTGACCCATCAGGCCCGTCACCGGGGCCCCGCAGTCCAGAAGAAGCTCGCGGTCGATCAGATAGCCGGCGTTGTGTCCGACTGCGGAGAATGCCGATCCGCTGCCCAGGATCGCCAACTCGATGGAGGCGTCAACCTCCGCAGGCTCGATGGTAGTCAAGCTTCCGAGGTCAAGCGCAGAGCGCCCGGCTCAAAGATCGCATCAGACTACGGCCTGGCCGTGGCGGGCATCCAGGCGCGCCAGGTCATCGCCGTGGTGCACCACCCAGAGATCCAGCACCAGCTGCCAGCGCGCGGGGACCTTGGTCACCGCCAGGCCCAGGAAGCCGGCCGGGTCGAGAAAAATCCCCAGCGCCCGCTCGCCGGGGGCTGAGGCGGCCGCCGCCGCTGCCACCCACTCCTCCCCGCTGTCCGCAGTGATTAGCACCACTCCACCCCGACCGCGCCAGCTGGTCATCTCCTGGGCTACCAACTCTGCGAATGGGGAGGCCCCGTCGGCGCGGGCGGTGGCCAGGAAGTCGAGCAGATTTCGATCGTGAAGCTCACCTCGGCCAGCCGGAATGCGCCCTAGCTGCCGGTCCGAGGTCGATAGCCCCACCGCTCGACCATGGCTGGCAGCGGCGTGGGCCACCGAGGCAGCCACAGTGACGGCGTACTCCAAAGAGCTGTCGGAGCCTTCGCCGCGATGGCTCCCCCGGCCCAGATCGAGCAGTATCAAGAGCTCCGTAGCGGCGCTGCCGAACGGCTGCGAACGGTCTCTTCCGGCTGCTCGGGACGAGGGGTGCGAGGAGGCTGGGTGCCAGCGAGGCGGCTGATGGGCCGCACCCGGAAGACTCTTCTCCGGGATGGCGACCAGAGCGGGATAGACGACCACGGTGTCGCGGGTGGGTTGGGTGAGTCTTCTTGGGAAGAGCCCGAGGGGATCGGCCACCCGGAGCTCGGTGGGTCCTAGCTCGTACCGGCCTCGCGACGACAGCCGCCGGGTCGATTCCCAGGAGACAACCTGGCGGGGCCCGAGCGAGACCACCCGAGTGGCGCGGGCGCCCGGGACGCAGGAGCGATCGCGTACTTCCACCAACCGGATCGGTAACCCCGAGTCGTTCTCCAACGTGAACCGTTCCACCAGCTGCTCCCCGACCACCCGGGCGCCGTCACGGGTCTCCCGGATAAGCTGGAGGTGACGCCCACACCACCAGCTCCAGACCGCCGCCAGCAGCACCACCAAAGCGCCGGAGTAGATCAGCAGAAAGATCCAGACCAGGTTCTCCAGATACGCGAGCGCCCCTGCCAGGGCCAGCGTGCCGAGAATCCAACCCCTCCCGACACCGGTCCCTTGGGGACGCAGACTGGCTCTCATCGGGAGGCACTCCGCAGGCTGCTCGGCCCCACCTCGGCGGCGCCTCCGGGACCGGCCTTCAGGGTCCTCTGAAGCAGCACTGCAGCCCTCTCTTTGTCGCTCCGCCGGGGCCGCAGCAGAGGCATCATCGCGGAAGTATAGAACCCGCTTCAGGCGGCTCTCAGGAGAGCCCCTAGAGGCGCTCCACCCGGCCCAGGTCCAAGACGAACACGGTCGCGCGCCCGACCTCGACCTCCACGTCGGCCTCGCCGGTCGCGGGGTTAGCACCGCCGTTGCCTAGCTGCTCGTGACGGGGTTTGCAGACCGACCCCAGGGTGGAGATCACCTCGTCAACCAGGTTGTCGTCTACCCCCAGCAGGAGCAGCGAGTTCCGGCGCTGCAGAAACCCGCCCTCACTGTTGAGCCTGGTGACGCCGAAGCCCCGGCCGCCCAGCACCTCCAGGGCCCGGGTGGTGTCCTGTTCGTGCACGATCGCGACCACCAGCTTCAAGTCTCTCTCCTAGCCGTCAACCTCTCACCGGTCACCCTCCAGCAGGACTCGGCGAGTTCCTCCAGGGGCAGGTCCGCTGGCAGCACCACCACCCGCTCGGGGAATCTCGACGCCAGTGCCAAGTACCCCTGGCGAACTGCCTCATGGTAGGCGGTCGGCTCCGACTCCATCCGGTCTCTTGCTACTCTCGGGGTGGCGCGGCGCCGGGCGGATGCGACCTCGAGATCCAGGATCAGGGTGAGATCTGGCAGCCGCCCGGCCCCGACCAAGCGGTGCAGCTCCAGCAGGGTCTCCTGATCGAGCCCCCGGCCCGCTCCCTGGTAGACCAGGGTCGAATCCAAGTAGCGATCGCAGACCACAACTCCCCCCGCCGCCAAGGCCGGATCGATGACCGCGCGCAGCAGTTGCACGCGCGCCGCCAGGAACAGCGCTACCTCCGCGAAAGGCTCCGGCGGAGGATCGCTGGAACTCTCGAGCAGCACCGCCCGTAGGCGCTCCCCAAGCGGGGTCGTACCCGGGTCGCGGACCGCGGCGACGGCCTCACCTGCCTGCCGGAGCCGGTCGGCCAGAAGACGGGCCTGGGTGCTCTTACCGGAGCCGTCGATGCCCTCGACGCTGACGAAGTAACCGGGACCCGGTGCTGCCAACGAACTCTCTAGGAGGCCTCGGTGGCGGGGAAGATGCGCAACCGCCGCCGGGGCTCCTTGCCGGTGCTCCGGGCCACCAGGTCGCTCTGCTCCACCAGTTGGTGCTGCAGCCGCCGGATGTAGGCGTTCTGGGGCGCCAGCTCAACCGCGGTCCCGAGCCGGGCCCGCTCGATCCCTTCCCGTACCTCGCGCAAGGCGTCGTCGGTCGGGTCGCCCGGCTCCAGGTTGTAGAGCCGAGCCAGGAAGGCCCGAACCTGGGCGACGGTGTTGCTGCGGAGGATGGAGATCGGGATCCCCTCTGACTCCGCAGCCCGCAGGGGCGAGTCCCGCCGCCGGTAGTAGTTCTTGAGGGTCACCACCAAGTCGGCGTCGTCGACGTGGTGTTGGATCCGGACAGGCACCTTGAGCTCGCGGATCGCCTGCTCGAGATGCACCCTGGAAACCCCGTAAGGGAACAGTGAGGTGGCCGCCCCGACCCCACCAGGCTGCCCAGAGTGCCCGTCCGAGAGGTCGGCCAGCGTGACCGGACGGCTCCGCCGCTGGGTGCTGAGCTCCTCGCCGAACAGCTCGCGAGAGCCGCGGTCATCAAAGGGGGACGGCTCGACCAGCCGGGTGGTCACGCCACGACCGGGGTGGGACTCGCGGAGCTGAGCCGGCCGGGGCCGGCCCCGGAGCGCGTCATCGACCACATCGGCGAGGGGCATGTGGACGGTGACCCGGTGCCGGTCGACGATCTCCACCAAGGCGTCGAAGGTGGGGGGAGCCTTCCGTTCCAGCACCGACTTCTGGGTTCCCCGCCGGTGGGCCTCCTCGTCCCCCAGCGTGACCGACTGGATGCCCCCCAGGAGGTCGTTGAGGGTTGGGTTGACCAGGAGGTTGTCCAGGCTGTTGCCGTGGGCTGTCCCGACCAACTGGACGCCCCGCTCAGCGATGGTCCTGGCTGCCACCGCCTCCAACTCGGTGCCGATCTCGTCGATGACGATCACTTCGGGCATGTGATTCTCCACCGCCTCGATCATCACCGCGTGCTGCAGCTCCGGTCGGGCCACCTGCATACGCCGCGCCCGTCCGATGCCGGGGTGCGGGATGTCTCCGTCCCCGGCGATCTCGTTGCTGGTGTCGACGACCACCACCCTCTTCCGACTCTCGTCGGCGAGGATGCGAGCAACCTCGCGCAGCATGGTGGTCTTGCCAACTCCCGGTTTGCCCAGCAGTAGCAGGCTCTGGCCGCTGATCACGATGTCGCGGATGATCTCCACCCGACCGGTCACGGCCCTTCCGACCCGGCAGGTGAGCCCCACAATCTCTCCGGCCCGATTGCGGATGGCGCTGATTCGGTGCAGGGTGCGGGCGATCCCGGCCCGGTTGTCTCCACCGAAGTCGCCCACCCGGTCGGCCACGTAGGCGATATCCACCAGACTGACAGGGGTCGGGCTGAGGATCACCTCGCCACCCTCGAAGCGGGCCTCTGGCTCCCGGCCCAAGTCGAGGACGATCTCCAGGAGGTCACCGGACTCCTCCGGAAGCCTGCTAACCGCCTCATACAGGTGACGTGGGAGCGTACTTATCAGAAGTTCCAGCTCCTCGGGGAAAGACGGGCCGAAGGCGGGATCAGATGCCGTCAGGGCCCGGCCTCCAGGGGTTCACGATGAGCGCGGGCCAAGTTTGCCGCGCGGCCTACCGTGCGGCCCCTCCAGGGGCGGACGCGGCGGCTGGAAGACTCGATGGTCTGAGCCGCCCTGCTATCACGAATCGAATATAGCGCAAGCCGCGAAGCCGCTGATGTCCCGCGCTCAGGGCGTTGCCTCCCGGGTGCTGCGGGCCTGCACCACCGGCATCGCTCCGGCCAGAATTGCCTTCTTCTGCTCGGCGAGATGGCTGGCTCGAAGCTTGAGAGGGAGGTCCCGGACCATGAGGATCTGGGTGGCGACCGGCTCGAAACCCCGGGCCGCGACCGCCCGGTGGAGCTCCGCGTCGTAGTGTCGTAGCAGGCACAAGGTGGGTCCCGGCGGCACCTGCCCCAGCAGGCTGTGGAACGCCTCCACCGCCAGCTGGCTCTCCTGAGGATCGAGCATCAGGCTGATCAGGCTGGGCCGGGCGCGCGCTGGCAGGCGCAGCCCGGCCCAGGCCACGATGCCACCGCTATGACGGATCACGAAATGCCGCGAGTCGCCGGATCTACCGTCCAGCCGACCCAGCCAGCCGAGCTGAAAAGTCGCCTTCCACTGGGTGACGGTGGGGGCCTCGACGGCGGCCACCGCGTGAGGGGCTGTGCGCAAGTAGAGCAAATACACCCCACCCAGGTCGTCTGGAGCCGCCGCCACCCACGGCTCGGAGTGGTGGTCTGGAGGCTTGGGTAGCTCTCGGAAGCGGATCTGCTCGGAGGCGAAGGGCTGGAAGCCCTGCTCTCGCAGCATGGCCTGGAGTGGGTGATCCTCGGGAATTCGGACCAGGAAGCGGGTCACGCCCCGCTCCAATCCCTCGTTGACTAGATGCTGAAGCAGGGGAACTCCGGCGAAGTGTCCCTCGGCGCTGTGGGCCAGGCACAAGTTGAGGATCCGCCAGGCCCGCTTCCCCGGGGCGGCCTCCGCCTGCACGAACCCGACGATCCGACCCTCGCTCTCCGCGACGTAGAGCTGGTCGCCCATGTCCGCCAGCGGCATCAGGGCCGAGAGGCTTCGGGTGAGGATGGACCAGGCTCGAGCCAAGGCTGGCCCCGGTACTGGGCTCTGGGGACCCGCGCTCTGGAGTCGCTGGTCTATCTCCTGCTCGACCACCAGGGTGGCCCGGTAGAGCTCATCGACCCGGCTGAGGTCTCGGTAGCTGGCCGATCTCACTTGCATGGTTCTCAGTTTGCCTCGCCAGTGGACCACGTGGGAAGCTCCGACCTCGAATCTGGACTCTGGCTGTGATTCTGAATTCGCCTGACCGAACCTCCGGGTTGTCGTCCGATCGGCTGGGAGCTCAGAGTCGGGAGAGGAAGAGCTGGTGCAGCCGAGGGTCACCGGGGATCTCGGGATGGAACGTCAGAGCGAGATGCCTTCCCTGGCGGATCGCCGCGGGCTGTCCTCGGTAGCTGGCCAACACCTCCACGCCGGCGCCCACCTCCTCGATCGAGGGGGCTCGGATCAGGGCTGCCCGGACCGGCTCTCCCCCGATCTCCGGCACCTCGACCTCGATCTCGCCAGAGTTCAGTTGCCGACCGAATGCGTTGCGGCGCACCACTATGTCAAGGATCCCAAGCTGCACCTGGTCGGGCAACCCGTCCCGGATCTCTCTGGCGGCCAGGATGATGCCCGCGCAGGTGGCCAGGCAGCCGGTCCCGTTCCCGAATGCCGTCTGGAGCGGCTCCAGCAACTGGAAGCGCTGAATGAGGCGGCTCATGGTGGTGCTCTCCCCACCTGGGATCACCAGACCCTGGAGTCCCCCCAGATCCGCTGCCAGGCGCACGGCACGGACCCTGACTCCACAGCGCTCCAGCAAGAGCTGGTGCTCGCGCACGTCTCCCTGGAGGGCCAGGACACCGATTTCAGGGGCTGCCATCCGTCCGTTGGGGAGGTCAGATGCCTCGGGAGGCGAGTAGCTCTTCCTGGCGCAGGCTGGAGACGCCGATCCCCACCATCGGCTCGCCCAGGTCTTCACTAACCGCGGCCAGGATCTCCGGCTTGTCGAAGTAGGTGGTCGCCGCCACGATCGCCTGGGCCCGCCGGAGCGGATCTCCGCTCTTGAAGATGCCGCTACCCACGAAGTTGCCGTCGCAGCCGAGCTGCATCATCAGGGCGGCGTCCGCCGGAGTCGCCAGCCCGCCCGCGGAGAAGTTGACCACCGGCAGCCGCCCGGTCTCGGCGGTCTCACGGACCAGCTCCAGCGAGGCACCCAGCTCCTTGGCGGCGGTGGGCAGCTCGTCCGCCCGCAGCGACTGCAGCCGCCGAATTCCCTTGCTGACCGCGCGCATGTGGCGAACCGCCTCCACCACGTCGCCGGTTCCGGCCTCGCCCTTGGTTCGGATCATGGCCGCCCCTTCTGAGATCCGGCGGAGCGCCTCGCCCAGATCCCGGGCTCCGCAGACAAAGGGCACCTTGAACTGCCACTTGTCGACGTGGTGCTCCTCGTCGGCCGGAGTCAGGACCTCCGACTCGTCGATGTAGTCGACCCCCAGCGCCTCCAGGATCTGGGCCTCGACGAAGTGGCCGATGCGGCATTTGGCCATGACCGGGATCGAGACAGAGGCCATGATCGATTTGATCAGCTGAGGGTCGCTCATGCGCGACACCCCCCCTTCGGCCCGGATGTCAGCGGGGACCCGCTCCAGCGCCATCACCGCCACCGCGCCCGCCTCCTGAGCGATCTCCGCGTGCTCCGAGGTGACCACGTCCATGATCACACCGCCCTTGAGCATCTCCGCCAGGCCGCGCTTGACCTGGGCGGTCCCGGTCCGGATGTGTCCGTTCTGGCTCATGTTTACTCCGCGTTCAATAGGTCCGGGTTCGCTCTCAGCAAGCGTCGGGCCAACTCGATTCTAAGCTCCCCTAGCAAGAACAGCCTCGCTGCGGGCGAACCGGGGGCGGGGAAGTGTCGGATTCGCCAGGGCTCCGTTCGTCGTATACAGACGACGGGGTTCTGATGATCCCGACTGATCAGCGAGGAGTCGAGATGAAATACATGCTGCTGTTCGTGGAGGAGTCGGATCCCAACCAGGAGCGGATGGCCGATGCGATGAAGGGAGTCGAGGCCTGGTGGGGCAAGTACAGCCAGTCGGGAGCGATAGTGAGTGGCGAGCGGCTGCAACCCGCTGCCAACGCCACCACCGTCCGCTTCGGCGGTTCCTCGCCGGCGGTGCACGATGGCCCCTTCGCCGAGACCAAGGAGTCCATCGGAGGCTACGCCGTGGTCGAGGTGCCCGACCTCGACGCCGCGCTGGAGATGGTCAAGAGTTGGCCCGGGAGCCCTGCTGTCGAGATCAGACCGCTCTGGATCGACTGACTCCAGGAGTGGCCCACCATCTCGATGCCGCGGTGGGTCAGATTTTTCGCGAAGAGGCCGGCCGCGTGACGGCTTCTCTTACCCGGCGCTTTCGGAACTTCGAATTGGCGGAGGACTGCACCCAGGAGGCTTTCATCGAGGCGCTTCGGGTCTGGCCCACCAAGGGAGCCCCCGAGCGCCCAGGGGCATGGCTGCTCCGGGTGGCGGAGCGGCGGGCGCTGGACCGGCTCCGCCGGGATCAGCGCTTCGCCGCCAAGGTGGCCGGGCTCCCGTTTCCGGAGCCGGACGGTGGAGACGACCGGCTTCGGCTTATGTTCGTCTGTTGCCATCCGGCCCTCTCTCGGGAGGCTCAGGTAGCCCTGACCCTGCGAGTGGTGGCCGGGCTCTCGACCGCTCAGATCGCCCGCGGATTCCTTATCTCTGAAGTCAGCTTGGCTCAGCGAATTACCCGAGCCAAGCGGAAGGTCGTGGCCGCCGGGATTCCCTTTCGCATGCCTGCCCCGAGCGACCTGGAGGCTCGCTTGGCGGAGATCCTGGCGGTGCTCTACTTGATGTTCAATGAAGGTTACCTGGCCAGCACCTGGGAGACCTCCCACGACCGGTCGCTGGCGGAGGACGCCACCTGGCTTGCCAGCTTGGTCGCACGGGTCCTGCCATCACAGGCGGAAGTGCTGGGCCTTCTGGCCCTCTTCAAACTCCACTCGGCTCGGGTTGGGGCGCGGTTCGCTTCGGACGGATCGCTAACCCTTCTAGCGGACCAGGACCGGTCACTTTGGGACACCAAGGCCATCCGCGAGGGCACCGAGCTACTGGACCGAGCTGCCGAGTTGCGCAGTCCCGGGCCGTATCAGCTCCAGGCGGCGATCTCTTCCTGCCACGCCCTGGCGCCTGCCTGGGCGGCCACCGACTGGGCGATCATCCTTCGACTCTACGATCGACTCCTAGAGTTCCTGCCGACCCCGGTGGTTCGGCTCAACCGGGCCGTGACGCTCTGGCACGTCAGCGGACCGGCGATGGCATTGCGCGAGGTCGACGCGCTCCTGCCGGAGCTGGAGCGCTACCATCTGCTCCACAGCACTCGAGCCGAATTATTGGCGGAACTTGGGCGCAGTCTGGAAGCGCGGGAAGCCTGGGAGCACGCCCTCGGCTTCACTCTTAACCCAGCTGAGCGTCGCCACATCCAGGCGCGAGCCGGCAGCTTCACCGACTGAGTCCACCGGGCGCAGAACTGGCGAGTGCAGTTCCGGCCGCTGCGTTACGCTGCCAGCCAGCCGCCATGGCGCAGTGGTAGCGCAGGGGCCTTTTAAGCCCAGGGTCGCAGGTTCGAATCCTGCTGGCGGCACCCACTGTCCCGTGGGCGAACCCACAACATTCAAGTATTCGGCGGGCTCATCCTCCGATTCCTCGGGGTAGATTGTCCTGGTGATGGTGACGAACGGCTCCGCCGGGGCGCGGCGATCCTGCTCGTCTTCGGTGTTGGCCAGCCGGGTGTAGAAAGGCTGGTTTGCCAGGCGCTTGCCTGCGCCTCCAGAGCCGACTTACAAGCTCAGTGCATCGGCGACCGCGGCGGCGACCACGGCTTCGTGCAGCTGTCCGTTGCCGGCCCGGTCAGGGTGGGCCAGTCGGCTGACCTCGCGGACGACCCAGCGTCAACGAGCTCGCGAACGAGCACAGCTCCCAGTACCTCCGCCTAGCGTTGGTTCATTCCCCGTTGCACCGGGGTGGAGAACCCTTCTTCGGAGCCTCCTTCTGAGCCTGCAACTTCGTGAGCCTTTGGAAGCAGGACACGGCCCCGTCACCGGTCTCGCAGGTGAGCTGAGAGTTGATTCGGCAACGAAGTCGCCGCGTTCCCCCTGAGTCTCATGCCGGTGTACGGCTCCTGTCCTGTGGTTCCGACTCGCACCGACTACCGACCATCCCCCCGCCTGCTCGTGGCCTTGGGCGCGCTCGGGACGCTCTGGCACCGCGGCGCCGCCACCGTGCATCCCGGCGGGAGAGTGGCAGCGGCGAACGCTTCGTGCTCACCGTCGACGCGAACCAAGTAGCGGCTCTCGGCGACCTCGACCACCCCCTCGAGATCTGGCTCCAACCAGCTCTTACCGCTCGGCGCTATCGAAGCGGGGCCGCACTCGGAGCGGCGCTGACACCAAGCTGGCTTGACATGACACCATTGTGGTGCTATTATGGTGTCATGGAACTCGGACAATACGTCAGTGACCTGCAGCGTCAGGTAGTCGATGGTGCGGCTAACGGTGCGGAAGAGACCCGTCCCGTCGCCGAGCGACTCGCCGCCGGGTTGGATGCGGCGACGCGGCTCGTGCTACTCGACGTCCTGTCGGCCGCGGTCGGAGAGATCACCCGCGACCTCGCGCCCGGCTCGGTGGACATGCGACTACGCGGGCGCGAGATTGATTTCGTGGTAACCCAGCCCAACACGGAGCCTGACTCCGACGAGGGGCCGGCTGCGACCACCAACCTCGACGACGCGAGCACTTCACGCACAACGCTGCGCCTGCCCGACGCACTCAAGGCGCGGGTGGACGAAGCAGCGGTAGCTGACGGCCTTTCCGTAAACACATGGCTGGTGCGTGCGGTTGCGGATGCACTTCAACCCAAGCAACGACGATCTGCGCAGCGCGCGCTGCGCACCGGCGACAGCTTCGCGGGCTGGGCGCGCTAACCCGCTCGGCCCAGCCAACCCACCCGCCACGGCAACCCGCGGGGTCCGACGAACGCGCCCAAAAAACGGAGTTATCAGCATGCCCACCTACACGACCCCCTCTCCGGTCGACCTTGCCATCAACCTGCAGGTCGGCAGGATCGAGGTTTTCGCCGCTGAGCGCGGCGACACGGTTGTGACTGTGTCGGCCAGTAACCCGGCGAAGGCGAATGACCGCCGAGGCGCGGAGGAGACCAAGGTCGACTTCGACGGCCAGCGGGTCACCGTTGCCAGCCCGCGGCCCCGCATCAGCTGGATCGGCCCGAACGAATCGGTCGACGTGAAGGTCGAGTTGCCGACGGGATCGAGGTTCACCGCCGAGATCGCGGTCGGTAGCCTGCGCACCGTCGGCCGCCTTGGCGCCACCCGCATCAAGAGTTCGACTGGTTCCGTGGATGTCGACAGCACCGGCGACCTCTGGTTGCACGCCTCGCACGGCAACGCGACCGTCGGTGTCGCCGGGGGTGGGGTCGAGATCACGGCCGGCCTTGGTCAGATACGGCTCGGCAAGGTCACCGGTGACGCGATCCTCAAGGCGTCGCATGGAACCATCCGGGTCGGGGAGTCCGGCGGAGACCTCGACGCGAAGCTCTCATATGGCGACCTCGAGATCACGAAGGCACTCTCCTCCGTGGTGGCAAAGAGCGCGTACGGCAGCATCCACCTGCGAGAGGTCTCGAGCGGTTCCATCCAGGTCGAGAGCGGCTGGGGCGAATTGACCATCGGCGTGCGGACCGGCGTCCCCGTCTGGCTCGACCTGTCCTCGATGAAGGGTCATGTGCGCAACGAACTCGCCGACGACCGCGCCCCCACCGCGTCCGAGCAAACCGTGGCAGTACGTGCGCGCGCCCCGCACGGCGACATCACCATCCAGCGCGCCCGATGACTTTGGGCAAGCAAGAGACGGGAGCTGCTTACATGACCACCAGAGCGACTGGAGTTCAGGGATTGCGGCTGTTCTACGGCGCAAGGTTGCCGCTCGACGACGCCGACCTCTTCGTGAGCCCCGGCATCTGCTCCGCGGTCGTCCGTTTACTCACCGGGGAGAACAATCCTCCGAGGTGCCCCGAGGCGCTCATTCGGAGTTACCCGCAGGATCAGGGATTCAGCCGGGGCCGGGAATGACTGACCAAAGCGATCGATCGCGTCGCGGGCATCGAAGTGTCGTGAAGGGGAGGACGGGTAGCCAGATGACCGCCAGTCAGTTCCGGGGGCCGGCGATCCACGTGCAAGGTCTGGAGAAGTCGTACCGGCAGGTGGAGGTGCTGCGCAGCGTGGACTTCGACGTGGCGCGCGGCTGCATTTTCGCTCTGCTCGGCTCGAACGGGGCGGGCAAGACCACCGTCGTGAAGATCCTGACCACTCTTCTCAGGGCCGACGGGGGAACCGCCAGCGTCAACGGCTTCGACGTCTCCGCACAGGCTGCCGATGTGCGGGAGTCCATCAGCCTCACTGGACAGTTCGCGGCCGTCGACGATCTCCTCAGCGGGCGGGAGAACCTCGTGCTAGTCGCCAAGTTGCGGCACGTGAAGGACCCAGGCAAGATCGCTGACGACTTGCTCGATCGATTCTCGCTGACCCAGGCGTCCGCGAGGAAGGTGTCGACGTATTCCGGTGGCATGCGGCGCCGCCTCGACATCGCGATGAGTCTCATCGGGAATCCGCAGGTCATCTTTCTCGACGAGCCGACCTCGGGGCTCGACCCCCAGGCACGCATCGAGGCGTGGCAGGCGATAAAAGAGCTGGCTAAGCAGGGCACGACGGTGCTGCTCACGACCCAGTATCTGGACGAGGCGGAACACCTCGCCGACCGGATTGCGATCCTCCATAAGGGGAGAATCATCGTGAACGGCACCCTGACCGAGCTCAAGCAGCTGCTCCCACCCGTCAAAGTCGAATACGTCGAGAAGCAGCCCACCCTCGAGGACATTTTCCTAGCCATCGTCGGTGACAACAGCACGGAGGACAACGCCGGCAATGACCGCGCCGTCGGCGCGGAAGAGTAAGGACCAATCATGACTAAGCATTTTTTCGGCGACACTGCCGTCCTGCTGGGGCGATCCCTGCGCCACATCACGCGCAGCGTGGATACCATCATCACGACCACGATGATGCCCATCGCATTGATGCTGCTGTTCGTCTACGTTTTCGGTGGTGCGATCAAGACAGGGTCGGACTCGTATGTGAGCTACCTACTGCCCGGCATTCTGCTCATCACGATTGCTCGGGCACCTCGTACACTTCACTCCGGCTGTTTACGGATTTGAGCACTGGGATCTTCGAGCGATTCCAGTCCATGCCGATCGCCCGGACCTCACTGCTGTGGGCGCACGTGCTGACCTCGGTAGTCGCTAATTTGATCTCGCTCGTAGTTGTTGTGCTCATCGCCCTCCTCATGGGCTTCCGCTCGGGAGCGGGAGTGATGGCGTGGCTCGCGGTCGCCAGCATCCTGATCCTGTTCACCGTGGCATTGACCTGGACCGCGGTAATCCCCGGCCTCTCCGCGAAGACAGTAACCGGGGCGAGCGCGTTCGCCTACCCGTTAATCTTCCTGCCGTTCATCAGCTCGGCATTCGTGCCTACGGATACCATGCCGGGCCCGGTGCGTGCCTTCGCTGGGTACCAGCCGGTGACGTCCATCGTAGATGCGATCCGCAACCTGCTCTCCCAGCAGCCGGTCGGCACCGGCATCTGGACCGCCCTTGCCTGGTGTGTCGGCATCCTCATAGTCGCGTTCACCGTCGCCATGGTCACTTACGGGCGCAGGATCTCCCACTAGAACGTCGAGCGGGATGCCGGTGCTATGCCGACGCCGCGGGGGCTCCTCGACATGACCAGCGCTAGGCCCACGCAAGGTCGAATCGGGACTGCGACGACTCGGCTGGAGATCCATCAGCTCTCAGGACCGGGAGAATCGGCATTTGGTGGAACACGTCCAAGGGCTAGGCTCGACGCAAAGGAGTCTTCGGTACAAACTAGTTTGAACGCAGTCATGAACACCTTCGGACTTCAAGGAAGTGGAGTCCCGAGCATGCTCTGGGCTGATCACGGCAGCTGGGCAGTGTCGAAGCAGGAGCCCGTCGATCATCGGCTGCACTGATAGCCTCTCGCGTGTCCTGGATAGCTATAGCGTGCTCGGGGAGTCACTGGCGAGCGCAGACCTCTTTTGGTCGGGCTTGGCCGCCGCCTGGCAGGAAGCCTTTCGCCAGGCCTGGGAGGCGTTTCGTATTGGCAACATTCCGGTCGGGGCGTGTGCCACCAGTGCTGACGGCGCCATCGTCCACGCGGCGCGCAACCGGGTGTCAGACCAGGAAGGTCCCACAGGTGAGGTGTACGGTTCGACACTGGCCCACGCCGAGATCAATGGGCTGGCTCGGCTTCGGTTTGACCTCCTCAAGGATCTGGTGCTGACGACCACTCTCGAGCCCTGCCTCCAGTGCTCCGCAGCTACCCGTCTGGGACCGATTTCCACCGTGCGTTACGCTGGCGCCGACCCGCTTTGGGTAGGTTGCCACGACTTCAGTCCGCTCTCCGCCCGCGAGGCCGCCCGGCCGAAGATTGAAATGGCCGGTCCCCGCATCGATGAGCTCGGTCTGTTCGGAACGCTCATCTCCCGCCTCTGGGTGCATAGGCCCAAGGTGGTGGATTACCTACGGTTGAGCGGCGAAACCAGGAGTCTCGCTCTGGCTCAGAAGTTGGCAGAGTGGGGCAGGGTGCCAATGCTCGCAGGCATGGAAGTCGCTGAGGCCTTTGCCTACCTGTGGCCCGATTTGGAGGTAATCAGTCACCCGCCCGGCCGCCAGGAAAGCGGCGGGGGATCAGCGCGAGGGCCTGCCGCCAGGTGAACGTCTCGGCCGAAGGCAGTATGCCGTCGATGAAAAGCGTTCCGCAGGCGAGGTTGGGACTGCCTCGCGGGCCGTGAACGGGCACGCAGCCCGTGCCTATTTGCACCTCGGCTCCCAGGATTCCGGTTTGCCATTCAGTCAGGACTTTCCGCCGATGTCCCGAGCATCCCGGGGCCTGGCACAGTCGACGTTCAGTGCGCCGGTTGTCGCCGTATAGCCGTCGACGTAGATCATCTCCAAGTCCTGAAAAACCACGTTTGGTCCGTTGGCCCAGTTACTCGCCCAGCCGAACAGCGAAAAACCGTGGTGAGGATCTTTCTGGGCCTTCGCCCCTGAATGGCGTCGGGGTCCAGGGCGGCCGTGACGCCCACTACCGGGGAGAGGTGGCGCGAACTCGCTCTTCGTCGACCACAATCAGCGTCTGCCGATCGAATGGGAGTGCCCAGAATCCCGGAGGTAACACCATCGGCGGAAGGCCCTCCAGGTGTCGCGCTGAGTTGAGGGCCAGGAGCGAGACGCTCGGGAATTTCGCGGAGCTTGCGAGGCACGCTCGGTCGGCAGTCGTGAGCAGGGCGGTGTCATTTCCCCCCGGGTTGCCGAGGTCGAACGGACGGGGAGTGTGAGTGCCGCCGCGGTGGGAAGGAGTCGGACTCAGGCGATTTGCCGCGCTCCAACCGATCGCCGACACCAACACGAGAGTTACCGCGATTGCTCCTATAAGCCGAAGATGGCGTCGCCGCCGGACAGGAGCCGATGGGCCAAACGGAGCTTTGCTCTCGGTCCCTGTCGCGGCGGGTCCGCCAAACAACTCGGAGCTCGGGTCATCTGGCAGCTGCGGAGACGATCATCCCGGGTGGCGTCCATGGGCGCACCCTGCCCGAACGGGCGCGGGTGCCTAACTACTGCTTGGAATATGGACTAGACCGCAGTTCCAGACAACGGTCGCTGGTCCAGCGGGTTTCCCCAACAAGGTGCCGCGAGAGACTCCACCCAACCCGTGCCAGCGGGTGGCCACCTCAGGCACTCGTCGACTGCCCAGCTTTCCGTCCACCTCCGACCACGGTGCCGAAGGCCATCACTCCACGACCGGCCAGCGCTCCCATGTGGCCAGAACAGGGGCTAAGGACTCTTCCTCGAAGGCGAGGTGCTTCAGGAGACGCTCTGATAGCTGGAGCAGCGCACCAGTGAGGCGGTCGCGTGCGACAAGGTCGCCGAGTTGTTCCAGCCCCAGCGACGAGGCTTCGACCTCGTCGAGCAGTTCCGATACCTTCCGGTGATCCTCTTCGAGTCGATCTACAATAGTATTTAGGCCGGGATCCGAGCTCCGCACGGCCGGGAACAGAGCCACGTCTTCGGCACCGTGGTGGCCGTGAACGAAGCGGCAGTACCGCAGGCAGTTCATTCGCAGCTGGAACAGCGGACCTTTAGCCTTCAGGCGGCGAATCTCGTCCCGAACCTCCGATGCGGTGGCGCCTGCGGTTACGGAGGCAGCCAGGGCTTCGCAGCTTTTTAGGTCTCGTCTCAGCAGTCCATGCACCCACTTCAGCTCCGCCAGGATTGGGTTGCCTACTGCCTCAGCGTCGGGAGTCACCACCTCAACCGGGCCCCTCTCCTATTGCATGGCGGTGCGCGGCGAGTCTGGTCGAAGCTTGCGTCGATGATCTCCGGGGGCCGATCGCGAGCGAGCGGGAGACCATCGATGACCGCGTAGAGGGCTTGGTGGAGGCCACCCAAGCACGGCGGGCGCGATGCCGACCAGCGACAGTCAGGATCCTCAATTCCTGGTGGTCGGGTCAATATCGGCGAGCTGATGGTGAGCCGAGATGATCACGCGGGACCGGCGGGTGCGGCATCGGCGGCGCCGCGCGCCCTTCCCCTCTTGGTGAAGGAGCGTCCGATGGCGACAGATCCAATGATGCCCAGCACGATTGCGACCACGGGTAGGATCTGGTCGTAGTTGTAGGCAGTATAGTAGCTGGCCCAGCTGACTATCAGGGCCGTGCCAGCGGACTGGGTGATGAACAGGGCCGCCCACAGGAATGTGGTGACGTACATCCCGGTGCGGAAATCGCCGTAGTTGTCCCACATCAGGTCAAAGTTTGCCATCCCATCGTGAGTGCCGTCAGTGCCGTACCTCTGTGCCATGTAGAACACCAGCGGTTTGCGGGCCAGCACACACGAGCCCAGGAAGATCAGACCGATAAGGGCCGTCGTTGCGCAGTCCTTGTAGAGCAGCAGCTTCGGGCTAGTACTCGCGGACACGGCGATGATCGCGGACACTGCCGTGAACGCGAAAATAGCTGCTGAGGCTCCACTGAACTTGCGGGCCTTGCTCCAGATGACCAACCCGCCCACGACCGGGCCGATGCTGCCCGCCAGGTAGCTGACCACGTCGTTGGCACCCAACCCCCGCGCGAGGTTGAAGAGCGCGATCGCGCCGCCGATCTCGACCACTGTGACGGCGACGTTGAACCGCATTCCCTTCTTGGCGGGATGCTCCCGTAAAGCCCGAGCGATCTGGTCGTGCACTGTCGGCTCGTCAGAGGACATGGTCACACCATACGGCTGCACGAGCAGCCAGGCACGATCACGGCGCCGATGTCGGACGGCGGCGGTTGGGCCTTGGTTCGGCGGGATGCTGTTGCCAGGGAGAGGAACTGGTCCAAGCCCTAGGAGGCCAGGTGGCAGTGGAAGATGTCCTCGGCCACGCGGACGCCGATCACCGCTCGGGCGGCGCCACAGTCTGGCGCCCTTCGGGTCGGACGCATTCAGTGAGAACCCGGGTCCGAGCTCGTGGATGGGACCTATGGCTCCAGAGGCGATCTGCCCCGACTGGTGGCCGCCATAGGCTGGGGGCGGCAATGTACGCCTCGATAGTGCCGATTGCGGCAATTACAGTCCGGGGCCGCCGTGGGCGCAGGAGTCGGTGCTAAGCAGGTAGTGGGCGAGCATGTCGGTCGTAATCTGGTCGGTGGCGGTGGGTGGGGTGCCGCAGCTGCCAAGGGGGGGACGCATTCCCCGCACTGTGGCGGTCGCGGCGATCAAGGCGAGATGGCCGGCCCCTGCGGCAACCTTCTCAACACGGCCGCGATCGGTATGGCTGGAGCTCTCTCCCCACTCCCAAATCCTCGCGTGAACCCCGCACGGGATGTGCATACATTTGCGGTTCATCAGGGGCGCATCTGTCTCGCACCACATACCATCTGGGTCGGGGTCTCGGTGCAGGTGAGGCTTCGGAAACAGTTGTCGTAGCTGTCGGTGCAGGTTCGGATCACGACGATAAGCTGTTTGACGTTGTCTCGCTGTCCGGCCCCCGTGGCTCGGTCCCCCTCAAGTCTTTGTTTTGGCGCTCGTGAGGGTTCTTAGCCTGGATCCACCGAATAGTTAGGGCCGGCGGGAGGGTTAGGTATAAAGAAAGGGCACTTATCGCTGGGATAATTGGTGGTGCAAACACGCCAACCGGCCCCAGCAGAGGAGCACCCTTTCG
>JBOHUG010000093.1:0-1695 GCA_050734135.1 Candidatus Dormibacteria bacterium
TTCACCGTGGCCACCGGGGTTCAGGTCTACTTCTGCCACCCGCGGAGCCCTTGGCAGCGCGGGACGAACGAGAACACCAACGGCCTGCTGCGCCAGTACTTCCCCAAGGGCACCGACCTGTCCTTGCCCTCCCAGGCCGACCTCGACGCCGTGGCCCAGCAGCTCAATGGACGCCCTCGACAAACCCTTGGCTGGATGACACCATCACAGCGCTTCGCTGAGGCTGTTGCGGCCACCCCCTGAATCCAAGCCCGAACCAATACACAGAGACTGGAGCCGACGGGGAGACTCGAACTCCCGACCGGCGGTTTACGAAACCGTGGGGATTGAGATCATCACCCCCCGTGTTCGAACTGCTGTGACGAACGCCGTGACGAACCAGGGATTTGAGAGCTAGACTGGCTGCCGCTTGTGGCAGCCAGAGCCAGCTCCCGTCCCGGCCGGCGCGGTATGCCGGTACGAAAGCGAGAGCGGCTGTGCCTGGTCTGCCAGGCCGAGCAGGACCCCTACGCTGGAGCCACGGACCATTAGTCGCCCGTGCGACGCGCTCAGGTCTCCGCGTCCAGTTCTTGTGGCCAGCGCCGCAGCCGCTTGAGCTTGCTATCGTTCCGAAGGCGGTAGACCGCGAGCGTCCCGCGGACGTAGATCGAGCTAGACCTTTATCTCGCGGCGAGTCTTGGGCTCGGTCGCCGTCACATCCACTGACGCGACACGGCAGGCCGCAGGGAGCGTTATAACCCCTCAAAGCTAGTCACCGGCTGGGCATACCAGGTGCTGACGAAGGTGAGCACCGCGCTGCACCAACTGGAGTCGGCGGCAGGCAGGGCGCAGTCAGCCTGAACCGCCCAGCCAAAGCCCTCGAACCCAGCGATCTGGGTGGCTGGCACCCAGATCACCACCCCCTCGTCGGCATAGCGGCCGCCGGAGAGCTGCCCGTTACCCAGCACGTCGGGCGGGTCGCGGTACTCCACCTCCTCCTGGCTCAGGACGTGTACCGTCTCGCCGACCACCGGGCCACCTGGGTTGCATGTACCGTCCGCCGCCGCACTGGCGAAGAATGGGCAGGCCACGGTCGCGCTCGGCCCCTGCCCGTTGGGGACGTACAGCTCGATGCCCTCGCCCTTCGGACCTGACACGGTGACTGTGTTGAAGCGTCGGCCCCGACCTCCCCTTTGCAGCTCCAGCCAGAAGGAGCGAT
The DNA here is from genome assembly GCA_050734135.1 of Candidatus Dormibacteria bacterium. GTDB lineage: Bacteria > Chloroflexota > Dormibacteria > Aeolococcales > Bog-877 > Bog-877. The sequence goes on from JBOHUG010000093.1 coordinate 1,199, forward strand.
GGTGCCGTACCCCGGCGAGTGGGAGTTGATCCCGCCCATTACGTAGAGGCTGAGACGACCAGCAAGTCCAGAAGGGACCACGGCGCTTCGGAATACGGAAGAGCCGGCATTCACTTGCACCGGGGGCTCGCCCATCCAACTCGTCGGGCAGCCCACTGCCCGGAGCAGCCCGCTTGTGGTGCTCGGTGAGGGACTGGGGGTAGTCTTGCGCGGCGGCGCGGGCGCACATGCCGCCAGCATCACGGCCGCCACGGCCAGTGGCAGAACTACGTGGGAGGCTGAGGGTGTCATGGCGCTCAGAGCTAGTATCCAGCGACCAGGCACTCTGGGAGTCGACAGCGCGGTCCCTCTGCTGTTGCACCAGTGCGATCGGGAGCGCACCGGCCGGGCCGTCCCCTGCCAAGCTCCGCACAGTGGCATGATTCCCGCCGTGGCGCTCGCGCACCCACCCGTGGTGCCTCCCAGGGCGATCTCCAAGCCGCGCTTCCCCCCAGGGT
>JBOHUG010000094.1:0-3629 GCA_050734135.1 Candidatus Dormibacteria bacterium
GTGTGGTGCTGATTGCGATGCACCCGAAAGGCCAGAGCGAGGCCGAGCGGAATAGCCCCGAGGAGGGTTCACCCTCCGCAGTGCCATTCAGGGCTTGAAGCTCTTAGGACGAGTTCTGGCAGGGTGACAACAGCGCAGAGGCCCACAGGGAGGGCATCGACCACGCCACGCCAGTTCCGGTCGCAACTGTGCCGATATGAGGGATCGGCTCACCACTCCGAGGGCAGCACCGGAGTTATTGCCTGCCGCACCGCTGCGCCCGACGGCTCATACCAGATCTGAAGCGCCGCCAAGCCTGGTAGCAGGCTGCCTGGCGAACCCATGAGGAGATAGGGAAGGACGTCATGGATCTCACGCCGGTTGGTCTAGGAGGTGCAGGAGAGTAACCATCGATTCAGTGCGTGGTTCGAGGCGAAGGAGTCGTAAGCTCTGCGGACTATCCGTACTTGCGAGTAGTGACTACCTTACCGTCGGCAAAACGATATTCGACCTCGTACATCGACCACTCATCGTTCTGGCCTTCGTAGCGGTGGGCTCTAAACTTAGCCGTTATCCCTGCGTTGCCGAGTGCGTCGCCGTAAGCGACCTCCACCGTGAATAGCTGATTAGCCCCACCGCCCGCGAGTTCGAATAGCGTCATCTTTTGCCCGTCAAGCGACTTAGACGCCGGAATCGCGAACGTCACATCTACCGCTTCACCGGGCGGTACGACCGGCGTCTCGACGCTCGGGTGGACTCCCTCTATGGCATTAGCCCCGTTCTTCGGATAAATCACGCTGCGCGACATGTCGAGTATCGCGAGCCCGGTACCCACATTTCGGAGAGTGAACCACCCGGCAAGTGCACCATCGTCCTCCGCGACACGGAGGCAAGAGTGGCTACCGGGTGAGTAGAAGGAGCCTTGCTTGTAACCCATGGGACTGAGGTTGTCAGAATTGACTCTTGGATTCCATCGGTGGGTGCAACACCTCGCGCGAGTAGCGAATGATCGCTGGTCGTGGGAGGTGCCATGAGAAGACGACGACGGTTCACCGAAGCAGAACGGGCGGAGGTCTGGGACCGGATCGAAGCGGGCCAAACGCCAGCCTCGGTGGCTGTGGTGTTCGGCCGCTACCCCAGTGCGGTCCGGGCGCTGCAGCTGGCAAGCGGCGGGGTGAGGCCGGCTCCACGGCGGCGTCGGGTGGGTGCGCTGGACTTGGTCGAGCGCGAGGAGATCTCCCGTGGACTGTCCGCCGGCAGGTCCTTGCGAGCCATTGCCGCGAGCCTCGGCCGGGCGCCCTCGACGGTCTGCCGGGAGGTCGGCCGCAATGACGGCCTGGCGCGATACCGGGCCTGTGCGGCTGACCGCCGAGCCCACCGCCGAGCCCGACGGCCAAAGACCCCAAAGTTATCGAGATGCCGACCCCTTCACGAGTTGGTCGAAGCCAAGCTCACCCTGCGATGGTCGCCTCAGCAGATCTCGAGGTGGTTGCAGAGCGCCTTCCCAGGTAATCCGGAGATGCAGGTGTCCCACGAGACGATCTACATGTCGCTCTACGTCCAGGGCCGGGGCGCCCTGCGGCACGAGCTTCACCGTGCCCTGCGAACAGGGCGAGCCCTGCGTCGATCGAAGCACTCGCAGCCGAGCGGCGCGGGCATGATCCCCGGCATGGTTCTGATCAGCGAGCGGCCTCCCGAAGTCGAGAACCGAGCTGTCCCGGGGCACTGGGAAGGGGACCTGATCATGGGACGACGCAAGACCTGCATCGGCACCTTGGTAGAGCGCACCACCCGCTACGTACTGCTGCTCAAGCTCCCGGACAACACAGCTTCCGCGGTGCGCTCGGCGATGAGCACCAAGATCCTCACCCTTCCCGCCGAGCTTCGCCGCAGTGTCACCTGGGACCGAGGCAAGGAGATGTCGCAGCATGTCCGGTTCACCGTCGACACCGGCGTCCAGGTCTACTTCTGCGACCCCAACAGCCCCTGGCAGCGCGGCTCGAACGAGAACACCAACGGCCTCCTGCGCCAGTACTTCCCCAAGGGGAGCGACCTATCGGCCTTCACCGAGGGACAGCTCGACTCCGTGGCCCAGGAGCTCAACGAACGGCCTCGACAAACCCTTGGGTGGATGACACCATCTCAGCGGCTCGCCGAGCTTGTTGCGCTGACCGGCTGAATCCAAGGCTGATACCTGACACTGCGACTTCGGCTGATCCTTGACACTCCCAGGCTGACATTCCTCATCCCCGGGCCGTCCCTGCGGCCCTTTTCTTGCGGATCTCGGCGGGGCTGGTGCGGGCGACCGTCTTGAGGAGTTCGTTGGCCACCCAGAACTGAAGCAGGTTGGGGGTGACCAGGACGTTGCAGGGGCTCCCCCCGTAGTGCTGGCCGACGCTGACCTGCTGGTAGCCGACCGTGACCACCCCGTTGGAGGCGACGCGGCGGGTGACCCATTCCTCGCCGGTTCGGTCCGGGGAGGGTCGCAACTGCCTGGGCGACACGCCTGACTTCTGGAAGCGGGTGGCCGGGGTGGCGTCACCCAGGGACTGGTGAGTCCGTTCAGTGTTGTAGTAGTCCACCCACTCCTGCAGCGCCTCTTGGGCCACCTTCAGGCTGCGGAACACCTGGCGGGTGTCGAACTCCTGGCGCAGCGTGCGGTGGAAGCGCTCGATCTTGCCCGTGGTGGTGGGGCACCGCGGCTGGGTGAGCAGGTGTTCCACCCCGTTGTCTCGGCAGATCCGATCGAACAGCACTTCAACCGGTGGCTGGGCGTACCTGCCGGTGAAGACCTTGCCGTTGTCCGTCAGCACCTGCTCCGGGACACCATGGGTCCGCAGAGCGGCGGTGAACCCGTCGCAGACCAACTGGGTGCGCTCCCTAGGCATCAGCTTCGCCGAGACGCAGAAGCGGGAGTGGTCGTCGATCCCGGTGAGCGCCTTGGCCGCCGCCCCACCGGCCAGGAGGAAGCCTCCCACCACATCCATCTGCCACAGTTCCATCGGCTGGCCCCGCTCCCAGCGCTTCCAGGTCTCCAGCCGGCGGTGGCGCCGGACGGGGTCGATGACTCCCGCGCGCACCAGGCAGCGATAGACCCCCGACTCTGAGGGCAGCGGTGCCACCCGGCGCCGGGCGAGCTCCAGCACCAACCGCCGAGGCCCCCAGTACGGCCGCCAGCGGCGCAGTTCGAGCACCATGGCCTCCAGCTCCGGTGCCAGCTGGTGCGGGCAGTTCCCGGGCCGGTGGGAGCGATCCCCCAGGCCCTCCAGACCCCCCGCCTCGTAGCGGGCCAGCCAGCTGTGCAAAGTCTGCCGGCTCACCCGCCAATCGCCGGCCACCTCCGTGACCGTCCTCCCATCTCCAACCACCGCCAGGACTGCCGTGTACCGCTGCTCCGCCACGCTCAACTCCCTCATGGGCGGGAGTGTCAAGCATCACCCGAAGTAGCCGTAAAGCACCACCCGAAGGTCCGTAAAGCATCAGGCGAAGGCCGATCGTCAACCTTCACCCTTGGATTCAGGGCATCCGTGCACCGATCCTCAGTGAGCAGCAAGCTGCAGCTGAGGAGGTGCCATGAGACGCCGAAGGAGCTTCACAGGGGCCGAACGGGCTGAGGTCTGGGACCGTATCCGAGCTGGGGAGTCAGTCGC
>JBOHUG010000095.1:0-37131 GCA_050734135.1 Candidatus Dormibacteria bacterium
TGCTCCTGGCCGGGTGCCGCTTCGTGGACGGCCAGCTGCAACTCTCCCAACCTTCACCGGAGGAAGCTGCCGCCTGATTTGAACCTCCTGCCTGGATGGCTTTTACACAACTCTTGACAACCGCTCCTTCGAGTTCAGCGGGTGGGACTTCTCCCGTGGGTTCTGAGTGACAGGTCTCACTTCTGCGCGCCGCGGGAGGTCACAGTCGTCGGCAGTCCGGGTGAGGGCGCCGGGGCCGCGGCCCCACCCATCCCGGTTAGGCGACGGAGGGCACTGAGTCCATCGCCGTCCGGCCGAACGTTTCCTTCTCTGCGGTCCCCACAGCCACGGTCATGTGGTGCCGGGGGTACGAGCGGTAAGCCTCGAGAGATCGGGCTCGCCGTCCACGAATGACCGGACCTCGACCATGCCGTACCGCGCCACCGGATGGCGTGACGCCACCTCGATCACCGCATCGAGGTCGGCGCACTCGATGATGTCAAAGCCCGCGACCTGCTCCTTCGTTTCGGCGAAGGAACCTTCGGTGATGAGCCACCTGCCCTCGCGCACCCGGACGCAGGTCGCGGTGCTGACGGGCTGCAGTTCACCTCCTGCCATGTTCACGCCCCGCCCGACGGTGTCGGCAAGCCAGGCCTTGGCCGACCGGCCCATGTCGGCGCCTTTCTCCGGGCTGAGCTCCACGGATTGGTCGATGCACGCCAGCAGCATGTATTTCAAGTCCTCACCTCGTCTCTCCAATGCACCTTCTGCAACAGTCGGGGCCTCGGCCTACCGCTCACCCAGCCACTTGGGGCGGACGGCTCGGCACATTCTGACTTAGGCAGGGCCGCGGACGGCATCTCGGGGATCCAGCCGGTCTTCCGGGAAGAGCTTGCGCCGTCCGTGGGCAGCCCCGCGCCGCGTGAAGGCCATGGCTACCTGGCCGCCGACGGACTGAGCCGACTTGCTTGACGGTCTAACTGAAGATCTGAGGGTTGGACTGAAGTGGACGACCGTGGTCAGTCATGAACTTGGAAGAGGGAGCCGACGGGGAGATTCGAACTCCCGACCAGCTGTTTACAAAACAGCTGCTCTACCACTGAGCTACGTCGGCCAAACCAGGCAGTTGGGCAGTATATGTGGGGCACCGGGCTCAGCCGGTGGGGTCCCGGGACGCCCGATACCGGAACTGCCGTTGTCGCGCGGTCTCATACATCATCAGCGCGCCCGCCACCGCGGCGTTGAGCGAGCCTACCTGGCCACCCATCGGAACGGACACCAAGTCATCGCAGTTTCGTCGAGTCAGCATCCGCAAGCCCTCCCCCTCACCTCCCACGACCAGCGCGACCGGCAAACGCAGATCGACCTGGTCGCAGCGCCGGTCTCCGTCGGCGTCCAATCCGACCACCCGGACCCCCAGATTCTGAAGCTCGCGCAGGGTTTGCACCAAGTTGACCACCCTCACCAGTTGAAGGTGCTCGATGGCTCCGGCGCTCGCTTTGGCGGTGGCCGCGGAGAGCGGGGCCGTGCGATGGCGCGGCAGGATCAGGGCAGTGACGCCGAGGATCTCCGCGCTGCGCGCCAGCGAGCCGAGGTTCTGAGGATCCTGGATGCCGTCCAGGCACAGGAAGTTCGGAGGCCAGCCAGAATCGTGGTTTGCCGTCAACTGGCGGAGGATGTCGTGATTGGCGAGCTGGCGACCATCGAAGTAAGCGGCCACCCCTTGGTGGTGCTCGGAGTGAGCCACGTCGTCTAGCCGACCACGGGCAGTGGGTTCCTCCAGGATTCCCGCGACGCGGGCCCGGTCCACGATCTCCTTGAGCCGCGAATCTGAGCTCAGTCCGGGCGCCAGCAACAGGCGGCGAATGCGACGACCCGCCCGCAGCGCCTCCAACACCGGATTCCGCCCGTACAGGATCTCCGGCATCAGAGCCGATGCCAGCGGGAGCCTTCCTTGGTGTCCTCCACAACGATTCCCAGCTCCAGCAGCTGATCGCGGATCCGGTCGGCCTTGACGAAATTACCTTTGCGACGCGCATCTTCCCGGCGATCCAGCATCTTACGTTCGTCGGAGCTCAGCTGCGGGTCCTCGGAGACTGCCGCCCGCTCGATGACGGCCAGCCGACTGTCCGCAGCCCGCAATGCCGCGAGAGCGGACCCGCAGCCGTCGCCACCCGCACGACCCTCATCCAACAGACGATTGCCCTCCCGCACGAGATCATGGAGCCGACCGAGCGCCAAAGGTAGGTTCAGGTCGTCGTCCATGGCGGCCTCGAAGAGGTCCCTGGCCCGTTGGGCCGCCACGGTCAGGGGGTCACCGGAGCCTGCCGTCTTGAGCTCGCCGCCGTGAGCTGCGGCACAGCGCCGCCAGAAGGTGGCGAGCCGGTCGAGCGACTCGGAGGCTCCCACCAGATCCTGCTCTCTGAAGTGGAGTTTCTGCCGGTAGTGGGTGTTCCCCAACAGGTGGTAACGCACTGCCAGCGGGCTGTGGCCCCTCTCGACCAAGCTGGCCAGGGTCAGGAAGTTGCCCTGGGACTTGGCCATCTTGCCGCCCTCCACAAGAAGGTGCTCCACGTGGAACCAGAGCCGGACGAAGGGACGCCCGGTGGCAGACTCGGACTGTGCGATCTCGTTCTCGTGATGCGGGAACTTGTTATCCACCCCACCGCAGTGGATGTCGAGCGACTCCCCCAGCAACTCCATCGCCATCGCCGAGCATTCCAAGTGCCAGCCCGGTCGGCCTCGACCAAAGGGAGATGGCCAGGCGGCGAGATCGCCCCCGGCTGCCGCCTTCCAGAGGGCGAAGTCTCGCACCGCCTCCTTGGCCTCGTACTCATCGGAGTCGATCCGGCCGCTGGCGCCGGCGCTCAGCCCCCCAACGTCCAATCGCGAGAGCTTTCCGTATTCCGGGAATGAATCCACCCGGAAGTACACCGAACCCTCGCTCTGGTAGGCGTGGCCAGACGCGACCAGCCGCTCCACCAGGGCCAGCATGGGACCCAGGTACTCGGTCGCCCGGGGGAAGTGCTCGGCCCGCTGTATCCCCAGTAGGTCCAGGTCTCGAAAGAACGCCTCGATGAAAGGGGCAGTGAACTGGTCCAACGACTCGTGGCGGCCGGTGGCCTTGGCGATGATCTTGTCGTCGACGTCGGTGATGTTCATCACCTGCTCCACCTTCAGGTGATGGGCCTCAAGGTGGCGACGAAGCAGATCCTCCGCCAGGTAGCTGCGAAAGTTGCCGATGTGGGCACGGTCATGAACCGTGGGCCCGCAGGTATACATCTGAACCCGGCCCGGACGGAGTGGCCGAAGCACCTCGACCGCCTGGGTCAGGCTGTTGTACAGGCGAATGGGCATACCCGGGCTATGTTATCCCCGATCCGCCCCACTTCCGAAGCCCACCCGGGCCACCGCCAGGGCCGCGATTCCCTCGCCGCGCCCAGTGAGTCCCAGACCATCGCTCGACTTCACCTTCACCGAGACGCAGCCCCGGTCCATGTTTAGCGTCGCGGCGATTGCAGCGGCCATCGCCTGCCGGTGCGGTCCGAGTCGAGGCGCCTCGGCTACCACCGTCCCATCCAACCCCCAGATCTCGATGCCCTCGGCGGTGAGCAACTCCCCAACCCGGCGCAGCAGATCCAACGACGATGCCCCACGCCAGCGCTCATCGCTGGATGGGAAGTGCTCGCCGATGTCCCCGAGCCCGGCAGCCCCCAAGAGCGCATCCGCCAAGGCGTGACAGAGCACATCGCCGTCTGAGTGGCCCAAAAGTCCCCGGTCGTGTTCAACCGCGACGCCGCCGAGCCAGACCGGACCGGGGCCACCGAAGCGATGCACATCCACTCCCAAGCCGACTCCGGGCAGGCTCCGTCCGCTCACCGGCCGGCCCAGGCGCCGTTGCCCAACCAGGCACGCAGAGCCAGGATGTCTTCGGTCCGGGTGACCTTCAGATTGCGAGGGTCTCCCAGCACAGACGCCACCGGCTCGCCCAACGCCAGCACCAGGGCCGCGTCATCATCAGCGTTCCGCCCGACCGCGAGAGCGTCCTGGTGAGCCCGGAGCAGCAGCTCGCGCCGGAAGGCCTGGGGAGTCTGAATCGCCGCCAGCTCCGCCCGGGACAGCACCTGCTCCAGCAGCCCGGACCGGACCACCGCCGTGCTGTCGGCGACCGGAACACTGGCGGTGGCCGCGCCTGTCGCCCGCGCCGCCCGCAAGACCCTGGCGCAGAGTTCGGAAGTGACTCCAGGGCGGGCGCCGTCGTGGACCAAGACCATCTCGCGCCTGCAGAGTCGCAGTCCCCGGGCGACCGACTCCTGCCGCCGCGCCCCTCCCGCGACGCAACGACAACCCAGCCGCGGCGCCACCGAAGCGGCGAGCTCCATTACCCGACGGTGCTCTCCTGGGTCAGCCACCACGACCAGTTCGTCAACGCCACTGGCGGGATCTCCCAACGCCTGCAGCACCCAGGCCATTACCGGCTGGCCGCTCAGGTCCGCCCAGAGCTTGGGACCCCCAAATCGGGCCCCCGATCCGGCCGCCGGCACCAGCGCGGTGGTGCCGGGAGCTGCTTCGTCCAAGTTCAGGTCCGCCGGGTAACGGCGGGCTTGGTTTTTCGTCCGGGAGAAGACTCTGGCCTAGGGGCATGGTCGTCTGGGTCAGGGGCCTGGACGAAAACCATCCGTCCGGAGGCAGTCTGGATCACACTCCGAACCGTCGCGGTGACCCGCTTGCCGAGATGCGTTCGCCCACCCTCCACCACCAGCATGGTTCCGTCGGGCAGATAGCCAACTCCCTGATCGGGCTCTCTTCCCTCCTTGACCACGTCAACCTCGAGCTTCTCTCCGGGCACCAGGGCCGGGCGCAGCGCAGTCGCCAGTTGATTGAGGTTGAGAACGGTGAGCCCCTCGATCTGGGCCACCCGATCCAGGTTGAAGTCGACCGTCAGAATCGCCGCCCGCTGTTCGCGGGCCAGCCGGACCAGCCTGGCATCCACCTCCGGCATCGAGGGGTAGTCGTCCTGGGGAAACTCGAGCTGCAGTCCCGGCAGCGAGCGCAACTCCTCCAGCATCGCCAGACCTCGACGGCCCCGAGCCCGGCGGATCGGGTCGGCAGAGTCCGCCACCGACTGCAGCTCAGCCAGGACGAACTGGGGCACCCAGAGCTCGTAGAGGCAGAACCCCGCCCTCGCCAGGTCCAGCAGCCGGCCATCGATAACGGCGCTGGTGTCGATCACCACCCGGGGCAGCGGGGCTGGAGTGCCCCCCAAGGGCAGGCCGAGGCGGGAAAGATCGCGCCTCCGGCGGCGACCCACCGAGATCCCCAGCGGCACCAGAATGAAGGCGACCCCGACCGCTACCAGCCAACCGAGTCCTCCGGGCAGGCCGGAGGCGATCAGCGCCACCAAGGCCGCGATCACCAGGGCCACGACCACTCCCGCCAGCGCGCCCACCAGTTCGGGAAACGGGATGTTGGCGAGTTCCTCTTCGGCCCAGGCGTAGGGACGGACGCTCAGCACCGGTCCCAACAAGTAGCCGACTCCGCAACCCACCAGCAGCCCCACGGCGAGGGCGATCACCTTGGTGTCCCAGGCCGTGAAGGACGTCTTGAAGGTGGTGATGATGACAGTCGAGTACAGGGTCCCCAGGACCGCCCCCACGCATGTCCCCAGCAAGCTCGCGATCCGGAAAGCGCGGTCGCCTGTGGGACGCACTCCCGACTTCGGGTCGGTGCTTTCGGCGGCGGCTACGGTTCCGGGTGTCTCCCCGGTCTCAGACTGGTCCGCCACCATCGCCGCCAGTGGATCCGGCGGCTCCCGCCCCGGCAGTTTCTACAGCTGGGGTCTGCTCCTCGATTACATCTCCCGGTGGCGGTGGGGGCCCGGGCACCACATGGGTCGCGATGTTGCCATCCTCCACGTCGATGGTGACTAGGTCGCCCGGCGAGTACTCGATCTTCAGCAGCTCCTCGCTGAGTGGGTCCTCGATGTCCGCCTGGATCACCCGGCGCAGGGGGCGGGCGCCAAACTGCTTATCGAAACCTCGTTCCGCCAGAAGATCCTTGGCCTGGTCGGTGACCAGCAGGCTTAGTCCCTGCCGCTGGAGGTGCTCCCTGACCCGGACCAGCATCAGGTCGACGATCTGCCGGGTCTCGTTGGTGCGCAGGCGATGGAACACCACCACCGCGTCAACGCGGTTGAGAAACTCGGGGCGGAAGGCCCGCTTCAACTCGTCGGTTATGCGCTCGCGCATCTTGCTGTGCTCCTGGTCCTCGCCACTGCGACCGGGCACTCCGGTCTGGAAGCCCATCGACAAGTTGGAACCCATTCCCTGAATCCCCAGATTGCTGGTCATGATCACGATGGTGTTGGCGAAGCTGACCATCTTGCCCTTGGCATCGGTGAGACGGCCATCCTCGAGGATCTGCAGCAGCATGTTGAAGAAGTCGGGATGGGCCTTTTCGATCTCATCGAAGAGAACCACGCTGTAGGGTCGGCGCCGCACCGCCTCCGTCAGCTGACCGCCTTCGTCGTAACCCACGTAACCAGGCGGCGACCCGACCAGCCGGGCGGTGCTGTGACGCTCGGCGAACTCGGACATGTCGAGCCTGATCAGCGCGTCGTCGTTATCGAAGAGGAACGAGGCCAGCGAGCGCGCCAGCTCAGTCTTGCCAACCCCGGTGGGGCCGAGGAAGATGAAGGAGCCAATGGGCCGCTTGGGATCCTTGAGTCCAGCCCGGGCTCGCCGGACCGCTTGGCAGACGATCTTGACCGCCTCCTCCTGGCCGATCAGGCGCTTGTGAATCTCCGACTCCATGGCGAGAAGCCGCTGGGTCTCCGCCTCCACCAGGCGGCTGACCGGAACCCCCGTCCAGGAGGAGACGATGTCGGCGATGTTCTCCTCGTTGACCTCGGGCACCGTCTTGCCGAGTTCGTCACGCCAGGCAGCCTCCTCGATCGCGTACTCGGCTTTGAGCAGCTTGGCCTCTTCGTCTAGTTTGGTGGCGCCCTCGTAGTCCTGCTTCTCGACTGCGTCGTCCTTGCGGGCCTGCAGCGCCCGCACCTGGCGCTGCTTGGCGCGCAGCTCCGGGGGAGTGGTGGTCAGCTTCATTCGCACTCGAGCCGAGGCCTCGTCGATCAGATCGATCGCCTTATCCGGCCAGGAGCGGTCGCTGACGTAGCGCCCGGAGAGTTCGGCCGCCGCCCGCACCGCGGCGTCGCTGATGGTCACCCGGTGGTGCTTCTCGTAGAGGCTGCGCACCCCGGTGAGGATCTCGACGGTCTCCTCCAGCTTCGGCTCCTCGACGAAGACCGGCTGGAATCGCCGCTCCAGGGCGGCATCCTTCTCGATGTACTTGCGGTACTCGTTGAGGGTGGTCGCTCCAATGCACTGGATCTCGCCTCGGGCCAGCGCCGGCTTGAGGATGTTGGCAGCGTCAATCGCGCCCTCGGCGGCACCGGCACCCACCAGGGTGTGGAGCTCGTCGATGAAGAGCACGACCTCCTTCGAGGAGCGGATCTCGTCAAGGATTTTCTTCAGCCGTTCCTCGAACTCGCCTCGGTACTTGGTCCCCGCCACCAGGCCGCCCATGTCCAAAGTGAGGACCCGCTTGTTGGCGAGGGATTCGGGGATCTCCTGGTTCACGATGGCCTGGGCTAAGCCCTCAGCGATCGCGGTCTTGCCCACGCCGGGCTCGCCGATCAGAGCTGGGTTGTTCTTGGTGCGTCGGGAGAGAATCTGCACCACCCGCTCGATCTCCATCTCCCGGCCGATCACGGGATCCAGCTGGTTCTTGGTCGCCAGCTCAGTCAGGTCCCGACAGAACTGGTCCAACAGTGGGGTCTTGCTCGACTTCTTGCGCTCGGGTGGCGGCTCGTCCTCTAGCCCCTGCTCTTTGAGAAGCGAGTCCAGCTCGTGGCGCACCTTGTCAAGATTCGCGCCCAGATCCTCGAGCACATGGGCCGCAATGCCTTCACCCTCGATCAGCAGGCCCAGGAGCAGGTGCTCTGTGCCGACATAGGTGTTGTTCATCCGTTTCGCCTCTTCGAAGGCGATCTCGATCACCTTCTTGACCCTGGAGGTGGGGATGATCTGCTGAACGATGATCCGCTCGTTGCGACCGAGCACCGAGTCGATGGTGTCCCGTACTTTGTCGATCTCCACGCCCAGGTTTGCCAGCACCTTGGCGGCCAACCCCTCGCCTTCTCGCAACAGGCCCAGGAGCAGGTGCTCGGTGCCGATATAGGAGTGGTGGGACTTCTCCGCCTCGTCCTGAGCCAAGGTCAGGACCTTCTTTGCTTTCTCGGTAAAGCGCTCAAACGGATACACGGATCATCTCCTTGAGCCCCGTGGGATGACGGTCGGCAGCGCAGGCTGCCGCCATGGCTGGAATGGCTCGCGGGCTCGGGGCGGGGCCGATCACAAGCGCATTATGCCCAATTCGGGTTCCCCGAACCCGAGCAGCTCTCCCCCTTCGCAAAACCAGTCGGCGTCAGCTCCTCAACCGTCCCGGTTGAGATCGGACCCTGCCGGGGCGCTCCCAGGCACGAAGCGGCTGCCTAGGTTGCTGTTGGGGTCCCTGGTTCGCTCTCCAATTCCCGCAGTTTCTGGCGGATCGTGTTGCCGTCCACTCCCAAAGCCGCCAGCGCCAGCGCTCCCGGCTCGTGGTCCAGGGTGAGGATTGCCGTGAGCAGATGGATGGTATCTACCCGGCCGGAAGCGTCTCTGCGGGCACTACGCGAGGCGAGAACGGTGACGGCGCGCAGGCCGCTGGTGGGCAGGACCGAACGGACCGCCAAGCGTGGGGTAGGCGCCTGGTTGCGCGCTAGCTGCTCACGTACACAACGCAGGTCGGCTCCGAGCGCGACCAGCGCCCGGGCAGCAGTGCCCTCTGCTTGACGCAGCAGTCCCAAGACCAGGTGCTCGGTGCCGAAGAAGCCGACGGCCGACTTCACGGCCTCCTCCTCAGCCAGGGCCAGGGCACTGTACGACTCAGTGGTGAACTGGTCCAGGTTGGTCACTCCGTACCTCCGCGGCAGGAATGCTTCCCTCCGGGCTTCAACTTTCTCAGCGCGCTGCCGCGGGCTGCTGGAGTGCGGTTCGACCTCCGGGCTCTGCTCTTCAGGCTCGGGGGGGAGGCAGGCGTACACCGCCTCAACGTCAACTCCCAGGTCGCCGAGTACATGAGCCGCGATGCCCTCGCCCTCCCGAAGCAGACCGAGAAGTAGGTGCTCGCTCCCGACAAATCTGAGCCCCTGCTCCTTGGCCTCTTCGAAGGCGAACTCGATCACCTTCTTGACCCGGGAGGTGGGGATGATCTGCTGGATGATGATCCGCTCGGTGCGACCCAGCACCGAACTGATCGTGTCGCGCACCGTTTCGATCTCCACTCCTAGGGTCGTCAGCACCTTGGCGGCTCGCCCCTCGCCTTCTCGCAACAGGCCCAGGAGCAGGTGCTCGGTGCCGATGTAGGAGTGGTGGGTCTTCTCCGCCTCATCCTGAGCCAAGGTCAGGACCTTCTTGGCGTTCTCGGTAAAGCGCTCGAACGGGTAAATGCCAGTTCCCTGCCCACTAGCCCAGGAGCGCTGACCACGCCCTCAGGATGATTCTGACCTCCTGGGGCCCTATCGGCAAGGTCCCCTTGACGGGTAGGCAAGGCCCCGCGCCAGGCGGCGCGCTCATGGGGGCTAGATTCCGCGCCACCCTAGATCCGGAGATCAGCCCTCTTCGCTGTCACCGGAGTCGGAGGATGGGGCACCTTCTACTTCGGGGAGCGTCTCGACTTCGGTAGCCGATTCGGATTCTGACGGCTCCTCGGTCTCGGAATCCGCGACCGCTAATTCCTCGGTCGTCTCCTCGGCGGCAATGGGCTCCGCCTCGACCACCGCCTTCGCCCGAGTTCGCTTCGGCTTGGGGGCGGGAGCCTCCTCCGGCTCCGAGTCCTCGTCCATGTCAGGCTCGTAGTCGGCAGCGGCGGCGTACTCCCCCTCACCCGGGGCATCCTCCGGTGGCAGGTGGGCGGGGCGCGGCAGCAACTGCCGGTAGGAGAGCGAGATGCGCCGCCGGGTGCGGTCCGCCTGCAGCACGATGACCTTGACGGTGTCGCCGACCCGGAGCACATCCTCGGTCCGCTCGACGTGCTCCCAGGAGAGCTCGCTGATGTGGAGCAGCCCCTCGACTCCGTCGGCGATCTGCAGAAAGGCCCCGTATTTCTTGGTCTTGGTCACGGTGCCTTCGATCTCGGTACCGGCGGGGAAGCGAGCTTCGATGCTGTCCCAGGGGTCGTCGCTCATCTGGCGCAGGGAGAGGGAGATGCGCGACAGCTCGGGATCCAGCTTGATCACCTTGACAGTGACCTCGTCGCCCACTGCCAGCATGTCCGAGACATTGCTGACCCGGTCCCAGGAGAGTTCGCTGATGTGGATCAGTCCATCGGCGCCACCTAGATTAATAAAGGCGCCGTATGAGGTAAGGCCGCTGACTCGACCGCTGACCACCTCACCCACGCTGAGTCGCTCAAAGAGCTCCTCTCGCTGGCGGGCCCGGTCCTCATCCTGAGCCGCCCGCTGACTGACGATCAGCCGGTTGCGCTTACGGTTGACCTCCAGGATCTTGACCATGATCTGCTGGCCGACCAGGTCCATCAGATTGCCGGAGTGAGTGCGTGCCACCTGGGAGCTGGGCAGGAAACCCCGCAGACCCATGATGTTGACGATCAGCCCGCCCTTGTTCTGCTCGCGGACCTCAGCCTCGACCCCCTCGCCTGAGCTCTCCTTCTCGGCCGCCTTCGCCCAGATGCCCTCGGCCCTGGCCCGGCGCAGGCTCAGAACCACGTTGCCGTCCTCGTTCTCGGACTGCAGCACGTAGACCTTGATCTTGTCCCCGGGGTTGAGCACCACTGACTCTTCGGCGCGCCCGGTCAGCTCTCGGTTGGAGATGACCCCCTCGGACTTGGCCCCGATGTCGACCAACACTTCGTCCGGGTCCACTCGCACCACGGTGCCGTCAACGATGTCCCCGTAGGTCAGGGTTCGGATAGATTCAGCGCTTGTGCGCAGGTACTCCTCCATGGAACTGAAGATAGTCAGCTCCTCGGCGGGTGCCTCAGTGGCGAGCTCGGACAACGGCCTGTTGAATCCTCCAGAAAAGAGTCACCGGCGCGCTCAAGCAGAGCGCCAGCGCGGGCGAGAGTATAGCAGCGATCCGGCGAGATCCCTCCAATCGCGGTGGCGGACGGGATCTGGGGCGACGCCCCCGTCGCCATCTTGGATGGCAGACTGGGATCCAGCCGGGCGGACCGGAATCAGCCCAGGACCCAAGGAGACTCCATTGAGCGTAGCTCCAACCCCGCAGACGTATCAGTACCGGGAAGTCGACTCCCTGGAGGAGGTGAACCGGCTGGCTGGTGACGATGGCTTCGACCTGTTCCAGGCGGTGGCGGTAGAGGGACGGCTGCACTTCGTCATGCGCCGGGTCCGGGACAACGACCTGGGGCGGCGGGTGGGGTTCGCCGGTTCCGGCCCGGGTTCTCCAGGGCGCTAAGGCTCGACCACCACCTTCATCGCCAGATCCAGGGCCGGAGCACTGTGGGTGATCCTCCCCACCGAGATGTAGTCGGGCCGAGCGGCGGCGTACTCGGCCAAATTCTCCAAACTCACGCCCCCACTGACCTCGACCTCGGCGCGCTTGCCGACCCGGGCCATGGCGACGCTCACCTCGCCGGGGGTGAAATTGTCCAGCAGAACTCTCCCCACTCCGTATTGCAGAGCCAAGGTGAGCTCAGCGCTGGAGCGCACTTCGACCTCGATCTCGCTCGCCGGGTGGTGGGCGGCAGCCCTCGCGATGGCCTGTCCCAGCCCACCCGCCAGGTCCACATGGTTGTCCTTGATCAGAATTGCGTCAAAGAGCCCCATCCGGTGGTTGCCAGCGCCTCCGGTGCGGGCGGCGTACTTCTCCAACTGGCGCAGGCCCGGCACGGTCTTGCGGGTGTCCAGGATCTCCACCCCGAAGGGACTGGCCCCGGCCACAAATCGGGCGGCCAGACTGGCGATTCCAGACAGGTGCTGCAGGAAGTTCACGGCGGTGCGTTCCCCCGCCAGCACAGCTCGGGCCGGTCCGCTGACCCTGAGCGCCACGCTGCCGGGGACCAGCCGGGCCCCATCCGACTGCAGCTCGGCACAATCGATGGCGGCGTCCAGCTGCCGAAAGACCTCCTTGGCGATCGCCATCCCACAGAGCACGCCCGGCTCCCGAGCGATCACCTCGGCCAGGCAGCGCTGTCCCTCTTCCAGCACTGCCTGGCCAGTCAAATCCACGCCCCGGTAGTCCTCCGCCAGCGCCCGTTCGACGGCGGCCTCCATCTCCGCGAGTTCAAGCACTGTTAATCAACCTGAACTCCGGCGGAGACCCCTTTGTTTGGATGATGCTGCCGAGGAACCGGCGATCGACGGCTGGGTAATCACGCCGGAAATGGGCCCCCCGGCTCTCCGCCCGATAGGTGGCCGCCTCGACCAGGAGCACGCTCGTACCGAGCATGCCTCGCAGCTCGACCAGCCGGGGGGCGGCTGGGCTTTGAGGCACCACCTGGTCCAGCTGGGCGAGACGGGCGGCGGTCTCCCTCAAGCTGGTCGCGTCGCGGACGATCCCAGCGCCCCCCCACATCGCCCCTTGCAGCAGCCGGCGAGATTCCGCGAGTAGCTCTGGGGCGAGTTCCTCAAGCTCGATTTCTTCGCCCGCAGCGGGCGGATCGAGTCGAGGCCGCTCCCCCTCCCCAAGCACCGCCTCCACCGCCCGCGCGGCGAACACCAGGGACTCCAGGAGGCTGTTGCTGGCCAGCCGGTTGGCCCCGTGGACACCGGTGGAAGCCACTTCTCCCGCCGCGAACAGACCGGGGACCGTGGTGGCCCCGGAGAGATCGGTGCGCACGCCTCCCATCTGATAGTGGGCGGCTGGGGCCACCGGGATCGGCTGTTTGGTGATGTCAATTCCGTGCCCGGCGCAGGTGGCCACGATGTTGGGGAAGCGGACCCGCGCCTGGGCGGCGCCCATTGGCCGCAGATCCAGCCAGACGTTGTCCAGCGATCGTTCGGCCATCCGCTCGGTGATCGCTCGGGCCACCACGTCGCGGCCGGCCAACTCGCCGGCGGGGTCCGCCTGAAAGAGGAAGCGCTCGCCCAGGTCATCGACGACCAGCGCCCCTTCGCCCCGAACAGCTTCCGAGATCAGGAACGGGGGCGCTCCGGGGAGTGCCAGGGCGGTGGGATGGAACTGGACGAACTCCAGGTGGGCGATCTCAGCCCCGGCCTGGTAGGCGAGCCAGACCCCGTCGCCGGTGGATGGCGCGGGGTTGGTCGTGAAGCGGTACAGCTGGCCCAGGCCGCCGGTAGCCAGCAGCACCGCGCCCGCCTCCAAACGGCGGACCGACGGCCGACGGATGGAGATCGCCTCCACCCCCCAACAGCTCCCATCGCTGATCAGGAGGCGGCGCACCAAGTGCTCTTCCAGGATCAACTCCACCGACCCGGTGGCCCGAAGGGCGAGCAGCTGCTCCACCTCCTTGCCGGTCGCGTCTCCCCCGGCATGGACGATGCGAGATCGCGAGTGGGCCGCCTCCTTGGCCACCAGCAGCACCCCGTCCTGGGTGTCGAAGTGCACTCCCTGCTCGATAAGCTCGTGAATCCGACCTGGACCCTCCTCCACCAGCGCCGCCACCGCCAGCGGGTCGCAAAGGCCCCGGCCGGCAGCCATGGTGTCGGCGGCGTGGAGCGAAGGGCTGTCCCCCGGGTCGACGGCCGCCGCGATCCCGCCCTGGGCATACCGGCTGCTGCACTCCTGCATCGTCGCCTTGGTGAGCACCGCCACCCGGAGCCCAGCCTGGGCGGCCTTGACGGCAGCGAAAAGTCCCGCGATTCCGCTTCCCACCACCACCAGATCGAAGCGGCGGTGGGGGGATTCGACAGTTACCCGCTTGCCCACCGCTCAGCGGCTCGAGTGCGGCGGAGAGCCCAGCAGAGCGGTGTCAATCAAATGCACTCCCTCGATCTGAGCCGCCACCAGCACACGCGACCCGGCCGTTGCCACTGCCAACGGCTGGAAGTCGTCCGGGTCCACCACCCCAGCGTATTCGAGACGAGCGTCCGGCTCGGCCTCGATCAAGCGACCCGCCGCTGCGACCAGCTCCTGGCCCGCGGTGACTCCCGTCGCGAACCGGCGCGAGGCCTCAGTCAGAGCCAGGGAGAGGCACCGCGCCGCTCGCCGGCCGGCCGTGGAGAGCAGCAGGTTGCGGCTGCTTAGAGCCAGCCCGTCGAGGTCGCGGACAGTCGGGCAGATCGTCACCTCCACCCCCAGGTCGAGATCCTGAGCCAGGCGGGAGACAACCGCCGCCTGCTGGGCATCCTTCTCTCCGAAGTAGGCTCGACAAGACCCGGTGGCCGCCATCAGCTTGGTGACCACAGTCGCCACCCCGATGAAGTGCCCCGGGCGCCGCTCGGCTTCCCAGAGATTGCCAGCAGCGTCCACCTCCACCCGGGTGGCGAACCGAGCCGGATACAGTGTCTCTCTCACCGGGCAGTAGCAGGCGTCGACCCCCAGGTCGGCCAAAAGCTCCAGGTCGGCGTCGAGTTGCCGGGGATAGCTGAGGTAGTCTTCGCCGATTCCGAACTGGAGCGGGTTCACGAAGACGGACACGACCACCCTGGTGCACTCTCTATGGGCGGCCCGGACCAGTGAGAGGTGCCCGGCGTGTAGCGAGCCCATGGTCGGCACCAACCCCACCACTTCGCCGGCGGCGCCCCAGCCCTGACTCAGCTGGCGCAGCTTTCCCGGTGTCCTGACCACCTCCGGCCGTCGCCTCCTAGTCGAGGCAGAGGGGTTCTGGAACGCATCAGCCATAGCTGTGTTCAGGATCCGGAAACCTTCCCTGAGCCACCTCCTCCTGGAAGCGGCCCGCCGCCGCTACGATCTCGTCTCCCAGCGCCGCGTATCGTTTGACGAACCTGGGAACCGGTCCCACGGTGAGGCCGAGCATGTCGTGCAGGACCAGCACCTGGCCGTCACACCCGACCCCGGCGCCGATGCCGATCGTGGGCACTGTGGTGGCCAGGGTGAGCTCAGCAGCGAGTGCCCCCGGCATCCCCTCCAGCACCACCCCGAACGCTCCCGCCTGCTCGAGACCCGTGAGGGCGTCGCGGATCCGGGCGGCACCCGCCTCGTCCCGCCCCTGAGCGCGGAAGCCGCCCATGGCGTCAGCAGTCTGTGGGGTCAGTCCCAGGTGGCCCATCACCGGGATCCCCCGCTCCACCAGATGGGAGACCACCTCAATCATCGGTCCCCCTCCCTCCAGCTTCACGGACTGCATCCCCCCCTCCTTCATCAACCGACCTGCCGATCTGGTGGCGTCGTCCAGCCCCAGGTGATAGGAGAGGAAAGGCAGGTCTCCGACCAGCAGTGCCGTTTGCGACCCCCGCGCCACCGCCTTGCAGTGGTGGACCATGTCATCGAGGGTGACCGGGACCGTGTCAAAACCACCTCCCCGCCGCTGGTGGCCGAGGATGACTCCGGCCAGCGAGTCGCCCACCAGAAGCACTGGGATACCGGCCTGATCCAGCCAGCAGGCGGTGGAGTAGTCGTAGGCGGTGAGCATGGCGAAGTGCTGGCCCTCCCGCTTCCACTTGATCAGGTCGGTGGTCTGGATCGGCTTGCGATTTACGGACGGTTCAGCCACGGTTCAACCTCCTTGGCCAGTTCGGTCGGCCGGCACGGGCCTGGCCGCTTCCTGGATCGACGCATAGAGCCGGGCCAACGCTGGGTCGAACTGACTCAGGGCCGCCTGGTGAGCGCTCATAGTTGCCTCGTCGCGCCGCCGCCAGGGACCGCTAAGTCCCAGCAAAGGCCCGAGTCGTTCGACGTTGCGGGCGCTGGCCAGGTGAAGGGCCCGGAGACCCGCCGCCAGCTCGCTGCCGCCACCTGCCGCCTGGCCGACCCTTTCGGCGACCTCCTCGAGGAGAACCGGAAGCACGCCCGCGAACACGGCGGCGGCGTGATAGAGGGGCCGGTCAACGGCTGTGAGTTCGATCACCTGGCAGCGCAGCCGCCGGGCCAGCTGTCGCAGCTCCGCCTGGGCTCCGGGGTCGGCCTCGATCGAGATGTAGGTCTGGTCGAGCGAGTCGGGGTCGCCGTCCGGCACTGGGGCCAGAGGATGGAAAACCCCCACCCAGCAGCCTCGCTCGCGGAGCGGAGCCAGCGGATCGAGCCCCCGGCTGCCGGTGCAGTGCGCCACCACCCTGGGAGGCAGTGGAGAGCCCAGACGCAGTTTCTGGACCAGCGCATCGAGTTCGGAGTCAGGGGTACAGAGCAGAGTGAGCCGCGAGCCGCAGAGCACCTCCTCGGGACCAGATCCCACCGCCCAGCCCAGCTCCGAAGCCAGATTCTGAGCCCGCTCCGGCGTCCGGGACCAGATCAATCCGGACCTCTCCCCAGCGGCCGCCAGGCGGCGCATGATCGCCTGGGCCAGCCGTCCGGCGCCGACGATTCCGTAGCCGACTTCCGTCTCGGTCACCTCAGGGATCCAAGCGGATTGAGGACGTTCCCCACTGGCCCCACGGGCCAGCGCTGATGGTACCGGCCCCTCCCGGCCCGCGCTTCCCACCGTTGGGCGGCCGAATTCAGCTGGCGGCCGGCTGCGCTTCCTCGGCCTGCTGAATCACCTCGTCCATCTCCTTGCGGTCCATGGACTCCACCTGGATCAGGTGGTCGGCCAGGGTCTGCAGGGTATGCCGGCGCAGAGTGAGCACCTTCTTGGCGGTCAGATAGGCGTTGTCCACCAGGGAGTGCACCTCCTGGTCGATCTCGCCAGCTGTCTCGTCGGAGTAGTTGCGCTGCTCGCCTAAGTCACGGCCCAGGAAGACCAGCTCCTCCTTGGTTCCGAACGCCAGAGGCCCCAGCTTCTCGCTCATCCCCCACTCGGTCACCATCCGCCGGGCCAGTTTGGTGGCCTTGCCGATGTCGTCCGAGGCCCCGGTGGTGATGTTGGCGTCACCGAGCAGGATCTCCTCCGCCACCCGGCCCCCCAGGATCCCGGCCAACTGATCGGTGAGCTGTGCCTTGCTGACCAGCACCCGGTCGTGGTCGGGCAGCGCCATCGTCCAGCCCAGAGCCATCCCTCGGCTGACGATGCTGATCTTGTAGGGAGGATCGCAGTGGGGCAGGGTGTGCATGACCAGCGCGTGTCCCATCTCGTGGTAGGCGATCGTGGCCTTCTCCTCGTCGGTGATCCGCCGCGACTTCCGCTCCGGCCCGGCGATGACCCGGGCGATCGCCTCCTCCAGCTCCGGCATCGCGATCACCTTCTTGTTCTGGCGGGCCGAGAGGATCGCCGCCTCGTTGATCAGGTTCGCCAGGTCGGCTCCGCTGAAGCCAACTGTCTGCTTGGCCAGGACCTCGAGGTCAACCGCCGTATCCAGCGGCTTGTTACGGGCGTGCACCTTAAGGATGGCGTCCCGGCCCCGGATGTCGGGATTGTCCAGGGTGACGTGCCGGTCAAAGCGCCCGGGACGAAGCAGGGCTGGGTCCAGGACGTCGGGTCGGTTGGTGGCCGCGATCACGATCACGTGGGTATTGGTCTCGAAGCCGTCCATCTCCACCAGGAGCTGGTTGAGGGTCTGCTCGCGCTCGTCGTGGCCTCCGCCCAGTCCAGCGCCCCGCTGGCGGCCGACGGCGTCGATCTCATCCACGAAGACGATGCAGGGACTGTTCTTCTTGGCTTGGTCAAAGAGGTCGCGGACCCGGCTGGCGCCCACTCCCACGAACATCTCAACGAACTCTGACCCCGAGATGCTAAAGAACGGCACCCCGGCTTCCCCCGCCACCGCCTTGCTGAGCAGGGTCTTGCCCGCGCCCGGGGGTCCCACCATCAGCACCCCCTTGGGGATGCGGGCGCCCAGGGAAGTGAAGCGCTCCGGGTACTTGAGGAACTCCACGATCTCGCTGAGCTCCTGCTTGGCCTCGTCCACCCCGGCGACGTCCGCGAAGGTGACCTCTGGCTTGTCCCCTGCGATCAGGCGAGCCCGGCTGCGGCCGAACGAGAGCGCCTGGTTGTTGCCACTCTGGCTCTGGCGGAGCATGAACCAGATGAAGGCCAAGATCACCAGCACGATGATCACGTTGGGAAGAATGTAGGTGAGGAACAAATTGTCTGAACTGGACGGCTGAATCGAGTAGTTGGTGTAACCGTACTTGCTGAACAGGCTAGACGGCTCAGTGCTGTCAATGACCGACTGGTACTCTTTGCCGCTCTCGGTATACCAGTTGACCGACTCCTCGTCGTTCACCACCTGCGCCTGCTTGGTGCTGGAGATGATCGGCTGGCCGGCCGGGACCGCCTTGCCATCCGACTTGAGCTGGTAGTTGGCGAGCGCCTGCTGGAGTTTCCCGGTGGAGCGAACCGGAATCGTCTTGCTCGGAGTCACCCGCCAAGCCAGGATGGCGATCGCGAGCAGGGCTACAAAAAGGACCGCGTAGGCGACGGCCCGGCGCTGTCGTGGCATCCGGCCGATTGTACGCAGTCATCTAAGGTCATCCCCGGCGGTGAACTTGCCTCCGCCCGCCTCGGGCAGACGCTGCCTCCGAGAGCTGCGGCTGAGCTCGTCCCGGCCCGGTCGGTCCGACCCCAGCGGCCACCCCGGGCTTGGTACTGGGTGGCATCAAACAGCAGCCTCAGTGACCGGATCCTTCCGCCGGCGATCCGGAAGAACTCAGCAAAGCGGACGATGCCTCCGGGCATCTCCGCGTCGTAGAGGGTGGCCGCCGAGGTGCCCCCCTGCAGCTGCCGCAACATGTCCAGCCTCCGCATCGTCTTTACGAACCCGGCGACCGCTTCGACGAAGAGCTCCGCCCCGACCCTGGAGCCGGCGATGGGGCCCTCGAAGTCGAGGTCCGCGGCCAGGAGGTTATGCAGCCGCCCTTCGTCGAAGGTGGCAATACCACCGGTCAAAATCTCGTAGTACGCCCGCAGAATTTGGCTCGCAGTAGCGTTGGTCTCGAGCATGGTCTCCTCCCCTGAGGCTGAGTTGCTACTAGGAGTTGCGACACCAACGGGGCCCGGAAGTGACCGGTCGTCGCATGAGTGCCGGGGACGCGCGGCTGTAGCCGGGTTCCTGCGGGCCAGCGCGGCGGGGCGAACGGGGCAACAGATTGAGCTAATCGCCACCCCGGCCAACGACCTGCCGGCCTTCACCTGCTAGCTGGGAGCGCCGGGCGGCGATTTCTCCGAACCATCCGGGGGATCGTCCTCACCGGCACCGAAAAGGGATCGCCGCGATCACCCGGTTCCTCGACGCCGAGCTGCCGTCGTCTTCGGCTTCGCGAGCCGAGGGTCCCGAACTGGGGCGCAGAGCTAGCCCACCACCCCCACCCGCCACTCCCCTGTCCGCTCCGCCGCTTGGGCAGGAGCGATTACCGGTACCGCCGTGGCGGAAGGCTCGAATCCGGGTCAGCTAGTCATTGAGAGTGCGATCTGACAACCACCCCCCACACTTGGTCGGAGATCGCCCCGCATGCGGGGCGGTGCCGGTAAGCCGCGACCGCCGGTGGCGGTACCTGGATTTGAACCAGGGACACCTCGGTTATGAGCCGAGCGCTCTAACCCCTGAGCTATACCGCCGTTACCCGCGGCCTCGGCTGGGTGAGCGTTGCGGCGCCAAGATTCGAACTTGGGACCTTCGGGTTATGAGCCCGACGAGCTGCCACTGCTCCACGCCGCGCCGAGATTGTACTGGACCCGGGCGAGAAGGTCAAAAGTCGATCACCACCATCAGTGCCCTGGATTAAGCTCGAGAGCCGGTCGCAGAGCTTCCTCAAGGGGAGGGTGGAGCCACACCTAGGAGAGATTGAACCAGGCTTTGGGCGGTCTGCCCCACCTCAAGCGCGCCCTGCTGGATCGCCACTGGGCCCGCCGCTTGGATCGGATTCTCGACCGCGTAGATCTTGTCGGTGGCGGGAGCGAGTCCCTCCGAGCGGGCGATCTCTCCCTGCGCCGCGGCAGAGGAGGCGGTCCTGAGCTCCAGCCGCTGGGCCTGGACCTGGCGGGAGAGATTCTGCGATTGGGACTGCAGCTGAGTCAGCTGGCGCTGCAGGCGGGCGTCAGTGCCGAGCCCGTGATACAGGCTCAAGGCGATCCAGAATCCAGCCACTGTCACGATCAGCAGAACGGCGTGACGGTGTCCCAGAGAGTGGCCCCGCCGGAAAAGCCGCCAGCGAATGCGTAGCTCTCGGATTAGCCCGTCGAGGGGCCGGTAGCCGTCCGCTCGATCCTGGTTCAACGTGGGGTGAGTGTGATTCGGCAGACAGCAGGCAACCAGGCCCGCCGGTCCGGCTGAGTATACGTCCGCGAGATCCGCTCGCGTACAGTGCGGTCGAGTTCGACCCTACTTCAGGAGACTGCGGTCAGCTGGCCCCTCCCTGGTAGGGAGCCGGCTTCTAGCGTCCAACTCCACCCGGCGGAGGGTCTCGCGCCGGAGCGTGGCGACGCGGCGGAGCGCCCCTTCCGCGTCCACGTCGTGCTGGCGGGCGAGAGTGACCATCTGGAAAAGCAATTCTCCGATCACCTCATCCACGGTGCGGGCCGAGCCGCCTTGCTCCGGGAGCCCGGCCAAGAGCTCCCTGATGGTCGGCCTTGGGTCCGGGGTGGGAGCCTCGCGGGTCTGCCGCCGTTGGACGGCGGCCGCCAGCGCCAGGGCAGGCAGCGTCGCGGGGATCCCGTCGAGCGCCGATTCCCGTTCCGGCTTCTCTTGCCGCTT
Organism: Candidatus Dormibacteria bacterium; assembly: GCA_050734135.1. Lineage (GTDB taxonomy): Bacteria > Chloroflexota > Dormibacteria > Aeolococcales > Bog-877 > Bog-877. The sequence goes on from JBOHUG010000095.1 coordinate 20,768, forward strand.
CAGCTCCTCCCAGTTGCGCATCACCTCGGTCACCCCCTCCACCTTCAGGTCACTGAAAACGTGGGGATGGCGGCCGATCATCTTCTCGGTCGCGATCCTGGCCACCGTGCCGATGCCGAATGTCTCCGCCTCGCTGGCGATGGCAGTCTGCATCGCCACCTCGGTAAGGAGGTCACCGAGCTCCTCCGCGAGCTCACCCGGGTCTCCTTGTTCGGCGGCCTGGATCGTCTCGTAGGTCTCCTCCAGCAGGAAGGGGAGCAGGGTTCGGTGGGTCTGGGCTCGGTCCCAGGGACAGCCCCCGGGGGCCCGCAGCTGCTCCATTACCTCAAAGAGGCGGCCCAATTGCCGAAGGTCGGCGTCGGTCACGCGGGTGCCAGCTGGGCGATACGCTCGGTGCGGGCCCGGGCGAGCTGGCGCAGGGTGCCGATCAGCAGCTCCGGCCATCCCTCGCCGGCCGCATCGACTCGCAGCCGAAGCTTGTTGCTGCTAGCCCCCAGCACCTGACCGGGAGCCTCTTTCGCCAGTTCTTCCAGCTGCAGGCCGTGTCCCGGTTCAAAGCTGACCACCACACCGTCCCCATCGGTCTCCACCGATCGGGCCCCCACCTCCGCCGCCAGCAGCCGGATCCTCAGGGCCAAAAGCAGGTTCTCCAGCTCCTCCGGGCGGGGACCGAAGCGCTGACGCAGATTGCGAGCGCTCTCGTCAAGCTCGCGCTCATTGGTGGCGCCGGCCAGCTGCTGATAGATCCGCAGCCGCAGGCGTTCGTCGGGGACGTACTCGGGGGGCAGGAGGGCGTGGAAGGGCAGATTGACCGCCACCTGCGCCGGCGACTCCGCCAACTCCTGACCGCGGGCCTGGAGCACCGCCTGACGCAGGAGGTGGTTGTAGGTCTCCAACCCCACCGCGGCGATGTCGCCGTGCTGCGCTTCGCCAAGCACGTTGCCGGCGCCCCGAATCTCGAGGTCCTTGAGGGCGAGGGCAAAGCCGGAGCCGAGGTCCTGGAGGTCGGCTACCACGTCGAGCCGCTTATCCGCTCGCTCGGTCAGGGAGCGTTCCGGGTCATAGAGGAAGTAGGCGTACGCCCTTTGCCCGGATCGTCCGACCCGGCCTCGGAGCTGGTAGAGCTGGGAGAGTCCCATCCGGGACGCATCGTCAACCACCAGGGTGTTGGCGTTGGGGATGTCCAGGCCGTTCTCGATGATGGTGGTACTGCAGAGCACATCCACCTCGCCGGCCATGAAGGCGACCATCACCTTGGCCAAGGCTCCCTCGTCCATCTGGCCGTGGGCGACCGCGAAGCGCGCTTCCGGCACCCGCTCCCGTAGCCAGTCCACCTCTCTTTCGATCGACTGGACCCGATTGTGGACGTAGTACACCTGGCCCCGGCGGGCCAGCTCGCGGCGGATTACATCCTCGACCAGCCCCTCCTCTTTGGCGGTCACGTAGGTGCGGATCGGCAACCTACCTTCCGGGGGGGTGCGGACCACGGAGAGGTCTCGGATCCCGGCCAGCGCCATGTGGAGGGTCCGGGGAATCGGAGTCGCCGAGAGCGAGAGCACGTCGACGGCGGTCCGGAGCTGCTTCAGACGCTCTTTCTGGAGGACGCCGAACCGCTGCTCCTCGTCGAGCACCACCAAGCCCAGGTTCTTGAACCGGACGTCGCGCTGGAGCAGTCGGTGAGTGCCGATCACGATGTCTACCGTGCCCGCCGCCAGTCCCCCCAGCACCGACTCGGCCTCCTCCTCGGAGCGCATCCGCGAGAGCTGCTCAACCGCGATCGGGAAGGCCGCCAGCCGCTCCCGGAAAGTCAGGTGGTGCTGCTGGGCCAGGATCGTAGTGGGCACCAAGACTGCCACCTGAAACCCCCCCTCCACCGCCTTGAAGGCCGCTCGCAGCGCGATCTCGGTCTTGCCGAAGCCGACATCACCGCACAGGAGCCGGTCCATCGGCCGGGGCGACTCCATGTCGCGCTTGATGTCATCCAGCACCAGCAACTGATCACGCGTCTCCTGATATCGAAAGGACGACTCCAGTTCCTGCTGCCAGCGGGAGTCGGGGGAGAAGGCGTGACCCTTGGCCTCCAGCCGTCGCGCGTACAGCTCGACCAGCTCCTCGGCGATCTCATCCACCCGACGCCGCACCGAGCGCCGGGTACGCTCCCACTCCCCGGTGCCAAGCCGGGAGAGCTGGGGGTGCTCGCCGCCCCCGCCGGCGTACTTCTCGATGCGGTCGAGATGCTCAGCGGGGACGTAGAGCTTGTGGCCGTCGGCGTACTCCAGCTGCATATACTCGCGCTCACCGTCCCCATCCGAAACCCGGCTCATGGAAAGGAACCGACCGATCCCGTGATCGCGGTGCACCACCACGTCGCCAGGCTCCAGCTTGAAGCGGAAGGCGGCCACGTCGACACCTGACCCAGTCGCGTGGCGGAGCCTGCCCCCGGCGCTGGACTCGGCCCGCCGCACGGTCCGGAGCAGGGACGACGCCCGGCGCTTCTGCAACCCGAAAATGTCAGCGTCGGAGAGGACGGCTAGCCGAAGTCCGCTCACCACCAGGCCGGCTTCGAGATCACCAGGTGCCACCACCAGGGCGGTGTCCGCAAGCTCGGTGCCGGCGAGCGAAAAGTCCTCCAGGCGGGTCGCCTCCAGCCCTCTTTCTTGGACCAGCTCGATGACCCGGTCCTCCTGCATTCCCAGCACCAGAAGGGTGCCGGTCGCGCGACGCAGCTCCTGCACCTGGAGCACGAACTGGTCGATGTCGCCTGCGAAGGTGGGGGCGCCAGCGATCTCCACGTCAGGGCACACCAACGACTCCTCGACCGGTTCCCGAAGAAGGTCCAAACAGGGAGCCTTCCTCAACTCCCCCATCACCTCGTCCAACGAGGCAACCGTCGAGGGCAGGTCGTGGGGCAGCTCCAAGCGGCCTACCTCCGCCTGATGGATGGCCTCGACCTCAGCCAGCCAGGACCTGGCCACCTGGGTCAGACGCTCCTGGTGCTCGGCCAGGAACACCGATCCCGGCTGGAGATGGCGCAGGAGGGTCTGCTCGGGATCCGCCAGCAATGGTCCTAGAGCGTCGGGAGGATCAGGAACTACACCCTCCCTAAGCAGCTCCAGGTCGGCCTCCCAGCGCTCGCGAACGTCGTCTCGCAACGAGGCCAGATCCAGCGCAGCGAGCCGCTCCGCAGCCAGGGCGAGCGACGGGCGATCGAGAGAGAACTCCCTGGCCTGGGTGAGGGCCACCGACTCCAAACCGGCTCGCGACCCTTGCGTCTCCGGGTCCAGGCGCCAGATGCCGGCGACCACATCGCCCTCCCACTCCGCCCGCCAAGGCCGTCCCTCAGTCGGGAAGCAGTCGATGATCCCGCCCCGGCGCGCGAACTCGCCAGGGAAGGAGACGATCGACTCCTGCCGGTATCCAGACTCGAGCAAGAGTGCCGCCAACCCCGCGGGGGAAATCTTGGCCCCGGCATCCAGGGAACTGCGCCAGCTTCCGATTCGCTCCGGAGAGAGAGTCGGTCGGAGGATCGCCGGCAGCGAGGTCACCACTATCTGGGGGGTGACGGAGCGCAGCCCTCTCAAGGTGGTCAGCCGGTGCCGGACCACTTCGCCGGACGGGGCGATCCGGTCGAAGGGGAGCACGTCCGCCGCCGGGAACAGGAGGACGTCGGTGTCCGAGGTCCAGGTCGATAGCTCCTGCCAGACCGGCTCGGGCTCGGCGACCAACAGGCAGACCGGCACCTGGAGCAAGTCGCGGACCAGTGCCGCCAGCAGCGGGGTCGCGGCGTGGGTGACTCCTCCGACCGCACTGCCCGGGGCGTCATTCCTGAACCAGTCTTTGAGTCCGCGCCCAAGCGGCAGCCCCGCCATCCGGGCGAGCAAGGTTCGGGACACAGCCATGGTGGTGCCGGCTGGCTCAGAACCCGACCGGGGCTCAGACGGCATCGGCCGCCTCCCCCGGATCGACCCGGTTGTACTCGGTCATCGCCAGCTCCAGACCCTGGGCAGCGATCACCAGGATCGCGTCCGCGGCCCGCTCGCTGGCACGGGCGAGTACCTCTTTGTCCCGTCCGTCGGGTCGCCCCAACACGTACTCGATCGGGTCTTGGCCCAGAGGAGGGCGCCCAATACCGATCCGCACTCGGGGGAACTCCTGGGAACGCCAGTGGGCCTGCAGTGATCGCAGACCGTTATGGCCACCTGTGCCCCCGCGGGCTCGGATCCGCAACCGTCCCAGCTTGAGATCCAACTCGTCGTACACCACCACCACCGCATCCAGAGGCACGTTGAAATCCTGGGCCAGCTTGACTCCCGCGACGCCTGACTGGTTCATGAAGGTCTTGGGCCGGGCTAGGATCAGTTCTCGCTCCGCGATCACTTTGCGGGCGACCCAGGCAGGTCCCCGGTAGGCGCCCAGCTTTACCTGGAGGCGACGGGCGAGCGCGGCCAGGGCGTCCGCACCGACGTTGTGACGAGTCCCCTCATACTCCCCGCCTGGATTACCGAGCCCGATCACCAGTAGCGGGGTCGCGCTCACGCGCGCGATTGAAGTCGGGGAACCGACGGTGCCGCCATCCCGAGCCGACCAGCGTGGAGGTCCAAGAGCGACCGGGTGACTCCGGTCATCCGGGCTGCGGCAGTCGCCTCTTCGTGATCGTGGCCCAGAAGATGAAGCAGTCCATGCACTGCCAGGAGCCGTACCTCTGCCTGGGGATCATTGCCGGCCAGCTCGGCTTGGGTCTTGGCGGTTGTGACCGAGATCACGATGTCACCCAGGAACTTTTCGTCGGCGGGAGGGACCCGGAACTGGCTCTCCGCTCCGGACTCCGCGGGGAACGCCAGCACATCGGTAGCCTGGTCCGAGTGGGCGAAATCCCGGTTGAGTCGGCGGATCTCGGTGGGCGTGGCAAGTCGGCAGTTGAGGCTGACATTTCCTAGGCTCAGATCCCCCACGGCGCCCTTCAGCAGCGCTTCCAAGGACGCCTCCCGGGCAAGCTCCCGGTCCCCCCTGGAGAGACCGCCAGCGAACACCACGGTCACCGCGCCCGCGAGGAGCCGGATCGGCGCAGCCGCTAGGCCTGCTTGGCGCGGCGCTTGCGCGCCGCCATGATCTTCTTCTTGCGGCGCACGCTGGGCTTTTCGTAGAACTCCCGGCGCCGCACCTCGGTCAGTACCCCGTTCTGCTTGATCTTCTTGTTGAAACGGCGCAGCGCGCTTTCGAACGACTCGCCTTCCCGCAGCTTTACCTCCGACAGCGAAAGTCACCTCCTCGAACCTGCCTGTCCCAGTCCGGGCGCGAACTCTCAGTCCTCGCCTTGGCGGGTGGCGATTGTATCTGGAACTGACTGCGGAAGTGCGGTGGGAGTGCCGTTTCCGGAGTTCGCTGGCAACAGCCGGTCCCGCAGCAGCCCCAGGGTTCGCTCTGGGTCCTCTTGGAAAAACATGTGGCCCCGACCCGGCAACCAGACCAGCTCGGAGGCCTCGATGCCGGTCCTGAGAGCCTCAGCATTGGCAGCCAGCATGACCACATCGGCCGTGCCCTGGAGAATCAGGGTGGGTGTTTGAATCTCGCTCAGTCGAGCACCCATCTCGTGGTGGCGAATCGCCTGCCAGTGGGCCTGAAAGACCCCTGGTCGAACCGGATGCCGGGCGCGCCATTCGACCGCGTCGTCAATGACCTCCGGGTGCGTTTCCCGCCAATGGGGCTCATAAAGAACAGAGCAGGCGATCCGGTATGCGGAGGCGGGATCGGTGGCACCCCCGCCCAGGAGCCGCCGGGTCACCTCTGGGTCCGCACGCACCGCCAGCCGCCCGCCAGGACCGCTGCAGCCGAGGACCAACCGGCGGACCAATCGGGGATGCCTAAGCGCTAGGTGCTGCGCGACCATGCCGCCCATAGAGACTCCCAGCACGAAGGCGCCCTGGGGAGCGAGGTGGCGCAGAGTACTGGCCGCGTCGTCGGCCAGGAGGTCCATCGTGTAAGGCCCCGAAGTGGCTTCCGAGAGACCAACTCCCCGCTGGTCCAAGACCAGACACTCGAAGTGCTGGGCAAACTCCGCAATGTTCCAGACGAAGGCATGGTGGTCGGTGCCAAGGCCCGGGATCAGAAGCAGTGGCGGGCCGTTGCCGAGGGTGTACACCGCGAGTTCGGTGCCATCTCCGGTCTGGACTCGCCGGAGCTCGCTAGCGCCGGGCCAATCCACCCTTCCATGGTATCGGGGAGGGAAATTCGAACCAGGCTGGGTACACTCCGCTAATGCCTCTCTTCTTCGTTCCCGCTGAGCAGGTAAGCCCGTCTGGGCACGTCCAGATCCTCGATCGCGATGCCTGGCATATCAGTCGGGTGCTGCGCTCCCGGCAGGGGGAGCTGGTCACAGTTGTGGTGGAGGACGGCACCGAGCACGACGTGCGGCTCGAGACCCTGGGGGCAGCCCAGGTGAGCGGGGTAATCGTGGCCACCCGGCGCACGCGCCGAGAGGCCAAGGTGCAAATTCACCTGTTGCAGTCCCTACCCAAGGGACAGGGGATGGCCAGCGTCTGCGAGCAGGCGGCTGAGCTCGGCGTCGCCAGGATCTGGCCGGTCCTGAGCGATCGGACGGTGCCCCGCCCGGACCGGGATCAGACCGTCATGCGGATCCAGCGCTGGCAGGCGATCAGTCGTGAGGCCGCCCAACTGGCCGGCCGCCATCGGGTCCCTGAGGTGAGCCCGCTGATGACCGTGGTCGAGGCCCTGGAAACGTTGAAGGAGGGCGAGCCCAAGCTGCAGGCCTTCACCTGCCACGACGGTGAGCTGCGCCAGGGACTCAACTCAGTCGCTTGGGACGGCAGCTCGCCGACGGCGGTGCTGATCGGACCCGAGGGAGGCTTCACTGCCGAGGAGGTGCAGCAGCTCGCCAGCCGTGGCTCACGGCCGGTCTCACTTGGCCCGCGCAACCTGCGGACGACCCTGGCGGCGGCGGTGGCACTGGTCGTGCTCTTGGCCAGGGCCGGAGACCTGGAAGCCCAGGGCGGCTGATGCCTCGACCGGGTCCGGCCGTTTGACTCTGCGTTTCCTCCGCAGCCGCCGCCTCTCCACTTACCTCCCCCAAGACAGCGATCCGCCCGGCAAGCCGGTTCGCATCTTCAGTGAGCTCCGTCGAGACCCTCTCACCGGGCGCAGCGGACGGGTCGCCCACTTCCACGGCTTCCGGCTGACCGCCCCCGACCTCTCCCAGGCGGTGGACGATTCCCGGTCCGGCTGCCCCTTTTGCCCGGACCGGGTCCTCCAGGTCACCCCGCTCTTGCCGAAATCGATCGCCGCGACTGGTCGCCTCGAGAGAGGCGAGGCGGTCCTGTTTCCCAACATCTCCCCCTACGACCGCCACAGCGCGGTAGTTGTGCTCAGCCACGAGCACTTTCTCAGCGCCGATGCGTTCTCCGATTCCCAGCTGGCTGACGGGCTGATGCTTGCAATCGAGTACTTCCGAGCCCTGCCCACCCCGCCCCGCAGAACCCACTCCGTGGTCACCTGGAACTACATGCCGCCATCGGGAGCCACCCAGGTACACGCCCATTTCCAGGCCTTCTCAACCGACCGGCCTGGTTCTCTGCTCGAGGAAGAGGTGAGGCGCAGCCGAAGCTTCTGGCGGCGACACCAGCACTCCTACTGGGCCGAGCTGGCGGAGGCCGAGCAGACCGCCGGAGAGCGCTTCGTAGCCAAGGGCCGCCACACCGTGTGGCTGACCCCGTTTGTCTCTCGGAGCGTCGTCTCCGACCTGATGGCACTCTTCCCGGGACGGTCCTATCTGGAGGAGTTGTCAGGGGAGAAGGAGGTGGCGGAGTTCGTGGCCGGCTTGCGGGTGGCGCTGGCCGCCTTCGACCGGGAGGGCGTGCGGGCCTTCAACCTGGCCTTCTACACCGCCCCCAGCCAAGAGCCGACGCCCCATTTCTGGCTCCACGCCAGGATCTCACCTCGCATCTATTTCAACCCCGCCATCCAGGGTTCGGACACCACCTCCTGGCAGCAGCTCCTGGACGAACCGTTCATGGTCCGTAGCCCAGAGGAGTTGGCGGCCCGCCTCCGCCAGAGTTTCGGTCCCCGCTTCCGTCTCACTTGACGCAAAGTGCCCATCCCTGCGCGTCCGGCCGAGGCTGACGGGTCCACAGGGTAGGCGAGGTTCCTTCAAAGCGCCGATGGTGTTCCAGCGAAGTCCTGACTCAGGCACTCAGCCGGCGCTCCACGCCGTCGAGCAGAAGCCCCACTCCCGAAAGCGCGTCTCCCGCCCGATCCTGAGCGGTTGGCTCCGGCGACGGTGATCGAGGCACTGCCCCCGAAGGCGCCGTAGCGTCCATGACGACTTTCACACAACCACTGTTGACCGTGACCTGGTAGCAATCAGCAGCGCTGGTAGCGCCCGCCGTCTGCCAGCGCACGTCTGCTCGAGTCGCGCGGATGGGCTGGTCATCGAAGCGGATACGAAGAGTGCCGGAATGAACCAATGCCTGGACCTCCGTGCCCACGGGCCGGTGCATCGTGACGCCGACGATGCCGCTGTTGACGCGAACCGGAACAATCCCCACGGGGGCCGGGAGCTGGCAGGTGATATTGCCAGTGCCGCTGTCGAAATCCAGACCTCGCAGGCGCACGCTGGCGAGGTCTAGCGCCACGTTAGCCGCGCCACTGTGCACCTTTATGAACCATTCGTACGCCGGACTCAGCTCGACCGCTCCGCGATTGCCGCCACGCCAGTTGCGGACCAACACGCGGCCGTCGGAGCGTATCTCGAGAAAGGGACCACCGCTCCCGCCATCAGCCGCAGTTGCGACGTCAACCATCCCCGGACCACCGCCCCGCACAGCGACCCGCCAGGACCCCGACTCGATCGAGAGCTGCATAGCTTGGTCCGATCGCGGGCGAACCGGCGCGATCGACGCCATCGAGATCGCCGCGACTACTTCGAAGACCAGTGACCGGGCAGCGTCCTCGGCGCCAACCAATCCAGTACCGGCGAGCACCGCGGCGAGTTCGCGGGTAAGACGGCTACGCAGCACGGCGGGAGGACACCTGAGGATGAGCGACGCGGCCGCCGGGTGCCGCTGCAGCCGAGTCGCCAGCGCTTCGCAAGCAGCGGTCACCCTAGGCCGCCACTCTGGTGGAGTCGGCGGCACCGTTATCCCATCAAGCACCGTGGCGGCGAGCGACTCGAGCAACTGCTCCTTGTCGCGGACGTGCCAGTAGAGCGACGCCGCCCTTACACCCAAGCGGTCGGCCAACGCCCTCATCGAAAGACCCACCACCCCCTCGCGGTCGACCAGATCGAGAGCCGCTGAGATGACAGCGTCGCGGCTGAGCCCCGACCCCTCGGTATCTGTCTTTGACACGGCCTCAATGTATACCTGATTCCAGCTGCTAGCGTTCAGGCTTGACTAAACTAACATCGTTAGTCCACTATAGGCGCTCGTTCGCTAGCCCGCGCAGGACTGGGAGGTTCTTGATGGATCCAGCTATAGAAGCAATCGGCCTAAGCAAGGCCTTCGGATCGACCAGAGCGCTCGATGGTCTCGAGCTCACAGTGGCGTCTGGGGGGATAACCGCCGTACTCGGGCCCAACGGAGCCGGCAAAACCACGTTCCTGAATCTGGTGGCGACTCTGTTGCGGCCGGGTCGGGGTGTCTTACGGGTCCTTGGCCACGACGTGGCCCGCGAGCCGAGGGCGGTGCGCCGCCTGGTCGCCCTGGCGGGCCAGTCCGCCGCTCTGGAGCCGACTCTCACTGGGCGCGAGAACGTGGAAATGCTGGCGCGCCTGTTCGGACAGTCGCGGGCCGACGCTCGCCGCAACGCTGCGGCGGTACTGGACCGCCTCGACCTCGCCGACGTCGGGAATCGGCTGGTCCGCACCTACTCGGGCGGGATGCAGCGCCGCCTCGATCTCGGGGCAAGCCTAGTCGGCCGGCCCCGTCTACTGCTGCTCGACGAACCCACGACTGGGGTCGATCCGCGAAGCCGAATCGAGCTCTGGGATGTGATTCGGACGCTGGTGGCGGATGGAACCGACGTGCTGCTGACTACGCAGTACCTCGACGAGGCTGACCACCTCGCCTCCCACGTGATCATCATTGATCACGGCCGCCTGGTGGCTTCGGGGATACCGAGCGAATTGAAGCGTCGGGCCGGCCGGAGCGTCGTCGAGGTGCACGTTGGTGACGCTTCGGCTCTGACTCGGGTCGCCGCGATCTTGGCCCTGATCGGCGACTCGCAGGTGATCGTCGACGTGCCGACGCGCAGCGCGCGCGTCACCCTCAGCGCCGACACCGAACGCGTCTTCGCGGCCCTTCGGCCGCTCGATGACGCCGGAATCGCCATCGACGAGGTGGCGGTACGTCAGCCGACCCTTGACGAAGCGTTCCTGTCACTCACCGACACAGCTCAAGAGAGGGTGGCATGACTACTGCAATCACGAGACCACGGGACAACGGGGCCGGACTGGTCACCGCGACGGGTCAGATCGCCCGCCGAGTCATGGTGAAGTTTGTTAGATCTCCCCAGCTGGTCGTCGTGGGCACTGTGCAAGGCGCCATGTTCCTGCTCATCTTCCGTTATGTGTTCGGCGGTGCCATCCGCGTGACCGGGATCGACTACGTCGACTTTGTCGTTCCAGGATTCATCACCACGGGCGTCCTCTTCAATGCGATGTACGCATCGGCGGGAATGGCAGAGGATCTGGGTGCAGGGTTCATTGCCCGCCTGCGCTCGCTGCCGATACCGCGTAGCGCCGTTCTCATCGGCCGGACTGTCGCGGACACCGGCATCCAGATCTGGGGGCTGGCGGTGACCGTGGGCATCGGCTTCCTCGTCGGCTTTCGACTGCACAACGACTTGTCGGCAGCGCTCGCCGCCGGTGGGCTCGTGATTCTCTTCGGCTTCGTCTTCGAGTGGGTATTCGTGCTGATCGGCATGGTCGCTGGATCCGCGCAGGCAGCCCAGGGGTTCGCGCTCATCGTGTTCCCCTTTTCGTTCGTCTCGTCCGCTTACATCCCGGTGGCGACGATGCCTTCGTGGATGCAAGGATTCGCTGCCAACCAACCGATCACGGTCATGGTCGATGCGGTGCGCACACTCACCCAGGGACACCCCGCCGAGACGCTTCTGGGCCACTCCGCCGGGTACTTTGTGGTGCGCTCGCTGCTATGGTCCGCCGGGCTCGTCGCCTTGTTCGCACCGCTGGCCGTGGCAAAGTACCGCCGTGGCTGATCGGACTGCGGCCATCACCTGCCGCCAGACGGTGACCGTCATGCAACCGGTGTAGTTCGCACCCGAGCGCCTCCTGCACCTCTACCGAGAAAGCGGAAGCAAACCGGGATGTACCCGAGCCGGGTGGACCGGCTCGCGACATCCCCTCAAAAGTCGATCAGCTACGGCTAGGGGTTCCGTTCGGCTCGGTCAGAGAGGCCGCCGTCTCCAGCGCCGCCGGGGGCGAGCCTACCTCGATCTTGACCCGCCGGGGAGCAGCGGTTTCGACCCGGGGGATCCGCACCGACAGGACGCCGTCGACGAAGTGGGCTCTGATCTCAGCCTCGCGCACTTCCTGGGGCAGCAAGACCTGACGGAAGAAGGAGAATTGGCGTCGCTCCTGGCGCAGATAACGGACCTCGGGTTCGCCCCCGACCTTTCGCCTGCCGCGGATGGTGAGAACTCCGTTCTCCGAAACCACCTCGATGCCCTCCGGGGTGAACCCCGGAACCGAAGCTTCAAGGATGTACTCCGTGTCGGTCTGGCGGATGTCCACAGGCAGATGTACCGCCGGGGCGTGGTCATTGGCGGTCAATGAATCGTGCAGCCAGTGACTCACCTCGCGCTGAATTCCGAAGACGTCACGCTAAGGGTCCCAATTGCTCATGTTTATCAGTCTCTACTCGATAAATCGCATCTTCTACTGGGTATACCGACCCTGAGGAATTAATACCCGGAGTCGGCCCCGGTCAAACCAGAATCCGCAGCTAGAGCCCGATCGCGTCCTTGAGGTTCTCGAAGAACCCCTTACGCACCGGGTGCGGCTTACCGTCCGGCGGTGACAACTCCAACAGCAGCTCGCGCTCACGGTCCGAGAGCTTTGTCGGGATCACCACTCTCAGTCGGACCACCTGGTCACCTCGGCGACCCGTCCTCGGGTCGGGCGCGCCCTTGCTGGGAATCCGCACCTGCTGGCCGTACTGACTCCCAGGCCGGACCACCATCGGGACCGGCCCGTCGACAGTGGGCACCACGATGGTGTCTCCCAGGGCCGCCTGGGACATGGTGATCGGGCACTCGTAAACGATCGTCATCCCGCGGCGCTGGAGCTCGTCGTGGGGACGAACGGTGATCAGCAGGTAGAGATCCCCGGGCGGTCCTCCCCGCGGTCCAGCAGCGCCTTCGGAGGGCACCCGCACCCGCATTTCGTTGTCCACGCCGGGGGGAATCTGAACCTCGATTTCCTTGGCTGCTTCCACCAGACCCTGCCCGTGACAGCTCGGGCAGGGAGACTCGATCATCTGCCCCTCCCCCTGGCAGCGTGGACAGGCCTCGACCGTGACCATCTGTCCGAGCAGAGTCTGGCGGGCCCTCTGGACCTGGCCCTGGCCCCCACAGTCCGGGCAAGGTACCGAGCCTGTACCCACCTTGGCGCCCGAGCCACCGCAGTCAAGGCAGTGGCTGTGGCGGGTGATCTCGAAGGTGCGAGTGACCCCACGGATCGCCTCCTCAAATTCGATGGTCACCTGCAGTTGCAGGTCGCTACCCCGGCGGGGCCCGCCCCGGCGACGCTGCCCGGACGCTCCCCCGGCGAAGAACATGTCGAAAAGGTCGAAGGCGGACTGGAAGTTAAAGCCGGCGCTCCCGCCCATCGCCTCGCCGGCGTGGCCGAAGGCGTCGTAGCGCTGACGCCGGTCCGGGTCGGAGAGCACCTGGTAGGCCTCCCCGATCTCCTTGAAATGCTCCTCGGCTTCGTGGTCCCCGGGATTGCGGTCGGGATGATAGCGCATGGCCAAGCCCCGGTAGGCGCGCTTCAGTTCAGCCGGAGTGGCCTGCCGGTCCACGCCGAGAACTTGGTAGTAGTCGCGTTTGGTCTGCGGCATCCAGTTAGTTGGGGGATCTCTCATCTGCGGAGTCTTCGCCGGCGACGGGCGGTCCGGCTGGGGCTCTCTCCGACTTGGGCCGAGTCGGTTCCGGTTCCCCAGCAGCCACGCTCACCTGCGCCGGTCGCACCACGCGGTCGTAGATCTGGTACCCAGGCGCCAATTCCGCCACCACCGTGCCCGGCCTGGCATCTCCCGCAGGAACCGAGAGGACCGCGTCGTGGAGCCGCGGATCGAAGGGAGCGCCCACGGATTGGATCCGCCGGATTCCCTGGGATGCCAGCGCATCCTCCAGCTGCTTGAGCGTCATCCGGAGACCCTCGGCCAGGCCGTCCTTCGCTTCGGCTGGGATATGGGACACGGCTCGGGCGAAACTGTCGAGGCCCGGCAACAGGGCCTGCAGGAGTCCAGTGGCCCCGTAGCGCGCCTGCTCCTCGCTCTCCTGAGCCTTGCGCCGACGGTGATTCTCGAAATCAGCCGCCAGCCGCAGGTAGCTGCCGTTCAACTTGCTCAATTCGGCCTCGAGCTCGGCGACCCGAGCCACTGGAAGCACCTCGCTAGGCCCGGGCTCCAGACTCGGCTGCGGCTCCAGCTCGCGGCGGGACTTGGGAGCGGTCACACGATCGCCAAAGTGAGGGCCAAGCTCACGCCAGGAGCCTGGTCAGGGCGTCGCCCGTGGCTTGGGAGACCAGTTGCAGCCGGGCCGCAATCTGCCCGTAGCGGATCCTGGTTGGGCCGACGACTCCAATCGTGCCCCAGAGCTGATCGCCAGCCTGATAGGTGGTGAGCACCAGACTGCATTCTCGGAGCTCCTCCAGGCTGTTCTCGTGGCCGATCAGCACCTGCATCCCGCCCTGGGGTGCCAGTTGGGCCAACACGTCGCCCAGGATCCGCTGCGCCTCTAGCACTTCCAACACCGCCCGAAGCCGGACCGGGTCCTCGAACTCCGGCTGCCGCACCAAGTTGCGGACCCCGTTGTGAATCACCAGGGCCGACCTGGTCGCTAATTGGCGCAGGCCGCGGGCCACCTCGGGTCCAAGTGACTGCAGCCCTGGCGCGAGACCCGGGACCAGAGGGGCCGAGTCAACCTCTTCGGCGGAGAGCCCCCGATACAACTCGTTCAGCCGCCCCGCCCACCCGCTCAGCTCCTCCTGGTCCACCAGCGGGTCGATCTCGACCAGACGCTGGAAGGCAGCGTTCCCGGTGGCGATCTCAACCATCAGAGCCTGACCGGGTCGGATCAAGACCAGGTCCAGGTGGCGCAGCCGGCTGATGGTGTTCGCCGGACCCGTGACCACGGCGACGTTTTCGCTGAGACGACTGAGCATGGCAGCCGCCACCTCCAAGACCGCCTCGACATCGTGGTCTGCCGCGTCGAAGCCTTGGCGGACGTGCCGCCGCAGTTGGGGAGCGACAGCCTCCTGGGGCAGAAGAAAGTCAACGAAATAACGGTACCCCCGGTCGGTCGGGACCCGCCCCGCTGACGCGTGCGGTTGGGCCAGGAAGCCGTCGTCGACCAGCTCGGAAAGTTCGTTGCGAATGGTGGCCGAGCTCAGCTCCAAGAAGTAGCGGGCCGCGAGCGCATGGGAGCCGACTGGGACGACGGTCTCCGTGTAGTCGGAGACCACCGCTCGCAGAATCCGCTCCTTGCGCTGGTCCATTCCAGGTCTACCTCAGGGCTTGATTAGCACTCCACCACGCCGAGTGCTAAAGGGAGTCTAGCACAGACGTTCCCCCGGTCGAACTGGGCGAAAGGCGGCCTAGACAGTCCGGCGCCACGCTAACATCACCCCATGGGCTACCGCCCGTCCCCTACTGCCGACGTCCTGCCGGCATCTTCCCCTGCCCATCATGGCCCCTCTGTGGGAGGTGGCTCGGAGCGCGAGCGCCTGGCGCGTCGGACGGGCATCCGGGAGGTGGTGTTCGGGGTCCAGGACGGACTGCTCACCACCCTAGGGCTCACCACCGGAGTGGCCACCGCTACCGCCGGCTCGGTGGTTGCCCACACCACCATCCTGATCGCTGGGCTTCTGGGAGCCTTGGCCGGGATGATCTCGATGGGCACGGGCGCCTATCTCGCCACCACGGCCGCGCGAGATCTCAAGCACCAGGCGATCCACAAAGAGCGGGGTGAGCTAGAGACCAAGCCCGACGAAGAGCTGAACGAGATGATCGCCATCCTCGCCGAGCGGGGTGTGCCCCGCGAAGAAGCGAGCACCCTCGCCGCGTCATTGGCCCGCTACCCCCTGCTGTGGGAGGAGACCCACATAGAGAAGGAGTTGGGAATCTCGAGTCAGCTCCACGACACCCCGGTGCGGGACGGCTTTCTGATGGCCGGAACCTTCGTCCTGGGAGCGATCATTCCGATTCTCCCCTACATATTCATGACCGGTCTGCCCGCGGTATTGATCTCCCTCGTGCTCTCCGGGATCGGACTATCAGCGGTCGGAGTGCTCAAAGCCGCCGTGACCGGGCAGCGGCTGTGGGTCGGCGGTGTGCAGGTACTGCTGGTGGGAAGTGGCGCGGCGCTCGCCGGCTACGTGTTCGGCGTGCTCCTGCCGCATGCGTTCGGGTTGCGCCTGCCCACGACCGGTTGAGGCGACCAGTAGATTACGCGAGCACGTCGACCCTCTGAAGGTGTTTACCGGGAGTTCGCGGAATCCTCCGCCCCTTGTTGCAACGGCCGCTTCCGCGCCTGTCTCGGTAGACCACATCCGGCGGATTGAGAAACGGAATCCAGAGCCTCCCCAGAGCGATACTGCCCGGATGAATCTAGCCCCGAAGCTGCAGCTCAGACCTGGTCAGCATGTCGAGATGGTGATGGTTCCCGACTCGGTCGCAGCAGCACTCGGTGAGCCCGAGTTGACTGCAGTTGGTCAGCCCGAGGCGGCGCTGCTCGTCTTTGTCGCTAACAGCGCCGGACTCGAGGCTAGCCGGGCCCAAATCGTGGGGGCGGCACTCGGGGATCGCCTGACCTGGGTCGCTTATCCGAAATCAGGTCAGCTGGCAACCGATCTTAATCGCGACTCTCTCGCTGCCTCGTTGCTCAAAAACGGAGTTCAGCCAGTTCGTCAGATTGCCATCGATGAGGTCTGGTCGGCGGTGAGATTCCGCCCGGCTGGCTAGGACACGGAGCCAACGGGTTCGCGGTGTGCTAAGAGCCCGCGCGGATAGGCAGGTGGACGGGGCGCTCTGGAGGGGCGGCGGGACCCCGGGGAGGGTTAAGCCGGCGGACTGGGGTGCCGGGTTGGTGGCGCGGGCGATGGGCCACGG
>JBOHUG010000096.1:0-3547 GCA_050734135.1 Candidatus Dormibacteria bacterium
GGATCTGGTACTTTGCAGACACGGCGTAGCCTCCAGTGCTGACCCGTTTCAGCGGGTCTCTCCGAGTTCTGTTGCCTGGAAGGCTACGCCGTCGCTTTCTCTGGGGTCAGCCGACGGCCTCGGTCAACTTCCACAACATCTGACGTTAGCTCGCCCCTCTCTTCTGTTCACCACTAGGGCTCCGCTCCTGCCTCCGGAACCTCTGCACTCTTGGTGATCAGCTCATTGCACTATTCGTGATCGCCTACAAACATTTACTGGCAGCGAAGTCGAGCTCACTCATCTGCTCTGAAACGCCGTTGACCTTACACCGGTTACCAGAGCGGCTCGAAGAGCGTCGCCGACGGTCTCAGAGCCGGATCTGGCCCGCTTGGCAAGGTGGGCCCTAAATTCCCAGCTGACTCGGAACGGCCCCCTCAGCCCGTTACGGATGCTCCACCTAGGCGCTCAGTAGTACGGCTGCTGAGTCGGTTGGGCACACTGCGGAGGCCGGATACGTGGACCGATCACGCGTGCCTTCTGGAAGTCGGCCGCTGGTTCGCCTCCCGTCTCCCGCCTAGCGCCGCCGTCGTCGCCGGCTTTGAGTTTGTTTGAGCGAGTCGGCCAATACCACCTTGTACCGTCGACTGGCGCAAAAGGAGTACGGAGGTTGGTCAGGACTGATCGGGTGGTGACGGCCATCTCCTCGCCACCGGAAGGATTCGACCTGTCGCGGGCCGCAGATGGTCGAGAGAGATGCCGGCGGTGGTGGACTTATGAGTGCCGCGCTTTGCGTCGAACGGCTCCAGGTTGAGCTGGCGCGCCGTGGCTGGGGCCTTGCCGACCTGACCCGACGTTCCGACCTGGTCGTCCCTGCGATCACAGCGGCGCTGAGCGGCAGGCCGGTCGAGCCCCGGAGTCTGGGTCGGACCGCTGTGGCCCGGGTAGAGACTCCGCGGCTCGCGGACGTTGACGCCATCCTCCCCGGCGGATAGCGCATCCTGATCGTGTGCGTCGAGCCTGGTACGAGTGGACGGAACCTGCTGAAAGTTGACCCGAGTTCACCAGAATTGCCATGATGCGACGCGTGGCGAAGACCGCACCAGTACTGCGGTAGGTGCGCGATGAGTGGGCGAGAGCTATCTTCAACCGTCGGCATGGAAGTCAGCGCCGCAGAGCGCCCTAAGGAGAGTGGATATGGAGACAGATCAGGCAAGCGAAGCCGACGACGAGATGCTGAGGGCCTTCTTGAGGCGACAACGGGAATCGGTACTGGCGATCGTCGAGGGCCTCAGCGAGGCGGCGTGGCACCGCTCAGTCGTGCCCACCGGCTGGACTCCGGCCGGGATGCTGGAACACCTGGGCGGCGCTGAGTGGCACTGGTTCCAGGGCGTTGTGGCGGGAAAGCAGCCCGAGCTGCCCGGCGATGTCGACGAGGATCAGCTCCCGTACGACCCCATGTCGGTGGTGTTCACATCGGACGAGTCCTCCGAAGACATCACTAAGTTCTACCGCGACCAGATCGCGCAGTCCGAAGCAGTGCTGGCGATAACGTCCCTGTCGGCGCCGCCACGCGGTAAGCACGGGAGCGGCGGATTGGAGCCGCCGAATGTTCGTTGGGTCGTGCTGCACATGATCGAGGAGACGGCGCGCCATGTCGGCCATCTCGACATTGCCAGAGAACTCCTCGACGGCAAAGTCCGGTTGGGTGGGCACTAAGAGAGAAGTGATGGGAAGGCAGACAGTCGTCGTGCTTTACGTTCTCTTCCTGATTGCCGTCGTAGTTGCTGTGGACGTCCTATTCTTCAAACGTCTGTTCTGGGCGCGACTGATCGCCAACGTCGGAATCGTCCTGGTGTTCGCGGCATTCTATTTGAGGTTCCTGAACCGGCCTTGAGTGGCCGCACCGGCTCGTCTTGTGGCTCACTCGCCTCTCGTGCGCTTGGTGGCTGCGACATCCACCGGCCGCGGCTCGGATGCCGCTCCCCTGGGCGGTTCAGGCTCAACCCGGCCGGCGGATTTTATCTTCTCGAGGGCACCATGAAGATCCTACTTGTGACTCCTTCCAGCTTGGTGAACCATGGAGGGGGATCTACCGCTCGGTACCTGGGTGTAGTTCGGCATCGTCGATGCCAGCGGAGTGACGGGAACCCACTGCTTCCGCCCCCGACGGACTTGCCAGGCCGCTGCAGTCGGCTACGGTCTGGCCCTCGGTCTGCTCGTGCCTGTGCTGTTGGTGAACTCTTGCGGCGGCTTGGCCTACTTCCTGAACAGTGGGCTCACGTCCGCTCGGTCTGTGCCTGCACCGCATGCACCACTGCGGTCCCTGGAGTGGGAGGCGTGGTTCCGGACTAGGACCATCACTTGTTCTGGGTCGCCGTAAGCAAACCGGCCGACTGCCGTCTGGTTGCAGCTGGGCTGTCTAGACTTTCCCCGATTGCCGGTCTCCCCGTCTTCCGTTGGCCTTCACAGCAGTCCGGTCACGGCCGTAGAAGTGGACAGTTCAATGAACGGCTCGGGAACGCGGCTGCGCTGCACATACCTTTAAATGCTCGCCAAGGGGAACGGCGCGGATTCGCCACTCGTCTCCAGGTCTCCTGACGTCAGGGATCCGACCAGTCGAGCCCACAACGCCCCGGCGCTACGAGGGGGCGCTCGTCCCTCTCGACGCATAGTCGAAGAAGCGGTAACTCACTCCTCCTGCGGTCCATTGGGCGCGAAGCCGTGTCCGCCTCTCTACGCGCCGCATTGCAGACAGGAGGCGGCGGTTTACTTCTCGCGCATCCGCACCGTACATCGTGCCTTTCACGAGGAGCCCGTCGAGTGCGCTGACAACGGTCCCCCGAACAATTTGCCCGAGCACGGCGCGGACCGCCTCCAAGTCCTCTGAGCTCACATCGCCCACGAGGTGGAATTCGATCACACACTCCAGCATACGATCTCCGGGCATGATCCGTAGGACAGCGTCAACAGACAATACTGAGTTTGACGGGAAGGGCCCGAGGCGCAGCGCGGACCCGCGCATCAGAGCACCGCGGATGCGCGCCTACGCCACGCCCGCCCCGCAAGAGCGTCGCCACGGCTGTGCTCCAAGACGAAGTGGCGGTCTGTTTCGTGCCACCTCCAGGACGGCGGCAACTAGCGCTGTGGTAACCGTCCGGTGCGCAGACGCCGCTCCATGGTCGATTAGGGAACCCTGGTCGCGCGCGCTCTGACGTTCTGGGGGGAACGCCCTGGGAGGAAGCCGGTTTGTCAGTCCGGGCCGGGAGATAATTTCTTGCTATTGAGTGCCGCGGCGATAGTTGCTGGCGGATGCGTTCCCAGAGGTCAGTGGTCCTTCGGAATACCACAAGAGTGGTGCCGGCGCCGCCTCAGCAGGGTCGCAGGATGGATCCGCTTGGCCGTGAGGTGCTCTCGCTTACATGAGCCGCGCGCTTGCTGGTGTGGACTTGACCCGTTTTGACGGACACTTTTGCTAAGCGGATTTGGCCACCAGGGAGTGGCGCTGTTCGTAGGTTATCGGGCTGAGGTTGCCGAGTGTGGAGTGGAGGCGGCGAGGATTGTAGAA
>JBOHUG010000097.1:0-26146 GCA_050734135.1 Candidatus Dormibacteria bacterium
GCTTTGGGCAGGCTTGGCCCGTGGGGCCACGTCCGCAGGGAGGGGGGCTATACCCAGGCCCACCAGCCCCTGCGCCTGCCCCCAGATCCACGTTGTGGCGCCCGTCTGGGTGCGTTGCTCCTACCCCGGCTTACCAACCCGCTAACTGCTGGACTCGCCGCCTGATGGCGAGGCAACGTCCGCTGTGCCCGCGTCAGTCCGCCAGCATGCGCAAGTACGCGTCGAGGCGAATGGAAAGTGGCTCGGGCCAGCGATTACACGAAACCGGGCGCTTGCCCGAGTAGAAACAGAATATGTCATCACACTGGACGCGGACGACCTCGTGGAGCCGGGAGGGCTGGCTGCGCTGGTCGGTGCACTGGAGACGAACCGCCAGGCTGAATTCTCCTGGGGTGAGGTGGTTGATTTCTTCCCGGACGGGCACAGTGAACTGCTTGAGTGGAAAAGTCCATACCCACCTGGCATGACCGAACGAGGCACGATCGAGAACTATTGGCTGAGTACCGGCAGCGATGGGATGTTCTTCACCGCCATGTGCTGGCGAACGCAAACCCTGTTCGAGTTGGGCGGCTGGAGTGCACTGGCCGGCATGGAGGACACCGCGCTGGTCTTGGCCGCGTCTCATCACTTCCGCGGGTATCACGTACCCGAAACGGTTCGGCGCTACCGGGTGCATCCCTACCAAGCTACCCTCAGCCCGACCTACGCGAGTGATCGGTCGCTAACACGAGGGTGGATCTGGCAATCATGCAACGCGCGTCGCGAACGCAATGGTCTTCCGCCCTACGGGCTCCCACCCGACCCCGAGGCGGCTCGCGAGTCCGCTCGGGCACGCCTGTTGAAGGCGGAGGAGTGACCCTTCTCAACCGACTCACGTTGCTGATGGCGCGCCACTCGCCGCTCTTGCTGCTGCCACCGGTCAAGTCAGGTGCGTTGGCGGAATTTTCCAAAGCTCGAGCACCAGGCTCGGCGCAGGAGGTGAAGGCTCCCCTCCCAAGTCCCGAAGGAAACCGTTCGGGAACGCGACTGGGCGGTTGGCCCTTGACCCGGACCTTCGTGAATCCAGTCGCGGGCCACGAACGGTGAGAGGTACTTGGTGGGTCCGATGTGGTTGAGATGCCGCGTATACAGGCCTTGGCTTGAAGGCCGCCATTCGCGGGCGACGATCGTCCGGACCTCTGCTCGATTAACGCTGAATGCCCGAAGCCTTCAGGTCAATCAACTCCGGAGCCACCGCGCAATGTGCTCTGCCACCATGATGGTCGGAAGATTCGGTGTTCCAGTCGGGACGGAGGGCATGATCGAAGCGTCGGCCACGGTGAGACCTTCGATGCCGTGGACCGACCCATGAGCGTCGGTGACAGCACCGGACTCGGGTGCCATCCCCATGGCACATGTGCCAGCGGGATGATGGAACGTTGAGACGGTCTCCAAAGCCCACGACGCGAGCGTGTGGCGATCGCTAGATGGTGAACCCGGCCCAGGCGAAAGTTCGGCGCCGGTGACAATGGAGGCAACTGGATCACTCAGAGCGATCCGGCGGGCCTCGGTGATGCCGTCGAGCATTGCATCCAGATCCTCTGGATGGGTGAGGTGACCAAAGTGGATCCGGGGGGGATCATTCGGGTCGCTGGAGGTCAACCGAACCCATCCCCGAGATCGGGGTGCCATGAGTCCCACGACGATTCCAAATGCGGCGCCACCTGGGACCTGCTCAGGGTCTGCATCGAACGGACCAGCCGTGAACATCATTAGATCAGGTGGACCGTTCGGGTCAGCGATCGTCGAGTGCAGGGTTGCATGAACACCAAATCGACTGGGACTTTGGGACGGTCGGGTTGGAAAATCGATGGAGAGAAGCGCATGGTCAGAGAGATTCGCTCCGACTCCGGGCAGATTGAGGACTGGTCGAATGCCAAGCCTCTGCAGCTCCTCGACGGGGCCGATGCCGGAGCGAGCGAGGATGGCGGGAGTGGCATATGCCCCGGCGGCGAGCACTACCCTGTCCGCTTCGATAAGGGTTCCGTCTAGGAGCCGGATCCCCGCTGTGCGCGTTCCCTTGAATTCGACAGAGGCGACCATAGTGTCCGGACGGATCGTGAGGTTCTGTCGCCCTCTGGCCCGAGCAAGGTACGTGATCGCCGTACTCATCCGCACGCCGTCTCTAACGGTCCGCGGCGACGCTCCCACCCCAACTACTCCTGGTTCATTGTGGTCCTCAATGCGCCGGTGCCCTACGGCGGCAGCACCGTCGAGAAAAGCCGACTGGACGGCGTTCAGCTCGCCTCTCGGGTGTCGACGAACGGAAATAGGTCCATCCGAACCGTGCCACTGGTTGGCGAAATCTGCATCACTCTCTAGGCGGCGGAAAACATCGAGGACGTCGGTGAAGGCCCAGCCGGGGTTGCCAAGCGCAACCCAACCGTCGTAATCCTGAGGAGCTCCCCGCTGAGCGAAGCACGCGTTGGTTGCCGAGCAGCCCCCCATGATTCGGGCTCGGGGGACCGAGATTCCTCGATCGAGCTTCTCGTCGGCGGTGTAGCCCCAATCGTGCTCGACCGTGGGCTGAGAGGCATCGAGAACATCGGCTGGGAGAGTGGCGACGTCAGGGTGGTCGGGTCCCGCCTCGAGCACAACCACGGTGCGGTCGGCGTCTTCACTCAGCCGAGAGGCGAGCACGCAGCCAGCAGATCCTCCGCCGACGACGATGATGTCGTACTTCATGGCCGGAACGATAACCGAGGGGACTCCGGTGACTCGATCGACAATTTGTCCACCCCAAGTTCGCACCCGGTCTTGGGGTCTGGGTTCAAAGGAAGAGCCGCCCGTTCCTACTTGACGACTGCGTAGAGACAACCCTCCCAACCGCCCGGGCACCGACGTGGTAGCTCCTGGCCAAGGACAGCGTCGACTGACCTCCGACCACCGGACTTCGCGGCCACGAGCCGCTGCGTCCGCTCCGTGTCCATCCCGATACGGCGGGCCGCTCCAAACGTCGGGCTTGGGTAAAACGAGCGCCGGGGAGTCGGACCCCTGTCCCGAAGGATTCCCTTTGGGACCGCGCAGAGGGCACCGTTGAGGGTGGGCCACACTTGAACGATTAGCCGTCAGATTAGCCGTCAGGAGGCCTCGGCGCCGCCATCAAAGAGCCTCTAGTGACGCCCTTCCGATCTCAAATCGGTGGTCGGGGAGACAGGACTCGAACCTGCGACCCCCAGTCCCCCAGACTGGTGCGCTAACCACCTGCGCTACTCCCCGCGATCGCTGGTTGAGCATATCAGGCAGTAGAATTTCCGACTGAATATGCCCTGGATGCGAACCTGCGGTAACTGCGAGCGGGAGTTCCCAATCTATCGGCTAGCCGCGGTTCTTCTGGACGGGGAGCTGACCTCGCTCTGCCCGGGATGCATGCAGTCCGAACACGACCGGATCTCGGTTCCGTATGCGCCCCAGTCCCCAGGAGCCGCCCAAACCAGCACCTCTCGCACCTCCTGGTGAGCCAAGCCCCGTTCCGGGAGCGACTGGAAGGGGCGGTGGCAAGCAAGGGGGCCGCGCTCTGCGTCGGCCTCGACCCCGATCCTGAGCGGCTCCCACGAAGTCTGGGCACCGGCATTGCAGCGGTTCGTCGCCACACACTCTGCGTCGTGGAGGCGACGGCCCCATACGCGGCGGCATTCAAGCCCAATCTGGCCTTCTTCGAACGGCTCGGCCCAGCGGGCTTCGAGCTTCTGATCGAGGTGGTCCGGGCAGCGGGTCGGCACGGTCTTGTAATCGCCGACGGAAAGCGGGGGGATATCGGCAGTACCGCGGCCGCCTACGCCGACGCGGTCTTCGACGTGATCGGAGCGGATGCCTGCACGGTGAACGGGTATCTGGGCCACGACTCACTGTTGCCATTTATTGAACGCCCGGACCGGTTCGCCTTCATCCTGTGTCGCACCAGCAATCCTGGGGCGGCGGACCTCCAGGATCTGCGGCTCCTAAGTGGGGGAGGGCCCCTGTACCTTCATCTGGCCCGCTGTGCTGTTGAATGGGACGAGCTGGGGACGGTGGGACTTGTCTGTGGTGCCACCTGGCCGATTGAACTCGACCGAATCAGGAAGATCGCTCCGGACCTGCCTTTGCTGATCCCGGGAATCGGTAGTCAGGGAGGGGATTTGGCTCAATCGATCCATGCTGCTCAGGGGAACGACGGGCGGGGGATCTACTTGGTCAGTGCGTCGCGAAGCATCTCGCAGGCATCCAGCGGTGACGACTTCGCTGAGGCGGCTGGTCTGGCCGCCCGAGAGCTGCATCAGGAGATCCACAAATTAGCTTCGGGCGGCGGGGCCACCGGCTAGTCCCCCGATCGGGGCGAGGAGTAGCCTGGCGATATGGGCCAGGGGCGTGGTTGGGCGAGTCGTTCTGTGCTGCTCCTGGCGGCCGTCTGCGCCGCCGTAGCCGGATGCACAGGTACGCCCAAACCTACTCCCTCTCCTCACCGGCCCGCCCCACATCCCACGGCCACTGCGACACCCGCACCCAGCGCCATCACCGTGATCGCACCACTCGGGGTGAACCTCCGGACGGCTCCATCGACCACAGCATCGGTAGTGGGAGTGGTTGCCCAGGGGGTGGCATTGCCGTACGTCGCCCACACCTCGGCCAGCGGTGGCTGGTGGCAGGTGCGCGGCTCCAGCCAGACGGGCTGGATCACCGCTGATTCCGAGTACACCTCCACGCTGACGTTCCAGACCTACTCAGCGGCGGTGGGTGGCGGGACTCCGTGGTCGGTGATGTACCCCGAGGGCTGGACCTTTGCGCAGGAGAGCTCGGGCCCGGTCGAGTTCACCGGACCGAACGGTACCAGTATTACCTTCACCACCTCCAGCACCACAGCTCAACTACCGTCAGCGGCCAGTGCTGGGCAGGTCCAGAGCGGGGTGAGTTCGGCGGTGGTCTACGGAGTCACCGCACCGCTTATCACCTACTCCAACAGCACTGGCAAGTACCAGGCCTCCATCGAGTTTCAGGCGCAACCGGCGTTGGCGTTTCTGATCCAAGCGCAGCTGGCTGCCAAAGGCGGGGCGGCGACTCTCAACCTCTTCTTGGAGACGGTCTTCTTCACGGTGCCGGCGACTCCCTCTCCCTGACCTTGCCCGGTCTCGCCAGTCGTTCGGCGAGCACCTCATAGGCCTCAACCCGGGCCGAATCCACCACTTTGGTGTAGCCCTGCATCGTGTTGAGATTGGCGTGACCCAGCACCTCCTGCACCAGCCGCACGTTGCCAGTGATCGTCAGCAACTCGGTGGCGGTGGTGTGGCGCAGGACGTGGGGCGACTTCAGCCCCTCCACTCCGGTCGCCTGGCGAACACGGCGGACGATGTGGCGCGCTCCGGCGCTGGTCAGCTGCCGCCTGCCGCGCGCCGCCGAGGAACGATCGTAGTTGAGGAATAGCCAGGGCTCCCGGTCGTGGCGCAGATCCAGGTAGCCCCGAATCGCCTGGTACGCCTGCGGAGTCAGATGGACCACCCTTTCCTTGGAGCCTTTTCCACGCACTACCAGGCGGCCCTCGTTGCTGATCTGGGACCGCTTCACGGAAAGTGCCTCGGAGATCCGGCATCCGGTGCTGATCAGAAAGTGGATGAGAGCCGAGTCGCGCAGTGCCGGCTCTGCAGTTCCATGGTTGAAGGTGAGGACCAGCCGCGCCTCACTCGTGGTTAGGGGCTTGGGAAGGGGAGGGGAGACTCGGGGGATATCGATATGGGCCGCGAGGTCCTCGGTGATCCAACCTTCCCGGAGGCAGTGTCGGAGAAAGCCCCGCAGGGCTTGGAGTCGGCGAGCGCGCGAACTGAGCGCCAAGCCGGCCTGTCCGAGATGGCGCTGGTAGGCGCGGACCGTGTCTCGGGTGAGGTCGCTAGCGTCGGCCGGAGCTTCCCGGAGACCAGCCCAGTACCGGACCGCCTGGTTCAGGTCGGTTTGGTACGCTCGAATCGTCTGGTCGCTGCGGGCCCGGTCGACCGCCAGGTAGGTCAGGTACTCCTGGATGGCGGCCCGAATCTCCACCCCCCCAGCCTACCGGCGGCCCCGACGGAAGGGACGTTGTCTGCCCACGTGATCCGCATTGACCAGTCGAGCCTGGGCTTGGCCTGGGCGAGGGCACCGTGCTCGACACGCTGGTGACAATAGGCGTCGGCACGGAGGAGGGTTCAGGGGCGACCGCCGGCACGGCAGGGGCCGCCGCCAAGGTCGTGACAGTGGGCACGGGGTGCGAGCTGGCGGGCGGCACCGGGGGCGTGGGCACACTGGGGGGACTGGTCGCGGCCGGCGGCTTTGCCAGGGGCAAGGGAGCGATCAGGTACGGCACGCCACCTGGGGATGTGAGCGTGGCGGGGATCGCCGGCTCCTCGGGTGGCAGGTGAGCGCTCAACGACAAGGTGGAAGCAACCGCCGAGGCGACCAATCCCATCGCCAGCATCCCAGTGAACGCGGTCACCAAAGCTGTCGGGAGGCGGAAGGCGCGATGGGGCAAGAAGCGCCGGCTCCACGCCGCCAGACGCCAGCCGGCTCCCAGCGCCAGCACCGACGGGATGCTGGAGGAGATCTCTGGGGCGGCCCCAGTCCCGATCCACGCACTTCCGCTGAAGAGGGCGGCCGTCTGGGTCAGCCGTACCCGAAGCCACTGCTCCAGTTCCCCCGGCGACCGGATGGCCCGCCCAGTCCGCGAGGAGAGATCCACCAGCACCTGCTGGGCGACCAGTGACGCCAGTTGGCGATCATGCACCAACTGAATCGCGCTCGCCGTCAGCCAGGGACGGAGGCTCTCCAGGGCTCCGGGGTTGCCTTCCTCGCGGTCAGCTATAAGTGCCTGCCATGCGACCTCGGGGATCAAAAGACCGGCGTCGTTCAAGTCCCTGGTACCCCTATCCAGGGGTTCCCTTCCCACGGGTCTCACTATCCGCCACCGGCAGACTTGGAATCGTAAGTCAACGTGACAATGTCGTCAGTCTTACTCATCCCTTCATTGCTGCGACCACCCAGTCGATCGACCGGGTTAGCTGGGCCACGTCCGAGGGCTCTACAGCCGGGAACAACCCGAGCCGAAGCTGGTTGCGGCCGAGCTTGCGATAGGAGTCGGTGTCTACGATTCCGTTGCGGCGCAGCATCGCCGAGACCTCCTGGGCCGACACCTCGTCGCTCAGGTCGATCGTGGCCACGACTGAGCTCCGTTCCTCGGGCTTGACCACGAACGGCGAGGCCCACTCGCGAGCCTCCGCCCAGCCATAGACGCTCGCGGCGGAGGCGCGGGAGCGCTCGATCGCCCAATCGAGTCCACCCTTCTCCAGAAGCCATTCCAGCTGGCACGCCAGCAGGAACAGAGTGGCAATAGCCGGAGTGTTGTAGGTCTGGTTCTGCCGCGAGTTTTCGATCGCGGTGAGAACGCTGAGCGAGACCGGTACCCAGCGGTCCGAGTGTTCAATGCGCTCCACGCGCTCCAGGGCGGCCGGGGAAAGTACGGCTATCCAAAGGCCACCTTCCGACGCGAAACACTTCTGGGGCGAGAAGTAGTACCCATCGACCTGACTCAGATCTACGGGCAAGCCCCCCGCTCCCGAGGTTGCATCCACAAGGACCAACTGGTCCTGGCTCCCGATCCGGTGGAGTGGCATGGCGACCCCGGTCGAGGTCTCGTTCTGCGTCAGGCAGTAGGCGTCGACGTCCGAGCTGGCCCGAGGCAGAGGGTGGGTTCCAGGCTCCGACTCGATCACCTCTGGGTCCTCGAGGAAGGGCGCCTTGGTGACCGCCGCCGCGAACTTCGACGAGAACTCGCCGAACACCAGGTGCTGACTCCGTCGTTCGATCAAGGAGAGGCTGGCGGCATCCCAGAAGGCGGTGGCCCCGCCGTTGCCGAGCACCACCTCGTAACCGGCGGGAAGCTGGAAGAGGGCGGCGACGCCCTCGCGTACCCGCTGCACCAGTCCCTTTACCGGCGGCTGGCGGTGACTTGTGCCCAGGAGTTCGGCACCAGCGCTACCGAGTGCCGCAATAGCCGAAGCCGGTACCTTGGAGGGGCCACATCCGAAGCGTCCGTCGGCTGGGAGCAGATGCTGTGGTATGTCGTATCGTGAACCACTACCAGTAGCCATCGGGAGAAGTGTATTGCCTCCGGCAGCGGCATCTCGTCTCGACATCTCGCGGCGGATCAGCGCCATCGCAGAGTCCGCCACCCTGGCCATGGACCGGCGGGCCCGTGAACTCACGGCGGCGGGTGAGAATATCATCTCCTTCGCCGCCGGAGAGCCCGATTTTCCGACGCCCCCGGAGGTCGTGGAGGCCGCTGTTGCCGCCTGCCACGATCCCCGCATGCATCATTACACCCCGGCCTCGGGGCTGCCCGAACTGCGGGAGGCGATCGCCGCGACCCTGGGCGGTGGGTCCTCCAACGAACTGACTGCGGCGAACGTGCTCGTCACCAGTGGGACCAAGCAGGCGGTTGCCCATGCGTTCGCTACCCTCCTGGATCCAGGCGACGAGGTCTTGATGACCAGCCCCTACTGGGTGACTTTCCCGGAAGCGGTCCTGCTGGCCGGCGGGGTCCCGGTCGTGGTGCCAGCGGACGAGTCGAGGGGCTTCCGGGTCAGTGTCGATGACCTGGAGCGGCACCGCACCTCGCGAACCAAAGCACTTCTATTCGTCTCTCCTTCCAACCCGACCGGGGCCGTGTATCCGGCGCCGCAGATCGCGGAGATCGGGGAGTGGTTGCTGGAGCACGGACTGTGGGCGGTGAGCGATGAGATCTACCAGCGGTTCACCTATGGGGACGCCAAGTTCCACTCGCTTCCAGAGGTGGTGCCTGCCCTGACGGAACAGTCCATTCGCTTTAGCGGGATCTCCAAGTCCTACGCCATGACCGGCTGGCGGGTGGGATGGCTGATCGGGCCCAAGCCGCTGGTGACGGCTGCGGGCAACCTGCAGTCTCATGTCTGCGGCAACATCAGCAACGTATCGCAGTGCGCCGCCCTCGCTGCTTTGCGCTCAGGAACCGAGTCCGTGGAGCGGATGCGCCAGGCCTTCGCCCAGCGCCGGGCAGTGATCCTGGCTAGTCTCGACCGCCTCCCGGGGTTCGAATGCCCCCCACCGGACGGTGCCTTCTACGTCTTCCCGTCTGTCACCGGGGTCCTGGGCCGAGAGATCGCCGGGCGTCGGGTCGACTCCTCTGAACAGTTGGCGGCCCTGCTGCTTGACGAAGCCAAAGTAGCTGTGGTCCCAGGGGAGGCGTTTGGCGCGCCTGGCCACCTCCGATTCTCGTACGCGCTAGCCGACGATCTCCTGGCCGAGGGCATGGCCCGGGTTCAGCGCCTGCTCGACCAGCAGTAGCTGACCGCGACGCGGTCACGGCCGGGCTACCGGGGAGGCGACTCTTCGGAGGCTGTCTCGATCAGCCGGGCGATCTGGTTGGGTAGGCAGTTGCCACCCGAGATCAGGCAGACGAGATCGCGGGGAGATGACCCTCCACTGCCGGTTCGATTGGTACTCGCGAACGAGCCGACTCCGCCCAGGGCGGCCGCGGTCGTCATCGCGCCGGTGGGCTCGACCACCTGCTTGCAACGGGACCATAGCCACCAGCAGGCCTCTCCAATCTGACGCTCCGACACCGTGACGATCTCATCGACCTCCTGCCGAATGATCTCCCAGCAGAGAGCACCTAGCCTGAGGGTGGCCGCCCCGTCGGCGACCGTCGCCGGTGCTACCGGAAGTGTCACCCGCCGCCCGGATGCCAGCGACAGTACTCCGTCGTTTCCGAGCTCCGGCTCCACCCCCACGATCGTTGCCTTGGGCAGCCATCTCCGCAGCGCCAGCAAGATGCCGGAGAGTAGCCCGCCGCCACCAAGTGGTACGAGGACCACCGGTTCCTCCACCCCCCGCGACCGCAGCTGGACGGCGAGCTCACACCCGACTGTGGCCTGGCCCGAGATCACGTGAGGGTCGTCGTGGGGATGGATCAACCGGAGCCCGCGCTCGGCGGCCAAGTTGACCGCGATCTCTTCGCGATTGGATATCGACACGCCACGGCTGATGACCTCGGCGCCATACCCGCGCACGGCGGCGATCTTCACCGGTGAGGACCCCTCGGCCATCACCACAACCGCTGTCAGGCCCAACTCCGAGGCAGCCAAAGCGACGGCCTGGCCGTGGTTGCCTGAGGAGAGGGCTGCCAGTCCGCGATTGTCGCCAGACTCCAATCCCACCAGGGCGGCATTGAAGGCGCCGCGGGTCTTGAAGGATCCCGCCCGCTGGAAGTTCTCCGCCTTGAGCCAGAGCCTGGCCCCGGCGGCATCATCCAGTAGTCGAGAGTGGAGAAGGGGAGTCCGGTGAACCCGTCCGGACAGTCGCTCGAGCGCGGACTCGATGTCGAGTTTCGCGTCGAAAGTCGAGGCAGAGGTCACCAGAGCAGGATAGTGGCCGACGCTCGCCGGTTAGCCGGTAGCGGGGAGTGCTCGGTATCAAGGTTGGCCCCGGCTTCGGTAGATTTCTCGGGTGGTCCAAAGTGCACAGCCGCGGTTGGCGGAGGCAGTAGAGCGGGTGCTCCGCGCGACCCTCCCCGGCGACCTTCTCACCTACGGCGAAGTCGCCACCCTGGCCGGACACAGAGGAGGAGCCCGGGCCGTCGGTCACGTTCTGGCGCAGTCGCAGGGGCTCCCGTGGTGGCGGGTCGTCAATAGCCAGGGTCGACTGGTTCCAGGCCACGAGCTCCGTCAGACCGAGCTCCTCAGGAGAGAGGGGGTGCGGGTGCTGAACGGCCGCTGCCAGATGAGGCGCGCGAGTGTCGAAACTTTGTGTCAGCCGGAAGAAGTGCCGCAGCCTCGGCCTGGAGCCAGCCAGGGCTTCGAGACCTCCCGGTAGACTAGGTCCGGTGCCAGAAGGGACACCTGGGACGGAGATGACCGGACACTGCCGGCGGGCTTCCTCGACCCCGGCGGGCAGCGGTCCGTCTTAGGTTGGGAGGCGTGGCCGACGCCCAAGCCCGGCAGCATCTGGTGCAGTCGCCATTCACTGCCTGCGCCGGAATCGTGGTCGGTCTGCAATTTGCCGACCCCGGGTGGTTCCGCGAGCACTTCGCCCGGTAGAGTCTGCGTGAAGTAGAGCCCAGCTTTCCCGACGCCGAGTTGGTGGTGACCGATGCTTACCCCGTGCCCGGCCTCTTGGACGCCTAAAGGGTCAAGTAGGCCGGGAGCCCGGCGACGTCATTGATCTAACCGAGACGGCGAAGGACCCTGAGCCCCCCACCTCTCCTCGTGCGCGTGATCGAGGGAACTGCTCGTCGCGCTGGGCGGTTAGACATCCTCTGCGAATTGCTGGATGGACGCACCGGGTACGTCCCGGAGACGAGTTAGCCAGCCTAGTCTCCGGGTGGGACCGAGCACTTAGCCGCTCCAGCCTCTTCCGCTCAGTGACCTCGCAACCACAAGCTGGTATGGCTTGGCTGGACGGTTTTCTCCACCGCCGCCACGAGGTCGGAGGAGATGGCATCAAGCGTGACCTGCTCTCCCAGCCGGGCTGCGAAATCGGCGACCACGGCCTGGGCGTTGTACCGCGAGCGATTGAATCGCCGGTCGACCAGGTCCCGTGCCCGGGCGCGCACGGGGGCGAAGAGCCCGACCGCGACCAGCACCGCAACGACCACGCTGACGCTGCCCCGCAGGGGCAGCACAGTGGTCAGGAGGAGTACGCAGCCCACGTAGACACCGGAGAGCAAACCCACCACAATCAGATAGGCAACCGTGCGCGAGATCAAGCGATCGATGTCATAGAGGCGGTAGCGCACGATGGCAAGTCCGATGCTGGCCGCCGTCCCATTGGTGGCGATCACCAGGGGAAACGCCGTCCACCACCAGGTGGAAGGCGCGGTGATTGCCAAGATTACCGAAGGAACCATAAGCACGCTGGCGAGCGCGAGCCACTTGAACTGCTGTCGCTGGACGCCTACCGCTCGGCGCAGTCTCCAGATCGCGTCCGCACCCACCAGGGCGACTGCGACCACAGCGAAAACAGTGAAACCGTGATTGGCGGAATTGACGGCGCCGTTGAGAGCTCGTATCTGCAGCGGGTTGGCATATGGACGGGCATCGCTCGAAAGCGTCGGCAGCAAGAAGCTGGGCAGCAGACCAAGCACGTAGACGATGCCACCCGTCGCGACCAGCCGGAGTCGCCACCCAGGCGTAAAATGACCGCTCGGGAATACCAGAATCAACCAGGCGACGAGCAGCATGGCCAAATAGAGGAGCGGGTCGCCCGCCGCGATCAACAGTGCTTGGGTGTCAGAGATTCGCGGTCCTGGCGCGTAGGAGTAGGCGAACTGGCTAGTCACCCCTATCGCGCCTATTGCCAGCAGCAGCCAACCGACCAAGTTGCGCGGCCTGAGCGCGGCAGTCACAGCGCCCACTAGCGGTGGGCAGAGCCAGAGCGTCACCCAAGTCCCATCCGCAGTCCCGAAGGTTCTGCCGACCAGCACATCGAGGACCACGCAAGCGCAGAAGATGATGCCGCCCAGAGGGACCGCGAGAAAGGGCAGACGGGAGCGCTGCCCGCCAGACGTCACAGTCATCTCTCTATCCACCGAGGAGGCTCCCAGATTAGTAACCGGTGAACCAGGATCTGGCCGGCAGGCTAGCTGGCCACCGTCCCGGGAACGTTACGACCGAGGTGCTCATCTGGGACTCGCCTGACAGAGGTCGGGGATTCGTTGGGTCCTACCCGTAGATCGTTGCACCGACCCCGGCTCCAGCACCTCGACCTCCACGGTCAGGCCATAAAGCTGACTCGAAGAGAGCGACTGTGGCCCCGAGCGCCAGGGCCGCAGGTGGGCCGCCACCGGGCCCCCGACCCGGGTCCGGTGGCGATAATCACCGTGCCCGAAAGCTCAATGGAGGAGGAGCTTAGCGATCGCCGTCCGCCCGAGGGCGTTCAAGACCGCTGAGCTAGAATGCGGCTTCCTCGGAGACTGCCAGGCCAATGCCGCTAGCCACCACAGTTCCCATGCCAGACTTTCGCAAGCCTTGGACGTCGACTTGGCCGGGTTGCTCCTGACGGCATCGCTAAACCTCAACGCCTCGTCAGAACCGAGCGACCCCGGCTGGTGCTTCATCAGACGGACTGCTGTGAGTTCTCAAGCCGGTCTGGAGAGGCTGGGCGGGCGGAGGGGGAGCTTGGTCTACTTCGGCCTTAGTTATGGATAAGGTCTCTTCTCGTAAGCTCAACCTTGACCTCGAATGCCCTCCCCCGATCAAGATCGCAACGGGGACCGCCTGGCCGCTCAGCCCCAGGTCATGTTGATCGAACGCTCGAAGTTCGACCAGCCGGCGCGAGCGAATGCTTGTGCCATCGGGACATTGCCGAGGTCCGTCGAAGCCCGGATCCGGGGAACCCCGGCGGCGGCGAGAATCCGGGCTCCCTCGGCCAAGAGCTCGTCGACGTAACCGTGCCCCCGCTGATCTGGCACGACGCCGAGATACGCCAGAATGGCGTGGTAGTCATTGCGGGCCGGGATCACGAATCCGACCGGCACTCCGTCGGGTCTGGCTGCGATTCGCCACCAGGCGCGGGGGCTCCGGTACCGCGCCAGCTCGTCCTCGAAGTGCCGGATCGCGCCCTCCCGAGCCGACATTCGGGTCAGGTCATCGCCGCTGTGGGCGTCCAGGGTGCCGGCCATCACCAGGGTCATCAGGTCGACCAGTTCGCCGTCGTCGGACACCGGTCGGAAGATGACCCGATCACCCTTAACCCCGATGGGCGAGCCAGGCAGCCACTCGAGCCGAAGCCGCTCCACCAGGAGCCGCGCTCCGGTCCGGTAGGCGACCGCCATCCGGTCTTCCACGACCTGCCGCGACGCAGCGCTGGCTCGCCAGTTGGAGGGGATGAAGCGAACGTAGTCCGGTGGCTGAACTCCGGTGGGGATGAGCCTGGCGAGCGCCGCCCTCAGCAGTTCGGTTCCGACCTCGATTCGGTCCGGAGCGTCAGCCAGATCAAGAACATCCAGCACCGAGGGAATCGTGTCCTGGGCGGGCCCCCACCAAGCGACCCGGGCCAGCAACTGACCGTCCCGCAGCGCCACCCACATCCATTCTGGCCGGCGGAACCCTACGGAGAGGTCGCCCCGCAATTCGTGGTCGAGGCTGCAGCTCAGCGTCAGGAACAAATCGAGTTCCTCTGGCCCTGTAATCTGGCGATATGAGACTGAGCTGTCGCGGCTAGCCATCGTGCTCCTCGCCCGGTTGGCGTCCTCCGCCGAGTGTTCCTGGCAACAGAACGCTATTCAACCATTGTCCTCCGCATCCGTGCCGCGGCCCCTCAACCTAGGAACCGCCGGGCTCTGAAGTCATGGTGCGCGCGCCGGGGATCAGCAGAACCAGCCCGCAGGCGGCCGCTAGCAGCCCACTTATGAGGAATGCGCCGCTGGCGCCCACTGCGGCAGCGGCGAATCCACCCAGGATCATGCCCAGCGGGGTCAGCGTCCAGACCATGACGAACGCCACGGAGGAGACCCGCCCGAGCACGTGCTTGGGGACCGAGGTCTGGAGCATGGTGAAGTACAGCACGTCCCCGTAGACGACCACCCCTGCCGAACCGGCGACCAGGATGGCTGTGACCCACGGGTTGGGCGCGAGCGAGATGCCTGCCACCAGCAGCCCGGAAGTGCTATACGCGGTCCACAACGTCACCAGGAGATGCTGCGGGGAACCGAGACGGGCGACCACCAAAGAGGCAACCACGCCGGCCCCGCCGGCGCTCGCGTACACGAGACCTAGGACAAGTGGGCTGCCGTGCAAAACGTGCCGGACCAGCACCGGCAGCAACACAAAGAATGGTCCCATGCCAACCAGGTTTGCCACCGCCGCGCCCATCAGCAAGATGAAGAGCCAGCGCCGGGCAACGATGTAATGGATCCCCTCCCCCGCCTCCGCCAGAAGTGACTTACCACTCGAGGCCGGGCGCGCTCGATGAGCCAGCGCGAATAGGCAGGCTGCCGCGACCACAAAGCGGCGTCGAAGCCGAAGGCGGCCGCCGTCCCGATGACACCCACTGCCAGTCCCCCGGCCGCGGGGCCGATGAGGTTCACGCACAGCTCTGAGCTGGTGCTGTTGAGGGCGTTGGCCTGAGTGATTGCTTCTTTTGGGAGCAGTTCCGGAAGGAGGGCCGTAGAGGCCGGCCCTGAGAAGGCATCGGCTGCTCCAAAGACGATCGCCATGAGGACCAGCTGCCACAGGGTGATCTGGCCCAAGAACACCAAGATGCCGATGACACCGACCGCCGTCCCCTGCACCAAGTCCGCGACCAGCATGGTCGTGCGCCGCGGAATGCGGTCAACCACCACTCCTCCCAGGATCGACAGCAGCACGCTGGGCACGGCGCGGGCGGCAAGTACGAATGCCAGCCCAGTCGGTTGGTGATCGACCCGCAAGGCTTCCAGTGCGACCGCCACAGTGAAGACCCCGTCGCCGAGGCGGGAAACCAAGCTCCCCGACCACACGAGCCGGAAGTCGCGGTCTCGAAGCGGTGCAATCACGCGTGACCACGCGCCGGAGTTGCTCATTCGGACTCCACTACTTCTCGATCCCGCATCAAGGCGGGTTGCTCGACCCGGTGCTGGTTCTCGCATCGGGCCTTACTGGCGGCGGCCTCCCGAGAGGCCACTCTGGCGGCGCGAGTTTAGCAATCTGGTAGGGGCCGGGACCGTGGCTACCGAGACGACCGCTCAGTGGGTCGGTCGTCCGCCCCAGGTTCCAGCCAGGGCCTCTTAGCCGGAGCGCTACACCGTGTTATGGCGCCGTGGAAGGGGCGCTTTGGGAGGCCGGCCTGCCCACCCTCTGGCGCCGAGAGAAAATCCGGGTACCGGACAGAACAACGGCGACCAGCATCAACGCGATCGCGAGGTAGATCGCGGTGTGGATGCCCCCCACAAACGCCGCGCCCCGCGTCCCCGAAAGATTGGCACCGCCGACAAAGATCGCGAACGCGAGCGCCCGCGGAATGCTGTTGGAGGCGGCCACGATGGCTGCGGCGAACGAGAAGACCATCCCGATATTGGCACAGGTCCGCAAGAGGCCGGAGGAGAGACCGAAGTCCCGGGCCGGGGCCGCCCGCATCACCGCCGTGGTGTTGGCGGGGAAAAAGGCACCCGAGCCAACCCCATTCACCACACTGCCCAGCGACACCAGCCAGAGCGGGCTGGTCACGGTCAGCTGGGTGTAGATGAGCAGCGCCAGCACCGAGATGAAGAGCCCCACGGTGGCCGGCCAGGCCGGACCCAGGCGGTCGGCCAGACGCCCCCCGAAAGGTGAGGCAATGCCGCCGATCAGGTACCCCGGAACCAGCCACAGCGAACCGTCGAGCGGCGAGAGATGGCGCACTCCCTGCAGATACATGATCAGAAGAAAGAGGATGGCAAAGTTGGCCAAACCCTGGAAGAAGGCGGCCGCCAGCGAGGGCGCCATCGTCGGGATTCGGAAGAGGCGCAAGGCGATCATCGGCTCGCGCACCCGCCGCTCCACCACCACGAAAGCGACCAGGAAAGCGGCGCCGATCGTGAGGCCACCCTCGATCGGGCCATCCAACGAGCTCGATGAGAGCTCGATCATCGCCCAGAGGATGCCGAAAAGCCCGGCACCCAGCAGGCCCATGCCCCACAGGTCCAGCCGGCGCGGATGCCGCTCTCCCCTCTCCCGCAACACCCGGACGGCGACAAGCAAGGCGGCCAGCCCGATCGGCACGTTGATCCAGAACACCCACCGCCAAGACAAATAGGTGGTGATCATGCCCCCCAAGACGATTCCGATGATGGCCCCGATGTTCCAGCCGACGGCATTGAACCCGTAGGCGCGCCCGCGCCGCTCCGGTGGAAAGGTGTCGGCGATGACCGCCCCGCTGTTGGCCGCGATCAGGGCACCACCCATCCCCTGCAGCACCCGGAATCCGATCATCGCCGCTTCGTTCCAAGCCAGCGCGCACAGCAACGAGCCCAGCACGAAGACCGCGAACCCAGCCTCGTACATCCGCACCCGACCGAAGATGTCGCCCAAGCGGCCCACCTGGGTGGAGAGCAGGGTGATGACCAACAGGTAGCTGACGATGATCCACACCACTGAACTCAGATTGGCGTGCAGACTTCGCTGGATGTGAGGCAAGGCCAGCACCACGATGGTGGTATCGATCGCCGTGATCAGCACCCCGGTGGCGATCACCGCCAGGGCCCACCCGGGCGATCCCCGGCGCCCGGAAACCTCACTCACAGGCACTGCCCCAGCGTACCCAATCAGGCAAGCGCGTGGCACCGGGGCCGGCTGGCAGGGCTACGAACCGGGGCGCGACCTCGCCGCCGCCCGTTCCCAGCGGTTCTCGATTCTGCCGAAGCGCCAGATGGTGAGAGCGGCAACCCAGGTCACCACGAAGAGGCCCACGATGATGAACCCGGCGGCGTTGATGTTGAAGTGGGCGGCGTTGTTCCAGAACCCACCCTTCAGCTTCAGCTCGACGGCAACCAGCCCCAGGATCTCGATGGTGCCGATAAGAAACGCGACCCCCACCGAGAGGCTGGTGATGGTGATGTTGTAGTAGACCTTGCGCACTGGTTTGGCGAAGGCCCAGCCGTAGGCGAAATTCATGAACGATCCGTCCATGGTGTCCAGCAGGCACATTCCGGCGGCGAAGAGGATCGGCAGGCAGAGGACGCCGTACCAAGGCAGCCCTGATGTCGCCACCCCAGCCGCGATCACCAGGAGGGCGATCTCGGTGGCGGTGTCGAATCCGAGCCCGAACAGGACCCCGACGGGATACATCTGCCAGGGTGACTTGAGCGCCCGCATCAGCTTGCCGAAGAAGCGAAACATCATGCCTCGGGAGTTGAGCTGGTGCTCTAGCTCTTCGTTGGAGAAGCGACCCTGGCGCATGTTCAGGAATACTTTGACGATCCCGACCAGGACAATCAGGTTGAGGATGGCGATCAGATAGAGGAACATCCCCGACACCATCGTCCCGAAGAAGCCGCCGAATCCCTGCAGGGCCGAGTGTGAATTGGTGGTGGCGCCGGCGACAGCTTTGACCGCTACGGTTAGTCCGATCGCCAAGGCGAAAACCACGCTGGAGTGCCCCAGGGAGAACCAGAATCCCACGCTCAGGGGCCGCTTCCCCTCCGCCATGAATTTACGGGTGGTGTTGTCGATCGCCGCTATGTGGTCCGCGTCAAAGGCGTGACGCATCCCCAGCGTGTAGGCGGTAACCCCAATACCGACACCGAAGACCCTGAGGTGCTCGGGCAGGATCACTACGATCAGAATCCCCCACCCGATGAGGTGCAGGCCCACGATCGTGGCCGCCATCCCCCCAGCTTTCCCCCACTCCGCCGGGGTCAAGGCATTCCGGATCCGCGCCATCCGTCCGATCGGGGTCGCAGCCAGGGTGGCCATGCCCAGGATCCTCCCATGTCCTCTGGTTGGCATCCTAACTCTGTTGCGACTTCGATGCAACAAAGAGTTCGCATCAAGTGCGGCCAGTCTCCGACTGACCTGATGGCACATGGGAAGGCCACCTAGTGGCAATCTAGCCGGGTGGCTGACACACGCTTGATCCCAACTGGCTCTGCCCTCCCTGACCGGATCAAGCGGGTTATCATCAATCGGGTCACACCCCAGGTCTCCGGCGGGCGGCTCGCCGCCAAGGCCGTGGTCGGAGAAGAGGTTCCAATCCGGGCCTGCGTCTTCAGCGAGGGCCAGCCTGTGCTCCTGGTCAGGGTGCGGTGGCGGATGGCAGCTGGGACTGCTCAGAGCGAGTGGGCCCACCGCCCTCTTCAGGGTCACATTGACGACTTCTGGGTCGGAAACATCCGCTTCCCCCAGATCGGGTCAGCGGAGTTCCAGGTGGAGGCGTGGCGGGACGGCTTCGGGAGCTGGCGCCAGGACTACCGCCGCTGGCTGCGAGCGGGGGTGGAACCCGGCCAAGAGCTCCAGAGCGGCTTGGCGATGGCACGGTCAGGAGCGGCTCAGCTGCCACTTATGACTCGGACCGCACTCGAGCGCCGACTCGACCTCCTCGAGGGCCGCCCTCCTGCATTCCTGCAGAAATACCTGCTCAGCGCGGGCACGGCGCGGCTCATGCAAG
This sequence comes from Candidatus Dormibacteria bacterium, assembly GCA_050734135.1. GTDB lineage: Bacteria > Chloroflexota > Dormibacteria > Aeolococcales > Bog-877 > Bog-877. The sequence goes on from JBOHUG010000097.1 coordinate 19,132, forward strand.
AGGCCCTGGCTCAGTCACCCCCTGAGCGGAGTTCTGCGATGCCGATTTGGGTGGAGCGGCCGCGGGCCCTGTTCGGCTCCTGGTACGAGCTCTTTCCCCGGTCGGAGGGTTCAGATGGCCGTGCTTCCGGGACCTTCACCTCGGCTCGCCGGCGCTTGTCCGAAGTGGCGGCGATGAAATTCGACGTGGTCTATCTCCCTCCCATCCACCCGATCGGTACAACCGCCCGGAGGGGCCGCAACAACGCGCCCGTGGCGGCCCCCGGGGAGCCAGGCAGTCCCTGGGCGATAGGCGCTAAGCCCGGGGGTCACCTAGCGGTCCACCCCGACCTCGGCTCGCTGGCGGACTTCCGGGGCTTCCTGCAGTCAGCCACGGAACTCGGACTCGAAGTAGCCCTTGACTACACGCTCCAGTGCTCCCCGGACCACCCCTGGGTCAGCGAGCATCCCGGTTGGTTTGAGCATCGCCCAGGTGGCAGCATCCGACCGGCGGAGAACCCTCCCAAGCGTTACGACGATGTACTTCCGCTTGACTTCACCTGCGACGACTGGCCACAGCTCTGGCGGGCTTGCTACGAAATCTTGGAATTCTGGATCAGGCAAGGCGTCCGCATCTTCCGGGTCGACAATCCCCACACCAAGCCGGTGCCCTTCTGGGCTTGGGTTTTCGAACAGCTCCGGGCCGCCTACCCGGATGTCATCCTGCTGGCCGAGGCCTTCACCCGCCCGGCCCTGATGAGTGAACTTTCAAAGGTCGGCTTCAGCCAGAGCTACACCTATTTCACCTGGCGCTCCACCAAGCCGGAGCTGCGCGGCTACCTGACCCAGCTGACCAAGGTCAGTGCCGACTACCTGCGGCCCAACTTCTTCGCCAACACCCCCGACATATTGACCGAGGAGCTACAGCTGGGGGGACCGCCCGCCTTTCGGTATCGACTGGTGCTGGCGGCCACCCTCTCCCCCACCTATGGGATCTACAGTGGCTACGAACTCTGCGAGAATCGGCCCCAGAAGCCCGGCTCCGAGGAGTACTGGGACTCGGAGAAGTACCAGTACCGGCCCAGGGACTGGAACCAGCCGGGGTCGCTAACCGAGTTGATCACCAAGCTCAACCAGCTGCGCCGTGAGCACCCGGCGCTGCAGCAGCTGCGCCGACTGCACTTTCATCGCACCGACAACCCGGCCGTGCTCGCTTACTCCAAGCACACCGCCGACCGCTCGGATGTGGTCCTGGTGATCGTCAACCTGGATCCCGGGCAGATCCAGCGGACCACGGTGCAGCTCTCCTGGAAGCAGCTCAGCCGCGGTAGCCGGGCCAGCCTGCACGTCCACGATCTGCTGGACGGGACGGAGTCGACCTGGACCAGACCTCTGCAACAGCTGGAGCTGGATCCAGCCAGATCGCCTGCGCGGCTCCTCTGGGTGGAACAGTGAAACTGGCACCTGACCCCCAATGGTACCGGGACGCCGTCATCTACGAGGTGTTCGTCAGGGGCTTCTATGACGCCAACGACGACGGTATCGGTGACCTACCCGGTCTGATCGCCCAGCTCGACTATCTGCACTGGCTCGGCGTCAACTGTATCTGGCTACTGCCAATTTTTGCGTCACCACAGCGCGATGGCGGATACGACATCTCCGACTTCTACGCAATCCAGCCCGAGTACGGAACCGTGGACGACATGCGCCGTCTCATCAAAGAAGCCCATTCCCGTAGCATCCGCGTGATCACGGATCTGGTCGTCAACCACACCTCGGACCAACACCCTTGGTTCCAGGAGGCACGTCGCAGCGCCGACTCCGCCAAACGGGACTGGTACGTGTGGAGCGAAAACACCAGTCGATACGAGGAGGCGCGGGTGATCTTCGTCGACACCGAGCTCTCAAACTGGACCCTTGACACCCAGGCCGGTGCCTACTACTGGCACCGCTTCTTCAGTCACCAGCCGGACCTCAACTACGCTAACCCCGAGGTGCAGCAGGCCATGCTGGACGTGATCAGCTACTGGCTGGAACTGGGACTGGACGGGTTGCGGCTTGACGCTGTGCCCTATCTCTTTGAGGCGGAGGGCACCAACTGCGAGAGCCTTCCGGAAACGCACGAGTACCTGAAGCGGATCCGGCGCGAGGTGGATGCCAACTTTCCCGATCGCCTGCTGCTGGCAGAGGCCAACCAGTGGCCCAGCGACGTTCGCGCTTACTTCGGGGACGGTGACGAGTGCCAGATGTGCTTCCACTTCCCGCTGATGCCGCGCATGTTCATGGCGCTCCGCCAGGAGCAGCGCTACCCGATCACTGAGATCCTGGCTCAGACCCCGCCCATTCCGTCGGACTGCCAGTGGGGAATCTTCTTGCGCAACCACGATGAACTGACCCTGGAAATGGTCACTGACGCGGAGCGGGATTACATGTACGCCGAGTACGCGCGCGACCCACGCATGAAGCTGAACATCGGGATCCGGCGGCGGCTGGCACCTCTTCTCGGAAATGGTCGCCGTCAGATGGAGCTGCTCTACGGGCTGCTGCTCTCGTTCCCGGGAACTCCGATTCTGTACTACGGCGACGAGATCGGAATGGGGGACAACGTCTATGTCGGCGACCGGGATGGAGTGAGGACTCCGATGCAATGGAACGGCGACCGCAATGGAGGCTTCTCGAAGGCCGACTTCGCCCAGCTCTATCTGCCCCCCTTGATGGACCCCCTCTACGGCTACCAGGCCTGCAATGTGGAACAGCAGCAGCGGAGCGAGAGCTCGCTTCTGCAGTGGGTCCGGCGATTCATTCGGGTACGCCAGGCCCATCCCGTCTTCGGCCGGGGCACCTTCGAGGTGGTCGAGGCGACCAATCCCTCGATCCTTGGCTTCCTAAGATCCTCCGAAGGCGAGACCATCCTCTGCGTGAACAACCTCTCCCGCTTCCCCCAGCCGGTAGAGCTCGATCTCCGACAGTTCGCCGGCGCCACCCCGGTCGAGCTGATTGGACGGGTCCCGTTTCCTAAGATCGGACCCCAGCCCTACCCCTTCACGCTGGGTCCCCACGCCTTCTACTGGCTGCGGCTGGAGATGGGAGCATGAGGGCGGTTCCCGGGCTCTCAGAGCTAAGCGGGATCGAGCCCGCCCTGGCTGGGAGCCTGGCCCAGGAGCGCTGGTTCGCCGACAAGCATCGAAAGATCACCCAGCTTCACCTGGAGCAGACCTTCTGGCTCAGCCATGAGGTTCCCGGTTTGGTCATCGCCCTCGTCGACGCCGAATTTGAGGATGGGGTGCCGGCCACCTACCAGATGGTGTTGGGGCTGCGCCCCTGGGACCGTCACCTACCAGCTGGGATCCGTGCGCTGTCGCGCCGGGTAGGAGGTTCGGAGGACGCGGAAGCGGAAACCCCGCCGTCGGCCTGGGCGATCTACGACGCGTTCGCCGACCCCGCCCTGGCCGCCACTTTTCTGACAGCGTTGGCTGAGAGCCAGTCCATCGACGGAGACCAGCCAGGACAACTCCGCTTCCGGCTGCTTCATCCCCAACTTCCTCCACTCCCGACCCTGGAACCCAACCAGATGGCCCCCAAGGACCAGAGCCAGTCCACGGTGCTGTATGGCGATGATCTCCTGATCAAAGTGCTCCGCCGAGTCTGGCCCGGGGTCAGTCCCGAGATAGAGCTGCTGGAGGCCCTCGACAGAACTGGATTCGCCGGCATAGCCCGGCCCCTGGGCGTGGTTGAAGCAAGTTCGGATGAGGTCACCATCTCCCTGGCTGTGGCCCAGACCTACCTGCGCAACGGAACAGACGGATTCTCGCTCGCCCTCACCTCCCTGCGGGACCTTTACGGGGACCTCCTGCTCGACGCCGATGGCGCCGTCCCGCTGCCCCAGGACTGTGTGTCCGCAGTGGAGCGCCAGGGCTCATCCTTTGCGGGCGCCGCCGCCCAGATCGGCAATCTGACCGCCCAGATGCACTTGGCCCTGGCGGGGCTCGGGGGCGATCCAGATCTGCTGGCGCGTCCTCTCGCCGGCGACGACCTCCAGATCATGGCGGACGACCTCGATTCCCTGGCGGAGAAGCTGCTCGGACTGGACGATCCCCGCCTGGAGCCGCTGGCAGTCCACGCCAACGCGCTGCGCGAGCTGTCCCGACGGGTCGTCCAACTGAGCCCCTCCGGCCAAGCGATCCGCATCCATGGCGACTACCACTTGGGGCAGCTCCTGCGTACCGACGCCGGCTGGCATGCCCTCGACTTTGAAGGTCGGCCATCCCTTCCGATCTCGGTGCGGCGCCGCAAGGCGACTCCGCTCCAGGATCTGGCCGGCATGCTCCGTTCCTTCGACTACGCGGCCACAGTCGCCCTCCGCCAGCAGGTCGACTCCGCCGACGTCAGTGCCGCCAGCCTGGAACCTTACGGGAGAGCCTGGTCAGGGCTGGCCCGCGATGCCTTCCTGGGACAGTACCTGGCCACGATTGGCGGAACCGGCTTGCTGCCGCAGGATCGTGGCACCGTCCGACTGATGCTCACCTGCCTCCAGGCGAGTCAGGCGCTGTACGAGGTCGATTACGAGCTGCGGAGCCGGCCCGACTGGGTCTCTATTCCCCTAGAAGGCATCGCCCGCCTGTTGAGCGCCCCCTCCGACTGAGGGCGTCAGCTCAGTCGGGCTCTCCAAACCGCTCGGGCTCCCGGGTAAACGGATAAGTCGCCCAGTACAGCTTCTTGACGGTGGTCGACTCTGCTTCGAGCCCCCGGACGACTATCAACCGTTCGCCACGCTCCGATCCGTTGAGCGCCACAAACTGATCAGAGCCGATCTCAGCGAATTCGGTGGCCGGGTCGCCGGAGGGAGCGTCGGCCAACTTCGCCTGGAGCCGACCGTCGCGCCAGCGGAAAACCCACTCGTTCCACTCTGACCACCATCTCCCCAGAAGCGGGACGATCCGAGCAGGGGGCCCCTCTCTGGGCGCCCATTCGCCGGCCCCCGGATACCCATCCCGGGCCAGGCTCAGGAGCTGCGCCGCAAACGCGCCCACTTTGAGACCGCCCGAGCTGTTCACCAAGACCACGATCCCCAGCTGGGTCGGTGGGTGGCAGAAAGCCGCGGCCAAAAAGCCCGGCATGCCGCCGGTATGACCCACGTAGACGGACTCCCCGTCACGCAACAACATCAAGCCCAGCCCGAATCCCCAACTCCAGTGTTCGAGATCGGCGATGGTGCGAGGTGCCCGCATCTCCTCCAGCATCTGGGGAGGCAGGACATCCGGCCGGCCCCCCGCCAGTGCTCCGGTCCAGCGGCAGAGATCCTCGGCGGTGCTCCAAAGCTGGCCTGCCGGGGCGATTCCCAGCAAGTCCACCGACTGTTCCTCCACCACCTCGTCGGTGTACGGCTGCACCGAGTAGCCTTGCGCCGCAGGCGCAGTCGGCCGGGGAGTGGTGCGCCCCATCCCCAACGGACCCAGCACCTTCTGGGCCACCCAGTCCTCCCAGGTCGTTTGGTTCATCTGAGCTACCATCTCGCCGAGCAGGGAGAATCCCAGGTTCGAGTAGTGCAACCAGCTGTCCTGGGGGTAGAGCCGCCGGGCCTCGCTAGCGGTTGCGGCGAGGTCCTCCCGATTGGGGAATTGCAGCGTCTCCCAGACTGACCCGACCGGCTCGCGCTGTAGTCCAGAGCCATGGGTGAGAAGGTCGGCCAGCGAAATGTCGTCGTGGGGCGCCCCCGGCCATCCCTGCTGCAGCGGGCCGCGGAGGTCCAGCTTGCCCGCGGTCACGAGTTGCATCACCGCCGTCGCGGTGACTGTCTTGGTGATAGAACCCATGCGGTACTGAACGTCGGGGCCAGCCGGAATGCCAGCCTCGAGGTCGGCCCGTCCGATCGCGATATGGTTGACCATCTGGCCGCCTTGAGCCACCGCGACCACGAGACCAGGAAGCCTCAACTCGGACTGAACCGCAGCCACCAGACTGTTGATGTGCTCAAGCGACGACTGGGAAACTTCCACAGCGACCAAGCCTATCGACTCAGCGCGCCCTCCCTACCCGCGACCGGCTCAGACGGGAGGAAGTAGAAGCCGCTCCCCGGGTGTGATGGCCGGGCCGCCCAGATGATTAGCCGATTCAATCGCAGCCACCGCATCGCGTGGATCGGACTCGGGATAGTGGCTACTGGCGATCCCCCATAGGGTTTGGCCTGGCTTCACCATCACCGAGGGACCCCGCGATCCCGCGGTTCCCAGGACCGCCTGGGTCATTACCGCTCCCACGAGGACGGTGAGGACCGCCACCTTCAAGAGCAGGCCCCAGCCGTTCCGGGCCACCCCGCGCCGTGGGGTACGCGTCCTGCGGGGAGTAAGTGGTCGAGTAGGTCTCTGATTGCCAGCGAACATCGGTTCGTAGCATAGGGAACGCCTGTTCGCTTGTCAAGCAAACCGTTGGGCGTGGAGAGAAGGGAGTGGGGTTGTCCGTCGCCTTCCCTCGATGCCCTGTCCAACTAGGCCTAGCTGAGCCTCGGCGACCTCGCCGGTCGACGCGAGTGGTGCGGCCCAAGGCGGGCGCTCGATCCTCGCCCGGACCGCAGGCGTCTCAGCAAGCGCCTTCTCCAGGCTAGCCACGATCGCCGTGCGGGCACCCGAGCCCCGCAGCGCGGCCTCCTTGTCCCACCAGGTCCTCCTGGCAGCATCGTGTTGAGCGTTGGTGCCGCGGACTCGCACAGAGGCGGACACGACTCGGTGTGGTCCCCTCAACGGGACAGCGCTGATTGAGGCCATCGGTGAAGTGAACCGCCCCGGGTTTTGTAGAGACTCTGGTTAGTGTGAAACAGCCCGCAGGGCGGGGGCCTCCTCATGGTAATGGTCGGCTTCGAACTCAGCGGGGGGAACCATGCCCAGCTCGCTGTGGAGCCGTCGCTGGTTGAACCAATCGAGGTATCCCAGAGTGGCGAACTCCACGTCTTCCAGCCCGCGCCAGGGACCGTCTTTGTGGATCAGCTCGGTCTTGTAGAGACCGTTGAAGGATTCGGCCAGGGCATTGTCGTAGCTGTCGCC
>JBOHUG010000098.1:0-4455 GCA_050734135.1 Candidatus Dormibacteria bacterium
CGCACCAGCCCGACCACCTCGGCCTTGAACTCGTCGGTGAACCGCCGCCGCTCTCGTCGACCCATCTGGACCTCCTCTGTGGGGTTCGCCCCACATCATGGCGGTCCGTCTTATCGGGTCAAGCCCAGGTGAGTTACCGGGGGACGGAGGAGTCCCGAGTCGTAGGCGGCAGTCACCGCCTCTGTTCGGTTGCGCAGTCCGAGCTCGTTCACCACGCACCCCGTGGGCGTTCTTACCGTCTCTCGGCGACCACGAGCCGGGCAGCAATCTTTCGTTGGAGGCGCCCTCCGCAACGAGCCGCCGTAACTCGGTCTCACGAGCGGTAAGTGGGGCGACCTCCCTCGACGGGGCCCGCATGGCGCGCGCGCGGATGAGTCGGCTATCATTCCGCTAAGGTTGGTTTGAGCGGAGGGTGGGACGTGCTGCTGGACGGCAAGACCGCGGTCGTGTACGGGGGGGGCGGCGCGATCGGCGGCGCGGTGGCGCAGGCGTTCGCCGAGCAAGGGGCGCAGGTCATCGTTGCGGGGCGCACGCCGGGGGCGCTAGAGCAGGTCGTCAAGCCACTCACCGACCGCGGGCTTAGCGCGCAGGCCGCTCAGGTCGACGCGCTCGTCGAGAGCGAGGTCGAGGCGCACCTTGATCGGGTCGTCTCCGAACACGGCGGCATCGATATCTCCTTCAACGCGATCAGCGTCGCGTACATATTGGGCGGGCCGCTTCACGAGATTCCAGTCGGCGACTTCGTAAAGGGAATCGCCGATGGGATGCGCACCAACTACCTCACCGGGGTTGGGGCGGCGCGACGGATGGCGGCGGTCCACACCGGCGTGGTCCTCGGGTTCACCGCCAGCACATGTCGCCGGCCGCTCCCTTACCAGGGCAGCTTCTCCGTCGCCGGAGCCGCCATCGAGGCGCTCTGCCGTCAGATCGCGACGGACTACGGTCCCGAGGGAGTGCGGGCGGTGTGCATTCGGTCGGCCGGGTCGCCCGACGCCTCCGGGGTCGATGCCGCACTTAACGCACTCGCCGAAGTCGAGGGCATCTCTCGCGACGCGTTCGAGGCGCGCATGGCCGACCGCACTCTGCTCAAGCACATGCCGCGACTGCGCGAGATCGCCAACCTCGCGGTGCTGGCCGCCTCCGACCTCGCGTCGTCGATGACCGGCGTGATCGCCAACGGCACCTGCGGAGAGGCGACTGACTGACCCCTCAACCGGTCGTTGGGACGCTTCGGGGCCGGTTAGCGGACCCTAGTTCGCTGGGGCGCGTGAGCGCCCCGATGGCGGCTTTCCGATCCACCACGTCCCCGAAATTTGCATCGGAGTGGCTACGGCCTGGCGGCCTCCACGCTGGCTGCGGCTGCGCTCTTCAACCCTCTTCGAAGACGAGTTCAGCGGCAGGTCGACCACCGTTTCAACCGTGCTCGATACGACGCAGGGGCCACGGTATCGGCCTTTGCCCGCCGAGTTCGGGACGATGTCGATCTGGAGGTGCTCAGCTCCGAGCTGATTCGAGTCGTGATGGCCCCAATTGAGCCCAGCCACTTCTCGCTGTGGGTGCGGTCGACTGGTCCTGGGAGGTGATCATTTCGGTACCGGGCTGGATGCCCACGAGTCAGTCACGCCGCAGTCATCCGACAGCCGCTCCGAGACCATACAGGTGGACAAGTTTCTGCCGCCACGGGTTCTCATAAGTCGAGTCCCTAGCCTCAGATCCTTGCCGCGGAGACGGTCGCGGTGTCGCATCCCATCCTCCTGCTCGACTCAGACCCCCGAGGGGATACAGGGCCCCCTGCCGCCGTTCGAGGACGCGCACATCGGCCTGCCTGAACGACCTTTCTGGGGTTTGCCGGATGTCAAGGGGTCAGGCGAGGTGTCGCCGGACCAACCAGAAGCAGAGGCCCACCATGATGACGGTGAGGGCGAGAAAGATCGCAAACTCATACCACTGGAATGCCCAGTAGCGGCTGATCGGTTGATAGCTCAATAGGTCGTGGACCCCAAGTTTGTCCAGACACTGCTGTACAAGCAGGTGACCAGCTTTACCGGGACCTTCCGCAGGAACCGCCGGAACAGGGACCGTGACATTGGGGCAGGACCCCACCCCGGCGATGATCATCCTATGGCCCTTGAGAGTCACATTGATGCCGTTTCCAACCATTCCGTTCTGTCCGATTACCTTCCCGGCCCCGTTGAGAGTCTCGTTTGAGGTAACCCAGTCGCGAGGGTTGAGATTTCCCGCGGGCGGCAGAAGGTTAATGTAGAAGCTATCCGATGCGGTGAGATGCATCGGCGCCGCAAGGTTTGGCCGCACCCATTCGAGCACCGCAACGCGCGCCGCAGTGAAGCCGACGACGGTAGCGGCCATGGCGGGGACAGTCCGACGGATCAGCACTCCGGTGGTCACGCCCAGCGCGAGCGCGAAGGCAGCGTAGGCGATAGGGACGATGTCGCGCTGGGCGAACGATCCGAAGGGGTTCATCGTAACCTGATCGAGCGGACTGGCCCACCACGTCACCATCAGGCTCAAGAGTCCAGCGACTACCATGCTGGCGACGCCGACAACGGCGAGCTTTAGTGCCAGCCAGCGCATCCGGGTGACGCTCTGCGTCCACGCGAGGCGGTAGGTGCCGGTCTCCAGTTCACGAGCGATGAGAGGCGCTCCCCAGAAGACCCCCATGAGGCCCGGGGCTACCGTGACGATTGCGCCAAGCCAGGCAAGAAGACTCGCGTCATTTTGGAGGAATGAGGCTCGAGCCGATGAGCAGTCGTTCTGGACTTTGCAGTGGGCCACAGTTGAGTTGTAGAGGTGGACTAGACTCGGCCCGGTGATCACGAGGACGAGCGCGAGCGCGACCAACCCCACCGACGCCACCACAATCGGGACGCGATACTGTCTCCAGGTGAGCCACATTACGGCAGAACCTCGAGGATCGCCCTGTGGTTTCGCCTCATGCCTTGTGCCTGCCTCATGTGGGCCAGGACGAGGTCTTCCAGTCCGAGTGGCTCAACCGTCCACGCCGGGTCCAGGATCGGGTCGTCGGTACGCACAAGCAGCGTGCTCTGCCGCTCCGTTGCGCTGGCTTCTATTACCTGCTGGTTTCCTGGCAGGGTGTGCGGGTCTCGTCGCGGACCGACCAGGCGATGATGAGTAGCCAGCAGCTTGTCTACTTCCCCGTCAAGCTGTACTCGCGAGGCCACGAGTACGACTAGGTAATCGCAGACCCGTTCGAGATCCGCCACGAGATGCGAGGAGAGCACGACGCTGACCTGGTGCTCGGCGACGATTTCCATGAGGTCTTGGAGAAACTCACGCCGGGCGAGAGGGTCCAAACTGGCGATCGGCTCATCGAGGATCAACAGTTCAGGGCGTTTGGCGATGGCTAGGGTGAGTGCGAGCTGAGCTCGCTGCCCGCCCGACAGCGCCCCGGCCCGCTGGGTGAGGTCAAGATCGAGCTGTTCAATCCGCTTGTGGGCGAGGTGGTCGTCCCATCCCGGGTTCATGTACGCCCCGAGGCGTAGATGATCGGCAACGCTCAACTGCTGGTAGATGGGTGTGTCCTGCGCTACGAAACCTATCCGGCCCATCTGAGCCGAATCGGTGGCTGGTTCAGCGCCCACGACCCTGATAAAGCCGGACGAGGGCGCGAGCAGTCCGACTGCTAACGACAGAAGGGTGGTTTTTCCGGCGCCGTTGGGACCGACGAGACCGACCACCCTCCCCAAGGGAACTTCGAGTGTGCAGTCGCTGAGAGCCCAGCGGCGGCCGTACCGCTTGCCGAGCCCTCTAGCTTCAATGGCAGAGTTCACGCTACACCCAGCTCAGTGACGGCCCGAAAGGTGTCATCGAAGAGAGCCTCTATGCTCTCGTCGTCGAGCCCACTCTCACGGGCCTGGGCGATCCACCGCTGGAGATCCTCGCGGAGGGGTCCGTGAGCCGCGAGCGAAGCGTCGCTCAGCGTCTTGACCACGAAGGTGCCGATCCCCTGTCGAGCTCTCACGAGTCCCTCGTATTCCAGTTCCCGGTATGCCTTGAGCACGGTGTTGGGATTGATCGCCAGACCGGCCACGACGTCCCTCACTGTTGGGAGTTGATCGCCTTCGAAAAGGAGTCCCAGCCGGAGGGCCCGACGCACCTGATGGACCAGTTGAAGGTACGGTGAGACTCCCGAGTGGGTCTGTAAGTGGAACTCGATCACGCTGTCTCCTATTCTGCTACTTAGCTATAACACTATCACACTGCCTCACCTAAATGCCCGACATCGGCCGCTCGCACTTCTCTTGTCGGGCATAAACCCGTACCCGGTGGGCTCAGCTCGCCGAGTTCAGGCGCCCAGCGCCTGAACTCGAACCAGCTGAGGCTGGGCGGTCGACGTCGTCTCGACGGTCACGTCCCATAGAGGAGGCTGTTGCCGAACTCCGTCGGTAGTGAGAGAATCGGCAGGGGACGAGCCGG
>JBOHUG010000099.1:0-2339 GCA_050734135.1 Candidatus Dormibacteria bacterium
GACCGGCCAGCCGGTGTTCTCGTCATTTCTGCCCAACATTGCTGGCCACCTTGAGGTCATGGTGCACTCTCTGGCTGATGTCACGACCACAGCCCACTCTCCAACTCAGGCCTCGGTCCCCCTGCACACCGCCATGACCCTCGTCGGTGCATTCAGGCTAAGCGGGATATGCGCCCGGCGCGACCGAGGTGAGTGACAATGAGAATGACTAGTGGCAGCGCAAATCCCAAGAGCAGCGAGCGATAGCTGCGCAACTGCACCTCGGAGTCGGGCCGCAGCAACGACCGCATTGGCCCCAGCCACGAATCGTATGTCACCGCTCGGCTCTTGGCCACCGCGGCTTCTTCAGTCACGGAGTTCCCTTCCAGTGAGCTCGATGAAGACGTCTTCGAGAGTGACCTCGCCATGTGCTGCGTTGCGAACTGCCGGATCGTCCCGATGCGTCTCGATCAGTCCTGCTGGCGTGTCCACCGTCAGGAGCTTCCCCTGATCCATGATCGCCACCCGGTCGCAGACCGCCTGCTCCTCCTCCATCGAGTGTGTCGTCAGGAGGTAGCTCCGGCCCTCAGTTCGGACCCGCTCGATCCGATCCCAGAGCCGGCGGCGCGCCTAGGGGTCGAGCCCAGCGGTCGGCTCGTCGAGCAGTACCAGCGGCGGATCGTGGATGGTGGCGATAAGCAGAGAAAGTCGCTGCTGTTGCCCACCGGAGAGTTCGCGAATCCGCTTCGAGGCTTCGGCCTTTAGGTGAACCTCCGCCACTCGGTCAGTTATCTGCTTCACCGAGAGCTCGACCCCGAACAGGCCTGCATACAACCTGAGGATCTGCAGCAGTGAGAGATTGGACTGAAAGCTGGTGGACTGGAGGTGGACTCCCAGCTGGGCCCTTGCCTGTCGGGGGTGTGCCCGGGCGTCGATGACTCCAATCGTGATGGCTTCCGCATCAGGGCGCAGCAGTCCTTCGATCGCGCTCAAGGCACTGGTCTTGCCAGCTCCGTTCGGCCCAAGGAGCCCAAAGATCTCCCCTTACCGAACTTCAGGAGTAAGGTCGTCGACTGCCACGGTTTGACCGTACGTCACGCGCAGGCCCTTGACTCGAAGAGCCAAGGCGGAGGAGGTGTCAAGCTGGTTCACAGTCGTTGCGATAGCTGTGCGCCAGCCAGGCGCCCCACCATCGACCACATATGCGCGAGTGTGCGGACGACCGACACTCTTCGCGGGGAGTTAGTTCACGCCCCCGATGACAACGGACTGCTCAGTCGTCCGCGGAGTCTGTACTTTTGCAATCTCGGCGGGGGCTCGCCCGAACCTCAAGGCATGCCGCGGGAAGTCCGCGCGAAAGGGGCGCGACCGCTGGCGGGTATGGGGAGAACACGCTCAGAGAAACTCGCGGTGCGTTTGGTTCGGCGTCTCCCTGAGGGCGCCGTGATTGGAGCTCAATATGCCATCCTTCTGATATGAAGACTGTCACCGTGGCGGAGCGTCCCGACCTGGTCGACCCGGCATGGGATGCCACCAAAGACCTCTTTCCGGAGTCCAACAATCACGGTACCGTCCTCAACCAATACTGGAGTCGCTTGACGGAGGAGCGTCCCGAGTACCAATTTCATCTGATCGGCGACGACGGCAAGGTGATGGCTCGCGCGCGCTCGCTGCCACTTCGTTGGGATGGAAGCCTCGCCGATCTTCCGGCGGGAATCGACGACGCTATCACGCGGGGCTTCGAAGGGGGCGACGCGAACGTCCTCTGCGCGATGGTGATCATGATTCCGCGCAACCTGCAGCGGCGGGGCTTGAGTGCGGTCGCTCTAAAAGAGATGAACGCGATTGCACGCCAGCATAATCTCAAGTCGCTCATCGCCCCGGTGCGGCCAAGCTGGAAGGATCGCTATCCGCTGGTCTCGATCGAGCGATACACAGGCTGGCGACGCGACGATGGGTCATCGTTCGACCCCTGGATGCGAGTCCACGAGCGGGCGGGAGCGACAGTGCTTCGGTCGGAGCCCCATTCGCTTCGGATCACTGGCACCGTAACCGAGTGGGAAGAGTGGACCGGGATGGTCTTTCCCGATTCCGGCGATTACTGGTTCCCCGGCGGACTCAGCACTGTCATGATCGACCGCAGTCGGGACAGCGGAACCTACTGGGAACCCAACGTCTGGATGCGGCACGAGGTCTGAGCCCCGGTCGTCGCCAAGCTGATGGGCGCCTGATTAGCCTGGATCCACCGATGGGCCTCGGCTGAGGCGGTGCACCGGTTGTGGCGACAGAGGCAGGCGAGTGCCAGAAGGCATCGAGAGGGACAGACCGCAGGGTGAGCTGGTCGCGGATGAGGGTCGCCG
>JBOHUG010000100.1:0-4061 GCA_050734135.1 Candidatus Dormibacteria bacterium
TGGCCAAAACGCTGCTGGGCTGCCTGACGGGTCACCCCCAGGGCCACTGCCAGCTCGCCCCAGCTGTGTCCGGTTCCGCGGGCGCTCACCACGGCTCGGGCGAGGCTGGCCTCGGCAGTGCGGAGCAGGCGACCGGCGGCCTCGACGGCCTCCAGGGCACTCCAGTCCCGACCGTGGACCAGGGCACGGGGGACCATCCCCTTGCCCATCGTCGAGCGCCGGGCAAAGCAGTCTCGGCCCGTGAGGAACAGTGATGTAAGAAGTAGCGGTAGCGTGATCGAGTGTTGCAGCCCGATAGATCGTCTGGGCGTTGTTGGTGTGTACGGCTACCCAAGGGCACCCGTCAGCGGGATGGTCAGCTCTGGCGTGGACCTCCGCCCGTTCGGCTCCGAAACCCCCGACCGTAACAGCAGGCGAGATTCGCCCTCAGCGCAGGAGGGGTTCGCGTCGTTTCACCAACCTCCCCGGAAAGGTTCCCATCGACGCACGTCATTTCTTCTGATTGCGAAGGTACTCCGCTAAGGGCCGGAGCGGTTCGCCCCATGGCTGGAGCCACAAAGTCCGACCCGAGGTCTTGATAGCGACGAACCCATATATGCGTGCGTTGAGCCTCCACGAAGAGCGAACCATTACCGGGCGGCTAAATTCATGAACCCCACCAAGCATCTCGAAGGGCCGTCTCCGTCGGGGGTGGTCGGAAAGCACGAGTAGGAGCCGCTTCTCGGTTAGACCGACATAACCAAAGAAACGGAGCCGGCTGCCTGTCGAGACAGGCACTGCGAACTGTAGTTCCTCTCCAGGTTGGAGGTAATCCCGGAGGTTGGCAAGGCTATCCAACTGCTTGTCCCCCCGGCCCTGGGTCGTGAGCGACTTGAGGATCCGGCTGGGCTTCACCTCCGCGCCTGGCTGCAGGTGGAAGGCCCGGATGGCCGGCTTTCAGGCGCACACCAGCAAACGTTCAGCGCCCAACCCGCCTTTTCGGCAGGAATCCCCGAGCAGAGAGCCCTCCGCATCCGGACACTAGGCTCTGTCACGTAGCGGACCGCGAACCCGTTCGCGTGACTTAGAATATAGGACGGGTTTCCTGACACTCCTCGCCCGTTGAGCAGCCGCCTGCTTCTTGTGTCATTTATTCGAACGCATACGTGACGGGAAGGAACCCCATGCTGGTCGGCTACATGCGGGTGTCGAAAGCGGACGGGTCCCAGACCGTCGACCTGCAGCGCGACGCCCTCCTGGCTGTCGGGGTCGACGCTGTCCAGCTCTACGACGACCACGCCTCGGGGCGGACCGACAATCGGCCCGGTCTCACGTCCTGCCTCAAGGCGCTCCGCGCTGGTGACACCTTGGTCGTGTGGAAGCTCGACCGCCTCGGCCGGAACCTCCACCACCTGGTCAACACCGTGCACGATCTGACCGAGCGCGGAGTCGGTTTGAAGGTGCTGACCGGGCAGGGGGCAGCCATCGACACCACAACGGCCGCCGGCAAACTGGTCTTCGGCATCTTCGCCGCCCTGGCTGAGTTTGAGCGGGAGTTGATTTCCGAGCGCACGGTCGCCGGGCTTGCCTCCGCCCGGGCCCGGGGCCGGCAAGGGGGCCGACCCTTCAAGATGACGTCGGCCAAGGTTCGGCTGGCCGCGGCGTCCATGGGCCAGCCGGGCACCAAGGTCGGCGAGCTGTGCAAGGAGCTGGGAGTGACCCGCCAGACGCTGTACCGGCACGTCTCGCCGACGGGTGAGCTGCGTGCCGATGGCCTGAAGCTCCTCGGCGGCCGGGAAACCGGTTGACTGCCGATGGGCCTGGCACGGTCTGCGGGAACAACGGGGATTAGCCATCGGGACTATCCGGGTCTCGCAACGGACGCCGGGCTCCTCGGGCGTCGGGCCGCTTGAAGAAGTAGTGACCGTCGACGTTGACGTGCTCCCGGATGTAGGCGGACAGCCGGGCGACGTCCTCGTCACGGAGCGGGTAGCCCTCCGCCCGCAGCTTGGCGACGGCGGTGTCGAGATACATCGTGTTCCACAGGGCGATGCAGTTCATGACCAGCCCCAGCGCCCCGAGCTGGTCCTCCATCCCCTCCCGGTAGGCCTCCCGCAGCTCCCCGTTGTGGCCGTGGAAGAGGTGCCGGCCCAGATCGTGACGACCCTCCTGGAGGTTGCGCATGCGCTTGTTCTGGCGGCGGTAGGGCTCCTGGTCTACGTAGGAGAGGAGGTGGACGGTCTTGAAGATCCGGCCGTAATGCGCCAGGGCCTCGCCAAGCTGCGTGAGGCTCCCGCCGCGGGAGAGCATGCGGATGACGTCGTGGGCGCTGACGGCACCAGTGTGGATCGAGGCGACGATCCTCAGGAGGTCGGGCCAATGGGTCTTGATCTTGGCCAGGTCGGCTCTTCCTCGGACCGCAGCGGCGAGCGCTCCATAGTCGGCGTCCCCGTCGATGCCCCAGAGCTTGCTGTCGGGCAGGTCAGCTGGTTCGGGGCGGTACTCGATGTCGAGCAGGTTCAGGATGCCGAAGACGGTGTCGCTGTAGGAGCCGGCGTCGCTGATGACCACCTCCGGACGCGGCCCAGCCTCTTGGCGGTAGATGAGGTCAACAACGTGAAGGGAGTCACGGGGGGTGCCGGAGACCACCATGGCTGCCGTGCCAAGGGAGAGGTCGTTGATCAGGTTGAGCCAGGTCACCCCGTGGCGGCGGCCGAAGTACTTGGGGTTAGGGCGGGCCTGCACGCTCCGCACCGGCACCACGAAGCGCATTCCGTCGGCTGCGGCCACCAGCCCCCCGCCCCAGTGGTCCCTGGCCAGGGGGATCTGGCCCTGCCTCTCGAAGATCGGGCCGTTGGCCGGGCCGATCGTCTCTGCCCGTAGGTAGTTCTGGTCGACATGGCTGATGCGGTCCCGGGTGAGGGCGGGCACACCCGGCGAGATCACCGGGGTGTAGCCGATGTTGAGCGCCCGGGAGACCAGGACGGCTGCCAGCGTGAGGTCGAGGTCCTCCATCCGGATCTCGCCTCCCGACACGCCGGTGAAGGCCGCCGCGAGAACGCCCTCGAGGGCCTTCTTGACTCCTACTGACAAGCTGCCGGCATGTTGATGAAACGCCCTGGCCTTATTCACTAAGCGTCGACGAATTGCGGAACCGTCTCGGCCGACCCCCTGCCCCGCGTGCTGATCGACTCGGTCCAAGAAGTGAGCGAGGTCTCCGTCAATGATTGGCTCCCGTCGTGAACACTGATCTGGGCACGACAAGAACCCCGTCGCTCGTAGACTGGCGCGAAGCGAATTCGCGTTCATGAACCGCAGAGCCATGTGCGCAGTTGAGGGGCAGGCGCCTGTTGCACAAGGCCCTCGAGGGAGAGAGCCTTCTCGAGCGTGATCCATATCGGACGAAGGGCCGCCCGAAGGGCGCCGCAAGTGTCAGTAACGCATCGATTGGCGAGATGAAGACAGTCTTGAGCCATTACCCACAATCCCGTCGGCGCCGAGAGAAAAGGCCTAGGGGGCGGCCTCCGGGCTCCTAGCGCATCGAGCAGTTCGTGGGCACCAAGGGACGGCTTCACGGTCCAATCCGAGGTCCTGGGCTTCGAGGAACCTCGCCGACGTCGTCTATCTCCTCTAGGGGAACCCCCGCCTGCTTCCCAAGATCATGGTGTCGTCGACTGCCGTATCCCAGACTCTCGGCAAGGGTCGGCGTCCCACACCATCCATCGAATTCGTCGGACGCCCAAACATCGTCAAGAGCCAACGGGCAAGCGAAACCCAGGCTCGTCCGAAGAGTCGGTGAATCAGCCATAATCGGCCTGACTGTATCCAATGCATGGTAAGGGGCGAGCAGGACAGCCTCGGCTTTCTTGAGAGTCACGGTTAGGGGACATGATACGGGCGAGAGAGGGCTAAGGGGTAGGGGACTCTTGAGATCGCCGCTTGCTCGACTTGACGTGTGTTAGCGGCATCGCTTTTTGACCATCCTTCGGCAGGGATAAGTGAGGATGCTGCGGCAACGATAAGTGAGGATCTTGCCCGGATGCCCCCCAATTGCGCCGAGACAGCCCGACCGGGCATCAGAT
>JBOHUG010000101.1:0-2992 GCA_050734135.1 Candidatus Dormibacteria bacterium
CCTAACGATGGGATTGAGCCTTTTGATCACCGTGGCTGCGTTGGTCCCTCGCAGGGACCGCATCTCGGTGGTCAGTCTCTTCCGGATCCGTCTCAGGGCCGCCTCGCTCGGCTTGATCAGCAGCTTGCAGCGGTACCGGCGGACGTTGAACCCCAGAAAGTCGAAGCCCTCGTTGAGGGTGACAACACGCGTCTTGTCCTCATTGAAGGAAAGACCCCTGGGCGCCAGCCAGCCGGCAAGCCGGGCCTTGACCTCAAGCGCCTCGTCGCGCGAATGGCACAAGGCGACGAGATCGTCGGCGTATCTGATCAAGACCGGCGAGTCCCGCATCGTCCGCCCGGCGAGCACGCCGGTCGTGCGATATCGGACCCCGGCAGCCCCTTCCATCCCGTGCAGCGCGACGTTCAACAGCACGGGGCTGACCACTCCGCCTTGAGGAGTGCCCTCCTCGGTCGGAGCGAGCCGACCGTTCTCGACCACGCCCGCCTTCAACCACTGCTCGATCATCCCCCTGGCGGGGAACGTGCCGAGCTGGGCCAGGATATGGTCGTGGGCGATGCGGTCGAACGCCGCCGCCAGATCCGCGTCGAGCACCCACTGCCGCTTCGGACTTCTGCCCTTGGCGGTCCTGTAGATGGCCTCGATTGCGTCATGGCAGCCGCGGCCGGGCCGGAATCCGTAGGACCTCGGCTCGAACCGCGCCTCCCACTCGGGCTCCAGTGCGTTGACGACCCGTGCCTGCTGGCACCTGTCGAAAATCACGGGAATTCCGAGCGGGCGCCGCTTCGTCTTGCTGCCCTGCTTCGGGATGTACACCCGCCTGACCGGGAGGGCCTGGAACGGCACGGAGGTGTCCTGCATCCTCTTGACCAGATATAGCTTGGCCTTGGGGTTGAGGGCGACCTCGCCGTCGATGCCCGCGGTCAGACGGCCGACGTTGCGCTCCGTTGCCCGCCGCACGCTCAAGAGCGCATTGGCGCGCGAGCGGAGCATCAGCTTCTGCAGGTTGCGGACCTTCTTCAGGTCCCCCGCCTGCGACGCCGTGAAGATCCGCTGCCGAAGCCGCCGTACGCTCTGCTCGCAGACACGCCAACCGATGGCGTCCCAGGCGAGGGTCGCGTCCTCTGGTCCGTTCGCCACGTGCGTGGCGTCCAACTTGTCCTTCGGTTCCGGTGTCTCGGTCATCTTCCCCTCACAGGCTCACCTGACCACGTCAGCACGCTTTCGCGTCGGACCACAAGGGCCCGTATCCGGCCGGTTATGCGAGACGGCGGGCGGAGGGGCCAGCCGTATGTCCCGGTTTCCCGTCGCCTTTCGGCCGCCGGCATTCGCTTCTTGGTCATCCGATTCCCGCCGGGGAGCTGGGCCCTCCTTGCGGTCGGCTTACCGGGCGTCGCCCGGACCCCGACGGGGTTACCACGTTTCGCACGTACAAGTCGCAGCCGGGGTGGGTGCCTCCTGTACCCCGGGGGCGGTGGTACTCCCCTGGCCGAGAAGCCTCCCCAGCCAGCACCTGCCGCTTCTCGGCGGCCAGCCCCTGTATTCCGCTCCAGCATCCCATCAACGGAGGTCGCCTTCACGAGGCATCAACGGAGGTTCACGCTGTTCACCCGTCCGGCTTGCCCCTCGCCTGTGGCCCACCGGATGGAACGGCGAGCCCTCGGGCTTTCCCCCGAGCTTCGAACCCCGCCGGCAGGGCGCCGACGACGCACGTCGGGGTGGGGCCAGGCCATGAGCACGAGCCTGGAACTACGCGTTCGACATCAGTTGATCCTCCAATCCGCGTGTTCGCTTGTCATCGTGCGACCTCGTGTCGCAAGGCATACAGGCAGCATGAGCCCGACCGAGGCGCTCGTACGGAACGTGTGAAGGCGAGACCGGAAACCGCTGCCAGGCGACTCAGCCGGGCGGCGAGAGGGAGAGCCCCAAGCGGCGGAATCCGCAAGGGGCAGAGTACCGTTGCCGGGAACGCCGGCGGACTCGCCCGTAGTAGCTGTGAACCTCCCGCGTCTCGCAGCGGGGGCGGAGCCAAGGGGCGGGGCCATCCAGGCGCAGGGGCGCGGCCAACCGAAAGGAAGGAGCCGCGTGTCTGAGCCAGGGTTTCAGGGCAAGTCGTACGACATCCCCAAGCGGTTGGTCTGGGATGCGTGGCTGAAGGTGAAGGAGAAGGGAGGGGCCGCCGGGGCCGACGGCGTCACGGTCGAACGGTTCGAGGAGAGGCTGCAGGACAACCTCTTCCGGCTGTGGAACCGGATGGCGTCGGGGTCGTATTTCCCCGGGCCGGTCAGAGCGGTGGAGATACCCAAGCAGGGAGGGACAAGAAGGCTCGGCATACCTAACGTCGTAGACAGGGTCGCGCAGACGGCGGCGGCGCTCGCGTTGGGGGCGAACGTGGAGCGGGTGTTCCACGACGACTCCTACGGGTACCGTCCCGGACGCTCGCCTCTGGACGCGGTAGCCCGATGCCGGGAGCGGTGCTTCGCGAAGGATTGGGTTGTCGATCTTGACATCAAGTCCTTCTTCGACTCCGTCCCGTGGGAACTGATGCAGAAGGCGCTGGCGCGCCACACAGACCAGAAGTGGGTCGTGCTGTATGTGGAGCGCTGGCTGAAGGCCCCGATGCTGATGCCCGACGGGAACCTCGTTCCGAGGGTGAAGGGCACGCCGCAGGGCAGCCCGATCTCCCCGATCCTCAGCAATTTGTTCCTGCATTACGCGCTTGATTTGTGGATGACGCGGGAGTTCCCGTCCGTCCAATTCGAACGCTATGCGGACGATGTTGTGCTCCATTGCGTCAGCGAAAAGCAAGCCCAGCTTGTGCGGGCTCGTGTCGCACGTCGGATGGTCGAGGTCGGGCTGGAGCTCAACCCGGACAAGACACGGATCGTGTACTGCCTGGATAGCAGGCGTCGCGGAACCTACGAGTGCGTCTCGTTCACGTTTTGTGGCTACACGTTCCGGCCGCGGGAGGCGTATGACAAGCGCCGGAGGA
>JBOHUG010000102.1:0-59473 GCA_050734135.1 Candidatus Dormibacteria bacterium
TGCGTCCAGGCGGCCGTCGGCCGCCCCCTGACCGTCTACGGCAAGGGAGGGCAGACGCGCGGCTATCTCGATTTGCGCGACACCATGGCCTGCATCACCCTGGCCCTCGAGAACCCCGCCGAGCGGAGCGAGTGCCGCGTCTTCAATCAGTTCACCGAGCAGTTCAGCGTCAATCAATTATCGGACCTCGTCGCTGCGGCCCGAGCCCAACATGGGCTAGCGACTGAAATCTCCCACATCCCCAACCCCCGTTTCGAGCGCGAGGAGCACTATTACAACGCCAAGCACCAGCACCTGCTCGACCTGGGCTTGCGGCCCCACCTGCTCGGCGACACGCTCCTCGATTCCGTGATCGGCAAGGTAGACAAATACTCCAAACGGGTGGACCCAGTGCTGCTGGCCAAGCCCAGTGTCAACTGGCAGACCGGCGGCAACGAGGTCTGGAAGCAGTACTCCGGGCATGCCGGCTCGCCGGCCGCTGCGGCTAGCCTGGTTCGGGCCGGATTCGGCTCCGTCAAAGCAGCGGTATAGGGGCGTGTCGCCTCGCTTGGCCCGGTCCAGCCCCGGGTAGAATCGCAGTGAGTTCGACCGCCGCTGGATAGCACCGAGGAACCCGTGAACGAGCGCCAGTACGAGATCGCCATCGTCGGCGCCGGGCCGGCCGGGCTCACCGCCGCCCTCTACGCCGGCCGGGCCCTGAAGCGAACCGTCCTGCTCGAGGCCGGGATCCCCGGCGGGGAGCTGCTGAACACCGAGGACGTCGAGGACTACCCCGGTTTCGCGTCCATCAAGGGTCCAGCCCTGGCCGACGTCATGACCAAGCACGCTCTGAATTTCGGGGCTGAGCTCATCACCGCCCGGGTGACTGCGATCGTCCCCCAGCCCGATGGGCTGAAGCGAATTGAGCTGGAGGAGGGTGAGCCGTACCTGGCCGAGGCCGTGATCATCACCGCCGGCGGACACCCCCGGAAGCTCGAGGTACCGGGAGAGGAGGAGTTCGCGGGACGGGGCGTCTCCTACTGCGCCGTCTGCGACGGGGCCTTCTTCAAGGGCCAGCACCTGGCGGTGATCGGGGGCGGGGATGCCGCCATCGAGGAGGCGACCTTCCTGACCCGGTACGCCAGTGAGGTGACGGTGGTCCACCGGCGTGAGGAGTTTCGGGCTCAGCCCCTCCTGGTGGAGCGCGCCCGCCAAAACGGACAGGTGGACTTCCTGCTTGACCGGGTGGTGGAAGAGATCCAGGGTGACCACGGCCGGGTGGAGCGGATCCGAATTCGCCATCTGCCCAGCGGTGAGGAGGAGAGCCTGGACGTCGGCGGGGTCTTCATCTTTGTGGGCTTCCTGCCGAACACCGGACTGCTATCCGTTCATGCCCAGCACGACCCCCAGGGCTACTACATCACCGACAGCAACATGATGACCTCGGTCTCGGGCATCTACGCGGCCGGAGACGTGCGCTCCCAGCTCACCCGCCAGGTCACGACTGCCGTCGGGGATGCCACCACTGCCGCGATCGCCGCCACCAAGCTGGTGGAGGAGATGCGGGCCGCCTCACCCGGATCCCTGCCGGTCGCGGTGGGTAGCTGAAGGATGGCACCCAGCAGCATCGTCACCAAGGGCGGCGACCGCGGCGAGACCAGCCTGCTCTACGGTGGCCGGGTCGCCAAGGACCATCTCCGCACCGAGGCTTACGGGGCTCTCGACGAGGCGATCTCGGCGCTGGGGCTGGCGCGCTCGCTCTGCACCCAGCCAGCGGTCCAGGATCGGATCCTGGAGCTGCAGCGGGAGTGCTTCACGGTCGGCGCCGAGCTGGCCACCGGCAAGGGCGAGCGTCCGAAGCTGGAGGCGCACTTCCCAACCCTTGAGGCGGCCGCGGCTGACGCTCTGGAGGCGGAGGTCCACCAGTTGGAGCAGACCGTTGGTTTACCGGACGGCTTCGTGATACCGGGAGGAAGCCCGGGTGCAGCGGCTATCGACCTGGGTCGCAGCCTGATCCGACGGGCAGAGCGGCGTGCGGTCACCCTGCAGCGGCAGGGGGAACTTGAGAACTCGGAGGTCCTCCGCTACCTTAATCGGCTGTCGGACCTCCTCTTCATGCTGGCGCGCCAGGAAGAGGCGGGCCGTACCGTTCCCAAGTAGGTCACTCTCCGGTGGGTCGCAGGAAGGCCGCGTCGGGGCCTGCCGACATCAGGCGTCGCTGCCGGATTGGAGGCCGGGTGCAGATGGTCGGCTTCCGGATGTACGCAACGCTCCACGCCCGACGGCTCGGATTGAGGGGCTGGGTGCGCAACCTTCCGAGCGGAGAGGTCGAGGTGCTGGCGGAAGGGCCGCCACCAGCGATGGGTGAGTTCTTGGTTTTGCTAGAGCGCGGGCCGGCCGCCGCTGTGGTCGATAGCTTTGAAGTGACGGAGGAGAAGCCCGGGCCAGCGCTGGCAGCGTTCGCCGGGGAGGTCTGAGCGGACGAGTAGAGGAGCAGGCACCGGCGAATTGAAGCGAATGTGCGGGAGGGGGATCCGGCGGTCAGGGCACGGAGCGCTGACCGAACGGGGTATGAACAGGCGGGATCCGCTAAGGAGCTACCGGAAAGCACGGGCACGTGTGATCTGGCATATGATCTGACAGATGAGGACAACTTTGGACTTGGACGACGCTTTGGTGGATGCCTTGATGGTCACCTATCCCGGTGTGTCGAAGACGGAAGCGATCGAAAACGCAGTTCGCGGTTGGCTCCAAGGGAGCGCCTCCCAGCGCCTGCGGGCACTCGCAGGGAAGCTCGACCTCGAGGATCGCTCTTCCAGCATGCGCCGAGCGGATAGAACTGGTTGACCGTTCTGCCCGACACTTCGATTTGGGTGACGTATCTCCGGGATGGCCCCCGGGGTCAGTCAGCTATCCTCGATGGACTCCTGGCTAGTCGAGACGTGGTGGTCTGCGGCCCAGTGGTCGCCGAAATCCTGGCCGGGGCCAGATCCGACCAACGAGCTGAACTTGGGGCGCTACTCAATTCTCTTCCATGGGCCGAGCTTGGGAGGCAAGAGTGGCTAGAAGTGGGTGAGCTGGCAGCTCGGCTTCGCCACCAGGGAGCCACGGTTCCGCTTACTGATCTAGAGATCGCCGTAGCCGCATCAGCAGGACAGACTCAGCTGTGGACTTGGGATACGGATTTCGACCTTGTCATGCCGTTGCTGCCCGACCTGCGCTACTTCCAGCCAACTTAGCCTGTCCCGTCTCCGGAGCTCCGAAGCTGATGGTCCCCGGGCAGTGACTCAATCAGCCGGCGGTCGCTGTGCCGGTGCCGCCCCCAACTCCGCGGCTACTCGCCCGTAGGCGACCAGGGTGTTGAGGGCTCGAAGAGTCTCGATGCCCCGCCACTCCAGCGTCGAAGCTTCGCTTGGTGGCTCCCAGGTCAGGGGCCAGCCACCGTCTTCCTCCTGGTCACTTTGCAGTCGGTTCAAATGGCTGCTGATCTGGCTGTCCGAGAACAGCGGGCGCCAGCGACTAGAGGGAGTGGGGGCGAGATGGAGGGGTGTGAGCCCGTACCCGGACTCGAGAAGATCCCATCGGAACGGCTGGGCGGTGGGAAGGCTGGCGATCACTGCCTGGGCGATCCGGTCCGCCCGCTCCCGCTCGGGATTGTGATCTAGAAATATCAGAACCTCGGATAGGGTGTGCGCTTCGGTGGAGAGGTCGGCGGACTCCAATTGGCCCCAGCAGAACTGGGAGCCGTCAGTCACCCACTGGTGCTCGACGCCCAGCTGGCGCAGGAGGCCCACCAACCCGGCGGTGGGGTTCAGCCCCGGCTGGTAGGTCCACTCGCTCCAATGCACCGCCCTCGGGTACTCCTCGATCGCTGGAGTTGCGGGAGCCACTGCGCCCCCGGCGGCGGCGGCGGCGGTGGCACTCAGGAAGTCACAGGCGCCTTGGAGCAACTCCGGGTCGCCGCCTCCCACCATGGCCATGGCCGAGAGCGCCATCTCGACATCGATCGGAAGGCTGGCGGGGCAGCGCTTATCGGGCTCCAGCCCGTGGCCGAAACCGCCGTCGGGGTTCCGGTACGCCCGCAAAGCGTCGAAGACCCCGGGCGCCGGCGCTCCTTGGTACCGGGCCGCGAACAGCCGTCGTTCGAGGACCCTTCCCTGGCGATAGATAAAGTCGCGTCCCGCCCGGAATGACTCTGGCATTCCGCCCAGGCTAGGACCGCGATCTGGCAGCCGGCTTGAACAATTCGGACGGAGTCAGACCCGACAACCGTCGACATTCCCGGGTCATGTGGGCCTGGTCTGCGTAGCCTGAGTCGGCGGCCAGGTCGGCGAGGGAGACAGCCGTCGCGGCCCGAGCCCGGGATCTCTGAAAGCGCAGGATGCGGTCCAGCTTCTTGGGCCCGTAGCCGACCGCGTCCCGACAGCGGCGGAGCAGTTCCCGCTCGCTCACTCCGAGCAGGCGGCTGATGCGAGCCACTGGGCCAGATCCGGACTGGGGGTAGGAATCGCCCCGGGTTTGCAGCTGGGCGACCAGCGCGTCCACCGTCGGGTCTGGGATCGCGGCTGGGCTCCGATCGGCCAGCACAGCGCACTCCAGGACCCGGGCCGATTTGACGGGGGATGACGCCGCCTTGAGGACTTCGATCAGGTTGGCGCTCCGCTGAGATCCCCGGAGCTCAGCTAGCTCCACCCGTTGATCCAGCAGTTCCCACGCTGGCACTCCCAGGAAGAAGCGGGCCCGGCCGGTGCGGAAGCGGACTCCGGCGAAGAAGCCGCTCGGCGGCGGAACCAGTGGCACCGGTCCGCTGTCGGGTCCCGCGACGAAGAGTGTGAGGCCGTCCCAGATGAGATCAACGCAGGCGTCGGGGAGAACCCGATCAGAGAGGAGGGCGGAGTCTTGGACGTGGTATCGCACCTAGACGCACTTGACGCTCTGGGCGAGGCTGGGGACAGGCGCCCACTCTCGGTAGGGAGAGTTACCGCCGCCTTCTGGACTGGCCCTGGCCAGCTGTGGCAAGCGCTCACCGAACTGGTTATCACCCATCGCTATACGCCAGACTGGGTCAGCCGCCAGCCGGTTGTGGTGGCCCACTTCTCAGCTGACGTCAGGGCGTCCAGCACGAAGCCGGTTTTGGCGTCGGCGTACGCGGCGCGATCGTCCCGCCAGATCACCGCGAGCTCGCGCTTGAGCTCCCCATAGCTGCGCCGCACGTCGGAGTGGGTGCGGAGATAGTCGCGGAACAGTAGGTGCTCCCGCTCCCAGGCGCTGCCCTTCGGACAGACGTGGAACTGGACCGTTCGCGGGCGATGGGGCGGGGGGCAGAAGAACTGGTGGAGCGAGTCCCGAGTCCGCAGGGGGGCGCCCAATGAGCTCAGCTGCGGGGCGTATCCAGCCTCGTCTTCCAGGTTCTGAACACTGATCTGAATGTCGATCACCGGCTTAGCTTCGAGGCCCGGGACTGAAGTCGAGCCCACGTGGTCCACCCGAAGAGCGGCCACCCCCAGGGAGTCCCGAACTCGGCTCTCCCAGTTGGCGAACAGGCTCGGCCAATGGGTATCGTAGGGAATCACGACGATCAGCTCGTTGATGCGCGTAGGTTCCGTCTCCCGAATCCATCCGGGGAACTGCTGGGGAAGTACCTGCTCGACCATGCGATCCCGATCCGCCGGGGTCAGATCGACCACGCTGACCCCTAGGGCGGTCGCCTCCAATCGATACCGGTCAACCAGGTTGATCCGCCGCCCAAAGCGCCGGAAGAGCTGCAGCCACACCTGCGACGCAGTCGCGGCACCGGGTCCGGTCGGCCAGTCTGGAATTCCAAGCTGGCTCAGTCTCGCCTGGAGCTCAGATCCCAGCTCCTCTGATGTGTCCGAACGACCCAGCGGCTGATCCGATCGACCCATCGCCAGATGGTACCGACGGATGACTCGTCCTGGCCGCGCTCAGCTGGGGGCCACTTGCCTCAGTGCTTGTGGCTTCCGCTCCTAATGGCTGACCGCGCCAGTCAACTGCTTGGATTCAGGCAGTGAGACCGCCGTCGACGACAAGGACCTCGCCCGTGATGAAGGCCGCCGCTGGGCTGCAGAGGAAGGCGACCACCGCCGCCACCTCCTCGGCCTGGCCCTGACGTCCTAGCGGGGTCAGCTTGATCAGCTGCGCCAGCATCTCGTCGGTGATCGAGGAGGCGGTCAGCTCAGTGTGCACATAGCCAGGGGCGACCGCGTTGCAGGTGATGTTCCGGGACCCCAGCTCCTTGGCGACCGATTTGGTCAGTCCGATCAGGCCCGCCTTGGCAGCAGCGTAGTTGGCCTGGCCGGGATTGCCGCCCAATCCCACAATCGAACTGATGTTGACGATCCGCCCCCAGCGGCCCTTCATCATCTTCGGCACCACCGCCTTGGTCACATGGAAGGCGGCCGAGAGGTCGGTGCGGAGCACCTGGTCCCAGTCCTCGGCGCTCATGCGCAGCAGCAGCCGGTCGCGCAGCAGGCCGGCATTGTTGACCACCACGTCGAAGGGACCCGCCTCGGCCACCAGCTTGGCCACCTGCTCGGGGTCGCCGACATCCGCCTGGAAGATTGTGGAGTTGCTGATCGTCTGGGCGGTGGTCGCCGCCGCCGTCTGGTCGGACCGGTAGTTGATCACCACCCGGGCCCCCATCTGCCCGAGCTCGCGCGAGATAGCAGCGCCGATCCCCTTCCCTCCGCCGGTGACCAGCGCCGAGCGGCCGGAAAGATCCAGATCCACGCTATTCAGCGCCCTCGACCAGCAGCTCGTCGGCGTTCCAGGTCGCGACCCCCGGCATGTGCTTGGCGGCCAGGCTGGCCAACACCCGGCCCGGGCCGAGCTCTACCACGGTGCCGACCTTGAGCGCCTGCAGGGAGGTCATGGTGCGGGCCCAGTGCACCGGCCGGAGCAGGTGCCCGCTCAGCTCCGCCCGCAGTGAGCGCACGGTGCTGATCGCCAGTCCGGTGCCGTTGCCGATGAGGGGGATCCGCGGCGCCCGCAGGGGCAGTGCCCGGACTGCCTCGCTGAGCTTGGCAGAGGCCCTTCCCATCAGCGGCGAGTGGGCGGCCAAGGGAACCTCGAGCACCAAGACGCGCCGGGCACCGGCCACGGTGGCCAGCTTCTCAGCCACGGCGACGGCGGCTGCCTCACCACTCAGGATGAACTGGTCTGGGGCATTGACGTTCGCCAGCCAGAGCCCTCCCGTCGCGCTGGCGGTGACTCGGATCTGTTCCACCTCCTCCTCCAGCAGCCCCACGATCGCCAGCATCTTGCCCGGGGTGGAGATGGCCGCGTCCGCCATCAGCCGGCCCCGCTCCCGCACCAGTAGCAACGCGGCCTCCCAGGAGATCGCCTCCGCGGCGGCGCAGGCGGTGATCTCACCCATGCTGTGACCGGCCACCACCTCGACCCCCGCGATCCCGAACCGGTTCCGGTAGGCCTCAAACGCGGACCAGGAGACGGCCATCAGACAGGGCTGCAGGTTCTCGGTGCGCCGCAGCTCCAGGTCGGGACCATCGAAGCAGAGCCTCCGGACCGGCATCTCGAGGATGTCCTGGGCCCGGCTGATGATCTTGTCCGCGACGCTCGAGATGGCGGCCAGCTGCCGTCCCATCCCGGCGTGCTGGACTCCCTGCCCCGGGAAGAGCAGCCCGACCGGGCGCTCAAGCGTGATCGAGGGGGCCCGAAGTGCGGCGCCGGCTGTGCTCATAAGTCGGCGGCGGCGGGATGGGCCAGCAGGAAAGTCCAGAGGTCGCCAACCTTCTTCATATGCTCCAACTTCTCCTCGGGGAGCGAGACCTGGTAACGATCCTCGATCGCCATGATCAGCTCCACGATGTCGAGGGAGTCGGCGGCCAGGTCCTTGGCGAAGCTGACGTCCAGCTGGACCTGGTCCGGGTCGACGCCCAGAATGTCGGCGGCTAAGCTCTGCATCTCGGCAAAGTCCAGGGTGGTCGGAGTGGGGTTTGCGGGGGACGATTCGCTCACGGTCTGATCTCCTGGGTCTGGCGCTAGGCGGCAACTCGGCCCAGCGCCAGGCACGCGTTATGCCCGCCGAAGCCGAAAGAGTTGGACAGGGCGACGTCGATCCGTGCCGGCCGCGCTTGGTTGGGCACGTAGTCGAGGTCGCACTCGGGGTCGGACAGCTCGAGATTTATGGTTGGCGGCACCATGTCCTTGGCGATGGCGAGGACGCAGGCCGCCGCCTCCAGCGCCCCGGCGGCGCCTAGCAGGTGACCGCTCATCGACTTGGTGGAGCTGACCGGAATCTGGCAGGCCCGATCGCCCAGGGCCTCCTTTATCGCCCGGGTCTCGGCCAGGTCGCCGAGCGGGGTCGAAGTCCCGTGGGCGTTGACGTAGTCGATGTCCGCGGGCTCCAGCCCGACGGAGCGCATGACCTTGGTCATGGCCCGGGCGGCGCCCTGACCATGGGGCTCAGGGGCAGTGAAGTGGTACATGTCCGCGGTGGCGCCACAGCCGAGCAGCTCCGCCCAGATCCGGGCGCCCCGGGCCTTGGCGTGCTCCATCTCCTCCAACACCATGATCACCGAGCCCTCGCCCATGATGAATCCATCCCGGCTGAGATCGAATGGGCGAGAGGAGCCGGCTGGATCCTGGTTGCGCTTGCTCATCGCCCCCAACTGACAGAAGGCGCCCATCAGCAAAGGGGTTATGGCCGCCTCCGCCCCGCCGGCGATCATCGCGATCGCATCGCCCCGGCGAATCACTTCGGCGGCATCCCCCAGGGCGTGACCGCTGGAGGCGCAGGCGCTGACGACCGCGTAGTTGGGGCCGCCACAGTGGAGCTCGATGGCGATCAAACCGGAGGCGATGTCGGTGATCATCATCGGCACCATGAAAGGGCTGATCCGGCTGATCCCCCGGTCGATCAGCACCTGATGGCCGCGCTCGATCTCCTCCATCCCCCCTGCCCCGGAGCTCACCACGACCCCCACGTCGTCGGGTCCCATCTCCTCGGGCTTGAGCCCAGAATCCGCCAGAGCCATCCGGGCCGCGGCCAGCCCCAGCCGGCAGTAGCGGGCCACGTGGCGGGCCGTCTTGCGGTCCATGTAGAGCTCGGGGTCGAAGTCCCGGACCTCGGCGGCGATCCTAGTCGGGTAGGCCGAGGCGTCGAACTGAGTGATGGTGTCGATCCCGGACCGACCCTGGGACAGGCTCTCCCAGACCGCTTCGATCCCAGTCCCGATCGGGGTGACCAGTCCCATTCCGGTGATCGCCACCCGTACCCGTGCCTTTCCGTTGTCGCTCACTGGACCTCATCTTACGGACAAAATGTGTCGAGAAACATCGGCTTCGGAGAATAACTGCACCCCTGCTCATTGGGACACAGTGTCCTAGAGCGTTGCAACTGCAGCCTCAGCTGCGGCAGCCATCGAGCTACCCGGCCCGCGGTGGGATCATGGGGTCGAATTGGCAGCTGCAAAGGAGCGGGCTCCAGTGCCCGGGGAAGGCCCGGGGCCCTTTACCGACCAGGTGATTCTCGCCGAGAGCCTGGAGGTGCTCCGCTCACTGCCGGACGGCTGCCTGGACCTCGTCTATATCGATCCGCCCTTCGGAACCGGTCAGCTGCAGCGGCTCAACTCGATACGCACCGGGAGAGGTGATGGGCGGCGGCGGGGATTTGGAGGCAGGGAGTACCAGTTCGAGGTCGTCTCCCGGCTCGCCTACCGGGATGCCCTGAGCCAAGGTCCCCACCTGGAATTTCTCTACCCGCGGTTGCAGGAGATCCACCGGGTGCTGGCGCCCCACGGCTCGCTCTATCTGCACCTCGACTACCGCACCGTCCACTACGCCCGGATTCTGCTGGACCAGCTCTTCGGGAGAGAGCGCTTCCTCAACGAAATCATCTGGGCGTACGACTTCGGCGGCCGACCCAGGGACCGCTGGCCCCGCAAGCACGACAACATCCTCTGGTATGCCAAGTCCGAGCGCTGGATCTTTCAGCGGGAGGAGATCGACCGAATCCCCTATATGGCCCCGGGGCTGGTGGGTCCAGCGAAGGCAGCCCGGGGCAAGCTGCCCACCGACACCTGGTGGCTGACGATAGTGCCCACCGCCGGCAAGGAGAGAACTGGGTATCCGACCCAGAAGCCGCAGGCGCTGCTGGATAGGATCATCCGCGCCTCCAGCCGCCCAGGTGACCTGGTGGCGGACTTCTTCTGCGGCAGCGGCACCACCGGCGTTGCCGCCCGCGCTCTGGGACGGAGCTACCTCCTGGTCGACAACAACCCCCAAGCAATCGCCATCACCCGGCGCCGCTTGGAGCGGGAGTCGAACTAATCCTCGGTCAACCCAGCCGACTCCAGTGCAGCCTGCGACCAGGCTCGGAGGTCAACTTTGGGGTCCCGGAGCACCTCCGCGCTGACCTCCAGCCGGTGGCTGAGAAGCCGCCGGGCAGCTGCAAGATCGGGAAACCGGTTCACCGCGACACATCCGCTGAGGCGGTCCCCGGTTAGGTAGAAGACCGAGAATCGGCCACTCTCCGGATCACCCCGAAGGACGGGATCGCCTGCTTCCCCGGTGAGACCCACCTGCTGGACCATGGCGCCGTACTGCTCGGTCCAGAAGTAAGGGACAGGGTCGTACGGTTCCGGGTCGCCCAGCATCGCCCCAGCCACGAAGAGACCCTGGTGGAGGGCGTTGTCGTAGTGCTCCACTCGGAGTCGGCGCTGCCAGCGCGAGCTCCACCAGGAGGCCACGTCTCCTGCCGCGAAGACTCCCTCTTGGTCAGTCTGGCATCCCGGTCCCACCACGACTCCGGGGTCGGTCTGGAGTCCGGCCGACTGAGCCAGCTCCGAGTTGGGCGCCGCGCCAACGCAGATCACCGCCAGGTCGCATGGCAAAGAGCGGCCACTGCCCAGCTGGACCTGTTCCACGCGCCCTGCACCAAGGAAGCGGTCGGCGGTCTCTCCGAGCAGAAGCTCCACCCCCGCCGCGCGGTGGAGGTCGCGGCAGAAGGCGCTAACCAAGGACCCCAGGGGGGCAAGGATCTCTTCACCGGCCTCCAGCACCGTCACCTGACAACCCTGCCGTCGGGCGGCGCAGGCGAGTTCGGTTCCCAGGTAGCCACCGCCGATCACCACCACTTGGGGCGTTTGCGCCAAGTCGGCTTTCAAAGTCTCCGCGTCCGCCAGGGTCCGATAAGTTCGGACCGCGGCCAACTCGGTGCCGGGGATCTCCAGGGAACGGGGGTAAGAACCGGTAGCCAGCAGCAGCCGGTCGAAGCCGACCAGTTCGCCATCTGCCAACTGGAGCTGGTGTTGAGGCAGGTCGAGGGCGGTAGCACTCGCGCCGGGATGCCACTCGATCGCCTGTTTTCGGTAAGCGTCGGCCGCCTGCAAGAACAGCTTTTCGCGTCGCAGCTCACCGCTCAGAAACGCCTTGGATAGTGGCGGTCTCTCGTAAGGGGCGTCCCCTTCCTCTCCGATCAGGAGCACCCGTCCATCGAAACCGCGCTCACGCAAAGCGATGGCCGCGCGGCCCCCCGCCAAGCCGGCACCGACGATGCAGAAGATCGGGCGGGCCATCTCCCCAGACTATCCGGGCGGACCTATCCTTCCCCAATGCCCGCCACCGCAGCGTCCGCGTCGGCGATCGCCCGAGTCGCCGGCCGTGAGCTGGTGCTGGTGGTGGCCCGCGAACTGGCTCTGCCCCAGGGAACCTGGCACGGACTGAGGCTCGGCGGGGTGGAGGAGCTCCTGCAGGTGATCGAGCAGCGGGGTGAGTTCCGGCCCCGCTCAGAGGTCGAGGCCCAGCCGGCGTGGCAGCAGGTGATTCCCCACCTGGTGGTCCGGGATGGTCCGCGGATCCTCACCATGCGCCGCCTGCGCGCGGGCAGCGAGCCCCGGCTCCGGGGGCAGGTGACGCTCGGGGTGGGGGGTCATATCAACGCCGGGGACGGTGATGCTGAGAGCGCGTGGCTGGCCGGGTGTCGGCGGGAATGGGTAGAGGAAGTAGTCTGCAACCGAGCGCTGACGGGACGCGCCGTGGGGTTGCTCAAGGACGACGCCGGAGCGGTGGGACAAGTGCACCTGGGGGTGCTGATTCTGGTTGATGCTGCGGGCGCTCAGGTGGTGGTGCGCGAGCGCGACAAATTGGAAGGCCGGATGGCACCCGTCACTGAGCTTGGCGTCTACTATCTCGAGATGGAAACATGGTCACAATTCGTGTATGACGCCCACCTCCGCGGGGTGCTTGACGGAGCCGTCGCCGGATTGCCGCTCGCGCTGCCGCAGTCAGCAGCGCAGCCCACAGGTGAGAATTAGTCGAGCGCCGCTCCCGCGCCAGCCCGCATCAAAAGTCTGGTCCGCACCACCCCATCGGAGGCAGCTTCCAGGTCACCGTCGGTGAGATAGTCCGGCACCCGGCGGGTCGACATTTTCACCAGCTCGCGAGCTCGCACTGACCCGTCTGGCTTCCCTAGTTCTTGCCCTCATTTGGCGGCACTGGCCGGTCAGGAAGCGGGGGCCGGCGAGTCGCCTGTCGCCCGGCAGCGTTCACCATGTCGGGCAACCGCGTCGCCACCACCGCGCTTCGGGAACTGAGCGATCCCTGCCTATAATTGGTTGCGTGAGGAACGATCCCGAATGAGCGTCAAAGTGCGGGTACCCAGTCCGCTGCGGCAGTTGACGGCTGGTGCCTCCGAGGTGGAGGTCGACGGGGCCACGGTGGCCGAGGCGCTCCACGACCTGGAGCGTCGCTACCCGGGTTTCCGGCCGCGGATCTTCGAGCCCGCCGGCGGGTTGCGTCACTTCGTAAACCTGTACCGCAACGACGATGACATTCGTACCTCCGGAGGGCTGGAAGCCACCCTGGCTGCCGGTGACCAACTCAGCATCGTGCCCGCGGTCGCCGGCGGTGCCTAGCGCCGGCGCCAGCCGAGCCGGCGAGCTGGCCGACCAGGTCCGCCGACTTCTCCCCATACAGCCCTCGGTCCTAGGTGGGCGGCGGCTCCCCGACGACTCCGTGGTGGCGGTCGCCATGAGCGGGGGGGTGGACAGCTCGGTGGCGGCGGCGCTGGCGGTCGCGTCCGGGCTGGACACGATCGGCGTCACGATGCGGCTCTGGGGTACCGCAGAGATGGAGCGCGGCGAAGGCGGCTGCTGCTCAATCGACGCGGTCGAGGATGCGCGCCGGGTCTGTAGCCGGCTGGAAATCCCTCACTACGTGCTCAACATGGCTGACCACTTCCGGGAGACGGTGGTGGAGGACTTCCTGAGCGAGTACGCCGCTGGGCGTACCCCCAATCCCTGCATCCGCTGCAACGAGAAGGTCAAGTTCGCCGAACTGTGGCGGCGAGTTGACGCCGTGGGAGCCACTCACATCGCGAGTGGCCATTACGCGCTGGTCCGAGAGACGGCCTCGGGATGGTGCACCCTGCACCGGGGATCAGACCACCGCAAGGACCAGTCCTACACCCTCTACCGGAGTCGCCGGGCAGTCCTCTCGCAGCTGGTCTTGCCCCTGGGCCAGCTATCAAAGGCCGCTGTTCGGGCGCTCGCGGGGGAGCTCGGTTTGGCGGTGGCGCAGAAGCCCGATTCCCAGGAGCTCTGTTTCGTCGGAGGAGGAGACCACCGGGAGGTGCTGGAGCGGGAGCTGGCGGGCCAGTTCGCCTCAGGGCCGATCACCGATCTGGGTGGCCGGGAGTTGGGCCGGCATCGGGGGCTGCCCTTCTACACCGTGGGTCAGCGCCAGGGGCTGGGGCTGGCCGTCCGGCAGGCGGCTACCGAGCCCCACTACGTGGTCCGGGTGGACCGCCGCAGCAACACCCTGGTGGTCGGACCGTGGCGGACTCTGCTGAAGCGGGACTGTCAGGTGGGGGAGAGCGTCTACCTCGACGACCAACCGTCGACCCGGGCCCGGTCCGGGCTGGCCCAGCTGCGCGCCCACGGCCAGCCGGTGGCGGCCACCTGGCAGGGGATCGGTGACCACCGCGCCACCGTCCACTTCGCGGAGCCGCAAGCTGGGATAGCGCCCGGTCAGTCTTTGGTTCTCTACGATGGCGACAGAGTCATTGCCGGTGGTGAGATCGCCGCCGCAGAGGAGCTCGAGTTCGCCTGATGGCCTGGCCGATTGTTGCGATCCTGATCTTGGCTGCCCTGGCGGGCTGTTGGGTGGCCTGCGCTGCCGGACAGGTGGCCTGGGCCCAGCGCAGTCGGCCCCTTGGAGTGATGACGCTGGCCGTGGTCATCAGCCTCGGTGCCGAGGTGGCGGCGCTCAACGGCTCCGCGCTGGGCGGAAGTATTGGCGGACTGGGGGTGGTCACCCTCTTCGCCGGGGGAGTGGGCCTCGCAGCGTTCGCCTACTACCTGCTGACTCCGCCGCCTCCAGAGCGTGAACCCACGTTGATCCACCGACCCACCGGGCCTGCCGCCAACCCCGACAGCGAAGCCTGATGACCATCCTGGCGATCGTGGCTGGCGTAGTGCTGATGCTCGCCGTCGCCGCAGGCTTGGCACGGGCTCGCCCGATCGCTGACTACCTGCCGCTGCTCCTCAGCATGGGGCGGGGACGGCGGCGCTGGTGGCTTCTGGCCGGGGCCACAGCGGTGACGCTTCTGGTCTCTTTGGTGGCGGGTCTCTCCAGCTCGGAATCGCGCCCCTTCACCTGGCTGGTGGCCCTCGGAGTGATGGTTCCGCTCCTCTTGGCGTGTGGCTGGGCCTGGGGTAGAGCCAGGAGCTTTTCGTGACCGAAGCGCCCTCCGCGCGAGCGGCGCTGGAAGAACGAGATTGGCAGCCGGACCCCATTCTCACGCGACCCCAGCTCGCCCAGGCCCAGCACCAGACCGCCCAGGTGGTGGCCAGCCTCGGCTGGGGGAAGGCGCTCTCGGGGTCGAGTTCCCACCTCGGCCTGCCCGCGCGCTTTACGCTCCGGGCCGCCGGTCCTGCGGGTCGAGAAGGAGCCCGCGCCGTGCACGTCGCGGCGGCCGCGGAGCTCACCGAGCGGGCCCTGCAATGGCACCGGGCGGCGGCTTTCGGGGAGGAACCGCTGGGTCTGGCCATCCTGGCCGGGGACTACTGTCTGGCCCAGGCCTCGGAGGCCCTCTCCCGCTACGCCAACGTCGAAGTGGAGGCTGCCTTCGCCGACGGTCTGGCTGCGGCAGGCTACGAGCTGGCCCGGACCGGGAACGCGGACCGGGCCGCCCGCCAGATCCTGCCCGCCTGTGGGCTGGCGGGAGCCAGCGCCGCCCGGCTGGCGGCGAGCCGGCAGGCGAGATGGTGGCGGCTCGGGCGCCGACTAGCCGGAGCGAATCTGGAGCCGGCCGTCCTCCGGGAGGGCGCCTTGACGCAACTGCTCCGGGCGGAAGATCCAGTGGAGCGAGCGCTGGGAGGGGTGCTTGCCGCGGATCCCAACCTGGTGGCGGAGCCGATGGCGAGCATGCAGAGCGCCGGCGGCAAGCGAATCCGGGCTCGCTTGGTGTTGCTTGCCGCCGAGCTGGGACCCCACTACCGGCCCGACGCCGCCTGCCGGGCTGCCGCCGCCATGGAACTGCTGCATGCCGCGACGCTCTGCCACGACGACCTGGTGGACGGAGCGGCATCCCGCCGAGGCGCTCCCACCGTGGCGGCGCTGGCGGGACCATTGGCGGCGCTGGGGGTCGGCGACCATTATCTCGGCCGGGCGGCCGGAATTGTGGCCCGGCTGGGTGACCCGAAAATCTCTCGGAGCGTGTCCAATGCCCTGGTCGAGATTGCCGACGGGCAGCTTCGCGAGCTCGACCGGCGCTCGGTTTGGTCCGGCGAGCTGGCGCCGTACGTTCAGGTGGCCCAAGGCAAGACCGGTGCCCTCCTGGCCGCCTGTGCCGCCACGGGAGCCCGCCTCAGCGACGCGACCCGGGAGCAGCGCGAGGCGGTGGTGCGATTCGCTCGCAAGCTCGGGCTGGCCTTCCAGGGGATCGACGACTGCCTCGATTTCAGCGATCCCGAACGTACCGGCAAACCTGTCGGGACGGACCTGCTTCAGGGCATTTGCGGCCTGCCGGTTCTGTGCGCACTGCGGGGACCCCAGCGCAAATCGGTGCAGGAGCGGCTCAAGCTCATGAGTTCGGCGGAACCGGAGACGACGCTGCGGCTGAGGGACGAGGTGGTGGCGCTGGTGCGGGAGAGTGGCGCCCTGGCCACCGCCCGCAGCCTGGCCGACCGTTGGAGCATGGAGGCGGTCAGCTGCCTGGCCCCGCTTGGAGCTCAACCGCGAGCCCGGTTGGAGAGCTTTGCCGATCGGCTCACCCTGAGAGATAACTGAATTCGCCGAAACTGGGGGCGGTTGATCGCGCTCCCATAAAATGACCGGCCGTGGCACCCTCATTTCCGGTCGGTTCGGCTCCGGCCCGCTCCTGTCGTGGGACTGATCCCAGGACCTCTCGAGGAA
Source organism: Candidatus Dormibacteria bacterium (assembly GCA_050734135.1). Lineage (GTDB taxonomy): Bacteria > Chloroflexota > Dormibacteria > Aeolococcales > Bog-877 > Bog-877. Next base: position 16,378 of record JBOHUG010000102.1, read on the forward strand.
CATGGTCGGAGTAGCCGCCTGCTCCGGGGTGGCGGTGGGGGCCGCGCTCGGGATCCTGATCAGACGAGACCGTTCCTTTCAGCTGGTCGGCGTGGGCCTGCTCGCAGTGGCTCTGGCGGTCGCCTTCCTGCTTGCGGGAGCGGCGCTGCCGGCATTGGGACTGCTGCTCATGGGGGCGTTGACCGAAGTGGTTCTCCTAGCCCCGTCGGCGCGCGCCGAGGCCCCCCCGGAGGACCCCGTCGGCCCGGCTCGGGGCAGCGAGTGGGGTCCGATCGGGCTCTCGGCTGGGGTGGCGCTGGCCGTTTTCGGGGTTTTGATAGGAGTGGGGGTGGCCAGCCGGAGCGCCCTCGACATCGCCACCGCGGTGCAGCCGACTCTGGCTCAGGTCGGCCATCAGCTGGTGATGGGTACCGGAATCGCGGTCCTGGCTGTTGCCCTTTTGACGGCGACCACTATCGTCGGTGGGGCGGCCCTGATCCAGCGGGATCCACGGGAGGCGGCCGAGGAGCAGTTGGAGCAGGCTAGGCGCCGCCGACTGGAGGCGCAGCGGCGCCGACGGGCCCAGCGGGAGGCCGCCCGAGCGGCCGCCCGGGCCCTGCGGCGCCGGAGCAGCAGGTGACCGGCAGCGGGGCGACCCTCCTGGTGGCCGCGGCCGGTCTCTTCGGGATCGCGCTCTTCACCCTCAGTCATCGCCGCGACGCGTTGGGCGCGACGCTGGCCGTGGTCTTGGGATTCGACGCGGTCGCCTGCGCCTTGGTCGGGTTCGCAGCGCTCGCCGCACAGCCGGCCGCCGCAGCCCAGCTCCAGGCTTTCGCCATCGTGGTCGAAGTGGTCGGAGCCCTCTTCGCCGCCGCCGGAGTTTCGCTGTCGGCCCTGCTACGGCGCCGTACCGGGGGGAGAGATCTCCTGGATTTGGCGCTGGCTGGGGCGGCGGCCAGCGCCAGCCCGGAGCCGATGGAGGACCACGACGATCTGCTGTCAGAGGAGCCGCCAGAATCGGAGCCAGACCCCGCGGAGCCTGAACCGGAACCCGCGGCAGAGGAGGGCTGACGGTGTTCGCGGTAGCCGTGGCCCTGCTGCTGGCGCCGATCGCTGGACTCTTGGCCAGCTACCTGGCCGAAACTCGCCGGGGAGTGGCCAGCGCGGTCTTGTTCGGAGCCTGGCTGGCACTGGCCGCCTCCCTGGTCCTGCTCGGGGCGGTGGTGGCCGGCGGTCGGGTCGTGCACTCCGACACGATCACCTTCTGGTCCTTCCCGGTGGTCCAGAGCCCGTTCAACGCCGCCGCCAAGACCGTCCTTGCCCAAACCTTCAAGGTGGGCCTGGGGTACAGCGCTACCCCCACCACCGCGATCCTGGCGGTGCTGGTGACCCTGGTCACCCTCCTGGGCGAGCTGCAGTTGCTGATCCAGTTTCGCCGGGACCCGCGCCTGGGCCATCTGACCAGACTCTGCAACCTGCTCAGCATCGGCGCACTTTTCGTGGTGCTGGCGCCGGAGCTCTTCCAGACCCTGGTCGGCTTCGAGATCTGCGGTTTGGCGGCGGTCCTGCTGGTGGCTTCGGCGCTAGGAGGGCGAGCCGGCAGCTCCGCCCGCAGCGCCTTCCTCAGCTGGCGCCTCGGAGGTCTCTCCTTGCTGCTGGGAGTGGGATTCATCTACGTCAAGTTCTCCAACTCGGTCGCCGTCACGGCGGCCGCTGCGGTCGCGGCGGCCGCCAAGCACAAGGTGGTCCTGCCCACCCCTGACGCGCTCAACTTGACCGCGCTCGATCAAGCCTGGGTGGCCGCCACCAAGGGGCTGGTCCACGGAGTGGGTGGCCGGACTCTCACGCTCGCCGCGGTCCTGATCGTGGCTGCCGCCATCTGCGCCTGTTCCCAGTTGCCGGGGCACGGCCTGGTGCGAAATCTGGGCAACGCTCCCGGGGCGGCAGCGGGACTGGTCGTGGCGCTGGCGGGCGGCGTGATCGGGGTAGCGCTGTTGCTCCAGACCTTCACCCTGCTGCGCTGGGCCTCGGGAGTGCTACCCGCTTTGGTGGTGGTGGCGACTCTAACCAGCGTGCTGGCGGGGCTGCTGGCCCTCCGCGAACACCGGCTCCGCCGCTTGGCGGTCTGGCTCGCCCTGAGCCAGACCGGCTGGTCGCTGGCGGGAATCGGTCTGGGATCTCCGGCGGCCGCCCTCGCGGTCCTGGTGTCGTCGGCGGTGGCGACGGTCGCACTCTTGGGGGTCGTGAGCTCGCTCGGCCGGGACCAGCGAGTGGACTCGATCGATCAGCTGGGAGCCGCCTGGCGGCTCGCTCGCCGGCCGGTCTTAGTACTGCTGGCCGCGATGGCGGCGATCTCAGGGGTGGTCGGGCTGGGGACGTTCTTCGGCCACCTCGCCGTCCTCACTGCGGCATGGGGCACCACTCCACGGGGCGCCCCGATGGTACCGGGCCCCTTTCGGGAGATCGCCGCCGCTGGCGAGATCGTGGCCATGCTGTTGCTGGCGGCCACCGCCGCCAGGGTGGCGCTAATCGCGATGCGCGGCCGGGAGTCTTCGGATCCCCGCGAGGCCCGCCTGGTCCGGCGCCAGCTGGCCCAGGGACGCGGGCTGGCGCCCTTGTGGCCCAGTGTCGCGGCGACCGCCTTGGCCCTGATCAGCGGGCTGGTCAGCCTTCCCGGGATCGGATTGGGTCTCGGCGCCTTGATGGGATCGAAGTCCGGGGCTAGCGCACTGCCATTCCAGGGGGCTGCCCTACTGATCGTCCTGGTAGCTCCCTTGTTGGCGGTGGTCGCGGTGGCAGTCCTTAGGCGTGAGCCTGGCCCAGCGGGCGCCGATGATCCGAGTTGGGTCGCCTGGATGGATGGGACCCGCTTGGCGATCGCCGCGGAGTCCTTCGGTGCGGGCCTTTCGGGCCGGGTTGTCGAGTTCGTTCAGGATCGGGTTCTCTCACCCGCGGCCGACGCCGTGGGCAAGGGACTTCTGGATCTGGCTCGGATCGAGCCGCCGAAAGGAAAGAGCTGGTCCCACTGGAGCGTGACGAACAGCTTGGCAGCCCTGGCAGGAGTCGCCCTGACGGTCGCTCTTCTGGTCTGGGTGGTGGCGGCGAGCCACGCTGGGGCGGGGTTGCCTTAGATGCCGTCCGACCTGAGCCTCACCTTCATCGTGTTCGCCCCCTTGGTCGGCGCATTGATCGTGCTGTTGCTACCGGTGCGAAGCGACCTGCACCGCTTCCGGGTGCGCACCACCGCCCTCTTCGCCACCGCCTTGCCCCTGGTGGTCGCCATCTTCGACTTGCTGGCCGAGGTCGGCAACTCCAGCCAAGGGTCAATTCCCGCGCCAGCTGTCGATGCGCCCTGGCTTCGGGGATATTTCTTCCAGCTCGACTACCACCTCGGGACCGATGGCTTGAACATGCTCCTGCTGGTGGCCACCACTGTCATCTTCCCGGCCTTGGTACTGGCCAGCTGGAGACACCGAGAGCGTTATCGCACCTACTTCGCTCTGCTGCTGTTGACCGAGGTGGGCATCACGGGGGCTTTCGCGACCCAGGACCTGGGGATGTTCATCGTCTTCTTCGGATTGCCGATCGTTCCCTTGGCATTGTTGCTGGCCCTCGGCGACAGCCCGGGATCGCGCTCGGCAGCCCGCCGGCTCCTGCTGACCCAGTCGCTCTCGCTGGGGGCCCTCATCGCCGGGACCTTCCTGTTGCTCTTGCAGACCGGAAACAGCACCCTCAATTTCAGCACCCTGACCACGGTCAAGACCGCCAGCGGCGCCCACGGGCTGATCGTGGAAGCTCTCTTTCTGGCCGCCTTCCTGATGCGCATGGGCGCCTTTCCCTTCCACCGCTGGCTCGTCGACGGCCTGGCTGGGGCCAGCACCCCAGTCGGGATGCTGCTGGCGGTCAGCTCGCTGCCGGTAGGCGCTTACGCCCTGGTCCGGATCGCGGTCGCGATGGAGCCCAATGGGGCCCTGCAGCTAACGGTGCCACTCCTGGTACTGGCTCTGCTGACCCTGTTCTGGGGTGGCCTGAGCGCCCGCTCGGCGAGCGAGCTGCGCCGGATCGCCGCCAATTCCCTGGTCGCGGTCGGAGGCCTGGTAATCCTCGCCGTTGCCATCTTCTCCGAGACCTCACTCAGTGGCGCCATCTATCTCAGCTTCGCCTACCTCTTCGCCGCGCCGCTGTTGTTGCTGGCGGTCGGGGCCATCTGTGATCGCAGCCTGCTGGGGAAGATTGGGCCGTTGGCGGGAGCCGCCGCCAGCTCGCCGCGGCTGCGGCTCTTCTTCATGCTCGCCGCCGCGAGCCTGACGGGAGTTCCCTTGTTGGTGGGGTTCCCCGCCATCTTCGAGATCGTGGTCTCGGGCCTGGTGGTCCACCGTTACGTCACCGCCTTCGCGCTGCTGGGCCTGTTGATTCTGACCTCCGCTTGGTGGCGGCTCGGCCACCTTGTCTTCAGCAGCACCCCGGATAACGCGGAGGTGGTGACGGTGGCCGACTCCCACGGCTCCGAGTTCTACTCGGGTTGGATGCTGGCCGCTGCCGCCATCCTCTTCGGGATTTTCGCGGGATATTTCGTCCCCTACACCGTGCAAGGGACCTCGTTGGTTTCCGCCAGAGTCTCCGCGGCCGCCCCCGCCGTAACTGCCCCAGCCAAGTCATGAAGCTCGCTTTCCTCCAGGACTTCGCGCCGATCGGCATTCTTCTGCTGGGGGCGGCCGGCTGCGCGGCACTCGACCTGCGCGCCTTCGACAGCCGTGGGCGCCGGGGCCACGCCACCCGCTGGCTCACGCTGGCCACCCTGATCCTGGCCTTCGGCGCCAGCATCGGCTTCTGGCACTCCTCCTTCGGATCCACCCCGCCAGATATCGAGCACGGCAGCCTGGTCATCGACCGCTTCGCCCTCTACTTCTACGCCATCACCCTGGCGGCGGCCGGGGCGGTGGTGCTCTGCGGCGCCGACGCCGAGGCCGAGATGGATCCCCATCGCGGGGTCTTCCACCTGCTGCTCCTGATGAGCTGCGCCGGAGTCCTCTTCACCGCCTCCGCCGGCGACCTGGTCGAGCTCGGGTCCGGCCTGGCCCTGACCGTGTTGCCGATGGCGCTGGCCCAGGGACTGCACAAGACCGACGCCGCCGCGGTTCGAACCGCGGCCCGGGCGCTCTCGGTGAGCGGGTTCACCCTGGCGATGTTCTTCCTCGGCGCCGCCATCCTGGCTGGGCTGGCTGGCACCACCTCCCTGCACGCGCTGCCGGCAGGCCTGCGCCAGGTGGACCCCCTGCTGGTTCTGGGGGCCATCCTGTTAGTCCTGGGAGCGCTGGCCCAGCTTGGGGTTTTTCCTTACCTCTGGTGGCGTGGAGGGCTCTCCGGGCGGTTGCCCTCCCTGCCGTTTCTGGCGGCGACCCTGCTGGGCGCCCTCGCCGGAACCGCCGCCCTCTTGCGGCTGCTGCCAGGCGCCCTCGGGGCCACGCCCGCCAGCTGGACCCTGGCGGTAACCGTCTTGGCCGGAGTCACGTTGGTGGTGGCCCCCTATGTGGCTTGGCGACAAAGACGGCTGGGGCCTGCGGTGATCTTCCTGCTCGTCGGGCAGCTGGCCCTGGTGCCTGCCACCCTGCCGGAGATATCCCAGCAGGGAACGGCAGCGATCCTCTACCTGCTGCTCTGCGTGATCCCGCTTGCCGCCGGGCTGCTCGGTCTGTTGGGCGCGATCACCGTCCAAGGCGAGCGCGCCGGGACCGCCGAACTGCGCGGCCTCTGGGCCCGCTCCCCCGTGTTGGCCGGCGGTCTGGCGCTGCTGCTGGCGAGTCTGGCCGGACTGCCGCCTCTGGCGGGATTCTTCGCCCGCTTGCTGACGGTCGATGCCGCGCTCCACGCGGGCCTCGGCTGGCTGGTCTGGCTGGAGCTGCTCTCGGCGGTGCTGAGCGCCCTGGTCGTTTTCCGCTGGCTGCTCACCATCTTTGACACGCGGGTCGACGGCCCGGACCTGGCGCTTCCAGAGCGCGCCGCGATGATCGGCATCGTGCTCTGCACCGGTGCCGTGCTCAGCTTCGGATTGCTGGTGGGACCACTTTTCGCAATCGCCCTCCGGGGAGCTCTTCCACCTCTGATCGGCCCCTGAGGCCCACCCTCCTTGGGCCCAGCCATCGCGCCGAACCCGGAACAGTATTCAGCATCATTTGAGGAGCGCCATCGGCGAAGGGGAGCGGGCCAGCTCTAGTCACCGACCTTGCCGGCCGACTCCGAGCCGGCTGGGGCCCGGTGATCGCAGCTGGGTCCGCGCCGTCTCGCGGCGGTCGGAACCCTGCTCGGGGGATTGCACGGATCGCTCCAGCTGGAAGATGGTCGCTCTCCCTTTGTGCTAGTCGGCGCTGCCCAACTGATCCTGGCCGCGGGCGGGCACTTACCTTCATACCCCGGTCCAACCCCGGACTGCCGGCACGAACAAGACCAGCGGGAGTGGCTGGAGCGCTAGCTCCGCCGGCTCAGAGCATCCCCGGGCTAGGGATCAGGCTGGGTGTCCGTAGCGCCGGAGCACCTCATGGACCCGGGTGCTCATTGCCAGGGCCTGTTCGAGCGGTCGCTGCCACATGTTGCGCCCGAAGATGAACCCGGTGGCGCCGGCCGCCATGCAGTCGTCGATCCGAGCCAGCAGCTCGTCGTCGGCGAGTTTGCTGCCCCCGGCGAAAATCACCAGCGAGCGGCCGGCGGACCGAATCACCCGGGTGAGCATCTGGCGGCGGTCCTCGACCAGGGTGTCATAGGGTGCCGGCGAGGCGGCATCCGCCTCCGAGTGGCTGCGGGGGATGTTCACCTTGATCACATCGGCGCCCATCTCGGCCGCCACCCGAGCGGCGTAGTCGATGGCGTAGAGGCTGTCCTGGCCACCCTTTTTGGCGATCGCCGCGCCCCGCGGATAGGCCCAGCAGATGAGCGGCATACCGTAGCGGTCGCACTCCTGGCGGACCTCGTTCATCTGGCGCAGGTCCCGATCCTGGGCGGGGGAGCCGACATAGCAGGTGTAGCCCACCGCCGCTGCGCCCAGTCGCACCGCGTCCTCGACCGAGGAGGTGAGAGGCGAGAAGGCTTCATCGAATCCGGGCGGGGTGGTCCGACCGTTGACCTTTAGCACCAGCGGCAGGCGCCCCGCCTGGCGGGTCAGATAGCGCTTGGCCAGTCCTATTTGCAGGGCGATCCCGGAGTACTTGCCCTCCAGCGCCAGCCGCACTTCGAAATCCGGGTCCAGTGCCGGAGGGTTGACGAAGAAGTCGACCGGCCCGTGCTCCAATCCCTGGTCCAATGGCAGCAGCAGGAGTGTCCCGTTGGCGGGGCCATGGTCGTACAGCAGAGTGTGCAGGCGGGCCCGCTTGCCCTGGGGCAGGTCGAGGTCGTCGAGAAAGGCCCGGCGGGGGGTGGGAGGGGCGATCGGTTCGCTGATGCTCATGATTCGAGGTTACAACGTCGCATCGGCGCTAGGTACAACTGACCAGGCTGGGGATAATCCTGGGGATGGCCCTGTTTGCTAACCGTGCCAGCCACCTCAGCTTTGAGGGAGTTGCCAAGCGCTTCGACGGGAAGTTCGCGGTCCGGGATCTCGATCTCCAGATCGCCCCGGGGGAGCTCTTTGGACTGATCGGGCCGAACGGCGCTGGTAAGACCACCACGATCAAGATGGCGGTCGGCCTTTTGCGACCGTCGGCGGGGCGGATTCTGATCTGCGGTCACGATGTCCAAGGGGACGGTCGGGAGTCCCGGCGCCATCTCGGCTACGTGCCGGACACAGCAGCGCTCTACGACCGCCTGACCGGCTCGGAGATGCTGCAGCTGGCGGCGGACCTGCAGGGAGTTGCTCCCGAGCGACGGCGGCGGCGCATCCCCGCGCTCTTGGAGGGCTTCGACCTCACCGACGTCCAGGGCCAGCTGATCATGAGCTACTCCCGGGGCATGCGTCAAAAGCTCGCCCTCTGCGCCGCTCTGGTGCACGACCCGGAGGTGCTGTTCCTAGACGAACCGACCGTCGGTCTGGACCCGCGAGGTGCCCGCCAGCTGAAGGTGATGCTGCGCACTCTCTGCGACACCGGGCACACCGTATTCCTCAGCACCCATGCCCTGGAGATCGCTGCCGCCCTCTGCGATCGGGTGGGAATCTTCAGCGAGGGCCGACTGGCGGCCTGCGGCACAGTCCCGGAGCTGCAAGCCCAGGGTCGCCCCGACGCAAGGGCCGACGTAGGCCTGGAGGACGCCTTCATGAAGGTGACCGGCTCCGAGAGTCAGGAGTCCGCCGACCTCCTCACCGCGCTGCGCAGTTGACCGCACTCGCCTCCCGCAGCGAGCTCCGGCAACCGCTGCCCTCCGCCTCCCGGCAGGTCCTCGATCTGCTCCAGGCCAATCGTCGTTCGCTCTGGAACGCCGCCTGGCACCGGGGACGGCGGCGCCGCCGAGGGGTTCTGCTCGGAGCGGGGCTTGGCGCCCTGATCTGGCTGGCGGCGATTCCCCTTCTCGAACTGGCCCTGGCGGGATCGCTGCAGGCCGCCCCCGGCCGGCTGTTGACAACCGTCACCGGGGCCGTGGTGCTGCTGAGCGGTTTCAGCCTGGTGACCGCGGTCAGCTTCGCTGTGGCCTCCGCCTACTTCGCCAAAGATGTTGAATGGCTGCTCACCGTCCCGGTCTCCGCCCGGGGACTCCTGGCCCACCGGCTCTTCTCGCAGCTCAGCCTCGGTGTCGCGGTCGGGGCGGCACTCCTGGGTCCGGTCCTGGTGGCGGCCGCTCTCAAGACGGGAACCGTGGCCCTCCTGCCGCTGGTGGTCCTGGGACTGGTCTCCCTGCTGGCGGTGCCAGTAGCCCTCGGACTGATGGTGGTGGTGGTGGTGGTGCGACTCATCCCGGCCGCCCGGGTGCGCGACGGAACCGCCGCCCTGATCTGCCTGGTGGGGCTGGGGATGGCCGGTCTGGGAGTCACCGCCCACGGGGCGGGGGCGGGCCAGGGCCTGCGCTGGGCGGGCCCGATCAACCCGCTCGGGGCTGGCTGGCTGCACACGGGGCTGCTACCGCCTGGTTGGGCGGCGCGGGTGGTAACGCTCGCCTGGCGGGGCGACTGGTCCGGGTCGCTCGGTTGGTTTCTGGCCCTGGTCGCGCTGGCAATCGTGGTGGTATCGGCCGTGCTCTGGATCTCCGGCCCACTGCACCGTGAAGGGTGGGCGCGAGCTCAGATCTCACCCCGGCGCCGGCCGCGTGGGCCCGCCAGCTGGCGCCGACTGCCCCCGGCGCTGGCGGTCCTGCGCAAGGACAGCCGCAATCTGCGCCGAGACCCGGTGCAGTTGAGCCAGCTGATCCTGCCCCTGGCTCTTTTCGCCATCTATCTCTTGGTGCCAGCGTCCGGCACCGGCTCCCAGACGCTGTTCCAGAACTTTCCGCTCTGGTACGGGCCCCTGACGACCTCCATCTTCGCGGCGCTGTTCGTGGCGAGCGGACTCGGGCTTCGCGCAGTCGGTACCGAGGGTCGTCAGTTCTGGTGCCTCCGAACCTCTCCCCTCAGCCTGCGGGACCTGTTGCTGGGGAAGTTGGCGCTACCCACTGCGGTGGCGGTGGGAGCCGGGCTCGTCCTCTTGTGGACCTCCGAGCTTCGAGCCAAGGTACCGCTGGGCCAGATGGGATTCTCAGCTCTCCTGATGGTTCTGGCGGTAGGTGGACTGAGCGCTCTGGCAACCGGGTTGGGGGCGATCTGGCCCCGGCTCGACTGGTCCGATCCCCGGCGCGCAACCGGGATCTGGCTCTCGGTGGTCTTCCTGGTGGTCGGGTCCGCTTATATCGCTCTCTGCATGGTCGTCCTGACGGTGCCCCTGGTTATCCCCCAGCTCGGCTCACTGGGAGGTGCACTGGTGGCCATCGCCGCCTGCGCACTGTGCGCCGGGCTGGCCGGAAGTGCGACCCTCAGGGCCGGCTACCTAAGACTCCGCCGGCTTGAGCTCTGATCGCTGGAAAAGAGAGCGCCTAACACCCCGGATTCCTCTACCCTCTGGAGGAGGCCGGGCCAGCTAGCGGCAAGTTCGCCCGGAGGGGCATCTTCAGGGCCGCACCGTCGGCCGCGGCGACGATGTCACCAGCTAGGCTCATTGAATCAGCGCAGGAACCGCGGACGGTGGGAGGCGAGGCTTCGTTGACGGGGAGGTGGAGGTCGGTCTTACTGGTGATCGGTTTGCTGCTCCTGGCCGGCTGCGCCACGGCGCCCGGGCCTGGGGGATCGCCCAGCCCCGCACCCACCAGTGGAGTGGAAGCGACCCAGACTCCGGCCACAGCTCCGGCCGTCGACGGCGTCGCGACCCTGACCCAGGGCTACTGCAAGTGCTCCACCCTGCACCTGATCTCGGTGGGCGGGAGCGCAGTCGGTTCGGTGACCTTCGCGCCTGGGGCCCAGCCGCCGATAGCCGGGGGCACCAACGGGATCTATTACGTGTTGGGATACCAGCTGATGAAGCTCGGAGTTGACGGATCGACGATCACCGTCGGGACGGTGGCCGTGGCGCCCAGCGCGAGTGGGGCCTCGGTCGAGACGGCACCCGAGGAGGGGTCCCTGGCGCTGGCGCCGGGAGCCACGGAGTGGGGCTACCTGCAGGCGGTCTCTCAGGGCGGTTCCCTGACTGAGCAGCTGTGGCTCGGAGAGCCGAACCACAATCCCCGCTTGTTGGTGAGCTCCGGGCAGGCGGCCGGACCTCCCTCCTCCGAGTTTCCCAACGGCTTCGCCTATCAGCTGCTGGGCTGGGCGGACGGCTCCCTGGTTCTGGGGGAAGTCCCTCAGGGATCCGACTCCTTTGCCAGCTCGGACCTCGAGGTCTTCCTGGTCAACCCCGGGAGTGGAGTGGAGACCTTGGTCAGCAATTCGCAGAACTGCCCGATCGAGGCGGTTGCCGGCAACGGGGAGTACGTCTGCTTCCAGCAGGGTGGCGGCCAGGCCACGGAGCTGGAGACCGGAACAGCCGGGATCAGCACCGGGTCCTGGTCACTGCCGGCAGGGAGTGGCTACGGCGCCGCTTTCTGGGACGACTCCGGCCAAGAGATCCTCTTCGACGACTGCGCTGGCTGCGGGTCGAGTTCGAGCTCAGCCGACCTCCATGCGCAGATGGAGATCCTCGACGTTGCGACCGGGGCGATCCAGTTGGTCGGAGGCGCGGGCCTGGTCCCCGACGGCTGGCTGCCGAACGGGCTGATCGTGGCGACGCAGTACTCGCAGCTGACCTACGCCCGCCGGGGCGCGGCCCCGCTCTCACAGGTGGTGCTGGCCAACCCGGGTAGCACCCAGGTGACCGCGCTCACCGACGATCCCACCTCGCAGTTCGTGGGGCTTGCCACCTCCTGAGCGACCTCGCTCGAGCAGGCTGCGCTTCGTACACTCGGCGACCGTGGCATTGAAAATCGGCCGGGTCGCACTCGCCACCGGCGCCGGCTACCTGCTGGGCTCGCTCCCCATGGGGGTGATGGTGGGCCGGCTGACGGCCGGGGTGGACGTGCGCAAGTTCGGCAGTCGAGTCAGCGGGGCGACCAACGTCCTGCGTACGGCTGGGCCGGCAGCGGCGGCCGCCACCTTTGGCCTGGACAGCGCCAAGGGCTACCTGGCGGCCCGGTTGGGGGAGGGGATCGGAGGTGATCAGGGCGCGGTCGGAGCAGCGGTGGGCGCGGCGCTGGGCCACAGCTGGCCCCTCTTCGCGGAGTTCCAGGGAGGACGCTCAGTGCTCACCTGTTGGGGATCGCTGATCGCCATAGACCGGCCCGCGGCGACGGCGGCGGCTGCTGTCGGGATCGCCACCTCGGCGGCCACCCGCTACGTGTCGGTGGGCGCCCTCACCGGGGTGGGGGTCGCGGCCACGGTGGCGCTGGCGCGAGCCGGGGATCGCCCCAAGAAGGGTGCCGTTTTCAGCGTCTTCGCTTTGGGATTCCTCGTCTACCGCCACCAGGAGAACCTGGCCCGATTGCGCCGGGGCGAGGAGCACCGTCTGGGCGATCAGGTCAGCACCACTGAGGGGGGCTCGCCCTCCGATCAGGCAGGATAGAATCGGGCTGATCGCGCTAGACGGGGAGTTAGCGGTGCCCTGTACCCGCAATCCGCTACAGCGGGGTCGAATTCCCCTCCGCGGGGAGGTGTCATCGGGTCAGCCCCGGCCATCGGAGCGTTGACAGCCGGGTCCGGCGCAACCAGCGACCGCTAACCCCGTCAGGTCCGGAAGGAAGCAGCGGTACGCGGAACATCTGGAGTGCCGCCGGGCTCCCCGGCTCGAGCTCAGTGGTCGGACAGCGCCGGGGGCGCCTCGACAAAGAGGGGTGCGCGATCATCCCGACCCCCTGCCAGGGGCGGCGGGTTCCTGGCAGGGGGCAACTGACCGGCCGGGTCACGACCGGAGCGCGGGTGGCTAGGCCCCCGGGCCTAGCGGCCCGTCGCGGTGGTGGTGAGGCTACCGGTGCGCGATCATCTACATCGACGTGAGCAGCGCCAGTTCGGTCCGCCTGACCCTCTACCTCAAGTATCGGCCGCAGCGCTTCGCCGAATTGGTCGGACAGGAGGTGGTGGCTCAGACGCTGCGCCACGCCGTTCGAGATGGCCGGCTCAGCCACGCCTACCTGTTCAGTGGGATCAGGGGCACGGGAAAAACCAGCGCCGCCCGAATCCTGGCCAAGGCCATCAACTGCGAGCAGGTCCAAGACGGGGAGCCCTGCGGGGAGTGCTCCGCCTGCGTCTCGATCACCGGAGGGCGCTGTCTCGACGTGATCGAGATCGACGCAGCCACCAACCGAGGAATCGACGAAATCCGCGACCTTCGGGAGCGCGCCCAGTTCCTTCCCAGTCAGTTCCGGACCAAGGTCTACATCATCGACGAGGCCCACATGCTCACCGCCGATGCCAGCAATGCCTTCCTCAAGACCCTGGAGGAGCCTCCCGAGCACGCTTGCTTCATCCTCGCCACGACCGAGCCACAGCGGTTGACCGAGACCGTGCTCTCGCGCTGCCAGCAGTTCGACTTCCGGAGGATTCCGGTGGACGCGATAGCGGCCCATCTGGCCCAGATCTGTGCTCAGGAGGGAGTCACCGCCACCGAGGACGCTCTGGCGCTGGTGGCCGAGGGGGGCGCGGGCTCAGTGCGGGACGCCCTCTCTCTCTTGGATCGGCTGCTGGGCCTAGCCCCGGGGGAACTCAACCGCGATGCGGTCCAGCAAGGGCTGGGGATGGCCGATCCCCGGGCCCTTCTGCGACTGGTGCGGGAGCTGGCCCAAGGCGAGATGGGTGCAGCCTGGAGAGAGCTGCACGAACTGCAGGCTGCCGGAGTGGAGCCCCGCCAGTTGATGCGGTCGCTGGGAGCGCTCGCCAAGCTCTATCTCTGGAGGGAGCTGGGAGGAGCGGCCGGCGCCGACGCGGCCGAACTTGAAGCCATTCCCGCACCGGCCGGTTTCTGGCTCGAGGTGATGGCGGCTGCCGCCAGGGCTGGGGCGGAGCTGCGCCGGGCCGACGACCCCTGGATGGCTCTGGAGGCGAGCCTGCTCCGGCTCTGCAGCGATGGCAATCGGGATCTCCCCACTCGTGAGAAGCCTGCGGCGACGCTCTCCCCGACGCCCCCGCCCGCCCGCCAACCGGCCCCTCAGCTGACGGTTGGAGAGTTGCCCCCGATGACTTCGAATCCGACCGCTCTGCCGCCACCAGGTGGGGCTTCAGAGGAAGCGTCGCTAACAGAGGGCTCGACCAAGAAAGGGGAAGCGCCAGAGTCAGCCCCGACCGCGCCTCCCTTACCCTCGCCCGAGCCTGGGTTCACGCGCTGGCCTGAGATCCTGGACTGGTTGGGCCGGGACCACCTGCCGGTGAAGGCGCTGCTGCAGGAGGTCCGCACGGTCAGCCGCCGGGATGGAGTCCTCACCGTGGAATTCGAGCGGAAGTACGAATTTCACCGGGAGCGAATCCAGTCGCCGGCCAACCGGGAGCTGCTGGAAAGGGCCTGCCGAGAGGTGCTGGGAGAGGAGGTAGCGGTGGTGGTGGTGACCGCTCCCGACCCCGGGGCGCCTCCGCCTAGCGATAAGGAGCAAGAACCGAGCCCGGCCGGGGGTTCCGCCTCGGCGCTGAGCCAGGCCATGAACGTCTTCCCCGGCAGCCGAGTCACCCGGCTGGGCACCGGGGACAAACGGTAAGGCGCCCGGAGGCGCCGCCTAGAATGAGCGCGAATCAGTCACAGGAGCCCTAATCAGTGCCGCAGCCGAATCCCAAGCAATTGCGCCAGATGCAGCAGAACATGCTGCGGCAGCTGGAAGAGGCCCAGGGGCATCTGGCCAACAAGGAAGTGGAGGGGAGCGCTGGCGGCGGGGCGGTTACAGCACGAGCCAACGGGCAGCAGCGGATCACTGGGGTCACCATCGATCCCGATGTCCTGGAAGAGGGTGTCGAGCTTCTGAGCGACCTCGTCCTGGCCGCGGTGAACGACGCCTTGGAACGCTCCCGAGAGCTGGCCGCGCGGTCGATGGAATCGCTGCTTCCTCCAGGCTTGCTCCCACCCGGGCTCCGCTGACCGCAGCCCCGAGCCTAGGGACCCGCTAGTGGGGCTGCTGCCGCCACCGCTGGAGCGGCTGGCGGAGGAGTTTGCCCGCTATCCGGGGATCGGTTCGAAGACCGCCCAGCGTCTGGCATTCCACGCCGTGCGGATCGCGCCGGCCCATGGTCTCGCGCTCTCGCGAGCGGTCGCCGACGTAGTCCAGGAGGTGGGCAGCTGTCCCCGCTGCTTCTTTCTCGCACTGCGGGGCGAGCTCTGCTCCATCTGCGGCCAGCCGGGCCGGGATCAAACGCTGCTCTGCATCGTTGAGGACCCGAGTGATGTGCTCGCCATCGAGCGCAGCGGCGAGTATCGCGGTCTGTACCACGTCTTGGGCGCCGCCCTCTCCCCGCTGGACGGGGTGGGCCCCGGCGAGATCCATGCCGATGAACTGCTGTCCAGGGTCAAGGAGGGGGGGATCGGCGAGGTGATCCTGGCCACGGACTCCGACATAGAGGGAGAGGCGACCGCCTCCTACCTGCACCGCCGTTTGGAGATAAGTGGCGTGAAGGTGACCAGACTGGCTCACGGACTTCCGGTGGGCGGAGAGCTGGCCTACGCGGATGAACGCACCTTGGCCAGGGCCTTCTCTGGGCGCCAGCGACTCTGAACGGGACGCCGGTCCTTCCGCCCGGTCGGGGCGGTATTGCCACCCGCGGCGTCCGTGCCGGCAGAAGACTCATACCCCCTGGTCTGACTTGCCGCAGCTTTTCAGCTTGCCTGGGTCGCTGATCTAGCGGTCTCAATCCCCCGGCGGCGCCAGTTCAGCTAGCCGTCCCCGGGCCGTGGACGATCTGGCTAGTACTCGGCCCCGTGGTCATCGTTCGCGCGCACCAGGACATCTCGCCCGAGGGAGGCGGTTCCCGCCTCCCCGCTGAGCCCCACGCTCAGGTCGAGATCGGCCAGAAGACAGCGCAGGGCATGCACTACCCCGAGCTGGCCAGCTAGCGCCAGACCGTACACGTAAGGACGACCCAGCAGGATCGCCTTGGCCCCCAGGGCCAGCGCTTTGACCACGTCCGAGCCGGTCCTGATCCCGGAATCGAAGAGCACCGGCAGCTCTCCACTGGCGCTCACCACCTCCGGCAGACAGTCCAGGGCCGCTCGAGCCCCGTCGACCTGCCGGCCCCCGTGATTCGAGACGACCAGCCCGTCGACCCCGGCATCTGTCGCCGCCTGCGCGTCGTCAGGGTGGCAGATTCCCTTGAGCAGGATCGGCAGCCCGGTCTGAGCCCGCAGCCAGCTGAGATCCGGCCAGCGGAGCCCAGGGTGGGGGAAGATCTCGGACCAGAGTTCGATAGCCGGCTGGAGGTCATCTTCGGGGGGAGTGGCCAGGCGGGAGCGGAAGACGGGGTCGGACAGGTAGTTGGCCAGTCCCACTCCCCGATGGAAAGGCAGATAGCCGTTGGCCAGATCGCGGGGGCGCCAGGCGAGCGTCCAGTTGTCGAGCGTCACCACCAGCGCCTGATACCCGGCCCGTTCGGCTCGCTGCACCAAGCTCTGGGCAAGTTCCCGGTCGGTGGGCCAGTACAGCTGGAACCAGCCGACGCCCCGGGCTCCGTCTGGCTGGCTAGGGGACGGACAGGTGCGGCTGAGCTCCGCCGCGACCTCCTCCAGCGTGGAGCTGGAGAGAGTGGAGAGCGTCATCGGCACTCCGAGCTCGGCCGCGGCGCGAGCCACCGCGAGCTCGCCCTCGGGTCTGACCGCGCCGAGCGCTCCAATCGGGGCCAGCAGGACCGGAGCGACCAAGGTGGACCCGAAGAGTGAGACGGACAGGTCGCGCTCGGCGACACCTCTGAGATGCCTGGGCACGATCTCCCACCTGCGAAAAGCCGCTCGATTGGCTCGAGTGGTCGACTCGGTCCCGGCCGAACCCGCGACGTAGGCGTACACCTCTGGGTCCATCACCGCACTGGCCGCCTGCTCGAGTCCGTCGGCGGTCAGTGGCAGCTTGGGGGTGTTGCCCACCAGTCCACCTCGGTAGATCTCCGACTGGAACTCGCTGAAGCGTGTCATCCTCAGATCGTAGTTGGGAGCCGGCGATCCGAGCCGGGCTAGTCGGTTGCCCACCGGGTTGGGAGATGGCGGGGAAGCCGGCCGATCGATCAGGCCGAGCCGGGAGCGTTGCTCAAGCCGGTGTTGGTCGGAGTCGCGATGGGTATCCCGGCGAACAGTTGCCTGGTTTGAGTGATGGCCGGCGGGCATCTCCTGGACCAGGGCCCGGAGATCCAGGACCGGAGCGCTCAGCCGGATTTGGAGATTCGGAGGCAGGCCAGAAGAGGAGGCTACGCCTCAGCCGGTGCCGTCACCTCACTGGCTCGGGTGAGGACCAGTGCCACGGAGAGCGCCACGGCCACCCCGCTGCTCACCCCCAGCTCGATCGCCGACCGCTCAAAGCCGGCGCCGCTCACTGGCCCCTGCAGGGCCAACCGGGCGGAGACCGAGAGAATGTCCCGTACCGCCGAGATGATGCCGATGATCAGGAAGGGCCGCAGCGGGAACCCCGAGCCCTCGAAGTGGGTGAGCACCGTGCGCAGAACGTCGACCACGATGATCACGATCAGCACCCCGTCGATGGCACTGATGAGACTCTGGGGATAGCTTGACTGGGAGGAGAGGAAGTTGATGGCGGTGCGGATCAGCACCACCACAGCGATGATCAGCAAAAAGACCCCGACCCCGTACTGGACCGCGTCGACCGAGTGACGTAGGGGAGTTTCCTTGAGGAGATTCCGCCAACCCTGCCCCCGGGAGCTCAAGGACTCCGGTGGTTCTGCCTCGGTGGGCTGGGGTGACCGATTTGACCCGGCGGGAGTTCCCGACGGGTCGACTGGGGTACTCATTGTGGGAATCCTGGGTGTCGGCTGAGGCACCTGGCGGTGGACAGCGGTGGAGGTGCCTCCCAGCCTTGGTGGTCCGGGGGCGGCGGTAAGCGGCGATAGTACCAGTACTCTTGGTACACCCCTCGAGTTGTCGACTGGGGAAGTCGGGTAGATAACCCACAGGCGGCGGGGCTTGGCGCCTCGCAGGAGTCCACTGCACCCTGGCTGGCGATCACAATAACCAGCAGCTATCGCGCCGGCCGGAGGTAAGCCGGGTCGCTCGCCAACAGGCTCATGAGCCGGGTCGGGCTCGAAGGCTGCCAGCCTTGGTCCCGGCCGAGGTCACTACTTTTCGATCCGTCTCAGTTCGGCCGGCCGGTGGTGGAGACTCCCGCCCAGGGCCCTGCTCCTGACTAGGGCGTCACGTGCGGGTAACTCGTCCGCACCAGCTTGGTCGCCTCTAGTTGGTGGTCAATCCGAGGCTCTAAGGTCAGCCGGTGAGCAAGTGGGAGAAGTGTGCCCGCCGCCGGGAACCAGTGACAGCGCCGAGGAGACTTGGACCTTGGAGCCGTTTCGGTGGAAATTCGCCACTCTTTGCCAGGGACCGGCGGTGCTGAGCAGCAGGCGGCCGGTTGAGGTCGCCCTGGCGCCTGACCTCAGCACCAAGGGAGTACCCGATCAGGTGGCGCTGGAACGGGAGCGCCGGCTTTTGCGGGGGCTCCTCGAGGCCAGCGCCAGCATGCATGAGGCCCTGGGGCTCGACGAGGTGTTGGGCCGGATCGCCAATATCCTCGCCGCCGCCGGGGGATTTGCCGGAGTGGCGGTGTACATCCTCGACCCCAGCACCGGGCTGCTCCACCTGCGCGCGACCGTCGGGGTGAGCGACGAGGACATCGCCCGGATGCGAGCCAATCCTTTCCCGATGGAGGGAATGCTTCCCCTCATGCTGCCAGAGATGGCGATCAGTCGGTCCTACCTTTTCGACCATCGCTGTCACCAGATGCCGGAGAACTCCATCCTCGACTTCGCCCTGAGCGTGCCCGAGCTGGCCTCTGGTTGGCATCCCGGACTATGGCATCCGCTCGATTCCCTGACCATTCCGCTCGACGACGGTCAGAACCGGCTGGGGCTGCTCTCTCTCGACGAGCCGGTCGATCAGCAGTACCCGGGCCTTGCCACCGTGCAGGCGCTGGAGCTCTTCGCCGACCAGTGCGCTGCCGCCATCTCCCGGGTCCAGCTGCATCAGCAGCTGGAGCAGTTGGCCATGACCGATTCCTTGACCGGGCTTCACAACCGGCACGTGCTGGAAGATGCCTTGGCCCGAGAACTGCTCCGGGCCGAGCGGAGCGGGCGCCCCTGCGCGGTCCTGTTCTGCGACCTCGACCACTTCAAAGAGGTCAACGACCAATGGGACCACGCCACTGGAGACCACATCCTCCAGCAGGTGGCGGCGGTGATCCGGCAGCGACTTCGGCGCGGTGACCTGGCCGCCCGCTACGGCGGCGACGAATTCGTGGTGCTGCTGCCGGACACCGAGCTGGAGGCCGCCGTCGAGGTCGCCGGCGACCTGCGGGAGCGGGTCGAAGTGACGCCGTCGCCCCGGCCGGTCACAGTGTCCATCGGAGTTGCCGGATCCTCGCCGTCGTACCTCGACGGGGCTTCGTTCCTGGCGGCCGCGGACGCCGCCATGTACCTTGCCAAACGGGCTGGACGCAACCACGTGCGCCGGGCCCGCCGGCCCTCTCGCGCGCGTCCGACCCGTCCACAGGCGGGTGGGCGCAAGCCTCAGCTCAGGTAGGCGCGGAGCACGATCCGCCCGCTCCCGTCCTCGACCCAGATCCGGTCGACCTGAGTTGGGCTGACGCCACAGGCGAGATCCACACGGACAGCGCCACTCTCCGATCGGTAGCTCCCCGCCTGCCACCAGGTTCCGCTCCTAGACTCCATCGAGACGTGGTAGACCCGACCCGCGGGCTGGCCCGCGACCTGGAGCGAGAGGTCGGTACCCCAGTGCTCGGCGGTGAGAACTGCCGTCGCTTGGACTCCCCGGCTGCCGTGGAGCGTGACGGAGATGTCGTGGTCGAACAGGGGCCCCAGCCAGAGCAAGCTGGCACCAGCTAGAACCGCTACCCCCAGTCCTCCCAGTGCCCAGCGGAGGGAGTGCCGGAGTCGGGGCGTCGCTGGCTTGCTGGCCGGGGGCGCTCCAGCCGCGCTAATGGCTGGTGGCCGGTTGTACTCCGGGTCGACCAGCAACGGGTCCGCCAGGGCGAGCACGTGGCCGACTGTCTCCAGCTCGGCCAACTCACTGCTACACCCACGGCAGGTCGCGAGATGAGCATCCAGCGCCAAGCGGTCCGAGGCCCCGAGCCGGCCTATCGCGGCCAGCGACAGGTCCCCGCGCCACTGATCGCAGTCGCGCGGCATCAGTCTCCCTCTCCCAGGGCAATTCGCAAGGCCCGGAGGGCGTAGTAGAGGCGACTGCGCACGGTGCCCTCCGGGACTCCGAGTTCGCGAGCAACCTCTCGGCTGGACCGGCCCCGGTAGTAGATCTCCAGCACCACCCGACGATGCTCACCGCTGAGCCGCCGGAGCGCCTCTTCCACGTTCCAGGTCCGCATCGCCACGTCGAGCTGGTCGGCCGCTGCCACGCTGTTGGGATCAAGCTTCTGGGCGGGGTGGGCTCGGCGAGAGCGAGCCAGGTCAACGATGATTCGGCGTTCGATGCTGAACAGCCACGAGCGCATGGCACCTCTCCGGGGATCGAATCCGGACCGCGCCCTAAGCGCCCGGACGAAGGTCTCCTGCACCGCCTCCTCGGCCAGCGACTGATCGCCCAGAGACTTGCGGGCAAAACCCAGCAGTTCGGAACGATGAGTGAGGAAAGCGATCCCGAGCTGCTCGTGGTCCGTGACTTCGTCACCGGGGGCGCGGGGGTCCTGGCCCGGCTCCAGATTGAGCCCGATTCCGCCAGTCATGGGGCCACTGTAGGCAAAGCCGCTCATGGCCGCCCATCTGTTTCGGTGGTGACCCCGAGACAGTCGCCCGCCTGCTTGTTCGCGCTGTCACCGGAGCACCTGTATAAGGGCCAGCCGCGGTAGGTGATTACGGTGCCCGTCGCTCCCGGCTCGCTCCGCAGCGGGGAGGGAAGCACGATCGGTATACGTCTCAGCTACTCGGATCGTTCAAATCATCCACGGTCGTTTGCTACTGCCAGACCGAGGCCAATCGCCATTGCGGTCATCAGTTCTTCCTAACCAGGATCTGGTACTTCGCAACCGTGACCAAAGGACGGAAGCTACCCTCGATGTACCGCACCAGTGGCCGCTGGGGAAGTGGTCTGCCGCGAAGCCAGTAACCGATCTCGACCTGGGACTTCACAATGCACAGGTCGGTCACCGATTTCAGCTGACGTACGATCTCCGCCTGCTGGTGCGAGTTCATGCCGACGATCCAGCTGCTGCTGTTGAGCAGAGTCGGGGGCTTATCTCCGGAAAAGAAGTAAAGACTATTGAATCCCGGCTCGGAAAAGAAGGTCGAACAGTGAGCGTGCAGCTGGTTCACGATGGTGCGGAACTGAGCCACCTGGGAGCTGGGTAGCCGGATGCCTGCGCTTCCGGCTAGTCGGAGAGGGGTCTCCGTCCGATAGGTCGTGTAGCCGCGAATAATCAGCTGTCCGTCGGAAAATACCGCGACCAAAAGCACCACGATGGCAACCAACGCGCCGGTGATCAATCCCCGCGCACGGACTGACCCGGCGCTGGGGAGCAGCGATCGGTGTGCCTGCCACGCGTCCCCGATCGCCAGCAACCCGACCATCAAGGCGGGCAGTTCAGCGATAGCCCGCTGACTGCCGTTGACCGGGTAGACGTTGAGCGTCCATAGGAGGGCCAGTACGGCGAGGGCCAACCGCTGGCTCACGCTCACGGACCGGCTCGCCGGCACGCCGTTGAGACCGCGCGGAGGCAGCACGATGATCCAGACCAGCGTGGCGGACCCGACGTCGCTTGACGTCGCGGCCAGCAGGATCAAGACGCCGATGACGAGGCGTAGCAAACTCTCCATCCGGACTGCGCGTCGAGCCGAGCTGGTCGATCGCCGGAGGAGGAGGTAGAGACCAGCCACCGGAACCGTCATCGCGCTAAGGGCGAGGTCCGCCGGGCTCAGATGAAGGGGAATGTAGAAACCCTGCGGATGGGCCAGCGGGGCGACCAGGGTGCCGGTGACCACCGCTGCCGGACTGGTTCCCAATGCGAATATCACCGCCACGCTCATCGCGGAGAGGGCAAGCCCGCCACCTAAGGCCCAGGCGAGGTCCTCGACCCGTCCCGACCGGGACTCAGCTGACAGGGAGCTGGAGACCAGGGCGAGGGCAGCTCCGGCCAGTGCCAGTAATACCCCGAACCCGTCGCCCCACCCCGGTGAGGGCAGCAGGACGATGAGTGCCACGGGCCCTCCGGCCATGGCCAGAGACGCAGTGGTCAACAGCCACCGCCGGGCAGTGGGTGAGGCGAGATTGGCGCTGAGCCAGAAGAACACCGCAACTGCGGTAAAGGCGCCGATATTCGCCTTCACCATCAGGATCGATCCGACCAGCGCCCCCACCAGAAGCAATCCCGTGCGGCGATGCCGGGGGAGCACGAATGCCACGACTACCAGCAGCAGGGCAGCCTGCAGGCTGAGCAGCCCAACCGGGTGCAGCGGCTCCTTGATCAACACGAAGAGCAAGCTGAAAGCTGTCCACTCCGCGGCCAGACCCAGAAGCCAACTCCGGGTCAGTCTGAGAGTGCAGACACCCACTAAGCAGGAGCAGACCACCCATATCCCGAGCGTCACCTCGCGCCCGTGTTGCGGCGAGACTCCGAATCCGGGAATCGAAAACAGTGCGCCCATAACTTCGTGAAAAAAGGGCCCGTATTCACTGTAGACCTGGCTGTACAGGTGCCCTCCGCGCAGAAAAGACTGCAGCGAAATCAGCAGATAGCCCTCGTCGTCATAGGGACTGAAGTGGAAGAACATGAGGAAGTAGCCACCCCATGCCAGAAAGACGGCGGATGCCCCAAGGGCAAGGCAGGGGAGCCAGGGACTCCTGAATCGCTGCGCCTCACGGGACATTGCGCGACTCCTTCGGCATCAGTGGCAATGGGTGGTCGCTAGCCGTGGCCCGAAGCTTCGATGGCGGCTGGGACGAACCGACCAGGCGAGGACTCAACTCGGTGCCGACCTATGCCGGTTGCTGGAAATTCACTGTGGCAGCGGAGAGGTGGGCGCGGCCCAGACGCCAAGCACCCAGGAGAATCGCCGGACTGAGCCAGAACATCGGCAGAAAGTAGTATCCGAACCCACGCGGGCTGAGGATGAAGCTTCCCCAGACGACCCCGGCCATGGCCCAGCGCCAAGAGCCGTACCGCCAGGCGATCACAGTGCAAGCCGCAATCCCAGCCAGTAATCCGAGCAGGTAAAGCACCGTGTGGGCCGGAGATGAGGACAGCGCCCCGATCGACTGTCCTCCTGGAAAGTAGGGCAGGGTGAGCACGTGCGCTATCTCCGACGGTAGCGCGTGGTCCCAGATCCACCAGGGAACCACACCCACGATCAGGCCGCCCAGCAACCAGCTGAGCCGGGGGCGCCAGTCGGATTCGCGCAGGGTGATCGCCAGGTAGATGGGCAGTGCCACCCAGGTCAGTTGGTTGGTGCACACGGCCGCTGCCAGCGCTAGCGAACTCACACGGGGCTGGTCGATTCTGGCGAACGCCAGCGCAAGTAGGAGATAGCTGAGGTATTCCGGATCCCAGCCGAGGGTGAAGGCGGACGCCATGATGCTCAAACTGAGCACTTGGAGCGCCAACAAAAAGACCCAGCCCGGGGGGCGTGGGGCCCGGCCCCAAATGCAGAAAAGCAGCACGATGCAGAGCGCCATCACGTAGCCCCAGACGGCCAGCCAGGGACCGAAAGCCACCGGCAGCAGGAGCAGGCTGGCGTCCGGGGGGTAGCCGTACGGAATGAAGCCCCCGTGGCCGCCGGAGTGCTGATCTCGCAGCTCCGCCACCCGCTGCTGGTACGGCGACGGGACCCTGTGCAGATGGGCAAAAGGGCCGGTGGCAATCGGGGTCAGGTTGACCCCTCGATAGCCAACCTCGGCGGCGCACTGCGGCTCGTAGAGCAGGTACGGATCGCTATTGCTGAGGAGGGAGCGCGATGCGCACTTGAGCAGCACCGCCTGGTCGGTCTCTGGCTGCGCTTCGGTCAGCTGAAAGAGCAGCAATCCACTGGCCAGCAGAATGAGAGCTGCCGCCCACCGCCGACGGGAGCGGTGCAGGCGAAGGAAGCGCGCCCCTAACGGCCGCGGCCCCAGCGCGTCGGTGACCAGCAGGAGAGAGGGGAGGGGTGCCAGCGGCTCGACCCAGGCGGGCATCGGCGGTGTATGGCTCAGGTAGGCGATTCCAGTCCAGAGCAGCAGGGCCAGGATGACCTGAAGAGACCGCTCCTCCAGCTTGGTGCTTCCGGCTCCGTCCAGCGGAGCGGCGGCGGCACTCACTCGATCGCGCCACCGGCACGAAGCAGGCCCGCCCGAGCCACCTCAAACGCGGCTATTCCCGGCGTGCCCCCGTTGGAGATCCACCTTCCGGTGGAGCACCAAGGAGTGGGAGCCTGCCAGGCCGCCGACCAGCTCCAGGTCACGATTCTCGGCTCCCCAGAAAGCGACAGCGGACTGGCGGAGTTTACCGATCTGCTCCGGGCCCGGTGATTGCCCACTAAGGGAGATCAAAGGCTGGCTGGGAATTCGATTCTTGCGCCCCGCCGCGGGCCGCTCATCGTAACGACCGGGGCCCGAATCCGCTAAAGGGATCAGGCGCCGGGAGGACCGGGCAGATCCGGAGCCACCGGCAGCAGAGCGGCCAATTTCATTGGAGGACTCAGCGTGATCGTACTGGGCATCATCTTGCTCATCGTCGGCTTCGTTCTAACGATTCCTTTTCTTTGGACGATCGGACTCATCCTGGTCCTGATCGGGCTCGCCCTCTGGGTCCTCGGCAGCCTGGGTCACGCGATCGGTGGGCGCCGCCACTACTTCTGAGTGGAGTCCTAAGCCCGAGGGACTACTTCCTCCGCGCTTGCTCGCCCCTCGCCGGGTCGCGGCGCGAGTTCGAAGGCAGCCTGGGCAGGCTCTGGCCACCCCTCAGCACCGGCAGAAAGAGATCACCGTGGAGGCGCACCCGCTCCAGGACGGTCCGGATCGTGAAGAGCCGGGGATCGACTCGGTCCAGCTCATCCCATTCGATCGGGGCCGAGACCGGTGCTCCCGGAGCCGGACGGGGAGAGTAGACCGCAGCCAGGGTCTTGCCAACCACGTTCTGGGTGTAGTCGACACGGAGCCGTCCTCGGCGCTCACCAACCTTCCATTCCTCGCTGACCAAGTCGGGTAAGGCCCGGGCGACCTGGCTGGCCAACTGACCAACCCAGACCCGCACCTGGTCCTCTTCCACGCGGCGGCGCAGGGGTACATAGATGTGCAGCCCTGACTGGCCGGTCGTCTTGAGCCAGGCTCGAAGCCCGACCCGGTCCAGTTCGGCTTTGATCATGCGAGCCACCGTGATCGCCTCCTCCCAGCCTCCTTCGGAACCGGGGTCGAGGTCGAAGACCGCCCAATCGGGGCGGGTGGGCCGATCCCGCCGAGAATGCCAGGGGTGGATCTCGATCGCGCCTTGATTCGCGAACCACACCAGGGCTGCTGCCTCCTGGACCAGCGGACAGACGGTTGGAGCTCCGGGGTGTGCCTTCCAGCGAGGGATCCAGCGGGGCGCGGTGTCGGGCGCCACCCGGCGCCAAAAGCTCTTCCCCCCGATGCCGTCCGGGAAGGCCTGGATGACGACCGCCCGATCCCGGAGGTGGGGAAGGAGGAAGGCTGAAATACGCAGTTCGTACTCGATCAGCTCCCGCTTGGTTATCCCGTCTTCCGGCCAAAGCTTCTTGTCCAGACGGCTAACCGGCACCAGCCGGGATCCGACTCGCAGCGGTCCGCCCCGGGCTGGCAGCTGGGCCAGGTCCTCGAGCGCCTGAGCCACCTCGGGCTCTAGTTGTGGCTCGCCCATGGCCTCTCTGCGCGACCTGTGGTCGCCGCTAACCCTCAGCGAGCGATGATCTGCTCGACCGGAGCCTGGAGCAGGCTCTGGAGCAAGCCGGGATAGCGGTCATCCAGATCACCCCGTCTGAGTGAGGTGAGCCTGCGGGTCCCATCGCACCTCTGCTCGATCACCCCAGCCTCCCGCAGCACCCGGAGATGGTGGCTCAAGGTGGATTTGGTTACCGGGACCTGGAAGCTGCCGCAGGAGATTGGCTGTTCGGAGCCGGCGAGGGCTCGCAGCAACTCCATCCGGACCGGGTCAGCCAGGGCCTGCAGCAGGGTGGTGATGCCGGCGACGGGAGGCGCGACCTCGCTCAGGTCGCCGTCGTCGAGCGCCGCGGTTATGGTCATTGTTTGACAGTCATCAAACTATTCTGGTACGATGCACGTCAAACAATACCACCCGGGAGGTGCTGGATGCGGTTGATGGCTAAGGCGGGGATCTCAGCTCAGAGGACGACGGCGGCGCGAGGAGTAAGCGGCGGAAGCCTAGTAGAGGAGGCTCCGGTCAGCCTTCGTCGCTGGCTGGCGTTGGTAGTTCTCTGCGCCGGGCAGCTGATGATCGTCCTGGATGCCACGGTGGTCAACGTGGCCCTGCCAGTTCTGCAGCGTGACCTTCAGTTCTCCCAGTCCTCGGGGGCCTGGGTGATCGACGCCTACCTGATCACCTTCGGCGGCCTGCTCCTGCTGGCGGGTCGCCTCGGGGATCTGCTCGGCCGCAAGCGCGTCTTCACCTTTGGGGTGCTGCTCTTCACCGCTAGCTCGGTCCTCTGCGGCCTATCTGGCGACCAGGCTCTGTTGATCGGCGCCCGCTTCCTGCAGGGCGCCGGGGCCGCGGTGATGGCCTCCATGGTGCTGAGCATTCTGGTCACCCTCTTCCCGGAACCGCGCCAGCGCGTGGCCGCGATGGGCGTGTACGCCTTCGTGGCCTCTGCCGGCGGCTCGGTCGGGCTGCTGGTGGGTGGCGTGCTGACCCAGGCGGTGAGCTGGCACTGGATCTTCTTCATCAACCTCCCGATCGGACTGGCGGTGCTGGGTCTGGGCTCGATGCTGATCCCCAGCACCAAGGGACTGGGGCTGCACCACGGCGTCGACCTCGCCGGGGCGGTCCTGGTGACCGCCGCCCCTTCCCTGGCGGTCTCCGCTCTGGTCAGTGCCGGTCAGAACGGGTGGGGCGCCGAATTAACCCTGGGATTGGCGGCACTCGCCGTCTTGGCGGGGCTGGCGTTCGCGGTGGTCGAGTCGCAGGTGAAGAACCCGCTCGTCCCGCTCCGGATCTTTCGTTCCCGGGCTCGGACTGGAGCTCAGCTGGCACGGCTGCTCTTTCCCGTGGGGCTATTCGGCACCTACTTCCTGGGATCACTGTATCTCCAGCGAGTGCTTGGCTACGGGGCGGTGGAGACCGGACTCGCCTTCCTGCCCTCCAACCTGGCGGTGGCGCTCTTCTCGCTGGTGATCACCAAGCGTGTGGTAGCTCGTTTCGGACCCAAGACCTCGGTGCTCTGGGGACTGGCGCTGGTGACTGCTGCCTTGGCCCTGCTCGCTCAGGCGCCCCAGCACGCCAGCTACCTCCTCAGCATCCTTCCCGCGCTGCTCCTTCTCGGCGTCGGTTCTGGTCTCTTCTTCATGCCCAGCATCGCCTTGGCGATGTCGGACACCCGGCCCGAGGACTCCGGTCTGGCATCTGGGCTGGCCAACGTTACCCTCCAGGTCGGAGCCGCCCTCGGCGTCGCCCTGGTGGCGGGAATCTCCAGCTCCACAACCATTCGTTTACTGGCGGGTGGGAGCAGCCAGGGTGCGGCTCTCACCGCCGGCTACCACCAGGGCTTTCTGGTCGCGGCTGCGGCCGTGGTGGCTGCCATTCTGGTGGCGGCGCTTCTGCTCCGCGGCAAGCCGGCTTCCCAACCGGTCGTGGCGCCGCAACCTCAGGTCTCGTCGACCGAATCGCTCCCCCAGCCGCAGCCACAGCCGGGGCTCATTTGGGCCGCTCTGAACCACCACGATGGCTCCCAGCTGGTGGACCTGGCCACAGCCGATGAGCCTGAGCGGGAGGGCGCGCTCGCCTGACGGCTGCCGAGATCCCGCCCCGCCAGCTCTCGGCGGTTCGGCGGCGGGACACGCGGACTCCGTGGAGCTGGGGAGCGCTTACCATCACGCCGTGGCCGGGCGTAAAGTGGACCCGTCAGTGCGCAGACGGGACTGTTGAGCTCCGCGCCGGGGCCGGCGGTCTTCTCACGATCAGCAGTGGGGGCTGAGTGGATCGCGTCGCACGGTTGCGACCCTGATCGGAGTGGGAAGGTCAAGTTGCAGGGCACGAGGCGATGAAGCCGGGGGCTGGAGAGCCACTGGTCAGTCTTGGCGCGTCCCGGGGCCAGAATCAACGTTTCGCCGACCCAAGCTCCGCCGGGCATGCGCGCTGCCGGAGTGGAGCTGGCCGGAGGTCGGGTTGGACACAGGTCTCCGCGAGAACTCTGGGTGGGTCCCCGGGGATCAAGTCGGAGCGGCCGCTACCCGGCTGAGGCCGGGCAAGCCCTGAGATGCACCAGTTCTTCCTTCTGCTCAGGGCCCTCAGGTGGCGGGCGAGCGCCACCGCCGCCTTGCTGGTGGTGGCTGCCGCAGCGGTGCTGGCTGCCTCTGCCGGTCCTTTCTACTACACGTCGGTCTCCAGCCACGTGCTCAGCTCCACCTTGTCCGGTCAAACCGCGGCGGCGGACGGTGTCACCGCGATCCCGAGCCCTGCCCTCCCCGACGTGGCGATCCGGGCCGCCGCGCTGGTGCCGGTTGCCAGCCACTACCACCTGGGCCGTTGGTACCACACGGCGATCCTGACGCTGGACGCCGGGATCACGGTTGCTCCGAACGCTGAAGGTGACCTGTTCACCAGCGACCTGCTGTCCCGGACTGATGTCTGCGCGCACCTCACCTTCATTTCAGGAAGCTGTCCTACGGCCGACGACCAGGTGGCGGTGACCAAGCGCACGTCCCTGGTGCTGCAGGTGCATGTGGGAAGTCAGTTGGTGGTGGGCTCCCACAACGTGCCGACCCCGACCGTGGTCTCGGTGGTGGGCATCGTCAAGGTCGGCACCGCCCGCAACCCCTACTGGATGGGTTACAACTACTTCGACTACGCGCGGCTGCCGACCAACTCGGCAAACATCGCGCAGTACCTGCACCAGCACGCGCCGGCGCCCGGACAGCAGTTGCCGCAAGTCGACGCCTTGTTCACCGTCCCGGCGACGGTGCGCTCCCTGCCGCTGACCGCATTCGTGCAGTTCCGGCTGCGGCTGGGTACGGTCGGCATCAACAACGTTCAGGCGCTGGTGCGGGCAGAGAAGGGGTTCGCCTACGCGGCGAACACGAAGTACGAGGCACCCGCCCTAACCCCACTCGTCGCCACCCTCGACTCGGTGACCCATCAGGACACCCTGATGTTGGCGATCGTCGTGGTGGTTTCGCTGGAGCTGGTCCTGCTCACCCTGTTCGTCCTCTTCGGTTTGGTCTCCCGTACCGTCGAGTCGCGGCAGCGGGAGATCGCGCTCGCCAAGCTCCACGGCTTCCGCCAGCGGTCGGTGCTGGTGGTGGGGCTACTCGAGCCCTTGGTGATCTTGCTCGCCGCCCTGCCGGTTGGTGCCCTGTTGGGGTGGCTTGCCATCCACCTGGCCTCGGCGATTTTTTTGGACAACGCCCCGGTGATCTATTCCCCGCTTGACATCTACGCGGCCCTGGCGGCTTTCGGTGGAGGCCTCCTGGCCACGGTGCTGGGAGCGGTGCGCATCCTACGTCGCCGGCTTTCCGACGAGCTGACTGGTTCGGAGGCCCAGCCTTCGGCGGTGGCGCGCGCTGCCTTCGAGGGGATCGCGGTTGTTCTGGCCCTGGCGGCAATCGTCGAACTCAGGGTCTCGGGCGTGCTCAGCGGGGGCAGCCCCAACTCGCTGGCCTTATTCGCGCCTGCGCTCATCGCGGTCGCGGTGGGGGTGATCGGAGTTCGGCTGGTACCGCTCGCCTGCAGGGTGGCCATCGGCTGGACCGCCGACACTTCGCGGTTGGCGGCTCATCTAGCGCTCCGCCAGGTGACCCGCCGCCCCGCCAATCTGCGCCAGATCCTGGTGCTCTCGCTGGCCACCGGCCTGGCCGCCTTCGCGGTCGTTGGCTGGAGTGTCGCGGCCAGCAACCGGGTGATCCGGGCCGACTTCCAAACCGGCGCGGCAAAGGTGCTCAAGGTCACCGTGCCTCCGTCGGTGAACCTGGTCGACGCGGTCCGCCAAGCCGACCCGTCCGGCAAGTTCGCGATGGCAGCTGAGGAGTCGATCACCTCCAGCCAGGCGCTGCTGGCGGTCGACATCACCCGGCTCAATCGGGTCGCCTACTGGCAGCGCTCGGTCAGCAACCTGAGCCTGGGGGAGCTCTCGCGCTGGCTGCGCCCCAAGCTGCCCCGCGAAATGGTGATGCAGGGCACTCAGGTCCGGCTCACGGTGACCGAGCCTAGCGCGGTCGTCCCCCAGCCGTTCCTTCAGTTCAACCTTCTAGATCCGGGAAGCAACCTGACCCTGGTCAACTTCGGCGAGGTGCGTCAGGGCACCCACACCTATGTGGCTGAGCTGCCAACCACCTGCACCGGCGGCTGCCGGGTGACCGCGCTGGTGCCCGCCTGGGGCCCCAACCCCGGCGGGCCCCAGACGGCCAGGTACTCCCTCATCCTGTCCCACCTTCAGACCCGAACCAGCAGCAAGTCTCCCTGGCTCAACGAATTCGGCGGTTTCTCTCTGCCCGGGTACTGGCAGACCGTTTTCCCAGGGGCCAATGCCAGCTCTCAGCCGAGCGGCCAGCTGGTCACTCACTTCACTAATTCCGAGTCGGAGATGCTGATCCCCGAGCTGGGTCCGGGACTCCTGCCGGCCACGCTGCCTGGGGTCACAACCGTGGCGGCGCAGGAGAGCGACCCGGTCAGTGCCTCGGTAGAAGACTTCGACGGCAGCGAGCTGCAGCTCAATATCTCGCGGGAGACGGTCGCCCTCCCCCGGCTCGGGGAATACGGCTTCATGCTCGATCTCCCGCTTGCGCTCGATGCCGAGCACGGCTCCCCGTTCTCAACCACCGACCAGGTGTGGTTGGCGCCTCACGCCCCAAAGCGCATCGTCCGCCAGCTTCTCGCCGACGGCTTCAAGATCAACGCCACCGTGACCCCGGCTCCTTTGCTCTACCGCTTCAATCACGGCGGGCTGGCTTTCGGCTATCTCTTCTTCCTTTTCGCCGCCGCCGCCGCCATCGTGCTGGCGGCTGGATCGGGGGTCGCCACCGTGGTCACCAGCGCCCGAGGGCGCGGCTTCGAGCTGGCGGTGCTCCGCTCGATCGGAGTCTCCCGCCGCAGCCTCCTTTTGTCGTTGATCGGCGAGCAGCTGCTGGTGGTGGTGCCCGGAGTGCTCTTGGGGATCGGCGCCGGGTTGATTGGAGCCGTCCTCGCGCTCTCCTCGGTGCCTCAGTTCGGCAGCAACGCTGGGGCGCCCACCCCTGCGACCACCCTGCCCTGGTTACCGATCGTGGTAACCGCCTTGGTCCTGCTGATCGTGCTGGCGACCACCGCCACCGTGACTGCGGCGGTGACCCTGCGCCGGGCCCGTTACCAGACCCTGCGAGGGGAGACATCGTGACCGAGGCTGCTGCGGTAGCCGTCGCGCCCAGGGGGGTCTCGATCCACTGCGACGCGGTGGTCCACCTCTACCCCAATCCCGGGGGCGACGTGGTGGCGCTCCGGGGAGTCGATCTCGATGTCGAGGCGGGCGGGGCCATCGCCCTATTGGGACCTTCTGGCTCAGGCAAATCCACCCTGCTGGCGCTGCTGGCGGGACTACTCCGACCCTCGTCTGGTCACGTCCTGATCGGCAGCCATGACCTGGTGCGGATCAGCAACCGAGCCCTGCTGCAACTCCGTTCGACTGAGATCAGCCTGATGCTCCAGGATCCGATGCGCAATCTCCTGGGCTTCGGCACCGCCGAGCAGAACATTGAATTCGCCCAGCGGGAGGCGCGGCGCCGCCGGGGCCACGCCCCGCCCTGGAGCCCGGTGGAGCTGCTTGGCCTCTTGGGGATGGAGTCCCTCGCGCGCCAGACGGTGGGGCTGCTCTCCGGAGGCGAGCAGCAGCGGGTGGCGATCGCTGCCGCAGCGGCCGCCGCCCCGGCCCTGCTGTTGCTCGACGAGCCCACCAGTGAGCTCGATGTGGCCAACCGGGACCTGGTGCTGGAGCTTGTGCTCCGGGTGCACGAGCAACTGGGCACGACCCTGGTGGTGGTGACCCACGACCCTGCGGTGGCCGCCGCGATGCCCCGCACTGTCAGCATCAGAGATGGCCGGATCGGGGCGGAGGGGCGCTCGGGGCAGGAGTACGCGGTGG
Source organism: Candidatus Dormibacteria bacterium (assembly GCA_050734135.1). GTDB lineage: Bacteria > Chloroflexota > Dormibacteria > Aeolococcales > Bog-877 > Bog-877. Next base: position 48,242 of record JBOHUG010000102.1, read on the forward strand.
TCGGCCGGGACGGCAGCGTCCAGCTGCCGCAGGATGTGCTGGAGTGGATTCCCGCCGGCACTCTGCTCCGGGTCCGGCGACACTCGGTTGGGGTTGATCTGCGAAACCCGGAGCTCGAACCCGATGGCGAATGAGCTCCGGGCTCAGGAGATCGGGGTGGATGTGGGTCCGCGCCGGGTCCTGGAGGGAGTTGACCTCACGGTCAGCGCCGGGGAGATGGTGGTGATCACCGGGCCGTCCGGGTCGGGCAAGACTACCCTGCTCTTGGTCATGGCCGGCCTGCAGCAACCCGATCGGGGCCAGGTGCTGGTCGATGGGCTGCCCCTCGAGCCGGGAGACCAGTTGCGGCGCCGCTTCGGGGTGGTGCTCCAGAACCACGGACTGGTCTCGGTCCTGACCGCCGCCGAGAACGTGGCTGTCGCCCTCCAGGCCCGAGGCGTGGAGCGGGCCCAGGTGACGGCCAGAACTGAGGATGCGTTGGCGGCGGTGGGGCTGGCGGACAACGCCAATCGCCTGGTTCGCGAACTCTCCGGCGGTCAGCGGCAGCGCGTCGGCGTAGCCCGCGCCCTGGTTGCAGACCCGGAGTTCCTGCTCGCCGACGAGCCAACCTCAGAGCTCGACTCAGAGCGGCGGGCCCTGGTGCTCAACTTGCTCCACGAGCACGCCGCCCGGGGGAACATCGTGATCTTGGCCTCGCACGATCAAACGGTGGCTGATGCCGCGGGCCGCACCCTGGCCCTGGTGGACGGGCGCCCCAGCCAAAGCTGAGTCGGCCGCCGAGCCGGTCTCTGGGGTCAGCCGTCCGCTAGGAGTATGGCTGCCGTTTCGACTGGGCCGGGAGCTTTCCGGCACCAGAGGATGAGCAGGGCCAGGCAGACCAGAAGAGCCAGGTTGCGGAGCTCCAGCACCGCCAGGGCATAGGGACGGAACGCCACGGCGCTGAGCCACAAATACGGGAACTCCAGCTGGGTCAGCAGGGCCAGCACCAGCCCCAGGCAGAGGAGATTGCCGCGCCGCCGGTGCTCCAACTCCATGGCGGCGAGCGCCAGGCAGGGCAGCAGCGCTAGCAGATACTGGGGGGACAAAACGGGAGTGGCGATCAGAGCCGCCGCCACTCCCCCGGCCACCGTCGTCGCCGGACCCAGTCGACGCTGGTAGCCACCCCAGACCGCCCAAAGCATCACCAGAAGACCAAGGCCGATGCCCGGCAGGACCGCCACTGCGGCGGGGAGTCCGCCGCCCCCCAGCAGCATGTTGCCGAGCTGTCCCCGAAACACGGTCACGTTGTGACCCAGGCTGGCCACCAACAGGATTCCGCCAGCCACGCTCTCCAGCTCCACCCCCCGGGAGGAGTTGAGCAGTTGAGAGTGGACCAGACCGCCTTGGGACCACACCGCGAAGCCCGCCCCCACCAGTACCAGCAGCGCGACCGCCGGCAAGACTGATACCAACACCCGGCGGACTTGGGCGGCGAGACCCAGGCCCAGGCTTCTCGCTTCTCCAAGTTGCAGAGCGAGCATCGGGACGACGGCGACCCAGCCGTAATCCTTAAGCAGTCCGGCGAGGGCAATCAGGACGAAGGCAGAGGCCGGGTGGCGCCTTCTCCAGGCCAGCACGGACATGGCGATCAGGAGCCCGATCAGGGGATCAGGGCGGAGCACCAGGAGAGGCCCGGTGGCCGCCAGCAGCGCCAGAATCGCCCAGCCGGTGCCGGAGCTGTCGGAGAGGTAACGGCGGGCCAAGGCGGCCAGTCCCAAAGTCCCGACCAACACCAGCGCCAGCATCTCGGCGGCGAATGCCAGGAGGTAATGCCCGCCAGCAACGCTGGGCAGCACGATCAGGGCGAGGATCCCGGGCGGGTAGATAAAGGGGATGTGACCGTGGAAGGTGGGGCTGTAGGGGACGACGCCAGAGAGCAGCTGATTCGCCACCAGGTGGTAGTTCGCGACATCGGCGGCGGCCAGTCCGACCCGCCCGACATGGGGTACGCCGCCCACGCAGTAGGCGGCCACCGGACCACCCAGGACCAGGAGGAGCAGCAGCGCCACGCTCGGATTCCGGTCGGGCCGGACCAGCTCAACCGCCCCGTCCAGCCAGCCCCTCCATTGAGGATTGGAGCCTGGCGCGGATGGGCCGGGGAACTGATTGGTCAGGACGACACTCTCCGAAGGGCAAGACACCGGGCCGCCGCCGCTAGCTGCCTCATCTGCAGGGGAAGTTTGGGTAGCCGGTTGAATTCAGTCAAGGCCGCCTGCGAACCGGGCCGAATCCAGACCGCGAGCCGCAGGTCCGAGTCGAATCTGCTGGCTCGGACCGCCCCGGTTACCGCTCGCCTGAAGGTGGTCGTGGCAGCCGCTGGGCCACGCTATGATCGCCGAGCTGAGCTGAAGTCGGCGGGAGCGATCTCTGCAGGGAGCGCCCTCGGGTCCGGAGGGAGAGCATGGCCTGCCCTAAGTGTGGCGCCGAGAACCGTCCCGGTCGGAAGTTCTGCGCCCAGTGTGGCAGTCCGATCTCAGCAAGCTGCCCGGGCTGCGGCGCTCCGAATGAGGTCGGGAGCCGGTTCTGCGGCGAGTGCGGGACCGGGCTGGTCCCAGTAGAGCCGGCCGCGACGGCAGGCGGAGGCGGACCGGAGGCTGCCACGGAGCGGCGATTAGTCTCGGTTATATTCGCCGATCTGGTCGGCTTCACCGCTCTCTCGCAAGGACGGGATCCCGAGGACGTTCGCGAGATGCTCTCGGCGTACTTCGAGCGCGCGAGCCAGGTGATCGGCAACTATGGCGGAACCGTTGAGAAGTTCATCGGCGACGCGGTGATGGCGGTCTGGGGCGCACCGGTCGCCCAGGAAGACGATCCCGAGCGGGCGGTCCGGGCGGCCCTGGACCTGGTGGAGGCAGTTGGGCAGCTGGACCAGGATGGCAGCTGGTACGGGCTCAGCTGCCGAGCCGGGGTGCTCACCGGTGAGGCTGTCGTCAACCTCGCCGCCCGGGGCCAGGGGATGGTGGCGGGGGACCTCGTCAACACCGCGTCGAGGCTGCAGTCCACTGCGCCAGCGGGAGCGGTCTTGGTGGGAGAGCGCACCATGCGCTCGACCAATGCCTCGATCTTCTACGAGGCTGCCGGCTCCCATCAGATGAAGGGAATCTCCGAGCCGGTGCCGGCCTGGCGGGCCCTCCGAGTGGTCGCTGGGATGGGCGGCGCACTTCGCTCGGCCGGGCTCGAGGCTCCGTTCGTCGGCCGGGACCGGGAGCTGAGGCTGGTGAAGGAGTTGCTGGCTTCGGTGGCCGAGGAGCACCGCGCCCATCTGCTGGCTGTCACCGGAGTGGCGGGAATCGGGAAGTCTCGGCTGGCCTGGGAGCTTTTCAAGTATGTCGACGGGCTGAGCGAGCCCATTTGGTGGCACCGGGGTCGCTGCCTCTCGTACGGGGATGGAGTGACCTACTGGGCCCTGGCGGAGATGGTCCGGATGCGGGCCGGGATCGAGGAGGGCGAGGAGCTCGGCAGCGCCCGCCAAAAACTGACTGACACCGTGTCGAGCTACCTGCCGGACTTGGAGGAGAGGCACTGGGTGGATACTCGGCTGGCCGACCTGCTCGGACTGCAGCAACTTCCGAGCCGCGACCCGGCTGACCTCTTCGCCGCTTGGAGGCTCTTCTTCGAGCGCCTCAGCGAGGTGAACCCGACGATCCTCGTCTTCGAGGATCTGCAGTGGGCCGACTCGGCGCTGCTCGATTTCATCACCTACCTGATCGAATGGTCCAGAAACCACCCTCTCTTCATCGTGACCCTGGCCCGTCCCGAGCTCGCAGATCGCCGGGCTGACTGGGGCGCCGGTCGGCGGGCTGCGACCGCGCTCTACCTAGAACCGCTCGGCCCCAAGAGCATGGAGCTGTTGCTCGACGGCCTTGCGCCGGGCCTGCCGGCTCGGGTCCGTGATCAGATCCGCGACTGAGCGGAGGGCATTCCCCTCTATGCCGTCGAGACCGTACGAATGCTGCTGGACCGTCAACTGCTGGTTCGAGAAGGTGACGTCTACCAGCCGGCGGCGGCGATCGAAGACCTGGAGGTCCCCGAATCTCTGCAGGGGCTGATCGCCGCTCGGCTCGACGGGCTCACCAGCGACGAGCGTCGTCTCCTGCAGAGCGCGGCGGTGGTGGGAAAGGCCTTCACCGTCCCGACCCTGGCGGCCTTGACCGGCACCTCGGAGGCGGAGATCGAGCCCCTGCTCACCGGGCTGGTCCGTAAGGAGATTCTGGGGATCCAGACCGATCCGCGAGCCCCCGAACGGGGCCAGTACACATTTCTTCAAGATCTGGTCCGCCGGGTTGCCTACGGAACCCTCTCCCGGGCCGAGCGCCGGGCGCGTCACCTCCGAGCGGCGGAGCTGCTGGAGGCGAGCCGGGCGGCGGGGGACGATGAGCTGCTGGAGATCGTCGCCTCGCATCTCTTGGAGGCGTATCAGGCTGCCCCCGACGATCCCGATGCGCCGGCTATACGGGAGAGAGCTGGCCGGGCGCTCTCCCGGGCCGGTCACCGGGCATCCTCCCTGGGCGCCAGCGCCGAGGCCGAGCGCTTTTTCACCTCCGCTGCAGCGCTGGCCGACTCCCCCAGGGAAGCCGCCCGGTTACAGGAGGGTGCGGGGCAGATGGCACTGCAGGCCGACAACCTCGTCGGCGCCGGCGACCACTGGGAGCAGGCGGCAGCGGGGTACCTGGCGGCCGCCGCGCCCCGTGATGCCGCCCGGGTCGCGGTTCGGCAGGCCGAAATCGACTGGCGCACGGGACATCGGGAAGCGGCCCTGGAGCGGACCAAGGACGCCTTCAGCCAGCTCAAGGACGGCCCCGAAGACGCGGACCTGGCTCGGGCGGCCGCCCAACTGGGACGGTGGCACGCCCTGAGGGCGGAGTTCGAGGCAGCAGTCGAGCCCGTCGAACGGGCGTTGGAGCTCTCCGGGGCTCTGGAGTTGCCCGAGATATTGGCGGAGAGCCTGAGCACCAAGGCAGTCATGTTGTGCTGGCGATCCCGCCAGGACGAGGCGATCGTCCTGCTCCGGGGCGCCTTCGCGCTGGCCCTTGACCACGACCTCCCGACCACCGCGTTGCGGGCGGCCAACAACCTGATGGACGTCCTGCTGCGCTGCGACCGCGGCGCCGAGGCGATGGCCCTGAGCGAGCAGGGTGCGAGCTTGGCCGGCAAGGTCGGGGATCGCTACTACGAGACATCATTTCGAGCGGCGGCGGTCCGGGTCAAGTTTGATTTGGCCGAGTGGGATAAGGCCCGCCAGCTGGCGACCGCGTTGCTGGAGTCGCCCTTAGCTGCGGAGAGCCAGTTCGAGGACTGCGACTTTGCTCTGGGGGTGCTGGTCTCGATTCACCTGGGCCGGGGTGAACTCACCGAAGCCCAGGCTATAACCGAGCGCTACCGGGACCTGGAGGAGTCGCCGCTTCCAATCCTTCGCCAGCAGCTGGCGATGGCGGAGGCCAAGGTGTTGGCTGCCGAGCGGCGCTGGGGAGAGTCCCTGATGGCTGCCCGCCGAGCCCTAGCCGAGAGCGCCAAGGTGGTCGAGGAGGGGCCGGAGAATACCCTGGCATTCGTCGAGGCGGCCGAGGCCGCTCTCGCCTGCGGTGAGGTGGCCTGGGTGAAGAGCCGGCTTCAGGTCATGACCCGGCTCAAGCCGGGCGAGCTCCGGCCGTCGCTCAAGGCCCACGTAGCCCGGCTGGACGCCCAGATCCGGGGGGCGGAGGATGACCTGGAAGGGGCTCGCAGCGGCTATGCCGTGGCTGCGGACGGCTTTCGGCAGCTGCGCCAACCTTTCCCGCTGGCGACCACTTTGGTGGAAGCTTCGGAGCTGCTCAAGACCGCTGGTCTGACAGCGGAGGCGGCAGAGTTGACGGCGGAGGCGCTGCCGATCCTGGAACGGCTCGGGGCGATCCCCTGGATCGACCGCGCGAGCGGGGAGAATCGGTCCAAGTCAATCGCCTGACCGGGGAGCCCCACCTGGGTGCGAGTTCGGATTCACTGCCCAGACTGGACTACGATTGGCAGGTCGGGCAGCTTGGGGTCGGAAGGGGTTCGCAACCCCCGAGAAGATCCCCGAGGGCTCGAAGGTCGAAGGAGGGTTGCTCGTGCCAAGGGTTCCCGCTCACTACTTCGAAGTTGGAACCGCAGGGCACTATCCCTTCCACCACGTCTGGGGAGAAGAGTGCTGGATTCGCGCGCAGGAGGCCGCTCATCCGTGGCCAAAGCGCGACGGGCCGGGGAAATTCCCGCTCTGTCAAACCTGCGCCCAGATCATCCGCGTCGAAGCCGCCGCCAGATTAGTTAAAGGAGAGCCTGGTTCGGCCTGAACCGTCGTCGCGGTGGCCCTGGCCCCCGCATCGTGCCGGGATCGGCCCAGCGTGATCATCCACCGTCGCCGAAGCGCCGGTGGATACCCTCACAGAGACCACAAAGCGACCTCAGGAATCCCTCCGGAGTCATTCCCAGCTCTTGCCTGGCCGTCGCGCTCTACCAGATGGCCGTAGCCGCAGCCGCTCTGGTTGTGGAAAATCTCGACCTCGCGCGGGTTGTAGCGAGGTGACGAAACGTCGGCGTGGAACGGCGGTATCTTGCTCATTCAGCTCATCTCGTGCGCTCTAGCCGAGCGGGCGGCCCAACCTTCTGCCCGGCGGCAGCGTAGAAGGTTGCCGAACCGGACTCACTTTTTTGTAACGACTCCTCGAGATCGCGGCCGACAGCATGGACTTGCCCAGCGGGCCCGCACCTGTGATCAAGGTAGCGGCGCGGACCGAAGCGTGAGCGCCAATATCCGGTGTCCGGCGAGGGGGGCGAGTTGGCTTTGGCGTCGGGCAAAGTCAATTCGACTAAGGAACCGCCCGGTTTCCCGACTTAGACTCGCACGGAGCCAGGCAGAGTTCTTTGCTGAACTTGGGCCGCAGCATCACGCCCCGAAACTGGGCAGTTCTGGGGGGCGTCGCCATCGCAATGACGATCGCCGCGTGCGGTACCCGGCCGTTCACCGGCGGAGCCTCACCGAAGTCGAGCCCGGAGACGAGCGCCGCCGTCGCTCCCAGCCGTACTTTGGTCACCGCCCTCACCGCCTCCTGGCCGACCTACCACGTAAACGTGCCACGGACCGGTGATTCACCCGACACTCCCTCGCCGCACTCTCCACACGTCGCCTGGGCAGCGGATCTTGACGGGTCCGTCTACGGCGAGCCGTTAGATGTCGGCGGCATGGCGGTGCGCGCCGCCGACGACAAGACGGTGATCCTGGCAAGCGGCTCCCAGCTGCCCTGAGGAGATTGAGCGGTCCACCAACCACTCGACCCTCCACCTCGCCGAAGTCCTCCGCTTGGTCCTCTAACCCGACTGAGTCAGCACCGGTCGAGAGTGCCCCCAGTTCAATTGGAGGTGATCAGGAGATCTCCCCCGGCTGGTGACCAGCTTCCGCAGATCTGTCCCCGGGAGCCGGTGTGGTGGCCAAGGCGATCATGGCGTCGTCATAACCGAGCATCTCCCGCAGGACCTCGGTCGTGTGCTCTCCCAGAGTGGGTGGCGGCGTGCGGATGGGGATTGAGCGCCCATCGAGCTTCCAGGGCGCGCCAACCTGGGCGATCCGCCCGGCGGTCGGATGATCGATCTCCAAGCGCATGGCGCGATCGGTAGCCAGCGGGCTCGAGAACGCCTCCGCGATGTTGAAGATGGGACCTGCCGGGATCCCGTGCGCCTCGAACTGCTCTAGCCACTCTCCCCGCGGCCGGCGGCGCATACGCTCTTGAATCTCTGGGATGAGTTCCTGGCGAGCAACTTGGCGCTGGGCGTTAGTCTCAAAGCGAGCGTCAGCGGCCAGCTCCGGAGCCCCCAGGGCTTCGCAGAACCGCCGGAATTGGGCGTCCGATCCGACGGCCAGGTTGACATAACCGTCGGAGGCCTCGAAGGTGCCGTAGGGGACGATCGTGGCGTGGCCGTTGCCGGTGCGAGTCGGAGGAGGGTTCCCGACGGCGAATAGGCGCCCTGCCTGGTAGGTGAGGAGTGCGAGCAACGAGTCATTGAGGGCGACGTCGATGGTGCGCCCGATGCCGGTGCGGTGGCGCTCGACCAGTGCTGCCAGGACGGCGTGGGCGGCAAACATCCCCGCAGTAATATCGCCGACCGGCACCCCCACCTTGGTGGGGGGACCATCGGCGGCTCCGGTCACGCTCATCAACCCCGACGTGCCCTGGGCGATCTGGTCGTAGCCGGCCAAGGTAGGTCGGTTCTGACCGAAGCCGCTTATCGAGGCGTGGATCAGTTCGGGTCGAGACGCCCGCAGGGTCGTAGCGTCGAGTCCGAACTGGGCCGCGGTCCCGGGCTTGAAGTTCTCGACCACGACGTCCGATACCTGCGCCAGGGCGGTCGCGGCCCGCAGACCGGCTTCTGTCTTGAGGTCGAGACTCACACTCCGCTTGTTGCGGTTCACGGAGAGAAAATAGGAGGACTCGCCCTGGATGAACGGTGGCCCCCAAACCCTTGACTGGTCGCCTACAATCGGCGGCTCGACTTTGATGACATCGGCACCGAGGTCAGCCAGCAGCAGGGTGCAGTAGGGACCCGATAGCGCGTGGGTGAGATCGACGACGTGCACTCCGACCAGTGGCAGAGGCGCCTCCGACCCGCCGGCAATCTCAGACCCGGGCGGTATGGCCATCCGCAGCCTGAGCCTCCGCGCGCTCTGCGATGTGGTCTGCCTCCGAGTTGCGGGTCGACGGGCGGCGCACCACCAGTCGGAATCGCCCGCCCGCCTGGCCCACATGCCGGAACTGTCCCGCCTTCCGATTGAGCAGAGTCTTGATCGGCGTGCTCGTGAGCCGGGAGACCTCCACCCGGAGAACTCGCTGCAGGACTGCGGTCATCGCTCCGGACGCCGCTTGGGCCGACAGCGGCTCGGGCACGACTCGATCAACCGGGTGAAGATCGACTAGGTCCAATGCAGTGAGCTTGAGCCGACCGGACAGCTCCTGAGCATGATCCTCGCCATGGTAGAGGATGGCCGAGGCGGCCTCGGGCGCGATCGCCGAGAGGATCGCGTTCTCCAGCATCGGAGTTGCCTCGGCACTCACCCGGTGGCCCCAATCCTCACAGATGGTTGTGTCGAACTCGCTGGGCAGGTTGATGGCTGGGGCCTCGTCCCGTGGGGCCGGCGCCTGCGTTTGGGCGATCCCGGAGAGCGCAATGAACTGATCACAAAAAGTGCGGCAGTTCCCGGGCAAGCTCTGAGCGCTCGCGGTGAACAGAAGACCCGGTCCCCTGACAGGATTTGGGTGTTTAGTCCTAATCCGAGGTAGCCCCAGAACCGTCGCCGATCGCGTCTTCAATCGCTCCTACCAGGTCGAGGTCGGCGGTCATGTCCTCCGGCGAGTCGTGAAACTCCCGTTTACCTGCTCCAGACGCAACTCCTTGCGTCAACCGAACCGACCGGAGTGGCGAGCTTGTACCGGCCGCCGCTGCCCCACAGCCGACACCCCATCTGCCCGGACCAAGCGGTGCACCGTTGGCCGCGAGCGAGGAGCTCCTGCGCGCCCCTCCAGCTCGGGATCGATCGCATTCGCCGGTAATCGGACCCGGTTGTCATCGGCCAGGGCGTTGCCCCGTTCTCGCCCGGGTTGGAGTCGTCGTCAGACTTCGTAGATTCTAGAACGATCTCAGATGCCACCTCTTGAGATCAAGGGGCTTACGGGAACTCTTGACCACACCAGCAGTCCGCCGGAACGGTTCAATGGATCGAGAGAGCCTCCGGTGGGGACGAGTCCTGACGTGCGCCCTCCTCAGACTGCGCCACCCCCGGTAACTCGGTCACGCCATCATTTCTACCGGGCAGTGGGGTCCGGTGGCGCGGGAGAGACGACAGTCTGAGGTCAGAAGCGGCACCCCCAGCACGTCGGCCAGGGCGGGGCCAGCAGACTGGCAGTGAGAACAATCACCGTCCTTCCCGCTCCAGGCGCACGGTTTCGACGGCTCACTGGAACGAGAATTGGCCCTCAGACCGCCCGTCGGCCCGGCGCAGCACCTCATCCACGGTCGCGGTACTGGCCTCTTCGACCAGGCGGCAAAGAAGACACTCCTGGAGCGATCTTCCGTTGGCTGCCGCACGTCGCCGGAGGACAGCACGCACTTTGTCGGGGACGGCTTTGATCTGGATGCTTGGCGTGGCGGAATTCTGGCGCCGTCACATGTGCGATGCGAGTTCAGGCCTGGATGTAGATCCCCCCGGCTAGCCAATACCGAGAGACGGCGACTGACCGGAAGGGCGGTCCCCGTGCCGGGGCACCTCGGCTGGGCGCCGGACATCCCACGTTGCGGCTTCGAGTGCAGAAAAGAGATCGGGGTCGGTTGGGCCTGACCCACAAAGAGATGTGGCGAGGCCCGACGTCAGCCTCGCACCTGTTCGGTGACGGCCTTGAGGACTTCGCCAGCGAGGTCCGAGAGCTTGTGTTCGAGCGTTCGCCAGCCGGCCTGTTCTGGGACTGGCCCGGCAACACCGAGAACTTTCTAGCACGTAAGCCTCAACTCCTGAGGGGTAGCCAAAGTCAGATCCGATCCCCCGTACTACGGATCCGCCGCTCGGAGATCAGGGTCATCCTCAGATTGGTCAAATTCAAACTGACCCACTACCCCTCTGAGATCGATCTTGACCTCAGGCGAATCGAGGTCTATACTTCACCGTCCGCACCGAGCCCCGGGGCCCGGTGGTTGGCCAGCTTCAGAGGCGGGTCCAGCCTGCACCTTGACAATTGAAGAGTGGAGACGATTCTGCGTCCACATGCCCCTACAGGAAGGGGCCCAACAAATTCTTTGCAACCATCCTGACTTCGGTTGGGTTGGTAATGACGGAGAGTTTGATCCTGGCTCAGGATTAACGCTGGCGGCGTGCCTGACACATGCAAGTCGAACGAGGCCGCAAGGCCGAGTGGCGGACGGGTGAGTAACACGTGACCAACCAACCTCGAAGTTGGGAATAGCTCTGCGAAAGTAGAGGTAATACCGAATGTGGCCCAGGGCAGGCATCTGGCTTGGTCTAAAGATTCATCGCTTCGAGACGGGGTCGCGGCCTATTAGCTTGTTGGTGGGGTAACGGCTCACCAAGGCGATGATGGGTAGCTGGTCTGAGAGGACGACCAGCCACACTGGGACTGAGACACGGCCCAGACTCCTACGGGAGGCAGCAGTGAGGAATCTTCCGCAATGGGCGAAAGC
>JBOHUG010000103.1:0-16087 GCA_050734135.1 Candidatus Dormibacteria bacterium
AGCCTCCAGTGCTGACCCGTTTCAGCGGGTCTCTCCGAGTTCTGTTGCCTGGAAGGCTACGCCGTCGCTTTCTCTGGGGTCAGCCGACGGCCTCGGTCAATTTCCACAACATCTGACGTTAGCTCGCCTGGAGCTGACGGCTAGCCTTGGCTGCCAGCCGGTACTCCGGTACTGATGGCGGGGTGCGGCGGGCCCAGGCCCACTCGCGAAGAGGCCCCTTACTCCTCCCAAATGCCGGCCGTACGATGAAGTGCATCCGTGGTGTGTGTATAGTATGTGTATGGCGCGGGTCAACGTCTATCTGCCGGAGGAGTTGGCCACCTCGATACAGCCCCTTGACCTCAATCTCTCCCACGTCCTCCAGGGAGCACTGCGGGAGCTGACCGAGGCACAGCGGGTCGATTGGTGGCTGGAGCGAGTGCTTCCGATGGGGAGGGGCACCGCGTCTCACGCGGTGACTCGCGAGCTGCTGGCACGCCCGGAGCCCGGCTAGCAGTTGACCGAGGCGCTGGTCCTCGAGACGTCCGCCTGGCTCGACCTCTTCGTGGGCAACGACGAAGGCGCCGCAGTTCGAGAAGTCATTCGGGGACACCGGGTGCACGTATCCGACCACGCTGCCGTGGAGGTGGCGGCAGCGCTGCGGACGCTGAGCAAACGAGGGTTAGTCCCCAGGGAGCAGCTGGTTCCGCAAATCCGGCTTCTCGCGACCGCACCCTTCACCGTCCATCAGGCGTTTGGGCTGTTGGCAGGCGCCGCGAAGCGTCGGCTGTCCCTGGGCGACGCCCTGTGCGTCGAGCTGAGCGCCCGGCTGGGGATGGCCTTGGTCACCACCAACTCCGGTCTGGCGACAGTCTGGCCAGACTGCCGGCTGGCGACCGCAATTCGTCGTTAGCCGCCCCCACCCCGGTGGCGAGATCGGCCAGGTCTCACCGGGCCAGCCTCAGGTGCCGGGCGAGGTCGCAGGTACCGGAGTGGGGACCGGTTCAGGGGCTCTTCGTCGGACGGCCAGCCTCGGGCGGGCTCGCCAGGCGACCACTCCGGCCGCCAGAAGGACCAGGGGGACCAGAGGGATTGGCAGGGTCAGCTGAGAGCTGTCATCCAGGACCAAGGCGGCATTGAGCACGAGCATCCAGAGCGCCAACCAGCTCAGGTCGCGACCCGCGGCCCGGAGCGCCCCGGCGGTCCAGACGGCTGGTCCCGCCAAGAGCAGCAGATCGTGGTCCAGGCTGTGCGGCGCGACCAGCAAAGAGAGGCACACGGTGCTAGTGAGGGCCAGTCTCCAATCCTGGCGGGTGCGGGGTGGGTTGCGCCACCACGCCCAGGAGAGCCCGATCAGAGCCAGCACTGCGACCGCCCAGGCCAGCTCCTCGGAGAGGGTGCCGTGCCCGAGTAGCCGCCAGAGGATGGCCAGGACGGTCTCGTCGTGGGTGGGTGGAAAGCGATGGAACAGGGTGTACGACTCGATCCCCGGCAGCCGCAGGAGTCCGGGAATGCTCACCATCGCAGTCGCGACCACCGCGAGTACCAGCAGGCAGGCCACCGCCGATCGCACCGGCCAGCGCCGCCAGGCGGCCACTGCCGGGACCACGATCAGCAAGAGCAGGTCCGGCTTGAAGGTGAAGAGAAAGCTCGCCACCGCCACTCTGCTCCAGCGGCCCCAAGTTGAGGTGCACCACCAAGCAGCGGTGAAGAGCGCCAGACAGAGGGGCCAGAGCAGGTCGTACTGGCCTTCACCGAGCGCGGAAAAGGTGGGGTAGGAGGCGGCGATTGCCAACGCCAGCGGGATGGCATCGTGGCCGAGCCCCTCCTGGCGGGCTAGCCAGATCGCCCCGCCAACGCAGAGAACCAGGCAGATCGCGTCCCAAAGGTAGAAGGCGGGCCAGATCGAGAGGGCGGTGAATGGGATCACCACCCACGCCGCCGGCGGCAGCGCCACAAACGGTTCTACGAATTCGCGACCGGGCCCTCGATCCAGGAAGGACTCCGCCGCTAGCTGGAAGTGGAGCGAATACAGCTGGTGGGAGGCGGCCCAGCCGCCGGTAGCCAGCGACCTGGCCACCCCGTAGAACGCATCGAACTCGGGAAGGGGCTGCTGGTCGATCTTGGCCAGTACCAGAATCACGTAGGTCAGCAGCACCAAAGCGCTGCCCAGAGCCAGGACGCGACGGGTGGCGAACCGCATCCCGACGATTCTCACCGCTGGGAACCCAGCTGAAGGCGGTCCCGTCGCCTATTGGAGGTTAGTTGTGGCCGGCATGTTACCGGCGAGCCCGGCTCGGGTCCAGCGCCAGTCAGCCTTCCAATCGACCTGGCGCGGGAACTGTTCGGCCCACCACTTTCCCGGGCCCTCTCCCTGGGCGCGGACCACGCGGCACCAGGGGCCCCGGACACTGCCAGGCGGGCAGGCGAGGGTCCAGGCAGGGTCCAGGCTCGCTCCCCGCAGCGTCTTGGCCCGCCAGGTGGCCATTCCCAGGTGGAGCCGGTCGAGCCCTTCGTCGAGGGCCAGCTGGAGCGGAGGGTAGAAGGCGAGGTTGAAGTAGGCGTCGGTGTCGACAGTAGCGCGGTAGTCGAAGCCCGCTAGGCGGCCGTACAGAACCCCACCCCAGCGGTACAGGAGCGAGAAGCCAACCAGGCGTCCCTGGCGTCGGCACAGCAGCACTCGGCTGGCCGAGTTGAGGTGACGGACCTGCGCCTGCAGCTGTTCGGCGATCTCTCTGGCCCGGAGCGCGTGCCCGTATTTGCGCTGCAAACTTGCCGCCAAGGGGGCGATCTCATCGACGCTGGAGTAGAGGTCGGAGAACTGCACCTGCAGCCCGCTCTTCTGGAATCGCTCTCGTTCCCGGCGAGCCGAGCGGCGGCGTGAGTAGCTGAGTTGAGCCAGGTACTCTTCGAAAGACCTCCACGCGATGTCGATTGCGCAGTTCGGACCGGCGAGAAGCAGATACTCGGGCCGGGTGAGGTGATCCACCAGTTCGCGGGCCGCGGCGGAGGTCAGCCACATGAGCCCGAGGCTGGCGACCTCGGACCGCTCCGCCAGCTGAGCGGTCGCTCGCAGCAGCCCTGAGATGACGGAGGTGCGGGAGCGGTCCCAGCTCGGATCCACCGCGAACTCTGTGGCGTAGCCGGATCTCGTGCCGGCGATCAGGGTCGGCAGCCAGGGCCGGGCTTGGGCTGCGCTGCCGAGGACCCAGCGGGCGCCCGCCGCGAACGGCTCGTAATGGTCGAGCCCGGGATCTGGGGCTCCGTTCCAGCGGTAAGTGGGCAGACCCGCCACCAGTGCGCCTTTGCGGTCGCGGAGAAGGAGGTAGGCGCACTGGGTGGACGTCGACTCTTCGACCGACCTGAGGAAGGGATAGGAGAGGTAGAGTCCGCAGCGCTCGGTGATCCGGTCCCACTCCGACCGATCCAGCTGCCCGAGGCTGGCTCGGGTCTCCAGCTCCAGTTCAACCGGCTCGGCGGCGCGGAAGAGCTGCTGGAACACTAGGGCTGGCGTGCTCAGCTGGGGGGGGCGCCGGACGTCGTCCGAACAGCCCCCAGGCGGTCATCCGGAGCTTGACGATCCCCTGCTGGTCGATCAGCTCCGCTCCAATCTGCACCAGTCCGCGGTCCGGGCGGCTCACCGATAGCCGGCTGGAGAGGATCTCAAGCGACCCCCGAAGCTCGTCGCCCGGACGGACCGGAGCTAACCACTTGAGATCCTCCACTCCCGGAGATCCGAGGCTGGCGGCACGCCAGAGCACGCCGTCCCAGTAGAGGCGCATCCAGATCGCGGCCGAGTGCCAGCCGCTGGCGATCAGTCCGTGAAAGGTGGATCGCTGGGCCCGGGCGGGGTTGGTGTGGAAGGGTTGCGGATCGAAGCTCCTTCCAAACTCGACGATCTCCTCCGAGGTGATCAGGTGGGAGCCGAGCTGGTGGAGCTCGCCGACCGTAAAGTCCTCCCAGAAGAGGTCTATCTCCGGGCCCCAGGGGGCGAGTTCGGAGGCGGCTGGGCTTTCAGGCACGGTCAACCCCTGGTGCTGCTCGGGAGATCCTGCAGCTTCATGCTACGCTGCCCGCACCTCGCCTCGAAGCGAGAGGTAGAGCTCTCATGGGAGATCGCAGCGCGCGCTGATGTCGGTATTTGAGCCGGTCGCCTCCCCGGTCAGTTTTCCCGAACTGGAAGAGCGCGTGCTCGAGTTCTGGCAGCGGGAACGCATCTTCGAGCGCGGTCAGGAGCTGCGCCGTGACGCTCCGAAATTCGTCTTCTACGAGGGCCCACCAACCGCCAACGGCATACCCGGGATTCATCACGTCCTGGCCCGCTCCTTCAAGGACTGTTTTTTGCGCTACCGGCAGATGCGGGGCAAGCAGGTGGAGCGGCGCGGTGGTTGGGACACCCACGGCCTCCCAGTCGAGTTGGAAATCGAGCGCAGCCTTCAGATCGGGTCGAAACAGGAGATCGAGCGGATGGGGGTGGAGGAATTCAACCGCCTCTGCCGGGCCAGCGTCATGGAGTACATCGACGAGTGGGAGCGGTTGACCAACCGGATCGGTTTCTGGCTGGATCTGCAACACGCCTACCGCACCTTCGACACCGAGTACATCGAGTCGGTCTGGTGGAGCCTGAAGCAGATTTACGAGCGGGGCTGGCTCTTCCGGGGGCACCGGGTCGCCCCCTACTGCCCCCGCTGTCAGACCTCACTCAGCAGTCACGAACTGGCTCAGCCTGGCGCCTATAAGGACGACACTCCCGACCCCGGAGTCACAGTCCGCTTCCGACTCCGCGATAAGCCGGGGACGAGCCTGCTGGCCTGGACCACAACCCCATGGACCCTCCCAGGCAACGTCGGCCTGGCGGTGGGGCCGAGGATCAAATATGTGGAGGTCAGTCAGGGCGCCGAGCGATTGGTTCTCGCCAAGGAGCGGCTCAGGATCCTTGACGGCCCCTGGCAGCTGGAGCGGGAGTTCCGAGGAGAGGAGCTGGTCGGCCTCCGCTACCAGCCGCTCTTCCGATATCTCCCTGAGCAGCCGCTGGCCAACACCGTGATGGCGGCGGACTTCGTAGCCACCGACGAGGGAACCGGCATCGTCCATACCGCCGGGGCTTATGGCGAGGACGACCTTCAGCTGTGCCAGGACGCCGGGATCGAAGTGCGCCACACCGTGGGGTTGGATGGACGCTTCTTGCCCTTTGTGACGGACTTCCAGGGGATCTTCGTCAAGGACGCCGATCCCCTGATCACCAAGGATCTTCAAGACCGGGGCCTCCTCTACCAGGCGGAGGAGATTCGTCACACCTACCCCTTCTGCTGGCGCTGCGACACCCCCCTCCTCTATTACGCCCTCGACTCCTGGTTCATAAAGACGACGGCGGTGAAGGAGCAGCTGCTGCGACACAACCGATCGGTGCAGTGGGTGCCGGCACACCTCCGGGATGGCCGGATGGGCAACTGGTTGGAGTCGCTGCAGGACTGGAACCTCTCAAGGGCTCGCTACTGGGGCACGCCCTTGCCGATCTGGATCTGCAGCAGCTGCGAAGCCCAGAGGTGCGTCGGCAGCCTGGCCGAACTGGGGCTCAGCCCAGGCACTGATGTCCACAAGCCCTTCATCGACGAGGTCACCGTCGCCTGTGCATGCGGGGGCGAGATGAGACGGGTGCCAGAGGTCATCGACGCCTGGTACGACAGTGGCGCGATGCCCTTCGCTCAGTGGCATTACCCGTTCGAAAACGAGGAGATTTTCGCCGACCGGCATCCAGCCGACTTCATCTCTGAGGGTCTCGACCAGACCAGGGGCTGGTTCTACACTCTGCTCGCCGAGTCCGTGATGCTCTTCGATCAGCCGGCTTATCGTCACGTGGTGGTGCCAAGTCTGGTCGTCGACGAGCAGGGCCGCAAGATGTCGAAGAGCCGCGGGAACATCGTCGACCCATTCGATCTGATCTCGAAAACGGGAGCCGATGCCGTGCGCTGGTGGTTCTATACGACCGTATCGGTGGGCCTCGAGTACCGGGTCTCGCAGCAGCGGGTGGCTGACACTGCGCTCCGATTCTTGAACGTGCTCTGGAACACCCAGAGCTTCTTCGTCACCTACGCCAACCTTGCCAATTGGGAACCGTCTGCCGCGGCCCCACCGCCTGCCGAGCGGCACCCGCTGGATCGCTGGATTCTGGCCCGACTCGAGATGACGATTGCCGAGGCCGTGGCGGCCCTCGATCAGTACGACGCCAACAGTGCTTGCCGGGCGATCGCAAAGCTGGTGGACGACACCAGCACCTGGTATCTGCGGCGGTCCCGACCCCGCTTCCGGGGCAATCCTGAGGAGACCGCCCCCAGCTTCGCAACTCTGTACCAGGTTCTGCGCCAGACAGCCCAGCTGATGGCTCCCTTCACGCCTTTTGTGGCTGAGGCGATCTTTCGTACTCTCAGCCCCAGGACCGACCGAGTTCCGGTCTCGGTTCACTTGGAGGACTATCCGGATTCGGCGGTCGCCCAGCCTGATCGGGAACTGCTCGGACAGATGGGGTTGGTGCGGCGCCTGGCGGAGGACGCGCGCTCACTTCGCGAGCAGCGGGGCGTTCCCATCCGCCAGCCTTTGGCCAGCGCCGAGATCAACGGGGCGGAGTTGCCAGCCGAGTTGGCCCAGGTCCTAGCGGAAGAGCTCAACGTGGCCGAAGTTCGCTGCAACCTCGACGGGGGAGCCGCGCCGGCAACCGTGTCCCTCGACTTCGAGTTGACGCCGGCGCTCCGCCAGGAGGGTTTGGTGCGGTCCTTCACCAGGCAGCTGCAGGACCATCGGCGCAGGCAGGGGCTCAAGGCGGGCCAGCCGGTCGACGTGAGATTCGCCACCGACGACGAGCTGGCGGCGGCCGTCACCCAGGGAGCGAGCCAGGTTCAGGCACAGTGCTTCGCCAACACGCTGGTGCGGGCGGAGCCCGGCTCCGAACTTCCGCCGGGCTACTCCGAGTGGGCCCCGCTCAAAGTGCCCCCACATTTGATCGAGGTGGCGCTCCATCGCCTCGACGGCTCTGCACCGTGAGTGAGCTTGGGGCTTCCCCATCCGGCCCAGGACGGCCCATAATGCTCCCGCCCCCAGGCAGCGAGGGCGGTCCCTCACTGTGTCGGGCTACCGGCCCCGGGCACGTTATCGAGGAAATTCAAGCATGACCGAGATCGCCACCACGACTCGCGAGGGGGACTTGGCTGAGATCCGCCGCCAGGTCGAATCGGAGAAGGCCCGCCTGGATCAGGAGATCGGGCAGCTGAGCGGGGTGGCGAGCAATGGCGCTGGGCGGGAAGCGCCCTTCCACGAACACCCGACCGAACACGCGGGTGAGATGGAGGAGCACGAGCGGCTGCAGGCGATCCGCGAAAATCTGCAGCAGATGTACGAGCAGTGCGACGACGCCCTGGGCCGGTTGGGGCGGGGGGAGTACGGTCTCTGTCGTAGCTGCGGCCAGGAGATCGCCATCGAGCGGCTCCGGGCCCTGCCCTACGCGACCAGGTGTGTCCCCTGCAAAGAGGCCAAGCGCGACTAAGGCCGAAGGGGGCAGCAGGAGAACCCCCGGAGTAGTGGACCAAACTCAGCCTTGGCCACTCTGGACCGGCGTGGCGGCGATCGGGGTCTTCGTACTGGATCGGGCCACCAAGTTCTGGGTGACCCACGCGCTGACCCTGGGTCAGCAACTCCTCCCCAGCTGGCCGGTCCATATCTACTACACCATCAACAGTGGGGCCGCCTTCAGCATTCTGCCCGACGCCGACTGGCTCTTTGTGGCGGTGGCGATCGGGGTGGTGGTGGCAATCGGCTGGAAGTGGCGGCTGCTCGCTTGGCAGCCGGCGTGGGTGCAGGCCGGGGTAGGCTTACTTTTGGGCGGCGCGCTGGCGAACGCGGTGGACCGGGTTACTCAGGGCTACGTGGTGGACTTCATCGTCTTCCCGCATTGGCCGATCTTCAACATCGCCGACAGCGGGATCACCATCGGGGTGGTGATCCTGGTGGTTCGAATCACCCTGGCCGGCCGGGCCCGTGACTGACTCGGGCTGCCCGGAAGCGTCGCAGGCGCTCGCGGTGGCGACGCCTGCCGAGGTCGGCGTCCGCCTGGACATCTTTCTTGCGGGACGGCTAGGCAGGGCTCGCGCCCATGTTCAGCAGCTGGTGCGGCAGGGGCTGGTCGCAGTAAACGGGCAGGATGTCCGCCATCCCGCCCAGGGGATCCGGCTCGGGGATTTGGTGGAGGTTGAGGAGGCGCCGGTTCCGGCCGCGGAGGTTGGTCCGTCACCGGGGGTTCGTCGCGTCTATGAAGACGAGCTCCTGGTGGTGGTGGACAAGCCCGCGGGGATGGTTGTTCACCCCGGCCCAGGGCATCAGGGGGGCACCCTCGCCCAACAGATAAAGAGCTGGGGCGGGCCCTGGTCCACAGCAGGAGGTGGTGATCGTCCCGGGATCGTGCACCGGCTCGATCGGGGAACCAGTGGTCTGCTGGTCCTGGCTCGCAGCGACCAGGCCCATCGGGCGCTGGGCCAGCAGCTGCGCAGCCGGACCATGGGCCGAGAGTACTGGGCGCTGGCGCAGGGGGAATTCCGCGAGGATCGGGGCCGCATCGAAGCGGCCGTCAGCAGGGATCGGCGACGACCGCGGCGGATGATGGTGGGGACGGGGGGTCGGGAGGCGACAACCGAGTTCACCGTTCTGGAGCGGTGGCCCGGGCACACCGCGCTCCGACTACGCCTGCAATCCGGACGGACCCACCAGATCCGGGTCCACCTCTCCTACATCGGGCGGCCGCTGGCGGGCGACAGTCTCTACGGCACTGGGACCGGCGGGAGTTCCGCCCGACCTGCGCTCCACGCGGCTCTGTTGCACTTCCGCCATCCCGCTGACGGCCGGGAGATGACCTTCGTGAGCCCGCTTCCGGAGGACCTGGAGGAACTCCGTCTTCGCATCGGTGCTACCCCGGGGAGCCGGGCCGTGTGGCCCTGGGAGCCCGTACCCTCGATGGTGCCATGAGGCAAAGCTCTCCCCGCGGACGGCTGGTCGTGCTCTCGGGTCCGAGCGGGGTCGGCAAGGACACCGTGATCCAGGAACTGCTGCCGCTGCGGAGCTCCCTGCGAAGGCCCCCCGGGTATACGACCAGGGCGCCTCGGCCGGGCGAGGTGGACGGCGGCGACTACTCCTTCGTCGACCTGGCGACCTTCGCGGCCATGGAGGCGGGGGACCAGTTCCTCGAGACAGCCACAGTTCATGGCAACCGTTACGGCACCGCCCGCGCCCGGGTCGAGGAGCTACTGACTTCTGGCTGGGACGTGCTGATCAAGCCTGATGTGCAGGGGGCGGCGAAGCTGCGCGATGGGGGGGTGAGGGCCACCTTCATCTTTCTGGCACCACCTTCCCGGGACGTTCTGGAGGAACGGCGCCGGCGGCGGGACACGGAGAGCGAGGCCGAGCTGGCCAGACGCGCCGAAGACACCGATCGGGAGTTGTCAGAGGCGAGTTGGTACCAGCACGTGGTGGTCAACGATGAGGTGTCTCGGGCGGCTCAGGAAGTGGCCGAGATCCTGGGCTTGCGGAGCAGCAGCTCGGCCTGAGCGGTCCCTGGTGCCTGCCACAATGGTTCGAGATGGCTGAGGAGACGCGTTCGGGGCTCAGCGGCCGGCATGTGGCGGTCCATGTCTGTGGTGGGATCGCGGTGGTCAAGGTGCCGGAGCTGATCACGGCGCTCCGGCGCCACGACGTGGAGGTTCGGGTCGCCATGACCGCGACCGCAACCTCATTCATCTCCCCGACCACCTTGCGGTCGCTATCAGGTCACCCGGTGGCGTGGCGTCTCTTCCCGCCGAAAGGCCGGGTTCTGGCAGGGGAGAAGGACGAGGAGTCCGGCCCCGGCATGACCCACCTTGACCTTTCCAACTGGGCTGACCTTCACCTGGTGGTGCCGGCGACTGCTTCCACCTTGGCCCGGCTGGCGGCAGGGCTCGCCGACGACGTGGTCACGTCGACGCTCCTGGCCACCACCGCCCCCATCCTGGTGGCCCCGGCGATGGAGACCGGTATGTGGCGCAACCCGGTTACCCAGCGGAACCTGGCAACCCTGGTCTCCGGGGGCGTCCAGGTGGTTGGTCCGATCGAGGGTCGGCTGGCATCCGGGAGGATCGGAGCGGGGCGGATGGCCGCCCCGGCAGAGATCCTGGCGGCGGTCGCGCGCGCGCTCCAGCCGGAGGGAACCCTGCGGGGATGGAAGGTCCTGGTCACCGCTGGGGGGACGCGCGAGCCGATCGATCCAGTTCGCTATCTGGGGAACCGCAGCAGCGGCCGGATGGGGGAGTGTCTGGCGCAGGCGGCGGCGGCGCGGGGCGCAGAGGTGCATCTGATCAGCGCCGCCGAGCGAGTTCCAGAGTTACCCGGCGTCGCGACCGTGAGCGTGGAGACGAGCGAGGAGATGCTGCGAGCGTGCCTGAAGCTGCTGCCCGCAGTGAGGCTGGTGCTGATGGCGGCAGCGGTTGCCGACTTCCGGGTGGAGAGTCCTCGCAGCTCCAAGATCCATCGCCACCAGCAAAAGGAGCTGGCGCTGCATCTGGTCCCGACCGTCGATATCCTCGCCCGGCTCACAGCGGAGCGTCCCCCTGGCTGTCTCATGGTGGGATTTGCGGCTGAGAGCGAGGAGGTGGTCGAGGGTGGGCGCGCCAAGCTGGGACAGAAGGGGTGCGACATGATCGTGGCCAACCCCGTCACCGGCGCCCATTCGGCGATGGGCGGCGAAATGGCCGAGGCCACTCTGCTGCTGCGGGGAGGAAGGACTGTGGAGCTCGAGTGGCAATCCAAGGCCGCGATCGCGGCCGCGATTCTGGATGAAGTCACGGCTTTGGCCGAGGAAGCTCCGCCCCATCCGCTCCCCGGGTGACCTCAGACGAGCCTCGGGTAGCCAGGGTCTCTCCCGACCTCCGAGGTGGTCCCCCGGCGGGACTCTACGACTACCTGATCCCGGACGAGCTTCGCGCTCATATTCGCCTCGGCCAGAGAGTGGTGGTGCCGTTCGGGCGCCGCCGGGTGTTCGCGTTCGTGGTCGAACTTCTGGAAGAGTCCCCGATCGAGGAGTTGCGGCCGATAGAGAGGATCCGAGACGAGGAGCCCCTGCTGCTGCCGCATCTGATCAGCTTGGGCGAGTGGATAGCCGCCCACTACCTCTGCCCCTTGCCGGAGGTTCTCCGGGCCATGATTCCGCCGGCGCTTCGCACCGGAAGGGCCACTGCTCGCCGGCGTGCTGCGCCGAAGCCAAGTTCAGTCGAAGCCGAGGCCGCAGTGACGAGCGATGCGCGGCTGGAGCTGACCCCTGCACAAAAGGCGGTCTTCGCTCCCATCCGTGACGCCATCAGCTGGTCACGGGCCGAGGAATTCCTGCTCTTCGGGGTCACCGGATCAGGTAAGACCGAGGTCTATCTGGCGGCGATCAAAGCGGCACTGGCGCTAGGCAAGGGAGCGATCGTGCTGGTTCCGGAAATTTCCCTCACCCCCCAAACGGAGAAGCGCTTTGCCGTCCACTTTCCCGGGATCGTGGCCGTGCTCCACTCCGGGCTCACTGTCGCGGAGCGTGGCCGCGAATGGCGACGGGTCCGGTCGGGGCAAGCGAGGGTGGTGGTGGGCTCCCGGAGCGCAGTCTTTGCGCCGATGGCCCGACCCGGAATCGTGATCGTGGATGAGGAGGACTCGTCTTCCTACAAGCAGTACGACGCCATGCCGAGATACCAGGCGGCGGAGGTCGCGCGTCACCTCGGCCGGATCCTCTCCGTGCCGGTGGTGCTCGGGAGTGCCACCCCCCGCTTGGAGTCCTACCGACAGGCGGTCGGCGAGAAGGGGCTCACCATGCTGAGGATGCCCGACCGCTTCGGCGGGCGCAGGCTCCCCCCGGTGGAGGTCGTGGACCTCCGGGAGGAGCTGACTCGGGGGAATCGCTCGCCCTTCTCCCGGCGCCTCGCCGAGCTGGTGACCGAGACCCTCGCGGAAGGCGGTCAGGGGATCCTCTTTCTCAATCGGCGAGGCACCTCCAGCGTGGTGCTCTGCCGCAGCTGCGGTGAGTCTCTCGGCTGCCCCAACTGCTCGGTCTCGCTGACCCTGCATTTCCAGGGTCGGCTCTGTACCTGCCACTACTGCGACCACCAGTTGGTCCTGCCAGAGGCGTGTCCCGGTTGCGGGAGCCGCCTGCTCCGCGCCCTTGGTGCCGGGACCGAACGCATCGAAGCGGAGGCTCGGGAGCTTTGGCCAAACGCCCGGATCCTGCGCATGGATCGGGACACGGTCGGGCACCGCGACGCCCACCGCGAGATCTACGAAGCGTTCGTGCGGCGAGATGCGGACCTACTGATCGGAACCCAGATGGTTGCGAAAGGCTGGGACCTCCCCGGGGTCAGGCTGGTGGGGATTGTGAACGCCGATATCGCGCTCCACTTCCCTGACTTCCGGGCCGCCGAGAAGACCTTCTCCCTGCTGACCCAGGTGGCAGGTCGCGCCGGTCGCGGCGACGAGCCAGCTCAGGTGATTCTCCAGACCTACAGTCCGGAGCACGCGGTGGTGCAGCTGGCCAGCGCCCACGACTACGAGGGTTTCGCCGACCTGGAATTGGAAGGGCGGCGTCAGCTGCGGTTTCCGCCGTACTCCAGGCTGCTGGTCCTCACCCGCAGCGACGCCCGCGACAGCGAGGCCCGAGAACAGGCGCAGCGTGAGGCGAGCCGCCTTCGCGGTCTCCTGGAGGGAACTCAGGTGGAGGTCCTGGGGCCCAGCCCCGCGTTCATTCCCCGCCTGCGCTCCCTGTACCGCTGGCAACTGACGGTGCGGGCAGCTCGGCTTGAGCCAGTGCGTCCCCACCTCCCCGAGGGAAAGGGTTGGGCCATCGACGTGGATCCTGCCTGACCCGTAAGGTCGCTAGCCAAGCCGCGCACTCCCGGCCTGGGACTGGGAAACTGGGCACCTCCGTCATGCGGGCGCCCGCCTGACCCAAACTCCAGAGCTTCTTGAGGGTTTCTGATTGCGCGTTGTCTTCGCTGGCTCGGCCCAGTTCTCGATCCCGGTGCTGAGGGCACTCGCTGCCTCCAGTCACGCGGTTGTCGAGGTGCTGACCGCGCCGGATCGCGCCGGTAGCCGGGGAGCTGCGGCTCCCCGGCCGGTCAAGGCCGGAGCCCAGGCGCTTGGAATACCGGTGGAGCAACCCTCTCCTCTCACTGAGGCTTATTGGCAGGAGAACGTCGCCCCTCTCGAGCCCGACGTCCTGGTGGTCGCCGCTTACGGTCAACTGATCCCCCTGGCTGTGCTGCAATCCCTGGGGATGGGGGGAGTTGGGGTGCACCCATCGCTCTTGCCGCGCCACCGGGGCGCTGCTCCAGTGGCGGCTGCGATCTTGGCGGGAGACGCTCGAACCGGGGTCACCGTGTTCCGGATGGACCAGCGTCTGGACGCGGGCCCGCTGCTGGCGCAGCATGCCATGCCCGTTCCGGGATCAGCCACCACGCCCTCACTGACGGGAACTTTGGCTGAGCTGGGAGCCCAGTTGGCGGTTCAGGTATTAGATCAACTGGAGGCCGGCGAGCGCCGCGACATCTCCCAGCTCGACTCCGGAGCCACCTTCTCCCACCCGCTGTCACGCCAGGATGGCCGGCTTGAGTGGACGGCGTCGGCCTCTGAGATAGATCGCAGGTTACGGGCTTTGGCACCCTGGCCCGGGGTGACAATTCCGCTCGCCGGGACCAGGGTGAAGCTGCTCCGGGGAGCCTCGGATCCATCTGCTACCGAGTCCAACGCCGGAGAGGCTGGCGAGGTCCTGGAACAAGGGGCGGATTGGATCCTGATCGGGACGGGCGACGGGGCGTTTCGGGTCGAGTTGATCCAACCCCCCGGCAGGCCCCCCATGACCCCTTCCGCCTTTCTGCGAGGACGGCGACGTGGGGAAGGCGGGTCTGGCGGTGGCTGAACCCAAAGAGCCTCGGCTGCTGGCGCGCAATAAGCGAGCCCGGCACAACTACCACATCCTGGAGCAGATCGAAGCTGGGGTTGAGCTCTGGGGAACCGAGGTTCGTTCCATTCGTCAAGGGGGCGCCCAGATCACCGAGGCTTATGTCCGGATCGAACGGGGGGAGGCCTGGCTCTACGGTGCCCACATCCAGCCCTACGAGTTCGGAAACCGCCAGAACCACGATCCGGGGCGCTCTCGTCGGCTGCTCCTGCACCGTCGCCAGATTGACCACCTGGCAGGCGCGGTCAAACAACCAGGCGTGACCCTGGTTCCGCTCGACATTCACCTCTACCGCAATCGAGTTAAGGTGGAGCTGGGCTTGGGGAGGGGCAAACGCGAGTACGACAAGCGCTACGCCTTAGCCGAGCGGGAGGCACGTCGTCAGATGGAGCGGGGTGTGCGGCGAAACTGGCAGGGCGGGGTATGATCGTTGGGCAATCTGCTCGTGGGGGCGTGTGGCTTCGACGGGGACGTGGATTGCGAGATGGCGTGTCGAGCCCCGGGCTCGTAAAACCGGGAAAAGGCATTAATTGCCAACAATCAGAGCCAACCGGCTCTGGCCTACGCTGCCTGATCTGATCAAGCAGTAGCGCCAAAAGCTCGGGCTTAGGCCCGACGTCGACCGGGCGAGTGTCTGTGGCGGCCGGACTCGACGTAAATACAGCGGGCTAGCCCAGGTGTGGCGTCTCAGCGCCCCTGGGGACATTATCTGAGACTGGCCCGCTTCGAGCCCGTCCGGGGGCGCCCTGCGGGTGAGATCAGTTCTCGGGCTACACACGTAGAGGTCTCGTGAGACGCGCTCTCGGACCCGGGTTCGATTCCCGGCGCCTCCACCAGGGTTGTTGCAAAGTTGATCAAAGAGGGCGATTTTGCAACTCTTGACGGCTGAAAACCGGTCCTGCCGACGTCAAATGTGGCAGGCGACTCGGTCGGGTAGGACTGAGGGGCTCAGTCTGGCCCCCGCCGAGATGGTCAAAACGGCGGAGGCGACCTCAAGGGCGCGCTGAACCAACCCGGTTGGTTTCGGTTGGCCTCAGGCCGCTGGTGGGACCAGGATCACTGGTGGTGCCGGGCCATCGGGCGGCAGCGGCCCGACCCTCGGCGCGGAAGGGTCGGGTGGCTTGGCGCCTTACGGTGATGTGAGCCACGGACCGATCGCGTACAAGGGGACGTTGACCATGTCCTCTTGCTTTCGGAAGTTTGCCAACGAGAAGCGCCAAGCCTCGGCCGGGTGAAAGCGGTCGATATAGCTGCGCAAGCTCTTCGATTGTAGGTTCTCCTCGGCCTTCACCTCGATCGGCACCAGTCCGTCCGGCCGCTCGATCGCAAAGTCAAGCTCAGCCCGCCCGTTCGTCGGGGCCCAGTACATCGGCAAGAGATTCCGCACGGCGAGAATCTGCTGCAACACATATTGCTCTGTAAGCGATCCTTTGAACTCCTGGAAGATGCCGGTGCCTTGCAGCAGCACCGACGTTTCGAGACCCGACAGGGCGCCGAGCAAGCCCACGTCGTGCAGGAACAACTTGAAGATCTGCGAGTCCTCGTATGCGCGGACGGGACTTGCGGGTTTCGTGTAACGGGTCACGCGGTGCACCAATCCGGCGTCGCATAGCCATTGGATCGCGGCCGCAAACTCGCGGGCTCGTGCGCCTTCGCGGACTCTGCCGAGGATGAAGCGCCTGTGTTCACGTGCCAGCTGAGCAGGTAGGGCTGCCCACACCTCGGCGATGCGTCGACTCATGGTCGCACTCGCGTACTTCGCGAAGTCGTTCTCGTAGCCGCGGAGGATGTCGAGCTGGGCCGCGCGGATTACGTCGTACGACTCACCCGTAGCATGTCGAGCGACTACCTCAGGCATCCCACCGACGAACATATACATACGCAGCAACTCGGTTAGTCGATCGCGGAACGAATCGATGAGCTGTTGTCAAGAGTTGTGTAAAAGCCATCCAGGCAGGAGGTTCAAATCAGGCGGCAGCTTGCTCCGGTGAAGGTTGGGAGAGTTGCAGCTGGCCGTCCACGAAGCGGAACCCGGCCAGGAGCAGGTGGAGCTGGTTGGGGGCGTTGATCCCGCGCCAGTTGGTACTGAGCCGGGTGGCCAGTTTGAAC
>JBOHUG010000104.1:0-3663 GCA_050734135.1 Candidatus Dormibacteria bacterium
TCCTGGATCACCGCCCAGAGGGCCCGCTCGATCCGCCGCCGGGGTTCCAGCAGCGAGGGCAGAAAGCTCCCCTGGCGCAGCTTGGGGATCCCCAGCTCCAGGCGCCCCAGCCTGGTGTCCATCGTCCTGGGCCGGTGCCCGTTGCGCTGCCCCAGGCGGCTCTCGGTGCGCTCATGGGGCCGAGCGCCTAGCACCTGCGACGCCTCCGCCTCGATCAGGGCTTGCAGCGTGTGCTCCAGGATCTCCCGCAAACGGTCCTGCTCCGAGTTCGAGATCTGGTCCAGCAGGGCGTCAAGTGGCATGCTGTTGGGGGTCATCGTGTCTCCTGGTCTGTGAAGAGGGTCGGTTGCACGGTGGCCTTTCCTTTGCCCACCGCCACGGGCACCTTCTCGGCCCGCTACTTACACCAATCCTAGGGACGTGACCGTGGCGCGAAGTGGCTCGATCACTCTAGGCAGTATGAGCGGCACGGGCTCAAAGCCAAGAGGTGAGGCTGATGATCGCGTCTGCGATGAAGGAACGCACAGCCGACACCGCAGCGACGGCCGCCTCTGCGCCGACCGTCGCCTATCGAAAGGCCGCGCCTGCCCCCAGCCGGATCTTGTGCGGAGCGCGTTCCCCCACCCCCTGGTCACCAGCGCCTTGCGCCCGCACTACTTTGGTCGGAGCGAGCGCAGAACGTCACTGAGTGCGCCTGCCTCACCTCTGAGATGGGGTGCAACCAAAAGCTTTGGTCGGTTGAGCGCAATCACAGACAGTGCCAGCACACCCATCACTAGGAAAGGGCCGAGCATGATCCAGACGAAGGCGTATGGCGCTCCGAGCACTATGCCCCACCAGCCAGCTGTCAAGAACACGGCGGTAGCGACTCCCGACGGTACGGCACGCACCCAGCCTCGACTCCAGGGCGTCCTTTGCCAGGCGGGACCGTCCATATGCCTGTCCCGATGGGACCATATGGCCGGGAGCCGCGTCACCGCAGTTACCGCAGTTACCGCAGTTACCGCGACGAGTGTAAAGAGCACGAGGATGATCAGGCTGGGCAAGTCGCGCAGGCTACCAGCCCCCTCGGTCCGCCAGCCAATTGCCCAAGGCGGCGCCGGGTTCAGCGCCGCCTACCGAACTACCAACGACCAGCACGGGGCAAGCTGCCAAGCCGACTGCGGTTTCGATGGCTTCGACACCACAGATAGAGCACCCAAAATGGCCGCGCCCCGCCCCACCGACCACAAGCCCTGCGGCGTTGAGCACGGTCCGCGCCCGCGTATCACCGGCGGCCTCGTCAGCACCGACTTTGAGTGCGACCCCCAGGACGAAGGCCGATGGGCCAGCTTCGATCAGCCGTTCGATCATGGCAGACCTCCTCAGAGGAGCCAACTGCCCCAGTGCACTGCCGGAAGCGGAGCGCACCGCCGCTCGTTCGCTGCGTCGGCGACGCTCGCACCCGCTCGCACCCGTGTGGATCCCGCTTCCGATGTCCCTGACTGCACCGAGGGCAACCCCACCACACTAGCGGTGAGGCCGGGGGGAGTGCCTCCGGGTGCGTGGTAACTGGCCTCCTGGCTAGCCTGGTCCGCCTGAGGCCGCGGCCCTGGTGGGCACCTCGCCACTCGGGCCGCCGGCGGCGAAGGCGTAGGCGGTCGTGACCCCCAGGGGGCCGGTTTAGTGGGTCAGCCCTGGCCAGCTGCACAGCGTTCCGCCGCCTCACGGCCCACGTCCCGGAGCTGGGGATTCCTATGCTGCGCCAAGGCAGCGCAGTCGCGATGCTGCCGCCCCTAAACTACAAGAACCACTGGCGGGAGCCCACCGCCAGTGCTCATCGGGGACACAGCAGGTACCTTGGGCTGGCTCCAGCCACGGTGCACCCGGTGGCCAAAAGTCACGACCCAAGAGCATCAACTCAACGCGGACTGGGCCTGATCAGCCACCTCCCACATGCTCGGCCAGCATTTGATTCAACGACGCGGCAACGACCTCAACGTATGGCCTTCTGCCAGGACGCCTCCAACTGTTGAAGTCCCCTACACTCCACACCTCACTGCTCGCGAGTTGAACCACTAACACCACGCGGGGCAGGGGGTTAACACCAACCCTACCGATCGCCGTCGAGAAGGAGCGGATCTCACTCCATCGGAATCTCCGGGTCCTAACGGTTGATCGAATGACGACCCTGGTTGGTGAGGCAACGACGGTCGCTGTTCGAAGAGTGCGGTAAGCGAGTACAGCCAGAATCGCGGCGCAGATGATTCCGAACACCCGAGATCCGACCGAGGGTAGCAACAGAAGGGACAGAAATACCAGCATCATCACACAGATCGGTATGCCCATACCTAGCCGCATGTACCAGACCGTAAAGGTGCGCGAGTCGGTGTGGCGGAACAGACCTCGGGTATTCAAAATCTAGCCGCCAGCGTACGCAAACCTCCCGGCTTCGAGGGCGTCGGGGAGCGCAATCAATGCTCTGAACCCCCAGCCGACGGCTGCATTGAGCGCGGTCGCTGCGTCGAGGCCGGCCGCGGCAGGGGCTGAGACGAACCCAAAGCTGGCTACGGTGATGATCGCGTCGGCGGCGTCCGGCCCAAATGACGAAGATCCTTCCTCTTCATAGCGTTGGTAAGACCTGGCTCCTAGGGCCAGCACCGCAGCAGCCCCGCAAGCCACCAGGTTGCCTACGAGGCAGGTGCCTACGGCGGCGATGGACGCAACCGTCCCGGGATTGTGGGCAACCCAGAGTCCTGCGTCCTCTAAACCGCCGCCTACACGCCCGGCCCATTGCCCCGGGCAGAAGCCTGTACAGCCCGTTGCTGTGGGCGCGACTGGCGCCTCGACCGTGGTGGAGCCCTCGAACATGGTGGTGGCGACCGAAACGGATCTGGTCACTTGGGGGGCGACGTAGGCAGGTGGTGCGTGGTAGGTGGTCTCCTGCGTCACCTGGTGATAGTAGGCGGCCTGGTTGGTGGCGGGGGGCGGGGCGAGGACCGTCGGGCCGCCCCCGGAGCCAGCGGCCCGGGTGAGCATCTCGCCTGAGGGATCGCCGGCGTTGAGCGGGTCGCCGGCGGCGAAGGCGTAGGGGATGAGCGCGCTCCCGGGGTCACGGGTGAGGAACTGCTCGGTGGCCGGGTCGTAGTAGCGGGAGAGCAGGTAGTAGAGACCCGTCTCCGAGTCCCGGAACTGGCCCTGGAAGAGCAGCGGTGTCGAGGCGGAGCCGGAGGAGGAGGTGAGGTTGCCATAGGCGTCGTAGGTGTACTTGGCGACCAGGGAGCCGGAGGAGCTGGCCAGTCCCATGGTGGATCCCTGCCAGTCGTGCAGGAAGAAGTCGGCGGTGCTCCCCGAGACCTGCTCCAACGTGAGCCCGCCCGGGCCGTAGATGAAGTCCTGCGACTGGGCCTCGATCAGCAGGGGCAGCGAGGAAGACTGGTCGTAGGTGAGCTGCTGGGTTGTGCCGTTCACGGTCTTGCTCATGCGCAGGCCATCGCCGTTGTAGCTGTAGGAGGCGGTGGTGGGCCCACTGACGCCGACCAGCCGCAGCGCCTGGTCATAGGTGTAGGTGGTGGCGGTGCCGCTGGGCGGGGTGCTCGAGGTGCGGTCGCCCTCCTGGTCGTAGGTGTAGGTGGTGGTGCCCGAGGGAGCGGCCAAGGAGGTCAGCTCCGAGCCCGAGTTGTA
>JBOHUG010000105.1:0-26401 GCA_050734135.1 Candidatus Dormibacteria bacterium
GGCGGCCCGACCACCTCAGCTGTCGGCGTACAGCATGAACTCGTAGGGGTGCGGGCGGAGCCGGACCGGGTCCACCTCCCGCTCACGCTTGAGGGCGATCCAGGTGTCCACCAGGTCCTCGGTGAAGACACCCCCCTGATAGAGGAACTCATGGTCCTGCTCCAGAGCCGAGAGCACCTCCTCCAGGCTGCCGGGCAGGTTCTTGACCGCATCGGCCCGGGCTCCCTCCAGCTCGTAGAGGTCGGCCTCGATCGGGGTCGGGGGCTCGATCTTGTTGCGGATCCCGTCCAGGCCGGCCATCAGCATCGCCGCGAAGGCGAGATAGGGGTTGCAGGTGGGATCCGGGGAGCGGAACTCCAGCCGGCGCAGCTGGGGACGCTCGCTGTAGGTCGGGATCCGAATGCAGGCGCTCCGGTTGCGGGCGCTGTAGGCGAGCTTGATCGGAGCCTCGTATCCCGGCACCAGCCGCCGGTAGCTGTTGGTGGTTGGGGCGGCGAAGGCAAGCACCGCCGGAGCGTGGGCCAGAAGCCCACCGATGTACCAGCGGGCCAGGTCACTGAGCAGGGCATAGCCGTCCTTGTCGTAGAAGAGAGGCAGCCCCTCCTTCCAGAGCGACTGATGGGTGTGCATCCCGCTGCCGTTGTCCCCGAAGAGCGGCTTAGGCATGAAGTTGGCCACCAGCCCCTCCCGGTGACAGACGTTCTTGACGATGTACTTGAAGACCAGCACCTTGTCGGCCATCGAGACCATCGAGTCGTAGCGCATGTCGATCTCGGTCTGGCCAGCAGTGCCCACCTCGTGGTGGTGGACCTCCACCTCGATCCCGGCCTCCATCAGGGCCAAAGAGATCCGGCTGCGCACGTCCTGCAGCTGGTCGACGGGCGGGGTTGGGAAGTAGCCCTCCTTGAGCCGGGGCCGGAAGCCCAGATTGGGGGTGCCGTTCTGGCCTGCGTTCCAGATTCCTTCCGCGGAGTCGATGTGATAGAAGCCCTCGTTCACGCTCTGACCGAAGCGGATCGAGTTGAAGATGTAGAACTCCAGCTCCGGGCCCCAGTAGCTGGTGTCGGCCACCCCGCTCTGGCGCAGGAACTCCTCCGCCTTGCGGGCAACATAGCGGGGATCGCGGCTGTAGCGAGCCTTGGTGACCGGGTCGACGATGTCGCAGATCAGAGAGAGGGTCGGCACCTCCAGTACGGGGTCGACGAAGGCGGTGCGGGAGTCCGGGAAGAGCAGCATGTCGCTCTCGTGGATGTGCTGGAAGCCCTTGATGCTGCTGCCGTCGAAACCCACCCCTTCGGCGAAGAGCCGCTCGGTGAGCTCTGAGATCGGCACACTGAAGTGCTGCCACTGGCCCAGGAGGTCGCTGAAGCGAAAGTCGGCGAACTTGATTCCCTGGTCCCGGGCGAAGGCGATCACCGCGGCGGGATCCTCCTTGGCGATCGGCTCCAGCTTGCCGTCGACAGCCATGACCATATCCATCCTCCGCTGCCCTGGCGGACTTTCTCCGCTGCTCCTGGAGCCAGCCTAGCAGTAGAAGGCAGTCCGTCCATCGTGTTCTTGACACGAAATCTGATGGGCACGGCTTGTGGTCAGGATCCGAATCTGAACTGGCAGTCAGCCGGGCTGGGCAACCTCAGGGGTCTTGGCGTTGACCTGGACCCGGGCCTCGTCGGCGTTGGCGAAGTAGAGCTTGTTGATGCCGGTCCACTCCTCCCAGTCGGCGGGGAGGTCCTCCTCGGCGAAAATGGCGTCGACCGGGCAGGGGTCGACGCAGGCCCCGCAGTCGATGCACTCCTGCGGGTCGATGAAGAGCATCCGGTCCTCGTCGGCGCCGATGATGCAGTCCACCGGGCAGACCTCGACGCAGGATTTGTCCTTGACGTCGACACAGGTCTCGCCGATCACGTAGGTCATCGGGCTCTCAACTCCCAACCTCGCTCGCCCTCGCCCTCGGGGCGGGCCCTTCCCTAGAACCTGAGTTCAGGATAGCAGAGGCCCGGAGGGCCCCCGGTCGGGTCAGCCGGCGGCTACTAGCCCGTTGTTGATGTTGGAGTACATGTCCGAGACCCTGTGACCAAGGACGATGAAGATGACGAGGACAACGATAGCGACCAACACCAGAATCAACGAGTATTCGACCATCCCCTGACCGGGGGAACCACTCCGGAGGCGCCGAGCGAACCATTCCCCGGCCCCGTCGACCGAGCGCTGTGCTCGCCGCTTTAGCCCCAGATTGGGCTTCTGCATCGCCCCAAGATAGAGCCCCCATCGCGGGATCGACCTCTCGTCCCAGGACTGTTACGCGTTCAACGGAGAAGTGCGTCAGCAGGGGAGCGCCGCCGCCTAGAATTCCTCCGGGGCACCAGGCTCGCCAGCCGGCGCAGCCACCCTCAGGAGATGCCGCCATGAGCCAGCCGTGACCGCCGACCCATACTCTGCCCCGATGGGCCAACGGAGCCTGCCTTCCTGGGAGCGCCTGGCGGCCGCGGTGATCGACTTCCTGGTGCTGATCGTGCCCCAGCTGATCCTCTTCACCGTGATCGCCGGACACCGTTTTTCGAAGATCTACTCCTTTGAGGTGGCTCACCGCGGCGAGGGCGCCGCCAAGCTGGCCGCCAACTCCACCTTCATCAGACTGGGGCACCAGTTCACCCCCGCGTTCGACACCTTCCTGATCGTGTCCGAGGCCCTGACGGCCGCCTATCTGATAGGAATGTACCTAGGTACGGGAGCCACCCTGGGCAAGCTGGCCCTGGGGCTGCGCATCAGCCGGGTCGATGGCCGCCCCATGACCGTCCGGGACGGGGTCCTGCGTTCGCTGGTTTTCTGGGTGCCCTTCTTGATTCCTTTGGTCGGGGTTTGGCTGCTGCTGCTGCAGTATGTCGGCGGCACCCTGGTCCTCTTGATCCGTCCCGATCACAGAGGCCCGGAGGATCTGGTGGCCGGCACCTTCGTGATGCGGAAGGCGGACCAGGGACGCTCCCTGGCGGAGATCTCCGGAGTCGGACTTCAGTCCATCTCAGCACCGCCCCCTTCGGACTCACCGGTCGTGCGGACCGGGCATCTGCCGGGCTGGGGCCCGGTCACCGACCAGCCACCTTCCCCCGGGGAGGAATCGGAAGAGGCCCCTAATTGACCCTCATCGAGAACTTCCAGCTGCCCGGGACCGCGGCCCAGGCGTGGGAGCTGCTCGCCAAAAAGGGCGGGGCGCTCCGGCTGGCACCCGGCCTGGTCCTTGGCGAGGACGGCCGCGGCACCCTCCGGGTGGTGATCGCGGGGCACGCGGTCACCTACCGGGGTTACGCTCGCCAGCACATCGAGGAGCCGGGGCGTCACCTCACCTGGACCCTGAGCGGCAAGGAGGTGCGGGGCACCGGCCGCGCCCACGCCGAGATCAGAGCCCGCTTCCGAGATGAGCCCGGTGGGGGCAGCGACCTGAGGCTCACGGTGCTGGTCGAGGGCCGCGGCCGCCTGGGGGAGATCTCCGAAGGGGACCTGGAGAAAGCGGTGGGATCGGTGCTGCTCCGGTTCAAGCGGGCGGTCGCCAAGGAGCTGGGGGAAGCCGCACCCCCCGTGCGCCCGGCTCCGTCCCGGGCGGCGACCGGCTCATCCGCCGAAGGGTCGCACCAGGAGTCGAGCCCGATACCACCCCGAGCTGCCGGTCGGGTCGAGGTGGTCCCGCCCCGTCCGCGGGGCCGCCGCCTTCCGGTGCCGGGGGCGGCGATCGCGGTGGGGGCCTTGGCCGTGGGAGTGGCGGCGCTGGCTCTCTGGCGGTCCCGCCGCCGAGGCTGAGCAGACAGCACTCGGGAGACGACTCCCGATGACCCCGGCTGCCGGCCAAGGCCGGGGCATCCTGCTGGCGGGGCTGACCCTGGCACGCTTACCAATCGCGACCTAGACTCTCCTGGTGGGTGAGCCGCCGACTCGGGCTCCTAGCTGGTACCGTCGCCGGATTTGGCGCTGGCCGCGCTCCTGGGGGAGATGGCGGAGAGGGTGCTGCGGCTGCTGCTCGGGCTGTCTGATCGCCTTCCTTCTGGTCGCGCTGGCGCTGCTGGTGTTCGCTCTCACCCCCAACTTCTATCCGGCCTATCCCAGCTCCGCCCGGGCGCTGCCCAGTGAGCCGAGCACGATTTCCGGCCATGGGCTGCCCTGGCTCCACAGCGACGGAGAGGCCATCCTCGACAGCCAGGGACGACAGGTTCTGCTGCGGGGGATGAACGTCACCGGACTTCTGGAGGCGGAGGACATGCGCCCCGGTCCGGTGCCCATCAGCGAGGACTTCACCGAGATGCAGGCCGACGGCTTCGACGTGATCCGGCTGCCGATCAACTGGTCCCGGCTGGAGCCGCGGCCCGGGCAGATGTCCAAGTCCTATCTGGATCAGATTCGCCAGGTGGTGGAGCTGGCCGCCGGTCACGGGATCTACACCATTCTGGATCTCCACAACATCGACTGGAGCATCTACTACCACGGGGACGGCGCCCCTAGCTGGGCGACCGCCGGTGAGCTGCCTCGGAGCTTTCCTTTGGGGTCGCCCTGGAACCGGCACCTGGCGCCGGGGGTTCTGGCCAGCTACGGGATCTTCTGGGCGAATCTGGGAGGTTGGCAGCAGGACGTGACCCAGGTCTGGAGCTACGTCGCCCGCGCCTTTCGGAACAACTCGGCGGTCGCCGGCTTCGATCTCTGGAACGAGCCCCACCCCTTCCCAGCACCGCCCGGGGTCTTCGAGAAGAAGTACCTGCTGCCGTTCGAGGCCAACGTGATCACCCATCTGGCCGCCATCGCCCCCCACCAGATGTGGATCACCGAGCAGACCCTCGACTTCGGACTTCCCACCTACGTGGGCAAGCTCCCCTATCCCAACCAGGTCTTCTCCAGCCACGTCTTCGCCACTTTGCTGGAGCCGCCCTGGCAGAAGCCGACACCGCAGTACGCGATCCCTCTCACCCTCCTCGAGGACCAGGCGAAGGAGGCGGGCGCGGCTCCCTGGGTGGGCGAGATCGGCGCCGGGAGGGGCGCCGCCAATCAATCCTGGGTGGCAAGGGAGATGAACGAGCTCGATAAGTACAAGCTGGGCTTCGCCTACTGGGATTGGGACGAGGGCGGCAGCTGGGCCTTCAAGCGGATGCCGGAGGCCCGGGTCAGGGTCGTGGCCCGCGCCTATCCGCGGGCGACCCCGGGCACGCTCGACACCCTGAGCTACGACTCCAAGAGCGGCCGGCTGATTGTGGACTTCAGCGGGGATGCCTCCAAGACCCCACTTCTGGTGGCCGTGCCCTCCTTCTACCGGAGCTTCAGCCTCACCTCCTCCGATCCGGCGCAGGACATCTCGGCGCACCTGAACAGCTCCGACCACATCCTGACGGTCAAGATCAACGATCACGCAGCGAGTCACCACCTGGTGTTCCAGCTCAGCGCCTGACCGACAGCCGGGGGCGCTCCTCAGGCGCTGGCAGCGGCGATCTCTTGGGGAGTGCGGACCTTCCAGACAAGCCACCCACCGACCAGGAGAGAGAGCGCAAAGAAGCCGAAGATCATGGGATAGCCGGCGTTGTGATGGAGACCGTCGCCGAAATCGAGCAACGGTCCGGCAATCACCAGCGACACCAGCCCCGAGCCAGCGGTGGCGAGATTCGAGATCCCCATGAAGCGGCCCGCCGACCCCGGTGGCACCAGGTCCACCACGAAGGCCCAGTCCACCGAGAGCAGCATGCCAAAGGCGCCCCCGATCAAGAACCCGACCAGATAGACGAAGAAAAGGGAGTGGGCAAAGATCAGCAAGAGGGTGCCCAGGGCGCCCAGCCAGCTGGCCGCCCGGATGATGATCTTGCGGCCGACCCGCTGCGAAATTCGGGCAGCGGGCAGGGTGACCACGATCGCCACCAGCACCACCACCGCCAGCAGGACCGAGGTCGCCCCGGTCGCCCGGTTGGCGATCGCGCTCCCCGATCCCGGGTAGTAGTTGGCCTTGATGTAGAGCTGGGCGAAGTCGGTTAGCCCGGTGATCCCCATCAGCGCCAGCAGCCGGGACGCCAGGAGCTTGGTGAAGTCGGGGTTCTCCCGGGGGCGGAAGCTGAAGACGCCGAGAATTGCCAGCCGCCGGCTCGGGAGGGGCTCCTCTGCCGGGGAGTCGGGCACGAACCGCTGGGTGGCGATCAGAGCGAGCACCAGGATCACGCCCACGCTGAAAAGGGCCAGTTTGAGATGGCCGATGGCGATCAGGGTCCCGGTAAGCAGGAATCCGATCGCCGTGCCGATGAAGACCGCCAGGCCGTAGTAGCCGGAGGCGCGGCCCCGTTCGGAATTGGGAACCTGGTCGGGAAGCAGCCCCTGATAGGCACCCTCGGCGGTGTTCGAGCAGATCTGAAGCGCGCAGTACGGAATGATCAGAGCCGCATAGCTCCCGGCCACGGCGAGCCCCAGCAGGCAAA
Source organism: Candidatus Dormibacteria bacterium (assembly GCA_050734135.1). Lineage (GTDB taxonomy): Bacteria > Chloroflexota > Dormibacteria > Aeolococcales > Bog-877 > Bog-877. Next base: position 6,432 of record JBOHUG010000105.1, read on the forward strand.
CCAGGTCGCCCAGGGTCCCGGCGACCATGAATGGCTTGCGCCGACCCCACCGGATTCGGCAGCGGTCCGAGAGGGCGCCTGCCGCCGGCTGCACCAGGATCGCCACCAGTGAGCCGAGCACCGCGAGCACCGTCAGGGCCACGCCACGATGCCCGTAGGGCACCCGGGCGATGATCAGCCGCGGCAGGATCACCGCGCCCATTCCCTGCCAGAGGTAGTTGATCGCCACCCAGTAAACGGAGAGGGCCACCAGCCGTGCCGGTGAGAAGCGCAGCGAAAGCTGCGGGCGGGCCGCCGCGGATACGGTCATTACGGCAAGCTCTCTCTCACCGACCCCGTGATGGCCCCTCCAGGTCGGGGCCGATCGCCTCCAGACCTGGTGAGTCTACGCCGTGAATTCAGCTCAGATGGCCGGCAGCTGGGATCGGCGGATCCCCGGAGCCGGGTGGCCGCCCCCGGACCGGGCGGCCCAAGGGAGTAGCCCGGCTAGCTGCTCGCCGACCCCTGGGGCCGGGAGCGGCGTCGCTTGCCGCCCCCACCTCCCTCCCCGCGAGCTCGCGGCTCCTGGAGCAGCCCCGCGGCGGGGACGGCGACCACGGTGCCCGACTCGGTCATGGTCACCAGCACCTGCTCGCGAACGACGCTGATCTCGGACACCGTTGCCGGCTGACCCTGCACCTCGACCGAACTGCCCGGGAGGGGCAGCCGGAGCTTGAGGTCCACGTACTGCTCGTTCTCGTACTGCAGGCAGCACTTGAGCTTGCCGCACATCCCGTTGAGCCGGGTCGGGTTGAGTGGCAAACCCTGTTCCTTGGCCATCTTGATCGTGACCGGCACGAACTCCTTCAGCCAGGAGGAGCAGCAGAGCCGCCGGCCGCAAGGCCCGTAACCGTCTTTCTCTTTGGCTTCGTCGCGGGCCCCCACCTGGCGGAGCTCGACCCGACAGCGGAGCCGTGAGGCCAGCTCCTTGGCCATGTCCTGGTAGTCGGTCTGGCGTTCGGCGGTGAAGTCGAAGAGGATCCGGGACTCGTCGAAGCTGATCTCCGCCCGCGAGACCTTGATCGGCAGGTCACGCTCCTGGACCAGATCCCGCGCCTGGCGAACCACCTCTGGAATCCGGCCGTCGACCTCGGCTCGGTGCTCCAGGTCCTCCTGAGAGGCCCGGCGCAGCACCGGGGGCATGGGGTCGGGAACCATGCGCTGGTCCATCTCCGTGGCCTCCATGACCACCTCGCCAATCTCGATGCCGCGGGCTGTCTCCGCCACGACCTGGGTGCCTGGCACCAACTCCTCGTCCAAGGGGGCGTAGTAGTTCAAGGGTCCGTGGCGGCGGAATTTAACCCCCACCGCTAAGGGCATTTGTTCACCTCTGGTCGATTGCGCTGAGGACCGGTTGCCGCTCGCCTCCTGAGGGGCCCTTCGGCTCTTCCCCGAAGGTGAGGAGCAGAAACCGGTCCAGGACGAGGCGCGGCGTCGCCATCTCGGCAAGCCGCGCGAGCGCGTCCAGGGCCAGATCGTACCGCTTGGAGCACCCGGCGGTCCCCAGCCGCTGGGCCCACTCGGCGGCCCGCTCCGCCCTATCCGGCCAGCGGCTCAGCTCCGGGGCTCCGAGCGCCAGACAGCAGCAGTCCCGCAGGAAACTGGCCCAGACCCTGAGGGCTCCCCGGGCCAGCTCCTTGTCGGTGCCGCGCTCGGCCAGCTGCCGGCTCAGCTCCAGCCACTGCCGGGGGCCGCCCTCTCGACAGGCCAGGAAGGAGTCGAGCTGTCCGGCGGCGCGCTGGCTCAGCCCCTTGTCCTGGGCCATCTCGAGGGCCAAGCCGGGCCGGCCCAGGCAGACCGCCGCCGCCACCCGCGCCGCCTCCTCATCGAATCCGTGGAACCCGACCAGCCAACCGGCGATGGCCTCGGTCTCGACCGGGCCTAGGAGCAGCTGCTGGCACCGGCTCCGCAGCGTGCTCGGCAGGTGCTCCGAATCCGGGCGTGCGGTGCAGAGCCAGATGACAGTGTTGGGGGGCGGCTCCTCCAGCAGCCGCAGCAGGCTGTTGGCCGCCGGCAGGCTGAGCCGCTCGGCGTTTCCGATCACGGCCACCTTCCCCGTCCCGGCGAACGCTGAGAGGCTGAGGAAGTGCTGGAGGGTCGGTCCCTCCTCCGCATCTAGGTCGGAATCGTGGGCCCGGACGCGATCGATCGAGATCGACCCCTGGCCATCCTCCAGCCAGAGGTCGGGGTGGGAGAGCAACCCTCCTGGCCACTCCGCTCCACCAAGCAGCTCTGCCGCCACCGAGAGGGCCAGGGTGGTCTTGCCCACCTGCGGAGGACCGGATACCCAGTACGCATGGGAGAGGCGCCGGGTCGCCAACTGGTGTCTCAGCGACGCCAGCGCCAGCAGGTGACCGATGACGTTCCCCAGCCCTTCGTAGGCTGGGGATGGAGGTCGAGGGGCGCCCTCTCCACCACCGCTTGGCGCCTTGCGTCGACTGGCCACTTTTTCGGAGCCACCTTATCAAGGCCGCCCTTGGGACCCATCCCGCTCCCAGCCACTACCTCGCGCGCCCTCGACCACCTGCTTCCCGGAGGTGCCGGGCGGCGTACCCCACTTCCCCGCGCCGCCTGATCGGGGTTTACTCAGGTCGGCTCCCCGGGGGCGGTTCCGGACCCCAGAAGGACTCGGGATACCGCGGCTCGGGCAGGCTCACCTGCAGTGCCTTCGCCAAGGCCAGCAGCTGGGCTGTCACCTGGCGGCGATCCTCCCCCACCACGTTGAGATGGCCGAGCTTGCGGCCGGGCCGCGGCTCCTTTCCGTAGAGATGCAGGTGGGCGCCCGGCAGTGCCAGCACCTCGGCCGGGTCGGGCTCATCTCCGAGCAGGTTTAGCATCGCCGTGTACGACCTGGCTTCGGTGCCCCCCAAGGGCCAGCCGAGTCCGGCCCGAAGATGGTTCTCGAACTGGCTGCAGAAGGCGCCGTCCTGCGTCCAGTGACCGGAGTTGTGGACCCGGGGGGCGATTTCGTTGGCGATCAGGCGGTCATCCACCTGGAACAGCTCGACCGCCAGGACTCCGACGTATCCGAGCTCCTCCATGATCCTGGTCCCGATGGTGGCCGCTTGCTCGGTCAGCTCGGGGGTTAGCGCCGGTGCTGGGGCCAGGGTCAGCCGCAGAATACCCGCCTGGTGGTGGTTCTCCACCAGGGGGTAGGCCGCCGTCTCGCCACCTCTCCCCCTGACGCAGAGGATCGAGAGCTCCCGATCGAAGGGGACTATCCGCTCCAGAATCGCCGGCACCTGACCCAACTCCCGCCAGCCGGCTTCCAGCTGGGAGCGCTCGGCCACCGGCTGTTGGCCGTGCCCGTCGTAGCCGAGGCGGCGGGTCTTGAGCAGGGCGGGAATCCCGACCAGGTCGAGAGCCGCCGCCACCTCTTCCCCAGAGCTGAGCTGGGCGTAGGTCGCGGTCTCGATACCGAGCTGCTGGAAGAGCTGCTTCTCCAGAAGCCGGTCCTGGCCCACCGCCAGGGCTCGGGGTGGGGGGAAGACCCAGCCGGATTCAGCCAAGAGCGCAGCCGAGTGCTCCGGTACCGACTCGAACTCAAAGGTGACCAGGTCGGACTCCTGCCCTAGGCGGCGCAGGAGTGCGTCATCGTCATAGGCACCCACCAGTTGGAGCCCGACATCGGAGGCGGCGGCTTCCGCGAGCGGCTCCAGAAATGTGAAGCGCAACCCCAGCGGCAGCCCGGCCAGCGCCAGCATCCGGCCCAGCTGGCCGCCCCCCAGGCAACCGATCCGCTGGCCCACTAAGAGGGGTCGGGATCGGGGCGCGGGTCCGGCCGACTCAGGACAGCATCGGTCTGGCGGGCCCGGTATGTCAGCAGAGACGCTCTGGCGAGAGGGTCTTGGAGGGCCAGGATCGCCACCGCCAGCAGGGCCGCGTTGATCGCCCCAGCCCGGCCGATGGCCAGCGCCCCGACCGGCACCCCCGCGGGCATCTGGGCGATCGAGAGGAGCGAGTCGATTCCGCCCAGGGCCCGACTCTCGACCGGCACCCCCAGCACCGGCAAGTGGGTCTTGGCAGCGAGCATGCCCGGCAAATGGGCGGCGCCGCCAGCCCCGGCGATGATCACTTTGAGGCCCCTTGCCTCAGCAGAGATGGCGTACTCGAAGAGCAGATCAGGGGTGCGGTGGGCGGAGACCACCTGGGTCTCGAACGGCACCTCCAGCTGGCCAAGGGTCTCCGCCGCATGGCGGAGGGTCTCCCAGTCAGAGGTGGAGCCCATCACCACTCCCACTTGGGCCGGCGGCCCTTCCGTCGCACTCACCGCCCGCTCGATCGGCTCGCCCACAGCCGAAGGTTAGCTGGGCGCGGCGCCCCGGCGGGGCTTGGCAGGGGGCAGCTGCGGGGCGGGTTCCGCCGCCTCTAACTGGGTGGACTCCAGCCGGAGCTGGGCCCGGTGCTGGACCCAGACCGAGTAGATCCGCTGGATCGCGGTGAAGTTGGTGAGGATGGCGAGGATCCAGAGCACGATGGTCAGCCGCCCCAGCATCAGCCCGAGAGCGGTGACCACGATCCGCTCCGGCCTAGCGAACCAGCCGCCATCGCAGGTAAATCCGAGGGACTGGGCCCGGGCCCGGACGTAGCTGACCAGCAAGGAGCCCAGGAGCGCGGCCGCGATCAGAAAGACCTGGGGATCCTGGTGGAGGCGGACCAGGAAGAGGTAGAGCATGCCCAGGTAGATGGCGCCCTCGCCGTAGCGGTCGGCGGTGCTGTCGAGGAATGCCCCGTAGCGATGCATCCGGCCCGAGACCCGGGCCACCGCTCCGTCGAGGATGTCCATCGACCCGGCCAAAAGCAGCACCAGCCCCGCCGGGAGCAGATAGTTGAGCGCGATCAGGGCGGCCGCCACCAGGGTCAGTCCCAGCCCCACCATGGTGATCACGTTCGGGCTGACCTTGACCAGGCGCGCGGCCGACGCCAGCCGCTGAGCGCCAGCTCTAACGGACGCTTGCAGCAGACGGCTGAACAAAGGAATTCACCTCAGGTTGGCGCCGCGCCCGGAGCGCGGACTCGTAGACGGAAAGCACTCGGTCGGCGACCAGCGGCCAGGAGTACCCCTGGGCGGCCCGGCGGCCCCGGGCGGCCAGCTCCTGGCGGAGCTGGGGTCGGTCCAGCAGGCGTGCAAGGGCGGCCGCCATCTGGGCCTCGTCGTGGGGCGGCGTGAGCAGCCCCTCCTCGCCGTCCTTGATCACCTGGCGGAAGCCGTCGATGGCGGTCGCCACCACCGGACGGCCGCTGGCCATCGCCTCCAGCAGGATGACCCCGAACGACTCCTTGCCGGTGTTGGGAGCGCAGTAGATGTCGGCCGCCGTGAAGTAGCTCGGTTTCTCCACCTCGGGGACGAAGCCAGAGAAACGGACGTCGGGGATGCGCGCCTCCTCCACCCGGCGCTCGTAGCCGCGGCGGAGCGGTCCGTCCCCGACCACGACCAGCTGGCAGTCGGCCCGGACCTGGCGCAGGAGTGAGTAGGCCTCGAGAAGGGTGCCCAGTCCCTTGCGCTCCTCCAGCCGCCCCAAAAACAGGATCGTCTGACGGTGCGGGTGGGCGATCCCGGGAGCCGGCGGGACTTTGGGATTGAAGAGTTCGGGGTCGATCCCGTTGGGGATCACGGTGTACTCGGCGGGGAAGTAGCGGGAGACGAAGGTCTTGGCCGGCTCTGAGACAGCGATGCAGGCGTTCAGCTTGCGGAACTGGCGCCGCAGCAACGGCCGCCCGTAGTAGTAGCCGAGGTTCTGGCGGGCGTAGGCGTGGAAGGTGCCCACGTTGACCCCCTCACTGTTGATCCGCAGCACCGTCACCGGGAGGGCGGGCATCAGCGGCTCATGCAGGTGGACAACGTCGAACTTCTCCCGAGCCAGGATCTCGCGGATCTTACGTGACAGATGGAAGGAGAGGGAGATCCGGGCCACCGAGCCGTTGGCGGGTATCGGAATCGGCCGTCCGAGCGGATAGAGCCCGTCGACGGCGGGCTGGCGTCCCCTCGCCGAGGGTGCCAGGATTTTGACTTCAGTGCCCTGGCGGCGAAGTTCGCTGGCCAGGTGTCGGACGTGTTCACCGACGCCGCCCGGACGCCCGTAGTCGTAGGGAGAGACGAGCCCCACCTTCATGAGACTGATGCCTCAACCGGCCGGGCGGCCGGGGGCTGCTCCATCGGCTCCAGGTCGGCCATCGGCGGCCCAAACAGGGAGCTCATGACGTGCCACTGGTCGGGATGGGCCGAGAGCTCGGGCTCCAGGATGCGCAGTAGCTGGCGGGCTGCCCGCCTGAGATCTTGGTGGGGATTCTCCCCGAGCTTCACCCGGATCGGTGGGAACCCGCGGCCCAGGTAGGTGTCGTCAGGCTCCCGGAGCAGGCAGACCGGCAGGATCGCCGCCCCGGTGCGGGCCGCGATCTCAACCGCTCCCAGCGGAATGGAGGCCTCCCGGCCGAAGAAGGGCAGCCTCTCCCCGGTGCCGAGCAGGTCCCTGTCGATGGCGATCACCACCACCCCGTCCTTGGCGAGCACCTTGTAGATCTGGCGGACGGCAGCCGCCCCGGAGCGGCTGACCGCGTGCTGGTCGCCCCGCCGGACGGCGTCGACGTTGAGGGGAATCACCTGGCATCCGACCTTGTTGCGCGCCCGGACCAGCCAGTTGAAGCAGCGGATCGGTCGGACCTGCTCGGCGAGCAGGGCCAGCCCACCGTCGGTGAAGGTGAAGTGGTCGCGCAGAGCGGCGATGGCGGCCTCCCAGGACCCTAGGTGCAGGCTGACGATGATCACCCCGTGACCCCCTTGCCGGGCCTCGTCCAGAAAGTGGCCATCCTCGAGGCGGATCAGCTGCCGCCAGCTCTCTAGGGGACGGTGCGCCATCTGCAGCAGGTCAATCCAGGCCTTGAAGAAGTTGGCCACGTTCTGGCGTAGCAGCTGGCGCATCTCCCGCCGGCCGAGGCCAGGCTGAATCACCTCAAGGTTGGCCCTGAGCCCCCGCCAATGCGACGGCCAGCAGGCGGTCAGAAACGCCGCCAGCGGGGCGGTGAGACGGTAGGCGGTCTTCCGGTCCACCGTCCGCAGCGCCAGCTCGGCCGCCCGCAGCCCCAGGTACGGGAAGATTGGCTCAGGCTCGGCCAAGATGGCCGGCGCCGGCTCGGCGTCCCGCTCCGCCCTCGGCCAAACCCGAGGTAAAGGAACTCGGGTCGCGGTCACCTTCATCTGATCCGGTCCTCGGCCCGAGGTCGGGTCATCGAGTGGAACGCGTACCACTGCGAGGGGTCGGCCCGGATCATCGCCTCGAAGGAGCTGGCGATGGCCTGGGTTAGCTCCGCAGTCTGGGCGGCGGCGTCGCCGGATCGAGGCGTCGGCAACGGCTCCAGCAGGCGGGACTCGTGGCGCCCCGCCCGGAGCCGCTTCATATACCCAGGAATCACCGGGGCTCCAGTCCGCAGCGCCAGGGTGGCCGGACCCGCCGGAAAAACGACGCCTCGGCCCAGGAATGAAACCGGTATCCCGGGGCCGCCATGGTCGATGTCGCAAGCCAGCAGCAGCACTTCGTTGCGCCGCAGGGCCCGGAGCGCATCCCGAGTGCTGGCCGGGCCTATCGGGATCACCCCGACTCCCAACCGCTCCCTGGAGGTCCTGACCATGTCGTCGACTTCGGGCGGTCCGAAGGGGTCGGTCACCGCGTGGACCGGGCTGCCGCAGGTGGCGATCGCCGCCGCGCCGAGGTCCCAGTTGCCCAGGTGAGGGGTGACCACGATCGCTCCCTTGCCTGCCCCGAGCGCACAGTGGAGCGGCTCAAGGGAGATTGCTCCGGGAGTCCGCTTCAGTTCGTCGAGCAGTTTCTCCAGGATCAGGAAATCCAGAATCGTGCGGCCGTAATTGCAGTACGCGGCGCGTGCCAGCCGAGAGCTGGCAGTCCGGCTGCCGGGGGCGAAGGCCGAATAGTTGGCCCGGGCCTGCCGGGCCCGGGTGGGGAACAGCCCGTAGGCAGCGGAACCGCCGATGTCGGCGAGCCCGTATCGCAGCTGGCGCGGCATCGGCGAGACCAGCAGGGCAGCGATCCTCAAGCCGAGTGCCTGGGGGCCGCCCCTGGCCATCCAGCCGAGGTCGGGGGCAGCGGCCAAGGGGGCTCCGCTACTGGTGGCCTGGCGCGGAGTCGGTTCCACCAGCGCTGGCACCGGCTCCGTACCACTTACCGCGCTCATCGCCAACTCACCCCTGACCTGAAGGAGCCCTCCCCGGCCCGGCCGGAGTTGGGGGCTCTCCTAGGCTTCGCTCCCCACCGGGGCGGGGCCCAACTCCGGGGAGTTCGCGGTGACCACCTCGCCAGCCGGGCTCGGCTGGCGAGGCGGCACCGTCTCCTCGGGATCACTGATGCAGGCCGCGCCCACCCGGCCGCTGATGAAGGCCTCGGTGAGCTCGTGGGCCCGATCGTCGGAGACCTGAAATGGCGGTGACTTCATGAAGTACGAGGCAGGCCCCTCGAGGGCACCGCTGAGGCCCCGGTCCATCCCCAGCTTGCAGCAGCGAACGGCGTCGATGACGATCCCTGCGGAGTTGGGAGAGTCGTGCACCTCCAGCTTGAGGTCCACTGTCAGGGGAACGTCGCCGAAGGCGCGTCCCTCCATCCGGATGTGGGCCCACTTGCGGTCCTTCAACCAGGGCACGTAGTCACTGGGGCCAATGTGGACGTCGTCCTTGTCGAGCGGCCGCCGGAGCTGCGAAATCACCGAGTTGGTTTTGCTGATCTTTTTGCTCTCTAGGCGCTCCCGCTCCAGCATGTTCAGAAAGTCCGTGTTACCTCCGAAATTGAGCTGGTAGGTGTGGTCCATCTGCACCCCCCGCTCCTGGAAGAGTCGCGTCAAGACGCGGTGGATGATGGTGGAGCCCACCTGGGACTTGATGTCGTCGCCAATGATGGGTAGGTGGTGCTCCTCAAAGCGCTTGCGCCAGTACTCCTCGCGGGCAATGAAAACCGGAATGCAATTGACCATCGCGCAACCTGCTTCCAGGATCTGCTCGGCGTACCACTTGGTGGCCGCCTCGGAGCCGACGGGCAGGTAGTTGACCACCACATCCGTCCCAGTTTCCTTGAGGATTCTCACGATGTCAGCGGTGGATCCGGGCGCCTTTACGATTACCTCGGAGAGGTACTTTCCCAGTCCGTCGTGGGTCATGCCCCGATGCACCGGCACTCCCAATTTGCCGACCTCGGCAAAGTTGACGGTGTTGTTCTGGCCCCGGGTGATCGCCTCTCCCAGGTCGTAGCCGACCTTCTCACGGTCGATGTCAAACGCCGCCGAAAACTCGATGTCGCTGATGTGGTAGCCGCCGAGTTCCACATGCATCAGGCCGGGAACATATTCGTCGGCGCCGGCGTGGCGGTAAAACTCCACTCCCTGGATCAGGGAGGACGCACAGTTTCCAACTCCGATGATGGCAACGCGTACCTTTTTGGTCATCGAACTACCTCTGGAAGCGGGCGCTCGACCACGGAGTGGGCAAGCGACGGATTGACAATTTCTGTCGCGTCGGGATCGACTCCCCCCGCAGCTGTCGATCTTGGTTCGGGAGTCTCCTCCACGAGCTGGGAGAAGCGCTGGAAACTGGCTTGAATGGAGTCGCGGTCCAGCCGACAGAAGACCTCGCGGCCCTCCCTCTTGGTGGTGACGATCCGGGCCCGGCGCAACAGCCGCAGGTGCCACGACATCCGGGGCTGGCTGATCCCCAAGAGGAGCGCGACGTCGGAGACGCGGGCCTCCTTGACCTCAGCCAATCGCTGCACGATCCGTAGCCTGGTGGGATTGGCCAGGCCCTCGAAATATGCCGCCAGGTCGCCCTCGGGTACGCCTGCCAACGCGAGTGGCAGCACCCGTCGCTGGGGCGGGGTTTGGGCCGGGACTCCGGGATTCAAATAAAGAACTCTTTCATAAAGGTGACGTTATGTATATTACTGGCCGGGCGGGCTGGGGTCAAGCCACCAGCGGCCAGCTGAACCTGACACCAAACGCCGCCCGCATCTCTGAGCACCAGCGCGTCCGGACTCCCGCCCGGGGCTGGGGGCCGCCGGCTACCGCATTTCGGAGGTCGGTGAGATGACCGGGGCGTGACGACGACTTCACACCCGCGTCGCAGCGCTCCCGTTCATCTCACCTAGGCTGGGCAGATGGCCCCTCATGACCCACGGCGGACCAGCGCCCAGCTGCATCACTCGCCTCCGGAGCTATCTCCCGTTCTTAGTCCGGGAGCCGTGATCGGCGAACTTTCAGGGCGGATCACCGAGAGCGCGGTCCCGGAGGGCGACCTCTCGATCGCCCCGACCCTGCACCTGTCGGAGCAGGAGCTGGTGCGGGCCGCAGTGACCGGATCGCCGACGGCGCTGACGGTGGTGGGGCTCAGGGGACAGGTCCTGCTCTGGAATCCGGCCGCCGAGAGGCTCTTCGGCTGGACGGCAACCGAAGTGATCGGGCGCGAGATTCCGACCATCGACTCCGGCAGCCGGGGCCAGTTTCTCAAGTTCCTCGGCGACGCCCTCAAGGGACGCGAGATGCTTGGGGTGGAGGTCCAGCGTCGCCACCGCGACGGTCATCTGGTGGATGTCGCGCTCTCGACTGTCGCCCTCCACGACGCCAAGGGCCAGGTCGTGGCCGCGCTGGGCGCGTACCAGGACGTCGCGGCACGTAAGGCCGCCGAGGCGGAGGTGGTCCGGCAGGCCCGGGTGGACGACCTGACCGGGCTGGCCAACCGGAACGGAATGCTGGAGCAGCTGCGCCGGCTGCACCCCTCCGCACGCCGCCAGATCGCGGTGCTTGCCCTCGACTTAGACCACTTCAAGCAGGTCAACGATGCCCTCGGCCATCCGGCCGGCGATCAAGTGCTCAGCGCCTTCGCTAAGCGGCTGCGCAACTCGGTCAGGCCCGCCGATGTCGTCGCCCGGTTGGAGGGAGCCGCGTTCGGGGTAATCGTAGTGGGACTCGACCCCAGTGACCTGGAGACGGTGGTCGGCAGGCTGCTCCAGCGGCTCACCCAGAGCTACGTCCTAGCAGGCCACGAGGTCGACATCACCGTCACCGGTGGGGTTGCCGTCCAGTACCGCAAGGAGAGCCCGGCGGAGGTGATGCGCCGCTCCGGAGTCGCCCTGCACTACGCCAAGCAGGTGTCGCGGGGGGGCTTCCAGGTCCTGGACGAGGCCCTAGACCGAGCTTTCCAGGATCGGGTGGATCTCTCCACCAGGCTGCGGGGAGCCGCGCAACGCGATGAGCTGCGTCTCCACTATCAGCCGATCGTCTCAGCGACGACGGGGAGGACGGTTGGGGTCGAGGCACTGGTTCGCTGGGAGCATCCCGAGCGCGGCCTGCTCAGCCCGGACAAGTTCATTCCCCTCGCCGAGGAGAGCGGGAGTATCTCGGCGATCGGCCGCTGGGTTCTTGGCCAGGCCTGTGCCACCCTGCGGGAGTGGACCGAGGCGGAACCCGGCGCGGCACAGCTCAGCATGTCGGTCAACCTGTCGGTGGCCCAGTTGCAGGACCGGGACCTGGTGGACGACGTGCACGAGGCGCTGGAGCGCTCCGGTTTGCAACCGGAGCGGCTACATCTGGAGGTCACCGAGAGCGTCCTGATCACAGATCCGACGTCGGCCGCGCGGGCTCTGGCCCAACTGCGCGAGCTGGGGGTAACTCTGGCCATCGACGACTTCGGGACCGGAAATTCATCGCTGACCGCCCTGCAGCGATTCCCGTTCCAGGTCCTCAAGATTGACCGCTCCTTCGTGAGTGGGATCGGAATCCGGGCCGAGGACACCACTATCGTCGGCGCGACCGTGGCACTGGCTCACGGTCTCGGACTGAAGGTGGTGGCGGAGGGAGTCGAGACCCGGGCCCAGGCCAACTTCCTCATCAATGACGGGTGCGAGGAACTGCAGGGCTTCCTGTTCGGCAGGCCGGCGCCGGCGAGCGGCATCCATCCGCTGCTCTCGCGTCAGAGCTTCGCGGTCACCGGCCGCGCGGCTGGCAGCTCCGCCTAGCTCAGAGCGGTCCTGCCGGCCCCAGTCCCGAACCGAGAAGATCCAGCCTCAGCAGGTCCCGTTGCTGAGAGCCAGCGAGATGGTCGGAGCGGCAGCGCCGCTGGCGCAGACATAGCGATCCTCGTTGGCGACCAGGGCATTGAGGATCACCGTCGCCAGGACGTGCTCGGTCGTTGGCAGCGTCAGCTCGAGGCTTTCGAAGATAGGGTCGGTGGACCCGGCGGGCAGATTGGTGTAAGCGACGCCGTTCAGTTGGTCCGCCGGATTCAAGGTTGGGAGACTGAACCCGATGAGACCGTTAGCCAACGGCTCAGTCACCAAACCCGCCGGTGGTGAGGACGCAGGACCGACTCCCGCCCCCGGAGCCGCCTCGGCGACTGACGGGAAGAAGGCACTGGCGTCGCCCCAGGCACAGCCCCCGCAGGCTCCGTCGAACTGGTAGACAAGCTCCGGAACGCTTCCGGCCGCTGAGCCCGGAGATAGCAGGCTGAAGCTGGCACTGCCGTCCGCTCCCACCTGCCCGCTCCCGGACCAGCCGGCTGGACCCACCACTACGGTGCCGGCCACCCCATAGGCCGCGATCTGCGCTGCCAAGGCAGTGGGAACCAACACGCGGATGGACGCGGGATAGGCTGGGGAGGCTCCGGGAACCCCGTAGCTCGTGGGCACGCTGCCGACGGCAAGCACGAGCGCGGTGGTGGCTGGAGTGGTGGGAGAGCTCGTGGGCTTCGGACTTGGCGAGTGGGCCGGGCGCGAGCTGGGGCTCGGACGGGGGTTCGGAGTGGTGCCGCAGCCTGCCACTGCGACAGTTGTCAGCCCCACGATCACGGAGGCTAGTACGCTCAGGGTCCGGGTCATTCGCTCTCGATGCTATCTAACGACTCGCTTCTACTGGGCAGTCGATCCGTCCCCAGCCAGCGGAGTGGGGGCCCTCCGAGCAGCTCCGCAGGGCCGGCGAAGCAACCAGCGACAGGGATGCCAGCGATCGAGGGAATCACATATTGCGAAAGGAGGGAGAGCGATGCGAGCTGACTACGTTCATGAGCTGCCCGGTTTGATGGAGGCCATGCAACAGCTGACCGCGGTGGCCGAAACGGCAGAGCTCGACCCGCTCCTCATGGAGCTGGTCAAGCTCCGGGCCTCGCAGATCAACGGCTGCGCCTTCTGTCTGGACATGCACACCAAAGACGCCCTTGCGCTGGGGGAAACCAGCCAACGGCTGGCCTTGGTATCCGCCTGGGAGGAAGCGCCTGTCTACTCGGATCGGGAGCGGGCGGCGCTGAGGTGGTGCGAGAGTCTCACCCGTCTGCCTGAGACGGGTGCGCCCGACTCCGACTTCGAAGAAGTGGCCGCCGCTTTCACCGGGAAGGAGCTGGTGGCCCTGACCGCGGTGATCGTGGCGATCAATGGCTGGAACCGCTTCGCCGTCGGGCTGCGAGCCAAGGTGGGAGCCTACGTGTCTAAGCGAACCCGCCCGGAGCGAAGAACGAACTCCGTTTGAGGCTTAGCCGGGGATCAGCACCAGCTTGCCGGTGACCCCTCCCGACTCGAGTCTCTCGAAGGCAGCTCGGGCCTCACTCAGGGGGTAGGTCTGGTCGATCAGCGGCCGGGCTCCGGTCGCTTGCACGGTGCTGAGGAGGGCCGAGAACTCCTCCCTGGTACCCATAGTTGAGCCGAGGATCCGGAGCTGGCGCCAGAACACCCTGCGCAGGTCGGCTGGCGGATCGGCACCGGCTGTGGCCCCAGCCACCACGACAACTCCGCCACGCCGCAGCACCCGCAGACTGGTCGCCCAGGTGGCCTCACCAACCGACTCGATCACGGCATCCACCCCCTCTCCGTCGGTGAGCTGGAGAACCTCTCCCAATGCCTCGCGGCCGGTTCCCACCACGTGGTGTGCTCCCCGGGCCAGGGCCGCTGCTCGCTTGGCCGGGTCACGGCTGGTGACGATCACCCGCAGTCCCGCGGCGAGTCCCAGGACCAGCGCTGCTGTAGCAAGGCCGCCACCGGCTCCCTGGATCAAGACGGTGGCTCCGGGACGGAGGCCCGCTTTGGTGAAGAGCATCCGATAAGCCGTCAGATAGGCCGTTGGCAGGCAGGCCGCCTGCTCGAAACTGAGATCTGGGGGGATAGGAAAAATGTTGAGTGCCGGCACCAAGCAGTACTCGCTGAAGGTCCCCTCCCAACTGCCCTCGCTGAGCATCGCGAAATGACGGCAGGAGGTCTCGTCCGGCCCCAGGCAGGCGGGGCACACCCCGCAGGTGATGACCGAGTGGGCCACCACCGGCGTCCCGACCGGAACGAGCTCCGTGGTCTCCGGACCGTAGGCGTCCACCGTCCCCGCGACATCACACCCCAAAGTCCAGGGGAAAGTCGCGGGCGCCCCGACGCCGGCCAGGGTCCAGAGGTCGTGGCGATTGAGCGAAGCGGCCCGGGTGCGAAGGCGAACCACGCCCCGTCCCGGGGTCGGCGTCTCCCGTTCCCCGACCGCCAGGTTGGCGATTGGCTGAGGTCCGCCGGCGGCGGTTGCGTACGCGGCGATCATGGGTCCGTCCTCCTCTGGCGGGCTCAGTCTTGGAAGCTGGCACCGACTCTAGTTGGCGGAGCGAGTCGTCGTTGCCACCGAAGGGGCGGTGGATCGGGCAGAAGGCGGGCTCCGCCGACGCCTCCAGCAGCGATTTGTTCCCTTCCTCGGCTAGGGGGATGGGGCGGCCCCCAGCCGACCGCATACCTGGGCTGATCTATTCTGGGATTGCGATGTCATCCGAGGTCGGGATCCGACGCGCCGGGAAACGCGACCGTCGCGGATATGCCGCAACGCCCTCCGTCAGCCCGATCATCATCCAGTCGCTGCGACGCCGGGTCGACCGAGTCGCCCGCCGGATGGCCATCGAGATGGCCCGCACCATCCCCCTCGCCGAGGGATTCGGCGGTGGTTCCGCCTTCGGCAGCGAGGTGCTCGCGGCCTGCCGGGAGGGTGTGGGGACCATGCTCTCCCTCTGGGATGAGTCGCGGCCACCGTCCCATGCCGAGCTCCAGCAGCTCTCCCTGATGGGGGGCCGGCTGGCTAGTACCGGTGTGCCTCTGGACGCCATCCTCCGGGCTTATCGGGTGGCGGCGCTGGTGATCTGGCAGCACGTGATCGACGCCGTACGGATTCACCCTGAGATCGAAGCCCAGTCAGTCCTGACCGCGGTGGGTCCCCTCTTCGACTACCTGGACGCCATCAGCGTGGCGGTCAGCACCAGCTATCTGGAGACGAGGGAGCGGGTACGCCGCGAACAGGATCGCCAGTACGACCAGTTCTTCAGCGACGTCCTGGGGGGAACAGCTGACCGGGACATGGTGGCCCGCGCTGCCGAGGGCGGGACCGTGCTCGAGTTCCCCTACCGGGTGGTCCTGCTGGGCGCCGACGACGCCTCCGCCGAGGCCACCATCGCGACCGCCTGGATGGTGGTCGGTGCCCATGTCGCTCTCTACCAGTCCAGCGTCGTCGCGCTGGTGCCGGGCCCGGCCCGGATCGGGACCCTGGAGCGACTGCTGCAGGTGGCCGTGGGATCGGGCCGCGCTCCCTGGCAGATAGCACTGGGGCCGACCGCGATCAATCTGAGCGAGGTCCCGGCCGCGGTCCGCCAGGCCCGGGACGCCCTCACCGTGGGCCAGATCCTGATGCCTGAGCAGCCGGTGTACGACTCCGCCAAGCTCCATCCCTATTTGGCCTGGATTCACGACCTTGACGGGCTCCGAGACTTTGTCGAAGCGGCCCTGGGACCGCTCTTGGAGCGAGAGCGGACCCGGACCCTGCCACTGCGCCAGACCCTGGAGGCGGTGCTCCGCCACGACGGCCTCAGCGCCGCCGCCCGCTCGCTGGGCGTGCACCGGCACACACTCCTCTATCGGATGGAGCGGATCGAGGACCTGGTCGGCAACTGGAGTGACTCCGAGGACCGACTCCGCCTCGAGCTGGCGCTGCGGGGATCCAGGATCCTGGACGTGTTGGCCCCCATGGAGGCGGCGAAGCCCCAAGCCCGGCTGGCAGGCGAGGGGCGCCGCTAGAGAATCAGCTCCCGGAAGCCGACGGTGCGAGCACCACAGCGGCCGCGAAGTTCAGGAGCTGTTCTTCAAGGTTGTCTTCCGCTGAGTCCAGCTCATAAGGTGAGGTGGGGCGGCGTCCAGGCTCTCTTCTATCCCAGCGCGACGGAAGCCAGTTCACGGCGGCGGATCGCGCCATTCAGAGGTTCTCCTGAGGCGAGATGATCTCGCCCCGGCCAGCGGCTGGCGCCACCCGAGAACGGTAGACGTACCGCCTCCCGCGCGACCACGAGGCGGCGGCGGCGGCCAGGCAGCAACCGATCGAGAAGTCAAACGCCGCGTGCAGCCCGGCGCCGAACGGGCTGGAGATCAAATCGGGAAAGAAGTGTCGCCCGATGAGCAAAGCGGCGGTGCTCTTCGGCAAGAGCGCTAGGGTGTGGGCGCCCAGCAGGTGCTGCATCGGGTTGTACCCCAGAAAGGCAGCGAAAAGCGTGGAGACCGGTGGCAGCGAGGCGGCCCGCAGGGCGGCGGCCCGGGGCACGCCGTGTAGCAGCAGGCCATGCTCCAGGCTGGTTGAGAGAGTGCTTGACAAACCCACGATCACCAGGGTGAAGAAGATGCCGATCGAGAGAACCTGGGCCGAGCTCTGGAAGGTGGCGTTCATGCCTCCGCCGGCACCGCGGTGCTCCGGGGGGAGGCTATTCATCACCGCAGCCCGATTGGGGGAGGCAAAGGCGCCCATCCCCAGTCCGTTGAGCAGCAGCAAGGGAGCGAACAGTCCGTAGGAGAAGCTGACTGGCAGCAGCTCCAGCAGGAGAAAGCTGGCTGCCGCCGCCAGCATGCCCCCGGTGGCGAAGGGGCGGGCCCCGAAGCGGTCCGACAGCGCCCCGGACACCGGCCCAGCCAGAAGGAACCCCGCCGTCAGGGGCATCATGTAGATGCCCGCCCAGAGCGGAGTGGTGGCGAAGCTGTAGCCATGCAGTGGCAGCCAGATCCCCTGCAGCCAGATAACCATCATGAACATTAACCCGCCCCGTCCCAACGCCGCCAGGAAACTGGAGATGGTCCCGAAGACGTAGGCCCTGATCCGGAAGAGGCTGAGTCGGAACATGGGCGCGGAAGTCCTGAGCTCGATGAGGCAGAAGATGGCCAAGAGCAGCGCCCCGACCCCCAGCTCCCCCAGGACGGGAAGACTGGTCCAGGACATTGACTGACGGCCGTAGGGCTCGATGCCGTAGGTCACCCCGATCATCACCAGGATCAGCCCGGCAGCGAAGGTGAGGTTGCCCCACCAGTCGATCCGAGTGCGGCGGCGGATGCCCTGGTCTCGCAGCTTGAGGTAGGACCAGATCGTCCCGGCGATCCCGACCGGGACCGAAACCAGGAAGACGAGCCGCCAGTCGATGGCGCCCAGGATCCCGCCCAGCACCAGCCCGATGAAGGAACCGCTGATCCCAGCCACGTTGTTGATCCCGAGAGCCAAGCCCCGCTGTTGCTCGGGGAAGGCATCGGTCAGGATGGCCGCCGAGTTGGCGATCAAGAAGGCTCCCCCGATTCCCTGCACAACCCGCATCAGGACCAGCCAGAGGGCTCCCGACTGGCCGGTCATCCAGGTGATCGACAGCAGGATGGAGCCGATGGTGTAGATGACGAAGCCCAGGTTGTAGATCCGGACCCGGCCGAAGATGTCACCCAGTCGGCCGAAGCTCACCACCAAAACGCTGGAGACGATCAGGTACGAGAGGATCATCCACAGGAGGTAGAAGCTGTTGCCCGGCAACAGCGGGTTCAGCCGGATACCCCGAAAGATGTCCGGCATGGCGATGATCATGATGGTGGCGTCGATCGTCACCACCATCACCCCGAGGGTGGTGTTGGAGAGGGCGACCCACTTGTAGCGGGGACCCGGGGGCGTGGTCCGGTGTCTGCGCCCTGGTCGAGGCAGCCACCTCTTGTGGGTCTCCGGCCTGTTTACTCCGCCACCTCCGTAGCCACCCCCGCCACCAGGCGGTCCAGAACAGAGGGTTCAGGCCGTTAGTGCAGGCAGAGCCGACAGCCGCCCAGCAACCGATGCTGGGAATCAAAGTGGCCGGATCGCGAGCCGCCCTTCCTCGACCCGGCGTCCCTTCCAATATAGCCGCCCTCCGATAGGCTCGGACCAGGTGGTCCTGGATCTTGACAGGTGACCCTTTGGTCACATAAGCTTGCCCAGTGACCGATGCCGACCTCGTGTTCAAGGCGCTCGCCGATCCCACCCGGCGTTTACTGCTCGACCTGCTCTTCGAGCGTGACGGCCGCACGCTCACCGAGCTGGACGCCGGGCTCGAGATGACGAGATTTGGGGTGATGAAGCACCTACGAATCCTGGAGGCTGCGGGCCTGGTGGTGGCTCGTCGTTCCGGGCGCGAGAAATTTCACTACTTGAACTCGGTGCCGATTCGGCTGGTTCACGATCGGTGGATCGACAAGTACCGCGAGCGCCAGGTTTCGGCACTCGTCGCGCTGAAAAACCAATTGGAGGAAAGACCATGACTTCGAACGAAACGCCGAGCGTGACAACCCAAGTGCATCGGATCTACATCCGGGCCACGGCGCAGGCGGTTTGGGATGCGATCACTCAACCGGAATGGTCCGACCGGTACGGCTACGGTGGCCGCGTCGAGTACGACCTGCGCCCGGGAGGCATCTATCGGGCTCACAGCAGCGCGGCAATGCGCGCAGCAGGCGCACCCGATCTGGCGATAGATGGTGAGGTCGTCGAGGCGGATCCGCCGCGGCGACTGGTCCAGACCTGGCGCATGGTGATGGACGAGCGGATGGCGGCCGAAGGTTTCACTCGGCTCACCTACGAGATTGAGGAGCGGCCGGGAGGTATGACCCGGCTGACGATGATCCACGAGCTCTCCGGCGCTCCCACCCTGGCGCTTCTGCTGTCTGGGGGAATGGAAGATCAGGGTGCTGGCGGTGGTTGGAGCTGGGTTTTGAGCAGCCTCAAATCGCTCCTCGAAACTGGAGAGGGGCTGGCGTTCGTACCCGGCGCCGCGCCCCCGTCTGCTGGCTAACTCGCAAGCAGAAAAGCGGGGCCCGGCTGGTGCCGGGCCCCGCATCGATCTAGTCGAGAAGCGCTACGAGACCCGGTAGTCCTGGGGGTACACCTCGTCGAACACACCCTGGGGCACAAGACCAGACAGCTTGTTGCTGTAGATGGTCAGGGTTTGGGGTTGGTTCGGCATCCAGAGCACTGGAAGCTGAACGGCGAGATAGTTCTCGTACTTGTCGATGGCCTTGATCTCCGCCGCAGCGGTCGGAGCCGTGGTGGTTGCCTTGATCAGCGCGTTGGCCTCGGCATTGTCGTAATTCCCGGTGTTGGAGCTCGCTCCCTTCTGCCACAGCTCTTCACCCGTGGGGAGGTAGTCCGGAGCGTAGATCCAGCCGGCTCCCCAGTTGTCGAGCTGCCACGCGTAGCCGGGGGTGTAGGCATCCCCGATCACGTCGGCGAAGCTCTCGGGGGTCCGCACCGTCGCATCGATACCGGCTTGCTGCTTCCAGCCCGAGACGATGGTTGTCATCTCGTCCACGAAGACCGGACCTTTGGCCGCATAGAGGAAGCTGAAGGTCAGCGCCTCACCCTTGGTGATCCCGACACCGCACTCGGTTGCAGATGTGCCAGCCTTCTGGCAGGTGCTGACCCCGCCCTTGTTGACCTTCCAGCCGTGGTCCTTGAGCAGGGACACGGCCTTGGCGGGATCGTACGGGTAGACGCCGTTCTGGTTGGCCTCCAGCTTGCTCAAGAACGGGTTGTCCTTGGTGTTGGAGGGGTAGGTCGGCACCGGGCCGTTGTTCACCGTGCCCACGCCGCCCACGTAGTAGTTCTTGATGATCTGCTTCTGGTTG
>JBOHUG010000106.1:0-15375 GCA_050734135.1 Candidatus Dormibacteria bacterium
CATGCCGACCGTGTCCACCAGCACCGACCGGTGCCTGCAGGCCACGGCGAGACTCCACGACACCCAAGAACCGCGATAACAGCCGACTCAACAGGATTCCCCATCCCTTACTGAAAAATTGAGGCTAGCTGCGGCCGCCACCCGCCCCAGATCGGGTCGGTGACCACTCTGGAGCCCGACCGGGTCTTCCCCAGCTTGCCCTAAGCTGGGAGCGTGCCGGTCTTCGACTTTCACACCCACACCACCATCTCCGATGGCCATGCGGATGCGATGGAGATGGCCCGGCGGTGCCAGAAGAACGGCTACGCCGCCTACGTCTGCAGCGACCACGTCGACGAGGGCACCGTGGGCCGCCGGGTCCCCGAGATCGTCGAGGCCTGCCGCCGGGTGGCCAGCGAACTGGGGATCAGCGCCATCCCGGCAGTCGAGGTGACCCGGGTCGCTCCGGAACGGGTGGCCAGGGTCGCCGCCCAAGCCCGCTCCCTGGGGGCTTTGCTGGTCGTGGTACACGGCGAAACCCTGGGGGACTTCCCCCAACCCGGATTGAACCTCTCCGCCACCCGCTGCTCCGATGTGGACATCCTGGGGCACCCCGGCTTGATCTCGCACGAGGCGGCCGAGCAGGCCCGAAGCAACCAGATCCACCTGGAGATCAGTGCGGCCGGCCTGCACGGGCTCACCAACGGCCATGTCGCCAAGGTGGCGCTGGAGGTCGGCGCCTCATTGGTTCTCGACTCGGACGCTCATCGGCCGGAGAGCCTGCTCACCCCGGAGCGCGCCCTCCAGGTTCTGGAGGGCAGTGGTCTGACCCTGGAGGGGGTCACCCGCGTCGCCGAGCTGGCACCGCTCTCGGTACTGCAGCGGCGCGGCATTCAGCTGCCTTCCGAGTCTCCCGCTACCTGACCGGTCCCCACTAGGGATTGGGTTTGGGACTGGGCGAGAACGGCACCGACGGTCCCGGGTTCGGGGTAGGCGTGGGCGTGGCGGTGGGGGTCGGGGTGACGTTGGGCACCGGGGTCAGGCTGCCACTCGGGCGGTTGGTGGCCACCGTCTCGATGTCCTGAAGATTCGCCACCACCAGGGTTCCCTTCGGACCCTGGCTGAAGGTGACGATCACCGCCTCCCCGGAGATGAGGTCGCCGAGCGTGGTGGCGACGCCGCCACGGGTCAGAACCGACTTGGCGGTCACGGTCGCCTGCACCGGCTCGCCGCCCGCCGGCTGGATCGCGATCAGGTTGGCATCGAGCCACAACCCGACGATCGTGCCGTCGATCTGGCGTCCCACCAAGGAACTGCTGCTGGAGGGCGACGAGTGAGGCGAAATGGCGGCTGCGGCGTTGCCTTTACCGGGGCTGTTTCCGACCGCGAAGATGGTCAGCGAGGCGATCCCCAGCCCAACCCCCAAAACTGAGAGGGCGATGATCGCGAAGAAGATCAACGCCAGCAGGCCGTGCCCATGGAAACCTATGAAATTATGGCGCTCGCGCAAGTGCCGACCGGCCCGTAGCCGCGGCGCCTTGCGGTGAACCGCCTTACTCCGGGGGAGTCGGGTCTCCGCCAATTCGTCTCCTCGCAATCCTGTCGGCCCTGGCGATCGGCCCCGATCCGCTGCCGAACCCGGCCGGAGTATAGATGACCACTCGAGATCGCTCGAGAGGGCTCGGTATCATCAACTGCCACCGATGACTTCCCCCTACGATCACGGCGCCATTGAGGCCAAGTGGCGGGCCCGCTGGGAGGAATCTGGCCTCTACCAGCTGGCTCTGGACCGGGTCCCGAGGCCCTATTACAACCTCATGATGTTCCCCTATCCATCCGCAGAGGGGCTGCATGTGGGCAACATGTTCGCCTTCTCCGGCGCCGACGCTCACGGCCGATTCCAGCGCATGCAGGGGTTCGACGTGTTCGAGCCGATCGGCTTCGACGCCTTCGGCATCCACAGTGAAAACTTCGCCCTCAAGGTCGGCCGCCACCCAGCCGAGTTGATCGCCAGCAACGTGGTGCGCTTCCGGGAACAGCTGAAGCGGCTCGGGGCCCAGTTCGACTGGACCAAGACCGTCGACACCACCGACCCCGCCTACTACCGCTGGACCCAGTGGATCTTTGTCACCCTGTGGCAGGGAGGATTCGCCTACCAAGCCCGGCGCAATGTCAAGTGGTGCCCTCAGGACCTGACGGTACTGGCCGACGAGCAGGTGCTGGCAGACGGGACCTGTGAGCGTTGCGGCGCGCTGGTGACTGAGCGCGAACTTGAGCAGTGGTTCCTGCGCATCTCGGCCTTCTCCGAGAAACTGCTCGGGGATCTGGATGAGCTCAACTGGTCGGAGAGCACCAAGCTACTTCAGCGGCACTGGATCGGCCGCAGCCAAGGGGCGCTCCTGGACTTCCCCATCCCCGGGGACGACCCACTGCGGGTCTTCTCGACCAGGCCGGACACCATCTTCGGCGCCACCTTTATGGTGCTGGCCCCCGACCACCCACGGACCCTGGAGTTGACCGCTCCGGAGCGACAGGAGGAGGTGTCGGCGTTCGTTGCCGAAGCGGCCCGGCGGCGCATCCCCGGCCAGCGCGACGAGGAGAACTCCACCTCCGGCGTAGCGCTCGGCCGGGATGCCATTCATCCGCTAAGTGGCGAACGCATCCCGCTCTTCACGGCGGAGTACGTTCTCTCCGGCTACGGCACGGGAGCGATCATGGCGGTACCCGCCCACGATCAGCGGGACCATGCATTCGCTAACCAACACCACCTCCGGGTGGTCGAGGTCGTCTCGGGGCGGGAGTCTCCCGGCGCCCACGGGGGCTCCGGGGTGCTGGTCAACAGTGCCGAATTCGACGGCATGGCAGCGCCCGACCCGGCGCGCGAAGTGATAACCGCCGCCTTGGTGGAAGCCGGCTGCGGTCAGCCCCATGTCACCTACAAACTGCGGGACTGGGGCATCTCGCGCCAGCGCTACTGGGGGCCTCCCATCCCCGCGATTCACTGCCCCACCTGCGGCGCGGTGCCGGTGCCACTGGCGGACTTGCCGGTTATCTTGCCATATATTGAGGACTTTCGGCCGTTGGGTACCGGGGAGTCACCCTTGGCCCGCGATCCCACCTTTCTCCACACCACCTGTCCCATTTGCGGCGAGCCGGCCACCCGGGAGACCGACGTCTCGGACACGTTTCTCGACAGTTCCTGGTACTACCTGCGCTACCCCTCGGTGGGACACGATGAGGCGCCGTTCGACCCCGAACTGACTCGCAAGTGGCTACCGGTGACCTACTACGACGGCGGCAACGAGCACGCAGTTCTCCATCTTTTGTACTCACGCTTTGTGACCATGGCTCTGCAGCAACTGGGCTACCTCGACTTCGATGAGCCCTTCACCCAGTTTCGCGCCCACGGCACAATCGTGAAGAATGGCGCCAAGATGTCCAAGTCTCGGGGCAACGTGGTCGTTCCCGATGAGTACATCGAGCGGTTCGGTGCGGACGCCTTTCGCCTGTACCTGCTCTACCTTGGCCCATATCACGACACTCTGAACTTCGTCGACTCCGGCATCAACGGTCCCTTTCGCTTCCTCAGCCAACTCCTCCGGCTCCTGGACCGTGTCGAGCCCCCTGGAGAAGATGAGGTCGAGCCCGCCCAGCTGGCGCGCGCGCGCCATCGCTGCATCAACCAGGTCACCTTGGACACTCCCGAGCGCAAGTACAACACGGCGATCGCGGCCATGATGACGTTTGTCAAGAGATTGCGCGAACATCAAGGGGCGGTACCACGGGTCGCCATGGAAACGTTGGCTTTGTTGCTCGCCCCTTACTGTCCCCACCTGGCGGAAGAGATCTGGCAGCGTCTCGGTCGGGAGTACTCGATTCACCAGCAGTCCTGGCCCATTGCCGACCCGGCCCTGGTGGTGGATGAGCAGGTGGTGGTCGTGATCTGTATCAATGGGAAAAAGCGCGACCAGCTGGTTGTGGCAGCCGGTACCTCCGCCCCCCGATTGGAAAGGGCCGCGCTCCAGCTCCCCAAGATTCAGCAGTGGCTAGCAGGGCAGGCACCCGACCGGGTTGTGGTTGTGCTCGACCGTCAGGTGAACTTGGTACTGGCTGACTAACCTGAATTATTCAGCCGGGGGCCGAGGTGCCTGGTTGCGGCAATGCCCTCCAGGTCAGGCGAAGAGTGGGCCTTGACATCGACGATTCCCGCCAGAGACGGCACCACCTTGATAGTCAGCCCTGGCGGTGACCCACGGCTGGGTATGGGAGCAGAGGGAGCGGCGCTGGTGGGTCACTCGGTGAGCAGGCGGCTGGCCAAGCGTCGACGGCGGCATGAGCCAGGGCGGGTGCTGATGGAGATGGCGGTGACCCTGTGGGACGGCGGGCAGTGCTTTACCGACCTGGCTACCCCAGCGGCTCCATGCTCGGTGGCCCTGGGCGAACGCCAGATCGCGACGCCTACTGCCGGCTCGCCCACGACTGCCGGAAAGCGATCGATCAACATGTTCCGACCGCTCCCAAGCGCGGACAGCGCGCCCGCGCTGGCACCTCGCACCAAAGCTGACTGGATGACCCAGGTTGCGTCTTCAGCCGCCTAAGGAGGCCCATCAGACCCTTACTGCAGAGTAGGCGGCTGGTTCAGCGGGAGGCTCCCCAGTCGCCCCTCATCGAACCGGACATGAGGTTTTCCCTCATCCGGCTCTCCGACGGTGTTCACGTGGTTGCTGTCGCGGGCTGGCCGTAGCGAATCGTCCCAGAGAGGCTGAACACGCCTAACCCGCCATACCAGGCGGCGGTGTGCACCGTGCCCCATCTGCGTCCCCGCTTCTGGCGTTTCTTACTGTCGAAGAGCGCCAGTCGCGCCTGGACGTAGCTGTCGATCTGGGAGAACTTCCGCGTGGAGTTGCCCCACTTGAAGTAGTTACCCCAGCCCCTCAGCACCGAGTTGAGCTCAGTCACCAAGACCCCGATGGGCTGCTTCAGTCGGGAGCGTGGAGCCGTGATCGCCTTGACCTTGGCCCTGACACTTGCCATGGCGCGGCCTGACGGCCACCTCTGGCAGTACCATCTTCCGTACCTTCGCGACTTCACCAAGCGCAGGTGAAACCCCAGGAAGTCGAAACCATCCGCCCCTCGGCTCAGGTCCACGAGCCGGGTCTTGTCCGGATGCAGGACCAGTTTCAGGGCTTGGGCTCTCCCCTGGAGCCATCGGTAGGCATGCTGCGCGTCGGTCTCGGACCGACACAGGATCACCGCATCGTCCGCATAGCGGACGATGGTGCCGAGGTGGCTCGACTCCTTCGCCCAGAGGGCGTCCAGGGCGTGTCCGTAGATGTTGGAAAGCAGCGGTGAAATCGAGCCGCCCTGGGGAACGCCGGTCGCGGTGGAGATGGTCACGCCATCTTCCATCACTCCCGCACGCATCCACTTCCTGATCAACCGGAGCACCCTGCGATCGCTGATCCTCTGCGCCACCAGACCCAACAATAGGCCCGGGTCGAGACTCCCGAAGAAGTCTCTGAAGTCGACCTCCACCACCCACCGCGAACCGTTGTTGACCTCCTTCCTGATGGACTCCAGCGCCTGATGGGCGCTGCGCCTGGGTCGAAAGCCATACGAGCACGGCAGGAAGCTGGCCTCGAAGATCGGCTCGAGCACCAGCCTGGCCGCGGTCTGGAGGACCCTATCTCTCACCCGTGGGATCGAGAGCGGCCTCCTCTCCTTGGGCCTTCCAGGCTTCGGGATATAGACCCTGCGAGTCGCCTGAGGACGGTACTTCCCGCTCTCCAGCAGCTCGCGCAGCTCCGTCAGCACCTGCTCCACCCCTTTGGCCTCGATGGCTGCCAGGGTTTCGCCGTCGATGCCGGCGGCACCTTTGTTGCGCCGGACCTGTTCAAAGGCCCTTTGCAACACGTCTGGCCGAGCGATCCGGTCGTACAGGGCGGGGAACTTCCGCCTGCCGTTCCGCTTCGCGGCCACATAGAGCGCGCGCTGAAGTGCACGGACGTTTTCCCGGGGGGAGTTGGCCTCAGCCATGCCCTGACCCGTCCCTTGCAGCTCGCGCGTCACCGAAGTGCGGGGCCTTTCCTACGCCGAGTTGTGTTGTCTCGGCGATCTTGGGTACTATGCCCCGCTCCGACTCCCTCCGCACCGCCCTGGACTTCGGTGTGGCCTTATACCAGGGCCAGCTTCCGGGGCTATCGACCTCGTCCCCGGGTGCGGGAGGGCCTCCCCAGTTGACCGATCGGCCGTCGCTGCATGCCGTCTCCCATACGCCGGAGCGGTTCCGGGCTGCTCCAGAATCCCAGGCCCGGACTGCTGCCTTCGCCCAAATTCCCCAGGCTCGGCCCGCTCTTCCCATCACGGGAGCCTCTTTCGACGCGGCAGAGTTCACTCTCGTTGCGGCCTGCAGCTTCGCTTCTCCTCGCTTCGACATCCGGATCTCGCCAAACGCCGGAGGTTGACTACCGGGCTCCTCTGGTGGCTTGCCCGGACGGGACTCACACCCGCTGGTCGATCGGCCCTTCACTGGGCACACGAAATATTGAGGCTAGGGTCCCCAGATGGCGTCCAGGATGCGCAGCCGCACTGATCGGAGTGCAGGGATCAGGGCGGCGATCGACGCGACGACGACCATCACCACGAGATCGCTGACGATCTCGCTCGGCGTGGCAGCCAGCGTCACCGGCCCGTTTGGGAACTCGAATGGGTGGCCCTGCACGATGGGGCTGAGTGCGTACTGGAAGATCAGGAACCCACTCCCGACGCCAACCAGCGCGTAGGCCAACGCCTTGAGCACGTAGCTCAGAACGATGGAGGTGGAGCTGATGCCAATGGCGCGCTGGATGCCTATCTGGCGGCGCTTATTGACCAGGTCGACATACGTGATGATGAAGATGGTGATAGCGGCCATCACCAGCCAGACGATCTTGAGGATATCGCTGACCAGGCTGAACGTGGCCACCTGCTCGGCGACGGCGCTGCCGAGGTCAGCCGAGGTCTCGAGCTTGATCCCGCTCTGCAGCGCTGCGAGCTTGCCGACCACCCGGTTGACATCGGCTCCGTTGTCGGTGCGCACGTAGATGGCGCTGGCGGTGTTGCTGATGCCGGGGATGAGCTGGTCCGCCTCGGACATGGTGATGTAGGCGTTGTCGTCCGAGAGGGGGAACTGGTTGTCATAGATGCCCACCACCGAGAAGTTGTCGGTGCGGCCGTTGCCGAGGGTGATGGCCACCTGGTCGTTGGTGTAGACGTCTTCGAGCGAGGACTTGTAACCCCGCACGTTGGTCTGGCCGGTCCCAGCCACGCCGATGCCCAGGAAGGCTGCGTCGGTGTCCCGGTCGGTCAGATACCGACCGGCGAGGAGGTTGGTGGGGGTGGTGAAGACCTCGGCATAGCTGGTGGGGTCGATGGCAGCCACGGGGTACGAGCCGGTGCTGCCCTCATGGGAGATCTGGTTGCCCACCCGCACCACTGCGGTGGCGTGGGCCACACCGGACGTGTCCCTGACCTTGGCGAGCAGGGAGTCGGCATCTGCGATGCTCGCCGCCCTGGTGCCGGAGGTGATGACGATGTCGCTGGTGAGGGTGTTGACCAGCTGACCATTGACCCTGTTGACCACACCCTGGATGAGCGAGGGGAGGAAAAGCAGGCTCATGTAGATGAACAGCATCATCAGGGTGGTGAGGGCAAAGATGCCGTAGTTGCCGCGGGTGACCGAGCGGACCCCGATGAAGATGGACACGCGAAGCGTCCTCACGCGCCGTCCTCGGTGAGCCGACCGTCCCTGAGATGGACGAGTCGGGTGGAGTACTGGGCGTCGTCCGGGTCGTGGGAGACGAAGACCACAGTGACCTCGAGTACCTCGTTGAGCTTGCGCAGGGTTTCCATCACGACTCGAGCCGAGATGCTGTCAAGGTTGGCCGTTGGCTCGTCGGCGAAGACGATCGTCGGCCGGTTCACCAGGGCGCGGGCGATGGCCACTCGCTGCTGCTCGCCGCCGGAGAGTTCCTTGGGTCGATGGGCGGCACGGTCCCCGAGCCCGACCACCTGGAGGAGCTCAGCCGCCCGCTCCCGGCACTCCTGGGATCGCCGACCCTGCATCATCGCCGGGAGGGCAATGTTCTCCTGAGCGGTGAGCTCGGGGATTAGTGCGTACTCCTGAAACACGTAGCCGAGCCGGGCGAGGCGCAGGCGGGTGCGCTGGGCATCGGAAAGGGCGGTTGCGTCTTCGCCGTTGAGCCAGACCCGACCGCCGCTCGGTCTGTCGATCAGGCCGACCTGCCGCAGCAGGGTCGACTTGCCCGAACCGCTCTTCCCCATCACGCAGACCATTGCCCCCTGGGGGACGTCGAGGGAGACGTCGGCGAGGGCCTGCACCGAGACCCGGCCCAACCGATAGGTCTTGGTCAGATGGCGGACCGCGATGGCGGCACCAGGCGATGGGGCCGGGTCGGGGTCGGTCGCGCGATCGGCAGGGGTGGCCTCGGGATCCCCCGAGCTCCGGCGCCGAGCTCGGCGCACCAGGACGACGGCCGCCAGGGCCACCACCGCAATGAGTACGACCGCGATGGCGACCACGACGAGGTGCCTTCCGAGGCGGTGGTGGCCATCGCCCGCTACGAGGGCTACGGCCGAAGCCAGCCTAGCCGATTGTGTCATACCTGCCACTTTATCAGAAGTGGCAGGTATGAAGGGATTCCGCCATCATCGGGGGCATGGACAAGACTCCCGGCCGGCGCGAGGCCCACAAAAGGGCCACCCGATCCGCCCTGCAGCAGGCGGCAAGGCGGCTCTTCGCCGAGCAGGGATATGAGGTGACCACGGCTGCGCAGATCGCCAGCGCCGCTCACGTCGCCGAGCGCACCCTCTACCGCTATTTCGACGGGAAGGAGGATCTGCTGGCTGAGGAGGCCCTGGCCGGGATTGAGCTCCTCCGCCGGGCCATCCTCGAGCGCCCGATCGGGGAGGCTCCGTGGGTCGCCGTCAGCAGCGCCATGAGGGAGCTGCTGGAGTCCGCCTCGGAGGGCGCCCACGGGATCCTCCGGCTGCTGACCGACCTGCGCCAGCCCGTCGTCCTGCTGCGGCGCTCAGGGTCGCGACCATTTCTCCGCCTCGAGGAGGCGATTGAGGGTGCTGTGTGGCAGCGGCTCCGAGCCGAGGCACAACCCGGCCTCGTCCAGGCCGGTGAACGACCTCCGGCGGAGCTCCAGGCCCAGTTGGTGGCCGCCTTGGCGACGGTGGCCCTGCGCCTCGCCATCGTCAGCCATCGCCGCCTGGAGGCACACGGCGTTGATTCGCCGGGCCTCTTGCCTCTCCTTCGCCAGACCCTGGCGGCCGTCCAGCTGGTGACCGCGCCGGCGCCCGGGAGGGCCGCCGAGTGAGGGGCGTGCTCGCCAAACGCCAAGGGACCCACCTGAGGGGGAACTGATCGGGCAAAAGGTCACCACCTTGACCAGCAGCGCGCCTAGTACGGTTCTCGGTGATTGGAGCCGACTCCGATCGGCAGCGAGGCATGATCACGGTGGGGGAGTTGGACCGTATCCGATTTTGATCTCACTTTAGGGGGTGCCCCCGGAAGGACTTGAACCTCCGACACGCGGTTTAGGAAAGCGCCCCAGACGATCTCGGAAGTGACCACTACCCGGCTCGGCGAGTTCACTGGGCCCCGCCAGCGGCTGCCGTCGTCCCGCGGCGTTGCTGCCACCGTTGCTGCCGCGCGTCAGGGGCAGACCCGCACTTCCGCGACAGGGCGGCCAAGCCCTGGGGGCCGTGTACGGGGGCGGGAGGTGCCTGTTTGGTGTGACAGATTGGGCGTCACTTCGTTTGACTTCGCGGTCCCGGCTCGGTTGCGCAAGGGCTCGTGAGCGGAGGAACAGGCGTTCGTCCCTGTGGTAGCATCGATGAGCCTGAGGCAGAGGGTCAGACCCTGGGAGACTCATTGAGCACAGTCTTAACCGAAGTCCAACTCAAGAAGGCCGTGGCCGACCAGGACTTCATCGTCGGTGGCACTGAGTCCTCGGTGGAGGGGCTCAAGTACGACTTCACTCTGGGAAGCCGAATGCTCTTTGGGCACCAGTCTCCAACCGACGCCTCGAAGCTCTCGGAGCGGGAGCGCGGGGAATTGGTGGTGCGGCCGGGCGAGCTCGTTTACGTACTGAGTGAGGAGCGTCTGAAGCTGCCCCCGAACATGAAGGCGGAGTTGAGCCCCAAGCGCCGCATAAGCCACTTGGGGATCATGGTTCTGGGCGGGTTCTGCGTGGACCCTGGTTACGAGGGCCATCTGGTATTCGGGCTTTACAACCTAGCGACCATGCCCTTCCCGCTGCAGGTGGGGCACAAAATCATCGCAGCACAGTTCTACCGGCTAGGTCCGGCAGAGGTCCCCCCTGACCTCAAGTCACCGCCCATAAACGACTTTCCGGACGACTTGGTACAACTCATGCAGGCTTACGAGCCCGCGACCCTAACCGGGGTGCAGCAGTCAGTCCAGCGGCTAGAGTCAACGGTAGAGGAGTTGCGCCGTCAACTCCAAGACCGCGAAGATTGGTTCAAGCAGTTCCAAGATTTCCTCAAGGAATTGGGCGGGAGAGTCGATCAGTTGACCAACGATGTCACGACATTGCATGTGGAATTGAAGGCTGAAAGTGAGGCTCGTCAAACGATAGGTGCCGAAGTTGGGCAGCTTGGTAAGTCAGTTGCCGCTAGCGGGCCATGGCGTTCCATTCTGCTCCTGCTGGGCGTGGCCATCCTCGCTGCCCTCATCGTCGGACTTTTTTTGCGCGCGTAGCGGCTGGGAGCGCGCACGTCTCCCCGATGGGCGGCACGCACTCTGCTGCTGGTGGCAGTAGCGGCCGCTCCCAGCCTTCGGAACACTTTGCCGCAGTGTTCGCTCGGTGCCGTTCCCGTCCTAGCGAGCCTTACTTCGTGCCCAGCCGGTGCGAGGCTCGCACTGGATTGAAGGGTGTATACGGCGCCCCCATGGCAATCTCGTGGTTGCGGGCAGCTAGACGGGCAAGCACTGCGTCAGTATCGAGGCAGATGCCAGCGGGCCAACCGTAGCAGGCCTCGACGGCTCTGTCGAGCATCTCATGCAGTTGGTAAAGCGGCCGGTGGCCGCCCGCATCCATGGTGTTGTACAGGGTAGTCAGCCCAACCTTCTGCTCGGAGCAGAGGACGGTGCGCGTCGACACCAACTGAGCGGCGATAGCAGACACTGCTTGGCGCCTTGACTCCTCCACGTCGTCTGGCCAAGGGAAAGTCGCAAACACCGTTGACGGCGTGTAGCGAAGGGTTCCCCCAAGTGTCGAAGACCATCGCTTGGCCCAGGCCAGATGCGCTGACGCTGTGAGGATTCCAAAGGAATAGTCATCATCAAACGCGAAGACGTTGGTGAGGTTGCTGGGACACCAACTCGGCTCGCACCACGCGAGGAGGAGGCGCTTTCCCGTCGCGGTACCAGCTATGAACCGCGGCAAGCCGCGCAGAGCGTCCCGCATCGCAACGCGCGGCTCCGCGAACCTCCACCAGTAGTTGCGATAGGCAGCTCGGTTATTCGCAGCCCGGATGGGTCTGACGCGTTCCTCCACGATGTGCTGCGCCTCCTCAAGTGACATACTGGCAAAGTCAATGATCCAACGGCGCGGGCTCTGGGTCAGGTCGTCAGCGATGTCGTCACCGATGAGGTAGGGCCGTACCACGGTCTCGTATTGGTGCCGGGCATCGCGGAGGAGATCTTGGGCTTCCTGAGATGGGAGGACAAAGCCGTCACCCGCAGGGATGGGACCCTGAAAGGCTCGCCCAGCATTACCCGTTAGTGGGCGTGGTAACGGTGAGTCGTCCGCAGGTCGCAAGGAGGTCGAGATGCCGGCGACCTCACGCTCGTCGAGGGTGAAGCGGCTCACCGGCTGGGGCGGGTCCTTGACCCAGTTGACGATGCTGACATGGACGTTCGAGTCGCCGGGCCACACCTCGGTCGAGATGGCCGAGGTGATCACACCGCCGTGTCGCACGACGTATTCGAGACTGGCGTCTCTGGCCCGGTTCTGCGATATAGAGTTGGTGCCAACCAGGCCCGCGCGTCCACCGGCGGCCAGGCGGTCGGCCGCCTTCCGGAACCAGTAGACGCACAGGTCCTTGACCCCGCAGCCGAATGTTCGCTTCAGCCAGTCGACGTAGTCGTCGCCCAGCGCCGACCTTATGTGCTGGGATCCGTTGAAGGGCGGATTGCCGATGATGACGTCGACCTCGGGCCAATCGGTGGCCAGGGCGTCGGCGGTGCGGATCCCGGCGAGTTCCACGAGCGGGAGCACCGGTTCGACCAGGCCATACCTGTCCGTCACCAGCTTGTGCCCCATCCACAGGGTCATGCGGGCGATCAGCGCAGCGAACTCGTCGATCTCGATGCCGAAGAGGTTGGAGATCGGGTAGGCCGGCAACGCCAGGGGACCCGTGATGCCCGCGGCCCGGGAGAGCTCGGCGATGTGTGCCTTGGCCTGCTGCTCCAGGCCTCGGATCTCCCGGTAGGCGACGTAGAGGAAGTTGCCGCAGCCGCAGGCGGGGTCGAGAACCCGCAGCCGGCAGAGCTCCTCCAGCGCTTGTACGGCATCTGGGACCGACGAGGTCGAGAGGATGCGCTCGCTCCACGGAGTGATGATGCTGGGCAGCACGATCCGCAGGATGTCGGCCTCATAGGTGTAGTGGGCACCCAGTTCCCAGCGTCGCTGGCGTCCCAAGCAGTCCTCCATCAGGGCACCGAAGATGGTCGGGTCGACCTCGCGCCACTCGAAGCCGGCCACGTCGGACAGCGTCTGCAGTTCCTCATGTGCGAGGTGGACTCGCGCGGGCTCCGTGAACAGGCCACCGTCGACGTAGGGAAGGTCCGCGTACATCCCGCCCAGGGCGGATCGCTCATGGGGGCTAATCAGATTCAGGCCAGCGAAGAGGTGCCCGAGCTCCGCTGCCGATGAGCGGGACGGGTCTGCCAGCAGGGCCAGGACGATCTGGGTGAAGGGCCGATGCTCGAGGAGGCCGACGCCCTCCGCGAATAGGCACCAAACCGACTGCAAGAGGAAACGCCGGATGACCGCTGGCTCGGCTGCGGCCCGCCCGCTCAAGGTCTCGTTGAGCAGCGCCACCCGCTCAGCCGCAGCCGTGGTGAGGTGGCGGTGGTGGGCCAGGAAGAGCGGCTGCTGGCCCGCCAGGAAGAGGAGCGCTTCGTAGCGGTCCGCCAGCTCCGCGAGATCGAACGTGTCCCGGGCCGCGGAGGGGTACCGTCCCGGCTCCCAGACCTCGAAGCGGTGGAAGGAGCAGAGGATCACATAGGGCGGTGCCGCCCGTCCTTGCTGGGGATCGTCGGAGTGGTGCCAATAGTCCAGCGCCTGCTTGCGATGGGTCTCCAGCCGTCTGGTTTCGGCTGGCGCCTTCATCTCGATGATCGCGACCCCCGGGTAGAGGAGGTCCACGATGCCTCCGTCCGCCTGGGGGTTCTCAAAGAGGGCGCCGGCGCCGAGGCGGTCCTGGCCGTAGGCCTGGAACAGCTCGTTCAGGAAGGTCTGGGCTTCGCTTCTCTCAGTACCTCGATACGAGTTCCAGCGGCGGGCGAACCTCTCCAGCCGACCCTGGATCTCGGTGCCGGAAAGCACGGGCATGGAAAACGCCTACTCCAGCGGGAGCAGGTCGGCGTAGAGGTAGGCCTCCTGGTGCAGCCGGCGCCTGGTGGCCTCCAGGTCCCGGCGGGCCCGAACCAGGGCGGCATGGTGCTGGGGATCCGAACCCGACTGCTGGTCCAGGACCTTGAGGGCCCGGTCGGCCCGGCTAACCGCTGCCTCGACCATCAGCATCGTCTCGCCGATCTCGCGGAGGGCGAGCTCCCGGCTGGCTTCCGCCTCCGACAGCTGCCCTGGCGTCTCCATCAGGGAGAGTGTAGTTGCCGGGCGAGTCGCCGGCCGGTGTCCGCGCCACCCGGTCCGCGAGCTGGATGCGGCGTGACTGTTGCGGTAGTATTGGTCCGTGCCAGTTCCCTCGCCACTCACCCCTGGACTGGACCCGAGTGCGGCAATCCCGCTCTACCGCCAGCTGGCCACAGCCCTGCGCCAGTCGATCGAGGACGGGCGCTACGGGCCGGGAGTGGCCCTGCCCTCGGAGCGCCGGCTGATGGCCCGGTACTCGGTGACCCGGACGACGGTGCGCTCGGCCCTGGCGGTGCTGGGAGCGGAGGGGTTGGTCAGCCCGGAGCAGGGCGCCGGGGTCTTCGTCAGGGAGCGTCCGGAGCGGGCGGTCCTGCGGCTGGCACCGATGGGGATGGCTGCTGAGCGGCCGTTTCGGCTCACCGCGCCGCCCGGGGTGCACTTCCACCGCGCGCTTGCAGACGCCGTCGACGCCGTCTTGCTGGGGGTCGATGTGGGGAGCCCGGTTACCCGCTGGTCGGGCCGGGTGGTCTCCGGCGGGGAGGAGTTGCTGGCCGAGGTCAGGGCGGTACGCCAGCTGCGGGCGGTGCAGCTGCCGGCAGCGGCCCGCTTTCTTCCCGGGGCGGTGGGAGTCCCGGCGGAGCTTGAGGGTCTGGGGGTGGTCGGATACGTCGACGTCGTGGAGGCCCGGATGCCCACCCCAGAGGAGCGCCAGGCGCTCCGGACCGGACCCGGAGTGCCGGTCCTCAAGGTGACCTGGGAGTGGCGCTCACCTGAGCAGGTCAAGGCGGCCGGGATCATGGTCGCCCCCGCGGACCGGACCGAGCTCCGCTTCGACCCGACTTCGCTGACGAACTGACGCCCCGCGAATCCGCGTACCCGCTTGACACCTCGTGCTATGCTGGTACGTACCAATTAGACGGGATGAGCCGACTCATCCCAGAGCGGAGGGAGAAGGTGTGCGGATAACACAGAGCCGGTTAGGGGAGGACAGACGGCCCGCCTGCAGCTGGGGGCGTATTGCGGCGCTGAATCCGGCTTGCCCGGTCGGTGAGGGAGAGGTGGAGACGGGCCGGCCCGACCTGGACCGTAGTGGAAGGCGGGCCACCCAGCCCGTGGCGATCTGCGGACGGCAGCAGCGAGGAGATTTGGAGGTGGAGCGATGAACCAGGTGCAATTGATCGGGGTGGTGGCTTCGCCGGTGCGGCTGGAGGAGTTCCCCTCTACCGCCAAGGGGCCTCAGACCAAGGCCAGTTTCCTCTGCGCGGTGCGGCGCCGGGACCGGCACCAGGAGCCGGACTGGATCCGGGTGGAGACCTGGGGCGTCCAGGCTCGCAACCTGGTGCGCTTCAACGGCAAGGGGTCGAGGGTCGCGGTTCTGGGGCGGCTCCGGGGCAGCTTCTACAACCCGGACGGCAAGGAGCGGGGTGGCCAGCTGCGGCTGGTGGTGGTGGCGGAGCAGATCACCTACCTGTCCGCACCCAAGGTG
>JBOHUG010000107.1:0-1897 GCA_050734135.1 Candidatus Dormibacteria bacterium
TCGCGGGACTGGCGCGGCGCCGATTGCAGGCCATCGGTGAGGAGGAGGGCAGGGACAAGCACAAGCAATGATCGCCGGGGCACCCCTGTGGTGATTCCCGGTGGGCGCTGAACGCCGGACGATCTGAAGTTAATCTCAGGAGGTTTCGCGACTTGAATCTATTCCGCAAGCGGTCAACTATCGTGCTCGCCTCGGTGGGCGCGGTGGGGGCAATCGCCGCGATCGCCACGGCAGCTAGCCTGGCGCTCTTCTATGACCCGGTGGCCCCGTCGAACATCACCTACGCCTCGGGCAATGTCACTCTCAATGGCCCGTACACCTTCACATGTACGACCTACAACAACCGCGATCAGAACTATCAGACTAACGTCGACAACATCTACCCCGACTACAGCACCTCCGGCTACCCGCAGTCCCTCGGGGATCAAACGGGGACCTTGTGCTCAGAGAAGGTCGAGTACACGGGCTCACTGGATGCCTTCCTGGGGCTCGACGTGAAGGTCGCCACCAGCGCGGGCACCAGCGTGCTTGACTGCAACGGTGGCAATGCCCTGGGCACTGCGCAATGCGCACCCCTGTACAACCCCTCACCCCAGGATGGTGTGGGGCAGGGGCTTGAGGTGTGGGTCTTTGGGAAGCCCGACAGCAACCCAGGGAACAACGACCTGACCCAGGACTTCGGCATCGGCAACGACCAGACCCTCCAGGCTTCCGGCTCTACCAACGTTGACACCAGCTACAGCGAGTCCGACGGTCCTAGCTGCGGCGCAGGTCCCCAGCACTTCAACTGCCCGGTCACCAAGGGCTTCGTCGAGGACCTGAGCGTCTACGTCTATTGGCCTCTTGACGCGGCCGACGACCAGAACGTCTATCAAAACGCCAGCGCCACGATCACCCTCGACCTGCACGCGGTGCAGGCGGCGGACAACCCGCTGTACGACTGCACCCCGATGAGCGATACCGCGAACAGCGGGCCGATCTTCGCGGGCGTCTACCAGCCCAACCAGCCGGAGAACGGCTGGGGCGCCGGCCTGTATGCCGGTGGGCCAGGAGCGGTCAACAGCTGCCCTGACGCGGGTCCCTATCCCGGCTACCCGGCGACAGAGTGGACTTCAAGCACTCAGGGAACGAGCCTCATTCCGTTCTTCCATCCCGACGTCACGCCGCCCAGTCCCTAGCATCTGAGGCTTTTCGACGTGGTGGGGCGGCGATGACGCCTCCCCACCACTTGCGGCTCACCGTCGCAACTCGCGTGACTGCCCTTCGCCGCCGGCTTCTCATCGGGGCGGTCCGCCAGTTCGGGCCGGCGAGCCGTCCTGCCCCCGGTGATCCGGGCGACGGAGTGGGTAGGGTTGCTGCGGGATCGGCTCGAGGGCCACTGGTACCATCGGCGCTCGGCGGTCGCGGGACTGGCGTGGACCTGCCCTGAGCTGGGGGCGGTGGCCCTCCGGAATTCCAGGTACTGAGGGAGCGGAGAGGCATCGATGAAGCTTCGGTCGGTCTGGGGGCCGTACCGTGCCGCTCTCGCGCATCGAGACCTCCGCCTGCTGCTCTCGGGCGAGCTCATCTCCGCGACTGGCTCGTGGGCCTACAACGTGGGGCTCGCGGTGTACGTCTACCAGCAGACCCACCAGGCGCTGGTGGTCTCGGCGGTTTTCCTAGTCCGCTTCGTGCCCTCGATGCTCCTGTCCCCGTACGGCGGGATCATTGCCGAGCGCCTGGAGCGGGTGCGGCTGCTGATCGGCTGCGATCTATTGATGGCCGCCTTGCAGGCGGGGCTGCTGGTGACGGTGCTGCTCCATGGCCCGATCCCGGTGCTCCTCGCCCTGGCCGCGCTCAACGCCATCACTCAGCAGCCCTACATGCCGGCGGTCGCCGCCCTGATCCCGCAGCTCGC
>JBOHUG010000108.1:0-6493 GCA_050734135.1 Candidatus Dormibacteria bacterium
GTTGGAAACATTGGCGAATCGATGTTCAGGATGGTGCTCACCAGTCCGCTCGCGGCCACATCGGCGAGACGCGGATGGGCTCGTCGTCGCCGCCATCGTCAGCCCAGGCGACCACGCCGGAGTTGCGGCCTGGCGGATCTTCGCTCCAGGGGAGCACTGCTGGACCGGCAGCATCCTCGACGTAGGAGCTGCCCCGAACCGACATGGCGAAGGCGAGCGCATCGCTGGTGTCGGTGCTCCGCCCCAGACGCGAGCGGATGGTGTCCTTGGCCTCGATCTGGATCTTCCCGCTGGAGTTGACGCTCCACTTGGGAGTCGTCAGATCACCAAGAAGTTGGTCATCCGCGGGGAGTGCCAGCGTCGGCGCGTTCGCAGGATCGAGCAGCTCCCTGAGCCGCCAGTACGCCTCGGCCCTCCGGTTCAAGAAGTCCAGCTCGCCGCTGCGATCGTGGCCCTTGGCGCGCTCGCTGGAGTTGAAGGCGGTCACCGCTGCCCGCTGCTCGCGGAGACGATGGACCACCCCGGCCCCGACGCCGGCAACATCCACCACGGCGATCGAATTGGGCGCGGTGAGCTTCTGCATGATCTCGCCAGCTGAGCGCATGGTTTCCCATCCGTGGTGGCGCTCAACGCTCAGGATCACGTTGCCCTGCCTGCTCAGGATGCACGTCGAATCCCGCCCGGTAGTGGCGACGTCACAGCCGTAGATGCGCCTACCGTCCGGCAGCGGTCGTCCCCTGCGGTCCCACTCAGCCCACCGCTCATTTGCGGCTTCTACCCAGCTCAGCGGCACAATCGAGTCCTCGTCTGAACTGGCGAAGTTCGCTAGGACGCGGTTCTGGTATACCGCCGAGGTCAGCCCCCACTGACGCAGCCTGGCGTTGGCCCAGTCCCGGCTGACCAGTCCCGCCGCCAGCGACTGCTCCAATGTGACGTGGATCGAGCGCCACTCCTCGAGACCGGCGCGTCGAGCACAGATGGAGTGGAATCTCCCCGCTGGCGGCCCCGGTACAGTGACCGCGAGCGCGAACGTCTCACCTCTCCCGGCCATGGCCCCTTCCAAACTGTCCCAGGTGGCGTCGGGGATCGAACGGGCCTCGTCCAGCACCACCAGTACCGAGTCGCCGTGAAGGCCCTCGAGGAGGGCCGGGTCGTCGGTCGAGGCGGCGAACGCCTGGCCCTGGTGCAACTTCAAGTTGAGCGTCTGCAACTCCGACGGGCCGAATGGTGGTCGGCCGACCACGTCCCACTTGATCCGGCGGCTCCAGGTGGTCAGCTCCGGCCAGAGGAACTTCTCCAACTGCCTCCAGGCCCCGGCCACCGAGATGCACCGCCAGCTCACCCCGGCCTGATCCCGGGTAGTGGCGTGCCACAGCATGAGGATCGCGGCCGTGGCCGACTTACCCGCACCATGCGGCGTCCGGACCGCGACCCGATGATCCGTGGCCACCGCTCTGAGGATGTCCTGCTGGTAGTCGGTAAGGCGCTGCCCATCGCTCCAGTTGAGGCACTCCTTGGCCCAGGCAGCCGGGTCGCGGTACCACCGCTGCCTGCTCTCAGAGCCCCGCAGACGCGACCCGAGCCCGGCCAGGGTGCCGTCGGTCATGCCAGTAGCCCTCCCAGCAGAGTGAGCACCTGCTGGCGCTGCGCCGGCTCGACTCCAGCACCATCCAGCGCCTGGGTGAGGGCCTGCTCCAGCAGATCCACCTTGTGGGCCTCGACCCGGACCAACTTCTCATCCAACCCCAACCGGCTGAGGTCGATCAGCAACTTGCTCAGCACCTCGATCTGGCGGGTATAGCCCTCGACCAGCGCCGAGATGTGCTCCTGGCCGATCTTGTCAACGTGGACCACCTCGTCCACAGTCAGCCGCTCGACCATCTCCCGGAAGGCCGACCTCAGACCATCCGCCTCGCCCGCCAGCTCCAGCAGCCGTCCGATGGGGTCGCGGATCGGCTCGATGAGGCCGTGCTCAGCGAGGATGGTCCTCGCCTTGCGCTCCACCAACTCCCGGCGACCGGCTATCACCGAGCCGCGCAGAGTGCCTCCGTGCAACTTGCAGCGACCACTCCCGGGGTGACTGGTGCCCCAGCCGGCGGGATGTGTGCAGGTGCCGGGCTCGCCTTGCCTCCGGGGGCCGTTGCACCTGCGGGGATCGAGCACTGGCCCCGCTGAGACGCGATCTAAGGCGGTCGAACTCTCAGTGCCGCCCTCCCGGGCGCTTCCAGCCGCAGCGAGCCGCTCAGGGGCGGTCACCGGCTCTCCTCTACCCAGCGGGCCAGCTTGTGGAGCATCCTCACCGCGTCGGTCCAGGGCAGCCCCGCTCGGATGCGCACCTGAACGTCTGAGCTGTGCGGCAGATCCTGGGCCAGGCCGATCCAGTCGCCATCGGCGTCGGGCTCGAGGTCGCTCAGGCCCCAGTCGCGAAGGCGGAGCTCGGTCATGCCTGCTCCACCTCGAGCAGCCGACGGGCAGCGCCAGGCTGACCCAGCGCAGGCGATGCCGACTGCACCGAGATCCTGGTCACTGCCTGCCGGTCGTGGCCACGGGCGGAACGGGCGGCGGCTCGGGACCCGAAACCAAGCGCACCGCCTGCTCCGCGCAGCCCCGAATCAGGCCGATCTTGGACAACTTGGCCCATGCTGGCCGACCCTCCCGAGGTTGGCTCAGCAGAGCCGCTGAGATCAGCGAGGGGCGGCTGGGCGTCGGAAGGGTTGGCCAGGGTGGAGATAACGCTCCTTATCCGCAGCCTGGGGCCCTGGCCATGGCTATCGCGCCCGGGGATGGTCATCATGGCTGGCCAGCCGCCCCATCCGCTCCACCGGCCAGCGCCTCCGCCGACAGCCACTCGGACGGCGCGGAGTCGGCAGGCTCCAGCTCATCGCCAGAGTGGCGGGTCAGCTCGTCGGGCCGGGTCACGGTGCTGGAGGTCGTGGCGGGACTGGGGTCGGACGGGCTCGACGCCTCGGCGACCGTGGCCTCGCGCGCACGCGCGCGGGGGGTCTTGACACGACTGTCATGACTGTCACCACTGTGGGGTAGAAAACTCATAGATGAGATCAATGTGTGTTCAGTGGTGCCAGTCGTGTCAGTCGTGCTGGTCGGGTGGGTGCTAGGAAATCCGACACGACTGCGGAGGGCCCAGTTCGTTTGCCGTGGGAAGGCCCCCTCGACGTTCTCCTGGCGGAGCTGGAGCGACTCGCGGGCGCGGCGCAAGCTGGGCTCGGAGTGACCCTCCACCTTGCCGGCGGCGAGGATGTCCTTTCGGAGGGCCAGGCCGCCCTTGCTGACCAGGTAGTCGCTGAGCCACATCTTGGCCTCGGCGGTGGCGGAGCGGGTCTCGGAGGTCTCGGCGGAAGCCTCCAGAATGTCGGCGATCGACTCCGACCGGGTGCCGGTCCAGACCAGCCGAGCGGTCCGGATCGGGCCCTCCTCGGTGTCCGCCACCACCACCTCCTCGATCCGGCAGCTCTGGATGGGCAGGTCGGATCGGCCGAGGTTGTTCTTCGGCGTCCCGACCAGTCGGACCTCGGAGTCGTCGGGGTCGAGGGTCATGTAGATCACCGCCCGGGCTACTGCGGCAAAGGCTCGGCTGCCCATCAGTCCGGTGAGCGCGTCCACCGAGCCGCTCTTGTTGACGTGGATGAGTCCCACCACCGACACCCGGCAGCGGTCGGCCAGGGCGACCAACGGCTCGAGGGCGCGCCGGACCTCGGCGTCGCGGTGGGTGTCCAGCTCATCCGAAAGGCGGCTGAGCAACGGGTCCAGCACGACCAGGGCGACCTCCCGCTCGCCGACCAGGCGCTCCAGCGCGGGCAGGTCCTTGGGCAGGGAGAGCGCCGAGTCCACGCTCTGCACGGTGGTCACGTTGGTCCTGAAGACACGGTCCAGGTCGGCCCCGGCGGCCATCAGCCGGGGCACGATGGTCATGGCCCAGCTGTCCTCGGTGGCCGCGACGATGACCCCGCGCCGTTGACCGGCATAGGTGCCGGGTAGGTCGCCGCAGGTCACCTTGGCCGCGATCTCCGCCCATAGAAGAGTCTTGCCGATGCCCTCGCGGCCGCCGAGGATGGTCAGCGCCCCGAGTGGGATCCGGCCCTCCTCGAGCCATTTGACTGGCCTCGGCTTGATCTCGCTCGCGGGGGTCAGCACAACCACGCGGCCGCCGCGCCCTGAGTCCTCTTCAGCGACACCCTCATCCTCGGCCAGTGCCTGCGCGGACGCGGCCAGGTGACGTCCGGCCCGGGCCACGTCGCAGTCGGGAGGGCAGCTGTCGTCACATCCGGCCGCCGCTTCGGCTGCAATTGCAGCCCCGGTCGCGGCCAGCCGGGCCGCCTCACGCCCGGGTGCGCTACGCTTCCTACGGAGTGGCGCTGGCATCAACAGCTCCTCCCCCTGCTGCCGCTGGGACTTTGGCGGTCCCAGCGGTAGCCCGCTTAGCGGCCCTCTGCTTGGCCCGGGCCAAGCTCATCCTCGAGTAGAAGGCTGACCTCGCCGAGGCGGCCAGCTTCGCCCGCAGCACCGGGTCGAGGATGCCCTCGGGGTCTACCTCGCGGTTGAACCGCTCCAGCAAGGCTGACCTGGCGGGGGCGGTAGCGGCGCTCCGGTCGGGTTCGGACGACCACCGGGTGAAGGCCGCCAGGCGCGCACTGGCTCGGCGAACTTCTGGATCTGTGACGGGCATGGGCAGCTCCAGCGAGCCGCCGGGGTGGTCCCCGGATCGCCCGCGAACTGCCAGAAAGCTGGCCGCCTAGGGGCGCGTTGCCCTCTGGCGCATAAGGTTAGCATCGGCGCGCCTCGCCTGCTGACGCCGCAGGGACTCCGCTCCCAAGAGGGAGAGGGTGTGGCAGCGCGGACACCGTAGCGCCACCGGGTCACCGGGTAGCAGCCGCTCGAAGAACCGGGCGGCGTCGCTGGCGGCTCGGCGCGGGTGCTGAGGGTCGGTGGCGCTCCTGGCGACCATCCTGGTGAGCTCCTCCAGGCCGGCCTCGAAGGGGCCGTCGATGTAGGAACCGGAGGGGCCGAACCGCTGCCCTTCGGGCCGATGCACAGGGTCGTCTCGGTTGTCGAAGGCCCTCTGCCACCGACTGGAGAGCGCGAACAGGGGCAACCCCGGCGCGGGCCACTCCTCCTCCACCCGCAGTCTCAGGTGCGGGTACAGCACGCAGCCCAACTCCTCCCGGTAGGCAGCGAGAGTTGGGCAGGTTGAATCTCCTGCACCGCAGCGGAGCCGAACTCCATCGCGGGCCAGCCGCAGCTCGGCGAGACCACAACGCGATTCGGCTGACTCCTTGCGGGTCCACTGTTGCGGCACCAGTCAGAGCCGGTCCAGCGGCGAGTGCAGCCGGTGCGAGTCCCGAGCCCGGTCGGCCGCAGTCGAGGCGGCGTAGCGACCCAACATGGCCCGGGACTTCCAGCCCGCCAAGCTCATCAAGTCGCCCTCGGAACCTCCGTCGGCCAACCAGGAGTGGGCGAAGTGGTGCCGGAAGGCGTGGGGATGTATCCCCTGGAGTCCGGCGGCGCGGGCCCGGCGCTTGACGGCGAGGCAGACCCCGGAGGCGGTCATCACCCCCGCGTGACCCAGCCACAGCGCGTCCAGTTGGGCCAGCCTGTGGGCGGCCCGCGCCCGCAGGTAGCGGTTGAGGCTCAGCATCGCCCGGGTACCCAGCGCGAGGTCCCGGGAGCGCCGGCCCTTGCCCAGCACCCGCAGCGTCCGATGCTCAAGCTCCACATCCTGCAGCTTGAGCAGGGCTATCTCGGAGAGCCTCCCCCCGGTGTCGATGAAGATGTTCACCAGGGCGGCGTCGCGCCGGGACTCGAAGTCCTTGCCCTCGCAGGCTTTGAGCAGCCGCCTCAACTCTTCATCGGTCACCACGGCGGCGGGATCCTCCGGGATCGCCGGGGGGCGGATCCCAGCCATCGGCGAGACGTCCAAATCCCCTTCGCCGACCAACCACTCCGTGAACTGCTTCATTCCCCGGTGCTTGGTCGCCGCGTTGGAGGGCTTGCTCTCCCGCTGGAGCATCACCAACCACTCCGTGATCCGCTGGCGGGTGATCCCCTCAGCCGAGAGCGGCCAGTTGCGCTCCTTGGCAAACCGCAGGTAGCTGAGTACCGAGTAGCCGTACCCCGCAACGGTGGCCGGGCTCTTGCCCTCGGCCTCCTGGGTCAGCAGGAAGCCGTCCCGGAGCATCTCGAGATCCGACTGGACTACCCGCAGGGAGGCCTCCACGGGACCCGATACTACGCTCAATTAAGCGGTCGTTCCACCT
Organism: Candidatus Dormibacteria bacterium; assembly: GCA_050734135.1. Lineage (GTDB taxonomy): Bacteria > Chloroflexota > Dormibacteria > Aeolococcales > Bog-877 > Bog-877. Next base: position 6,273 of record JBOHUG010000108.1, read on the forward strand.
TGTGCGTACCGCCCAGACCAGCCAAATGGCCAGTTAAGTGGTGGTCCTGAGATCGAATGTGGAGCCGGCGGGAATCGAACCCGCGACCTCTTCCATGCCAAGGAAGCGCGCTCCCGCTGCGCCACGGCCCCACGTGCGAGTCAGGTTCTCGGGAACTGAGGAAGGGTAACAAAGCCCGGCTTCGGGTGGCGCTCCGGCTGGCGACCCAGCCGGAGCGGAGG
>JBOHUG010000109.1:0-18273 GCA_050734135.1 Candidatus Dormibacteria bacterium
CGAGGGTGACCTGCCCTCCCTACCTCACGCCACCGCCCCGCCGACTCACATCAGGCTGATCGGATTGCTCCGAAACAACTGATCGGATTCCGCCGAAATGACCGATCGGATTGCTCCGAAATACACAGTTGACGCGACCGGTGCCAGGCTTCGCGACGCAGATGCCACTCCGGCTCGACTTATGCAACAGCCGGGAGCTGAGGTGGTTGCCGAGATGGCGCGGCGGCAGACAGCGCATGGTACCCGGGATGTCTGGTGAAGCCGAGGAAGCCAGTCCGGTGGCGGACCGTCGCCGCCTTGTCTCCGGGCGCGGGGAGACTAGGCTACGTGGTCACCGTGGAGGACGCTTCGTACCGCGAGTACACCCGCCTAAAACTCTTCAGGTCGGCTTGCACTTTGCCACCGCTTCGCGACTCCCGCAGGATCAACCGTACGAGTTCTGGCCGGTGGTGAAGAAAACGGCTACTTGGCCCCGAATTCAGACACCTCACGCTCCGCTTTTGCTTGCCCGATTCCGCCCCAGATGTCGCCAACGGTGTAACCCTCGGGAAAGGGGTCGTCGGGGTCGAGCACGTAGCGGGCGTGGCCAGTTACGTAGGCGCGACCGCTGATGGTGGGTACCACCGCCGCAATCCCAGCCACCTCGGTCTCGCGAATTAGCCGGCCCGTAAAAACCGTGCCCAGCACCCCCTCGTGACGGAAGTCCCGATTGATAGGAAGCTCGCCTCGGGCATGAAGAGTGGCCATCTTGGCGCAGGTGCCGGTGCCGCAGGGGGAACGGTCCAGGGCACCGGTCCAGCTGTCCGGCCGATCCCAATCAAGCACTCCCGTGGAGACCACAACGGTGTTGCGCAAATCCGCATGCGGTCCACTGGCTGGACCAGAGAGAAGGGAGATGGTCGGACCTACCACCTCCGCATTCTCGGGATGGACTTGAGGCGCTTGCTCCCGGGTGGCGATCTTGATCATCTCGCCGACCCTGACAAGTTCGTGGCCTCGCTCGGGAACCAGGTCGAGGCCTAACCCGACACTGTCGGCGATGACGAAGATCATTCCCCCCCAGGCAATGTCGACCGAGACCACCCCGAGTTCGGGTACCTCGATGGGAACGTCCTTCGCCATCAGAAAGCTGGGCACGTTTTCGAAGGTGATCCTCGTGGCGTGACCCGAGCGCACCTGGGCAGTGATCGCGACCAGTCCGGCGGGAGACTCCAGGGTGAACTCTGTAACCGGCTCCCGGACTTCGACCATCCCCATCTCTATCAGGGCAGTCGCGACGCAGATGGTGTTGCTACCCGACATGGGCGGGTACTCGACCTGCTCCAAGATGACGTAGCCGGCCACCGCCCGCGGATCGGCGGGGGGAAGTATTAGGTTGCAGTTGGACGCGGGATACCCTCGAGGCTCCCGCAGCAAGCGCAGGCGGAGGCCGTCGAGGTTCTCCTTGATGTACTGCATTTTGGCGAACATGGTGTCGCCCGGAACATCAGGCACGCCCCCGAACACGACCCTACCAGGCTCACCTTCGGCGTGAAGATCGACGGCTACTACGTCTCGAACGCTTGTCAACTCAAGCGCCTCTTGACTGAGTTACCCTTGGCACGGATCGTCTGGACCGATCATGGTTTCGGCCGAGGAAGCGATTCGGCGACAGGTGCGAGGCAAACTCAGGGAGTTGTCGCTGCTCCAAGATATCGGCCACTAGTTCTCCCGTTCCGGGTGCCAAGGTCACGCCGAGCATGGCGTGGCCGGTCGCCAAGACGAGGTTCTCCACCCGCCCCGGAAACCCGATCACCGGCAGTCCGTCGGGCACCATCGGCCTCATGCCCGCCCATGACGATGCCGTACCTCTGAATTCCAGCCGGGGCAGGTCGCGCTGGCAGGCTCTCACCATGGCGGCGACGCGGCCCTGGTTCACGGCGAAGGAGGCGGTTCCCAGTTCCATGGTGCCGAGAATGCGGATTCCGGCGCGGTAGGGGGAGATGGCGACCCGCGCCTCGGCCAGGTAAAGGGGGTGCACCAGACGCGGCGCTGAGCTCTCGAGAGTGAGGCTGTAGCCCTTGCCGCCAAGCAGCGGAATGTGCACTCCCAGGCTCCTAACCAGAGACTGACTCTCAACCCCGGCCGCCACCACGTAGGCATCCGCCTCCAGCTCCTCCCCCTCACCGCTGAAGGCACAGACAGCACGAGAGCCCCGCATCTCCAGCCTGGTGACGGTAACTCCTGATCGGAGAGTCACTCCGTTTGCACTGAGCCAGCCGGTCAAGCCACTGACCAAGCTCTCCGGGCGGACGTGCTCATCCTGCGGAGCGAGGATGCCAAACAGCGAGCCCGACCCGGCTACCGGCTCCAGCTCGCCGAGTTGACCCGGCTCCGTCCACTCCGCTCTGGGGCACCCCAGCGACTCCATGAACGTAAGCGCATCCATCTCGAGACGCGCGCTGCTCAGGCGGCGGAAGAGGAGCAGCAATCCATCTCGGTGGATCTCAAATTGCACCCCACGGTCCTCCAGCGCCCGGAAGAGAGAGGTGGAGGTGGCAGCCATCTTTCCGACGACCGCCAGCCCCGCTAGGAAGTCGTGACTGTTGCAGTGTCTGGCGAACTCGGCCAGCCAGCTCCAGACCTCAGGTTTCAGGCCGGGCCGAACCAGAAGTGGACTATCTGATTTCAGCAGCCACTTGATCCCCTGCCAGACGACCCCAGGAGCCGGGACCGGACCTGACAGCGAGGGACAGATCCACCCGCCATTGCCCCAAGAGGCTCCTGCACCCATCTCGCCGGCGTCAACGACGGTCACCTCGAATCCGCGGGAGCGTAAAGATAGCGCGCAACTGAGGCCGATGACGCCACCGCCGATCACCAGAACCGAGCTTCCGTGGGAGAAACTGCTTCCGGGCACGTCCTATCGGGCAGTCGCCGAGATCGGTGCGCCGGTGCTGACTGCCACCGACGGCGAAATACGGTCCAGCTCGGGGACCAGCCCCGCCGAACGGGCTAGGCGCACCACCAGGTCGGTGATCGCCCAGTCCTGAGCGGCGATCCCAACTGACTTGAATACCGTGTGCCCCTGGCCCAAGGGTCGCGGTGACTTCAGTAACTCTCCCAACTCCACTAAGTCTGTCTCCAGCAGTGCGCCCTCGCGCAGTGCCGCCACAAGGTCCCCGGCCTCGGCCTGGATGGCGGCAAGTTGGTCGATAACCACCAGGCGAGCGGTACCGAACACCTCGGTCGAGACTTCTCGCATGTCCGGGCGAAAGGCGCCGACGGCGTTGATATGGACATGGGACTCCAGGTCTCTCATCTCAAAAAGTGGAGATTGGGCACGGGTTGCTGCGCAGATGACATCGGCACCGTGGACCGCCTCCCGGCTGGTTTCGACGGCTCGATAGACAACCCCATCGCTCCCTTGGTTGAGTCGACGACACAGGTCCCGGCTACGGTCCAGGTGTCGGCTGTGCACCCGAACCTCTTCGATGGGTCGCACCGCACATATGGCAGCGATCTGGTCCGAGGCCTGGCCTCCGGATCCCAACATAGCCATGACGACGCTTTCGGGTTTGGCCAGAAGGTCGGTTGCCAGGCCCGAGGCTGCCCCCGTTCTAAGCGCCGTCAGAGACGCTCCATCGACGAGTACGGTCACCTGGCCTTCGGCCGCATCGAGCCAGAGGACGACTCCGGTGATATTGGTGCGACTATCGCCGGGCGCTCCTGAGACGTTGAGGAGCTTGAGAATCGCGCTGCCCGATTCGTGCTCAGCCGTCATAACCAACGCCCGTTCCCGCGACATCGATGACCTGAGCGGCGAGCTGACCTCACCCCGGGCGTCAGCCAGGAAAGCCCGGCGGCTGGACTCGATAGCATCGGGCATGGAAACCAGACCACGCAATTGCTCAGCGTCGATGATGGTAACTAGCCTGACCGTCGGTGAACCGGTCCTGCCAGACGTCACCGCAATTCGGATCCGGCAGCATTGGCCCAGATTCCTCGGGTGTGCTCCAAGTGGCGCTTGACCGTGCTGGCAACCAGGTCCAGATCCTGAGCCTCCACGGCAGTCACCAATTCTGCATGCTCGCGCGCGGTGTGATGCAGTTCGCCGCGCTTGCCAAGGGCCGGAACCCCGTAGAGTCTGGTCTGGTCTCTGAGCCTCGCCACAATATCCACCAGCCGTGTGTTGCCTAGGCATCCCAGCAGGCCGAGGTGAAAGGCTCGATCAGTCTGTATAAATCCGACCTCGTCATCGGTGTCGGCACACTTCTCAATCTGGCGGGCTATCAGCGCGTACCGTTTCATCACGCGAGCCCCGATGGAGTGGCGCGCTACCTCGACCATTCCCGCCACCTCCAGCATGAGGCGAACCTGAAAAATCTCGTCCAGATCATGTTCCGTTAGTTGCACCACCCGGAAGCCCTGGTTCGCCACGACCTCGACCAGTCCGTCGCTGACGAGTTCGACCATGGCCTCCCTCACCGGTGTCGCCGAAACCCCGAAGGAGGCGGCGAGGCTAGGGACCGAGTAGATTTGATCAACTCCGATCTCACCCGTGATAATCCGCGCTCGCAGAGCGTGCTTCGCCTGAGCGCTGAGGCTGCTCGGCTTGACCAGGCTGCGCGGTACAGTGGCAGTCATCTTCACCGCAACTCCGCTCGGGGTGAGGAGAGTTGAGCGTGACCCAAGTGGGAGTCGGTCTGCCAGAAAAGGGAAGTTCCAGCGGGCGAGCCAGGGTGCCGAGAGGGCGCGGAGGCTACCACAGACGGCCTCATCGATGCCAGCGCTTTCGGAGCGACCGGACACTCGCGCGCGCATCGGTGGGGGCGACCGCGGATTCCAACTCGCCCGGGCTGACCACCTGGCCGGGCGTCACCAGCGCAGCGTCCTCTTCGGGACAATGATGGACCATCATCGCCGCATCGATGTCGTCGAAGGCACCCCTCTCGAGCATCAGAATCTTGCCACCACCACCCTCCTCCGCTGTAGTTCCGAGAACCTTGACCGTGGTGCCGACCGAGCTCGTCCGCCAGCGGCCGAGGGCCAATCCGGCTGCGACAACGGCCGCTGCGCTGATGTTGTGTCCACTCGCGTGGCCAACGTCAGCTAGCGCGTCGAACTCGGCGCAGATGCCGATGGTCAAGTCGCCGTGCCCGGCGCTCGCCACGAGGGCAGTCCGCAAGGAGCGGACGCCCTGCTCGACTTCGATCCACCGGCGCTCAAGGCGGTGCTGCTCCACTCGGCGAAGCCCGGCTCTGGGTGTGCGTGAATGCGATGACTAAGGTCGACCAGGGACACCGAGGTCTGTTCGGCCGTGGCACGCGGTCTGGCTTTGTACTTCACGCGACCCCCCGGGAAGGGGCGGGGATCAGTGGAAGTATCAGGCGCGAGCGCCGCTCGATGTCGTGGAACACGGTGTTGACTGCGACAACGGCCTCGGTCTCGGTCGCGATGGCGCCTCCGGTATTCATGTTGCGGTCAAAACGGGGGAAAGCGCTTGACGTGACCTCCAGCCTGATCACATGGCCCCTCAAGAAAGTGTGCGAGGTACTCCACATATCGATCTCGTACTGGACAGTCTCACCTGGACGCAGGTGCCGCTCGGGAACTAGATACCCCTCGCGAAAGCGAGCACGCACCAGGCCATCGCAAATGCGCTGAGCGAATCCGTCGGGGTGCACGTCAACTAGTCGGGCTACGAAGTCCGTGTCCAGGGCGCTCGATGAAGCGAACAGGACCAGCCGCACCGGACCGGTCACCTCGGTGTCTTCCGAGACTGGAGAAGTGCTGTAGATCAGCAGATCAGGTCGCTCCTCGATGGCAGAGTAGTCGTCAGGTCCCCCAATCTGGGAAGAGGAGGCAAAGTTGCTCAAGAAGGGGACCGGATCACGGGGGTCGTACTCATAGGCGTCCGGGGTTGTTCCGCTATCGATGGCAGTTCCACTTCGCAGCGCACCGTCGCCGCGGCGAGAGTTGGCGTGACCGTCGCTGGCCAAATAGAAGTCGGTCCATTTGGTCCGAGCCAAGGGCCACTCCCCTTCGTTGCGCCAAACGTTCTGCCCCATGGCAAAGATGCGAATCTTGGGCGGAGCCGGTGATCCGTCAAGTATCGCTGCCAACCACGCCCGCTCGAGGGCGGGTAGGTCCATCAGCGCTGAGTCGCCGTAATCGATCGCACCCAAGCGGCGCTCGCGAATGTTGGTGCAGCGGTGATCCCACGGACCGACCACCAGCCACTGCTTCTGGGCGACCGACCGGGGAGCGTCCGGTCCGGTCAGGCTAGTGAAGTTGGTCATAGTGCCGCGTTGGACGTCGTCGTACCAGCCGGTGATGTGGAGTACGGGGACATCCACCTCGGTGATTCGCGGCTGATAGCGCACGTGATCCCAGAATAGGGCCTCGGTGATCGGTTGAGTCAGGTGGGACCGCCAGTGGTCACTGTGGAATCCCGCGCGCTCGTCCATGGTGAGCAAGGGTAGGTGCCAAGCTATCTTGGGCCAGTCCACCCGCTCGACATCTTGAAGCACCTTGCCATCGAGCATCCGAAACCAACAGACCTCCCAAGGCGTCGGCACCCCAGTTGGATTGTCTTCAAAGGGATCGGATGGGGCCACGTAGGCGATCATCGCCGTAAGATGCGGGGGGTGGTGGAGAGCCGCCATCCATTGGTTGTGAGCAACATACGATGCTCCCCAGGTGACTACCTTGCCGTTGGACCACGGTTGCGCAGCCACCCACTCGATGTTGTCGTAGCCGTCCTTCCCTTCGTTTCGCCACGGGACGAATGCTCCGTCCGAGTCACCCCGGCCCCGAACATCCATCCAGACGAAGTTATAACCGTGTTCGGCATACAGTTCTGCCCGCTGCTGCTGGATGGCGGTGTTCTTGTTGTATGGAGTGCGCGCCAACAGCGTAGTACGGCGCTCGGCCCCCGCTGGGCGGTACACATCCGCTGAAACTTCCACCCCGTCGCGCAGGGGTACGCGCTGATTCCAGGTTATCTCAGCACCCATCTGATGCCGTGTCTGGTCCACTTTGGAGGTCGCGACTTGAATTGCTCACGAACTGATAGTCACGTGTTTGTCGACAGCGATGTCGGTCAGCGTCATTGAGTTGCCCGGTGCACTCGCAACGTACCGGCCGTCCGTCGGAGCGGATATGCAGTCGGATCGACTCTACGAGCCAGGAACCCAGGCCATTATCGTGGTCATCATCACCTTGTCCGGGCCTTCCCCTAATTCCATGAAAGATGTCCGCCAAGGGCTCGGTTCCGGCGTTCAGCGGCGCGCGCACACTCCATTCAAGCCCCGCGTTCACAGTCGGCCGCTCCGTAGTCGAAGTCGCGACGACGGCCAGCGTCCGGGTGCGTGCGATGCCATCAGGAGCTCAGCGTCACATGGTTGCGGACAGCAATCTGGTCGAGAGAGATTGATCCGGTCGATTGGCTCATCACGTATCGGGTCACTGTGGAAGCGGTCACCACCATGTAGTGCCCCCACATGTAAGGGGCCCAGGCCACGACTGAAGTCATCATGGTCTTGTCAAGATCCTCGAAGCAGGCGTCTTGGGTCGGGCCACTCTCAACCTGACACCGGTTGATGATGGAGTCGACGCTCGGGATGCCGCCTTTGGGATAGGGGACCCCGTACGCGGTTGCCTGCTTCCTGGTCAGGCCAACGAGGGAATAGTTGCAGCAAGAAGAAGGACCCGTGATCGCGGTGGAGCCAAAGTTGGGCTGGGCAAAGCTGTTGGCACCGGTATAGTCGGAGTATCCGCCGCCTAGCGCAGACATCGGGACCAAGCCGTGGACGTTGTCGATGGCCAAGAACGCGGTGGTGTCTGCCAGTACTCTGGGCGAGATCTCAATACCGATCCTGGCAAGATCTGTCTGGACGATCGGATCGATTGGGGCAAATTGCGATATGTTAATGAAAATTAGGTTCTTGCAGATCGCCACGTTGCACTGCCCGTTGTGCTTGGGGTCGTAGGGAGAGAGCCTCATCTGCGCCTTGGCTTTCGCCAAAGAGCCAGTCTCATTAGGTGTCGGATACGGATTGTAGCTAGCTGAAAGGCTGCCGGGAAAGCCTGGCGGGTTTATGTGGGTCGCTGTCGACACAAACTCCTTGCCGCCCATGGCTACGGTCATAGCGCTCCTATCCAAGACCCACTCCACCGCCTTGCGCACATGGACGTTGGTAAATGGCGGGACCGCGAGGTTCATCGAGATCGACTCCGACCAATACGCAACCGTGGAGTGGAAATACTTTCGCAGACTGGGCGAGGTCAGATACGTGGAGGCCACGGTCGCCGGTGGGTTGTCGAAGATTGAGCCGTCCAGCTCTCCCTTGCGAATCTTATCGAAAATGTCCGCCACATTAGGATCAATCGTTATGTCGACCCCGTTTAGGTAGTCGGGAGTGTCACCGGTCGATGCGACGTAGTTTGGATTGCGGACCAAGGTGATCTCCGAGGTCGGGTTGAACCCAGCCATCGGTGTGATCGTGGCGCAACTGGAGATATTGACCGAAGCAGCCCCTCGAAACATGTATGGACCCGAGGAGATCAGATCGCGGCCATAGGTCGCGGGCTGAGGGAAGCACTTGCCCACCTCAGGTGGGATCGGTGCTGTGGCGGGCATCGCGAGGAGTTGAAGGAAGTCGCCCTGCGGGCGGGTGAGATGGAAAATGATCGTGGTGGCATCAGGGGTATCTATCCCTGAGATCGGGGTGTCAGGGTTGGTGGCAGTTCCACTTAGGCCCACGATCAGTCCGTCGTAGTAGTAGCCGTACTGAGGAACGAGCGTAGCGTCGTTGATGCGTTGAAACGCATAGGCGAAGTCCTGTGAGGTGATCTCCCTGTTAACAGGAGGTCCGAACTTGATGTCGGACTTGAGGTGAAACGTGTAGGTGAGCCCATTATCCGTGGGCGTCGGCACAGTAGTAGCTAGCTCAGGCAAAAGCTTAATCCCACTCGGCCCCTGCTGGCCGTTGAAACCGACCAGGGTGCGTATCGTGGCCGCGAAAATCCCGAACCCGAAGCCGGGCTGATCCTCGCCCGTAGGATCCAGGTTGGCGGTGAGTCCAAAGCTGGTGGTCCCCGCACGATACACGCCGCCACGGCTCACGGTGGGCGTTTTGGCCACCGCCGGAGCCTGCGCAACGAATGCGGATGCCAGCCCAAGCAGAGCGACTATTGCTGCGCTAGCGCTCAGGTTCATGTGGCGCCTAGCGACGTGCGGCAAACCGGTCGCTCCCGGACGGGGGCATTCACATGAGCTTCGACACGACTCGGCTGAACGATTTTCTGACTCGTGGTTACGCTTCTGCCACCTCATATCGGTCCCTCCTGATTGTCTTTCGTACCCGCACCCGTCGATGTCGAGAAACTCCCGGCACCCTCTCCGGGGCGCTCTGGTCGCATATTGAGATCCGTCATCCGTACCGAATCCTGGGGTCCACATACATGTATAGGATGTCGACGATAAAGTTGCCGATAACCACGGCGAAGGCGCCGAGGACCGTCACTGCCAAGACCGACGGGATATCGTCAGCGTTTACTGAATTGATCGCGAATTGCCCGAGGCCTTGTAGGTTGAAAACGACTTCTACCACCACGGTGCCGCTGACCAGACCCGCGAGGTCCATACCGACCATGGTTAGCATCGGGGTTAGGGCTGCCCGCAGCACGTGACGAACAAGTACTCTCGTCTCAGAGAGCCCCTTCCCTCTCGCAGTCGTCACGTAGTCACGATGCAGAACCTCCAGCACTGAGCCTCTGGTCATTCGTGCGTACCAGGCAGCGTAGAGGAGTGCGAGAACAACCCACGGTAGGATCATATGGCTAAACCAGGTCAGTAGCCCATACTGTGTGGGCGAGTAGTAGCCGGTGCCAGCGGCGATCCCCAGCTTGAACCACAAGATCCAGAGCAACATCAAGCCGAGCCAGAACACCGGTGCCGACAGGAAGAACAGCGCCGTCCCCAGCGATAGCCGGTCCCATATTGTCCCCCGCTTCACCGCCGAGACGATTCCAATCGTGATCCCTAGAGTTAGCCAAACGACGAGCGCCCCTGCACCTAACGTGAGAGTGATGACTATGCGCGGACCCAGAAGCGATAGTACCGACTCGCGACTAACGAACGAGAATCCCAACCCTGGCCATCCGTACTTGTCGCCTAGTACCAAGTGCTTAATTAAGAGGAGGAATTGGATCCACACCGGGTGGTTGAGTCCGAGACTCCTCTGTGCCTCAGCGATCTGGGCTGGGGTGGCCTCCTTGCCGGCGAACAAGACGGCGGGGCTCACAGGAGGAAGTACATAGTACACAAGAAATGCCAGGATGGAAATCAGCACCATCACGACCACACACCAGCCTATCCGGCGGACTATGTAGCGGCCCATCTAGTCGGATCCTACGGGTGTTGCACTCGGGAACTGAGCAAGCGTCATGAGGTACCCAGAGCGTCGCGGACGCCATCGCCGACTACATTGAAGCTTATGGTGATAAGAATCAGGAACGCGCCGGGGAAGGCCATCATCCACCAAGCGTACGTGAAGAGCCCTCCCGCGGTTGCGTCCGACAAAATCCCGCCCAGCGACGGGGTGGTTGGCGGGATTCCTACGCCGAGGTAGCTCAGCGTCGCCTCGAAGATGACGTTTGTCGGGATCAGCAGGGCAGCGTATACGATGATCTGCACCAGCAGGTTGGGGAGGATTTCTAGGAACATTACCTGGAAATGGGAGGCACCCATCGCCCTGGCCGCAGGCACAAATTCTTGGTTGCAGATCATCAGGGTTTGGCCCCGGACAATCCTGGCGATGTAGGGCCAGCCGGCCAGCGTCAGGATCAGTACCACCAGCCCGATCCCGGGCTGAACCGCGCCGTCCAGGCAGCCGCTAGCGCTGACTGAGCAGACGGAGGAGATGCTGATCGCGACCAGCACTAGTGGCACGGCAAGGAAGACGTCGGCCCAGCGCCCAACCACCGTGTCGATCCATCCGCCGAAATACCCCGCCAGGAGCCCTGCGGCCACACCTATCGAGGTCCCGATCGCGGTCGCCAGCAAGGAGACGGAGAGAGATGTACCCAATCCGTACAGGCAGCGCACTAGGAGGTCTCGCCCTTGCTGGTCAACGCCCATCAAAAACTTAATACTTGGGCCCGCCGGCAGCCCAAACGAGTTGAGCTCACTCGGGAATAGCTGGTTGGGGCCATGGCCGACCAGCATGGAGATGACGGGTGCCAATACAGCTAGGATGCAGAGAATGAGGGCTAGGACCAATCCGCCCATGGCAAACTTGTCGCGACGAAACCTCCTCACCGCCTCGGACCACGCGCTCTGCGTGAGAGACTCGGTACCCAGATCTTCGGAGAGCCCGGCCCCACCGGTAAGAAGGCTGGAGCTCAAGTAGCGGCACCACCTGCAACCGCCTCGCCCTCAGCCTCACTCAGGATTCGAGCCGAAGTTCCGATGGCTTGGTTCAGGAACCGCCGGAAATTCCCGCCCATCACCGCTTCCAACTGCAAACGCGTGAAACCTCTCTGGTCGAGCGCATCTGCTAGTGCCGGAAAGTCGGCAGGGCCTTCAAGGCCTGGAACATAATCCGCCAGATCGAGGCCCTCCGTCACATGGTTGTCGCCGTAGACAGCGCGCCCAGCCTCCCTTATGAAGTCTGGTCCCAGGCCGACATGACCGATCCCCGCTACCTCCACAGCGTGTTCGATGTGATCGACCACGTCTTCGATTGAGGCCGGACCGTCAGAAATGAAGGGAGGGTAGAAGTTGATTCCGATCACCCCACCGGTCTCTGCGATGGCACGAAGTTCCTGGTCAGGCAGATTGCGGTGATGGTGGTGGAGCGCATCGCAGGAAGAGTGGCTAGCCATGATCGCTCCCTTGGTGATCTCCAACACCTGCTGGGTGCCGAAAAGTGATAGGTGCGAGATGTCGACGACCATCCCCAGCTCCTGCATCAGCTGCACGGCAGCGAGCCCAAGACGGGTCAAGCGGCTCTGAGTAGCCTCCTCAGCGCTGCCGTCGGCTAGGGTGTTGCGTCCAAAGTGCGTCAAGGAAGCAACTCGCACCCCAAGACGGAAAAGGATCCGGACAATGTCCAGATCCCGCCCAACGGCAGGGCATCCCTCTAACGCCAGTACGATGCCCATTCGGCCCGACTCCAGGCTGGACTCCACGTCTCCGGGTATAAGGCAGAGAGCGAGCGCATCACTATTGCGCTCCACAGTTCGGAGGGCCGTCTCGATTATCAGCAGGGTCTGGCGCAATGCCGACTCGGGCACCCACATCTCGTCGATCCAGACGGGAAGGACCTGCGCGGCGACGTGCCCAGCCTTGAGCTGGGGCAACCAGACCCGGCGGAAGTACTCCGGGTCATCGACGAAGTGCTGCACTGCCATAAGGAGGTCGTTGTGGGTGTCCACCACGAACGGCTGGCTTGACGCTCTCCGGTGCTCCAACTTGACCTCCCGCGTGCCGACAGGCCTGATCGTTGAGGTAGATTGCCCGGGCCTTGAAGGTAATGACCCTCTCGACGCAGTTACCTGCACTGTGCGATATATCATACCTTGCCGGTGACAGGAGTCAAGGGCCTCCTCGGGAAGGAACCCCGTCCTGTCAGGTGCGGTTTTCACGGGGGCCTGCCCGGTTGGGCACAAGCCGTACAGAGGACAATGACTGAATGCGCGGAACCGCCCGGTTCGCGAAGCGGGGACGGATGGCGGCGACCGCCCAGGACGGCGGAGATTCTCCCACCCCAGGGGCGGCGGCCCAACTGCTTGAGGTGAAGGGGCTGAAGGTCACATTCCCGACCTCCGGCGGCGAAGCCCAAGCGGTCGACAGTGTGTCGTTGTCCCTCTCCCGGGGCCGCACGCTGGCGATCGTCGGGGAGTCGGGCAGTGGAAAGAGCGTGATCGGGCGATCGATCCTGGGGCTCCACTCCGAGCGAGATTGCAAGCTGTCGGGCGAGATCTGGCTTCAGGGCGAACAACTGATCGGAGCGCCGGCCCGCCGGGTGCGAGGTCTGCGGGGACAAACGATGAGCATGATCTTTCAGGATCCTCTCGCTGCCCTCCACCCCTTTTACAAGGTGGGCTGGCAGGTCTCAGAAGGCTACCGCTCCAAGAAAAAGGTCACCCGCCGAGAGGCTCGAATACGGTCGGTTGAGATGTTCCGTCGGGTTGGATTCCCGGAGCCTGAGCGGAGAGTCGATGACTATCCTCACCAACTCTCTGGCGGGATGCGTCAGCGGGCGATGATTGCAATGGCGCTGATATGCAACCCGGCACTGCTCATCGCCGACGAGCCCACTACCGCCCTGGACGTCACGGTCCAGGCTCAGATTCTGGACCTGATTAGGGACCTCCAGCGTGAGTTCGACACTGGAGTGATCTTGATCACCCATGACTTTGGTGTCGCTGCCGAGGCCGCTGATGAGGTCCTGGTTCTGTACGCGGGCCAGGTGATGGAGCAAGGGTCGATTCCAGACGTGCTGGCGATGCCCCAACACCCCTACACTTGGGCGCTGCTCAAATCGGTGACTCGTCTTGACCGCCAGCGTCAAGGACGGCTCGAAGCGATATCGGGATCTCCGCCAAGCGCCGCCCATGTACCGACTGGGTGCCCATTCAACCCGCGGTGCCCGTACGCGGGGAGCCTCGGAGGGTTGTGCTCCACCACCCGGCCACCGCTCCGCGAGGTAAAGCCAGCCCACTGGATCGCGTGCCACCTAGACGATCCGACCCGGGCCAAGCTGTACGCCGAGCAGGTGGCGCCCAACCTGTGAGACCGGCACTTGGCCACCACCCGTTCGCGAGCACGCTGGTATCCAAGTCGGCGCTCTCATGAACCAGAGACCGGAAGTAGAACGTTTCGCCGGTTCGCTGCTGCAGGTGGAGTCGCTGTACAAGCGCTTCCCGGTGACCTCTGGAGTGTTGTTCCAACGGACAAGCGGCCAGATCTCCGCGGTGGACGGGGTGACCTTCTCCGTCGAGCGCGGCGAGACCTTTGGACTTGTGGGTGAAACCGGTTGTGGCAAGTCGACGACCGGCCGGGTGATTGCGGGCTTTCTACCCCCAACCCAGGGTCGAGTGATCTTCGACGGCCACGAGCAGCTGCACATGAACAGGCATCCAGGGAACCGAATTGCTCAGGAAATCCAGATGATTGCCCAAGATCCCTACTCGTCCCTAAACCCTCGCCACACTGTCGGCTCGATCCTCGCCGCACCCTTCCGCTACCAGAAGGTGACGCCGGAGGGCGGGGTGCGCCGGGCCGTTCAATATCTATTGGAGCGAGTGGGTCTGAGCCCCGGCGACCACAACCGCTTCCCAGACGAGTTCTCGGGAGGCCAGCGGCAGCGGATCGCGATTGCCAGAGCGATCGCCCTGGGGCCTCGACTGATCGTCGCCGATGAGCCAGTCTCCGCGCTAGATGTGTCAATCCGGGCGCAGGTTCTCAACCTTCTCGACGACCTCCAGCGGGAAAATGGGCTCTCCTACCTCTTCATTTCGCACGACTTGTCGGTGGTGCGCCACATCGCCAACCGAGTGGCGGTCATGTACCTGGGAAAGATCGTCGAGGTAGCGGACCGGGACCAGCTCTACTCGCAGCCGCTCCATCCTTACACCCACGCGCTGCTGTCATCGGCTCCCGTACCTGATCCGCAGACCAAGGATCGACCAAGGATCCGACTTCAGGGGGAGGTGCCCAGTCCTGGTAACCCTCCCGCGGGATGCCGATTTAGCCCTCGCTGTTGGAAGGCCCAAGAGATCTGCCTGACCCTCGAGCCACAGCTCACCGGAAAGGGCAGGGCGCATGAGGTAGCGTGCCACTTCCCCGAGCCGCCAGTCCAGCCGGGGGGCCCGGCGGCGACGGCCGATCAATCGGCCAACTAAGTGCAGCTGGTGGCCGATATCCAGTCGCACTTGGGACGTGACGCCCACCATTGCTCCGGAACATTCGTGGCCGTGGTCGGCTACATCAGTCGATCCCACACCATATTCCCGCCGCAGACATCCATTCAGCGGCCACCTTTGGCAGAGTGTCTGAGTTGGTGATCTCTCGGATCGACCCTGCTCGCGACCCAGGTGATGGTGCTGCCTGCAGCACTTGGGCAACTCCTCCGAGGCGTCCGAGCCGAGGCCCCCTAGTATCCACCACCGCGCATATCAACGGCCGTATAGCTAGGAGAAGCGCAGCTGTTTTTACGTCGGAGCTAAGTGCACCCTGTGTTGGTGCGTTACTTCAAAGGAAGGAGGGCTAAGTTGCGACTGGAGCGATTGAGGTGCTTTTCTATCGACCTGCCACTGAAAACCGGAAAATACGTGATGTCGCATGGAAGGGAATTGGAGAGAATCGAGACGACAGTAGTAGAACTCACGGCGGACGACGGGACAGTTGGCTACGGGGAAGCGTGTACCCTTGGAACGAACTATATCGAGGGTTTCGCCGCGACTGTACAGGCGACGATACGCGAACTGACGCCGGTCGTCCTTGAAGCTCCCGTGTTCGGAGTTGACGTCACTCTCACCCGTATGGACGCAGCCGTTGAGGGTAACTGGGCTGGAAAGGCTGCGATCGACGCGGCTTTGTGGGATTTGCGTGGACGGGCGCTGGGACTATCGGTTGCGGCATTGCTTGGTGGCACGAATCAAGAGGACTATCTCGTGTTTCACCCCATCTCTCTAACCGAACCGGCAGCGATGGCCTCGGAGGCGTCGCACATGGCCGAGCAAGGCTACCGCGCTTGGCAATTAAAGCTCGGAGATGATCCTCTCGATGATGCGAAACGTCTGGAGGCAGTGGCGAACGCACTTGAGGGCTGCAGTGACTTCATGACGAGTGATGCTAATCGCGGGTGGACTATGGCACAGGCGATCAGGTTCGTAGACCGGGTGGCCGGGATAGACACGTTCGTTGAGCAGCCTTGCGCGACCACTCGTGAGCTTCGACAGATTCGTAGTCGTTGTCGTATTCCCATAATCATCGACGAGGGAGTCCGTACCGCAGAGGATCTACTGTATTGCCTTCGTATCGGGGCCGCTGACGCAGTCAACATAAAGCCGGTACGTGTCGGCGGACTGACGAAAGCAGCACGTCTTCGCGACGTTGCCCAAGCAGCGGGCATGATGATAATGATCGACGACCCAATGGGAGGTGAGCTGTCGAGTGCTGGAATCGGCCATCTGGCTGTGGGTTGTCGCCCCGAGTCCTTTTTAGCCGCCTCGGATATGCCCGAAACCCACTTGATTCCTAATCATGGCATCGCCCTATCAGGCGGAGTAACTATGACAAAGGGCCGTGCTCGTCTGAGTGGCGGCGCCGGACTGGGCGTTGATATCAACACTCAGGCCCTCGGCGAACCGTTATTCGCGATGTGGAATAGCGACGGCAGAGGGCTTGTACAGGAGTGAAGGCGCGAGCACGTGGCAAAAGTTGGACACTCCCGGAGTACCTGGACAGCGACCGAGTCTCGCTCACAGTGGCGACCACTTGACCGGCACGCTCATATACACCGTCTCCGCGGAACCCTGGCGACCGGATGGACCGGATAGGTCAGGCTCCTGGCCGAGGAACAGACAGGAGCCGAGGCAGGCCGAACCGGATCCCCTAGTGGGTTTCGTTCCACCTCCGGTACCTTCAGCCCGACGCCGTCAGCGAGTTCGTCAAAATCATTCTGTTCGACTACTGCCGGAAGCGCGAGAACAACAGCAGGATCCTGGCTGACCGGTGATACGTTTTATCGGGCCAGCACTGTCTTGCCCCAGGCTGTCACCCCACCCTGGTCAGGTTGGGAATTGAGCCTTGAGGTCCCTACCCGGCGCTTTCCGGCGACGGATGGGACGCGGATTTGGCGCTGGTGATGGCCTGGTTGCGATTGCCACGCTCCTGTGGAGTGTGAACATAGTCGTGGTCAAGGTCGGCCTGGCCAACGCGGGGCCGCTGACCTACGCATGCCTGCGGTTTTTGATTGGAGGCGTAGCCCTATGGCTCCTGGCCCGGCAACTGGAGGGTCCGCACGGGGCGCCAGTCACCTCGGACACCAAGGCGCCGTGGCTCCTCGCGGCAGCTGCCGCGACTGGGGTGGCGATCAGCCAGGCGACGTTCACTGGCGCATTGGCTCTGACCAACGTGGATTTCGTGGCGATGGTCTTCGGAGCAACCCCGCTCCTGGTGTCGGGCTGGCTGGCCTGGCATGGCCAAGTCCAATTTGGTGTCCGGGTTTGGTTTGGGCTGTTGACGGGATTCCTCGGTGTGGCGATCGTGGTGGCCACACCCGGCGGAGGTCAGACGAGTTGGCTGGGGATCGCGGCCGCTCTGGGCAGCACGGTCAGCAGTGCTATCTACGTGTTGCTGCTACCGGGGCTGCTGCGACGCTACCGTCCACTCACCTTGGCGGCCCGGATCAGCCTGCTGGGAGGGTGCATGCTGGCCCCCTTTTGTGCGATCGAGGCAATTGCACACCATCCCTATATCACATGGGCGTGGGTGGGACTGTTTGCCTTCAGCGCCCTTGTGGCCGTGGCAGTAACCAACTGGCTATATCTCGCCGCCGTGCGGCGCCTTGGGCCGGCTCGGGCTGCGTCATACAATTATTTGGAACCCTTCTTGGGCGTGCTGGCCGCCAGCCTGTTGATCCGAGAGCCCGTGATTCCACTCCAGCTCCTCGGAGGCATCATCATCGTCCTGAGCATAGTCTTCGGCTGGCCACGCGCCTTGAGTGTCGCCGGCCCTGTGGGAGTCGGTGGCGCTGTCGCCGAAATCACCGAGACCGAGCTCGTTCGGGCTGCCGTGCCCTCGCGACAACCCCCTTCAGGCTAGCGGTGGTGATTATCCAGGGCCGAAAGGCTCGGTTGCCAAACCGACTCTCGTAGGCGGCGCAATGGAGCCTGCCAACTCTCTCCACCTCCGCTCGCCCGCCAGCTGCCCCAGGTCCCGCCTATAGACCGTCATACCGCCCCACCGAGGCTCGCCCCGGCCGGAAGATAGGGTTCCAGACCATGCACGCCGGCGCCGGAGCAACTTCAGCCGTCGGCCATGGCACCCGCCAAGGGAGCACGGTGCCTGCACCCACTTGAACCTCACCTGAACGGAGAGCGATTTGGAACGGCTGCGGGGAGCTATCCGATAGTCAAGCCCTGCTATTTCCCCCGCCCTAGGGTTTGGTTGGACACTTCGTTGGGATGATGATGGAGTCAACCAGGAGGTGGTCAGATGACGAAGAGACGGTCTGGACCAGGAGGTCCGGGGAGCGCTGGGAGCGACCGGGGGCG
>JBOHUG010000110.1:0-7462 GCA_050734135.1 Candidatus Dormibacteria bacterium
GTCCACGTCCAGGCGCGGCAGCAGCTGCAGCAGCACCACCGCGACGCGGCCCTGGCCACCCCTGTCTGGAACGCGAGGTCTGGTCTCGCCAATGCGCCATGGCTGCTGCCGTCACCCGCAACTCCCGGCTCAGCGAGTCGAGGTCCTCACCGCGGAGCACCCGCAGCACCACTTCCATCTTCCGGCGCGTCGACCAGCGTTCCTTGTCTTGGGAACTACCCTCACCACTGAGCCTGCCTCGCCTGTTCGTCATCCGGCCTCCTCCTGGTTGATCTCACCATCATCCCAACCAGGTGTCCAGAGAAATCGTGGGCCGGGGGAGAATCGAACGGTTCAGAGAGGGAGATGCTCGTGCCCAAGCTGTCCACCGCGGAGTCGCACAAGTGCGCGTCCACTGGGGAGCCCACCCATCTCGTCTCTCGACCTCGCTCAACCGCCAACACTACCGCCCGGTCCTCAGTACCACCCGGAGAACGCCCTCCAGGCGCCTGGTCGCCGCCACCCTGCGCCGGCGACGGCTATCTGAGCGGCCACCCGCCGCGACTGACTATCAGCGCATCGATTTCGCCGACGAGGTTGACCGTCGCCTCGAGCGCTCCAAGAACATCTACATAAACTGCCAAATCTTCCTCGACAAGACCCCGCCGTGCACGCAGTTGCAGCCACTTCTCGGCGACTTTGTATCCGTTGATTCGGAGCTCATATGCAGGGTGGCTGACGCCCGAGATGGCGCATGTCGGATCGACGTAGATCAACCCGTCTTCGAAGCGCGGGTACCCACGCTTGGCCCCCGACAACGGTCCATCGATCACTACTGAGGAGCGACCCTGGCCAGACGAGCGCCGCGCAGGCTCGGCCAGCTCACTGCTGCTCGGCTCAAGGTGTATCTCGACAAGCTGGCCGCCAATCCGCGATAGGTCCCGAAATAAGGCGAGATCCAGTGTGACGGGGACTCTCGGGAAGTCCATCTTGAGGAACGGCGCGTAGCGCTGACGATAGGTCGTTGAGTGCAATACTGCATAGATATAGTTGAACAGGTCGGCGGGCCCCGCATCGCGCCGAAGGTCTCCCGACTCCTCTGTCGACAGTCCGAGGCCGAGTCCCTCTAGGCTCGCAGCAACGAATTCCGGCGCGAGGTTTGGACGTCTGGGAGTACCTGTTCGCGGAGGCCCCTCATCCAAGAATAGCGGAAAAACGAAGCCGATTCCTTTGTTGCTAGTGGTGATTCGACTCTCCACAATAGTGTCAGCGACGAAAGCATGACTAAATACGCCCTCGGCAACCTGACGAACCGTCACCAGGGCCCGGTTGCCCCCGCCTAGCAAATATCGCATGACCCGATCGCGTCTGTGGACGGCCACATTCGGCTCATACACCGTCCATCGGCGATCGAAGGGTCGATACAGGATTGGTCTGACCTGCTCCCGCCACTCCGATGTCGCGAGCTCCCTCTTAGCGCGAGCGTAGTTCCACTGGGACTGGCTGCACAGCCGCCAGCGTTGCCGTGCCTCCTCCTCCGTATGCGTGGCGAGCAGGGCCTCTACTTTCGCCCGGGCCTCAGCGGCGGTCCACGAGATAGCGAATTCGTCCTGCGTCGTCACGATGCCCGGCGCCGGCGGGCCCATGACTCCCATAATAGTGGGGATTGGCCAGCCAACCTCGTACTCGCGACGCAATGTTACGTCCCCCGCCTCCGCATAGCTCCAGTGAGGCGGCGTCGCCCGGATTAGGCGCCAATCGGTAGCTGCCGCTCGATGGGTGGACAGCCAGGAGTACTTCGCCTCCCGGGTGCCCCACAGGTCGGACTTACGCAGGGCCGTCCCATCGCCGTCAGTCGCAGGCCCGCGCACCTCACTCCGGAGGAACAATCCTATAGCCACCCCCTGCTGAATGTCGAAAATATTCTGATCCGGATTGCCCTCGGGGGTGCGTTCATGCTTGTTTAGGTTTCCATGGAGGTCCATAACGCTAACGCCCCGATCCTGTCCCGAGTAGTCAAACGTATCCAGTAGTGCCTTCCGCATTCCCTTGAACGTGGGATTATCGAGGTAGCTATGATTTGTGATGAGGGCAAGGATACCGTGCCCGGTAGTCTCAATCCGGTACTGCCCGTACCGGATAAACTTGACGTAGTCGTCCTGCAACCACTTTGCCTGCGCCGGCCGCTGGAGATCGGGGAAGTCCCGCCTATAATCGTGGACCTTCTCTACTATCCACCTTATTTGGTTGTTCTCCGAGTGACCGGAATATGGGGGGTTTCCCACGACGACTGTAGCGGGCCACTGCCCCTTGACAAGGTCTGCAGCACGTGCTTCGCGCGAGAGAAAGTCAAGACCCAGCTCAAGTTGACCCCAGTCGCGGGGCGGCTCAAGAGTGTTGGTTAAGAAGATCTGTAGTCTCTGGCCTCCCCTAAAGTGATACCCGGTTTCCTTCAGCTTTAGCCCGACTTTCATGTGGGCGATCGCGTACGGGGCCATCATAAGTTCGAAACCGGCGACCCGAGGCAGCAGGTCTTCCTCGACATAGAGTTGCCACCGGTCCACTCGAGCAGAGGGTGACAGGCCTTCCTCGCGCCATCGCGCGTCCATCCGCCGGTAGATTAGATCAATGACCTGAACGAGAAAAGTCCCCGTTCCCACCGCGGGGTCGAGAATGAGAACCTTCGGCCACTCGCGCCCTCGCCAGCTCCACCGAGTTACGTCTGCGAGGCCATCGGCGAGACCGAGCGAGACAAGAGCGGCGTCCACCGCCTCAACCATATACGAGACGACCGGCAACGGAGTGTAGAAGACGCCACGCTGTACCTTTTGCTTCTGGTCATACTCCCCGAGAAACGACTCGTAGAAGTGAATTACCGGGTCTTCGCTGCCCCCACGACTCTGGCGGCCGAAATCTTCGAGGATCGCACCCATGTCGGCATCGTTCAGAAGTTCGACGAGGTCGTGCACTTCGAGCTCGTCCCACTCCAAGCGGCCGTGCGATTCAGCGTCCGCGGCCACAAATGATCTAAAGAGTTCGCTGAGGAAGGGGTTGGCGCTGGGGAGCATCGCGCCAAGGTCCTCCAGGCCGAGTACGTGTTGTCCAGTGACTCGGGCGGTAAAAATCCCATACGCTACCGTCTGAGCGATCATGTCAGCGAACTGGGGTACATCGAGGTCATGGACCAGAGCTAGCCGAAACGACTGATGCAGCTCGTGGAGTCTGCCGGTAGCCCTCTCGGCGTGGTATAAGTCGAGCACCGCCCGCTCCGTTCGCTTAGCTAGTCTAGCCAGTTCAGAGCTTAGCTGCCTCGCTGTGCGAATGGACTCACCGTAGACGATCTTGAAGGCGCTAGCCCATTCCGCCCCCCAGTCAGCCGGGTCCGAAACCGTCACTGGCCACTGGAGCTTCTGGAGATGCTCTCGTAGAAAGTAGAGGTGGGTCTCGCGGTCGTCCCACCAGAGAGCTCGCAGCTGAGGGGGGCGCTCCGAACGCAACTGGAAATGGACGAAGCACACCCCGCGCCTGTCGCCCTCCTCACCGATGCCGCAGATAAAAAGCAGGTCGTCAGGGGTGGGCCAGGCTGCGCGCGTCGGACTGGTAGATCTGCCCACCCGTTCCCGCCTAACCAATGCCTTAAGAATGCGGCGCAAAACGACGACTGGCAATCGCTGCCGGTCAAAGTCGAGGTAAAATACCCCCCAGGGTTGCTGATCTACCAGCGGCCGGATCTGCTTGATTGCGCGAATCTTCACCCTGCTCTCGCTCGCGAGGCCCAGCTCTTCGGCGGTATAGTCGAACGCTACGTCCTCGGCGTCTGCTTCGGTGATCGGCCAGCCAAGTGATTCAGCCAGAAAGTCAAGGACTGTCTGGAAGTCCGGATCTGTTGCTAGTCGCCGCACGGCTGCTTCCGAAGCCATCGCCTAGTTCAGCTCCATCCACGCTTGCAGTGCGGGCTGCACGCCGAGCGGCGCCTGCACCGATCGGAGGTAAGTGTTTTTAATGTAGCGCTCTGTGAGCCTTCTAGCCGAGATGAGCTCGTCCTCGGTGAGAGTCGTCTCCCGGGCCGTGGTGGGCGTAGACCGAACTAGGTCGATCATGACTGCCGGGTCTTCCGAGATTTGCTGACTTGACAGGTCTACTAGGTACCACTTAGTGTAGCCGCGCTCTGGGGTCCACCCGCCTCCCCCGTCATCGACACGTGACTCGCCCGGGGCAGCGGGGGTCGGCAGGTTGTAGCAGAGGAACAGGCGCGGACGTCCATCGCCGCGCTTCCCACTGAAGACGCGAAGGGGAAGCTGGTCAAGGTGAGTGTCCAAGTCAGGTGTCTCCCTCATCAACCTCTGATACTCGAGATGCAGCTCCTCCAGAAGCGTTGGAGCGCCTTCGTATGCATGGTTGAAGTCACGCAGCGCGTCGAAGTCATCTTCCGGGCGGAGGAGCTTCCTCCCTTCGATCCCAAACGTCTTGGAGATCCTTAGGGCCTTGCCTGAGACCTTCTGGTACAGCTTGAGCAATCGGTCGACTTCCGCCGGTGGGAGAAAATTCCAGTACGCGATGGTACCCCGCGTGCCGGCCTGACCCGGGTCATCGGCTATGATCCGCGCTTCGATCGTAGCGTCAAGCCGCCGGTCTACTCGGCCGATGCGCTGCATAAGCCTGACCGGGTTCCAGTGAATGTCATAATTGATCAGACGAGTGGCGTCCTGCAGGTTGAGCCCCTCCGATAGGACGTCAGTCGCAATTAGGATCTGCGTGGGTTCTCGATGCTCGAGCCGAAGCGCATCGTTACTGGTCCCGTTGTAGTAGGGAGCAAACTGAGTGACGATCTCACCCCGATCCCGCTTGTCGAGACTATCGACCTCATCCACATGCTTGAAGCCGAGGTCACCCAGCCGGCGCTTCAGGTAGCGGGCTGTGGCCATGAATTCCGTGAAAATCAGAACCTTGGCATGCGCCGCCACCTGGCCCGAGCGGAGCAACTTACCTAGCGCCACCAACTTGTCGTCTTGCGATGGCTCCAAGTGGCGAAGCTCTCCCAGGAAGGCCACCAGCTGATCTAGGTCAAGGTAGGTTTCCGCAAGGATCTCCTCTACCGAATAATCGTCACGCGACAGCTCAATTGCTGCCTCCAGCAAGTCGGAGCCGACGAGATCGTCTTCCTCCTCGTCATCGCCCCCTTCTTGTAGGCCCGACGACGCTGCCCAGCGCAGTAGGTCGGTGCGCTGGGCCTTCCAGCGTTCCAGACGTGCCACCTCCTCCAGTGTAGTGGAATTCTTCTGAACAAAGGCGAGGAGCTTCGCGAGGAGCGTCTGGCACGAGGTCTGGAACGCGTAAGCTGAGCTCTCAAATCGCTTCAAAAACAACGTTCGGATTAGTCCAACGACCTGTCGCTGGCGATTCTCCTGAAACGGGTCCACAGAGGCGTCCGGGCCTCGATAATAGGCAAGCGGAAAATACACAGCCAGTGAGAACAGCGGCTTCTGGCGGGAGAACGCGGCCTCCACCTGGCCGAGAAGCCGCCCGTAGGTCCTAGTTATCGAGTACGGGACAAGGTGCGGGTCCTCACGGTGTGGGAATAACACGGCCTCCCGCGCGAGTGTCACCTGACTCGCCTTCACGTACGCGCGACTCCGCTGAACAACCAGCTCCCGGAAGAGGGTATCGTCACTTAGGACCTGCGCTGCTTCCGTCTGGTCGACCTCAGCGCCCGCGTCCACTGCGCGCTGCCGGGCTTCGAGCTCTACTTCCATTCTGCGGAAATGCCCGCCGATAGAGTGGATACCTAGCGGCGCGGCCCTGAAGTAGGAATCGTCCCGTCGTGAGAACAGCTCGATCATGTGCTGCAGATCGATGAGACCATTGTTTATGGGCGTCGCTGTAAGGAGGTACAGCTGCTTTTCGCCCACGAGTTCGAAGAGCTTACGATATCGCGACATTCCGTGGGCGGCGGTGCCAGCACTGCCGGGGTTACGAAAGTGGTGCGCCTCGTCTATAACGATAGCGTCAGCATAACCTTTTACGCGGGCCAGGCGGTGTGCATAGTCCCCCCCTCGAAGCAGATCGGTGTGGTTAAGAATCACGAGATTGCTAAAGTCGCCTCGCAGATGCGGAAGATACCGATCGAAGGCACGCTCCCAAACCGGCCTCCTAGCGGCCTTTGGGACAAGCAATACGACCCGCTTGCGCTCGTGCAGGAGGCGTTCAATGACCATGAGGGCTATATAGGTCTTGCCGAGCCCGACGCCATCGCAAAGGAACGCTCCGCGGTACTGGTGCGCAATCTGGAGTAGGGCGCGATAGCCGTCCCGCTGATACTCGTCCAGCACCGGGAACATGAGCGACTCGTGTTGCTCCCAAGTCGAAACGGCAGCTTCGTGATGCCGGAAGTACTCGTGTAGTGCCTTGGCGAACACAATGAAAGGAGGGTAGTCGCGCGTGTGCCGTGTGAGGATCGTGAGAATGTCAGTAGATACATCTTCGGCATCGTGCCAATATCGGTCGTACCAGCTTTGCAGAGACTGGGCCTGATCGCGGACTTGGAGGTTGAGTTCGACGTTTAGGTTCAGTCCGGGCCGAGTGAAATTGCTTGAACCGACCAGGGCTAGCGCTCCCGCACCGTCCTCCGCTCCTGACGTTATATAGGCTTTCGCGTGGAATTTGCCTTTCGTGTAGGCTCGGCAAGTAATTTGGCCAGAAGCAACCGCCGCGACGATGGCGGGAACGCCGTGCAGAAAGTCATTGTGGTGCTTCTCCCTTTCGAGGCTGTCGTTTAGGTTGGCGGCAAGCCCCGCTAAAAGCGCCCGCTTGGTCCGAGGGGTAACCTCTCCGCCCATTAGGATTCGTATGAGGCTCGCGTGCTGCCAATGGCTATCGAGATCGAGTAGTGATCCGATCTCGAAGGTGCCCGTCGCAACGTCGAGGTGCTTGGCACTATCGATCCACTGGCGCAGGAAGTGGCCGACCTTCCAGTACTCGTGAGAATTGTCGACGATAAGGAACTCCGCGCCGGATTCGGTCGTAGGAATGGCTGGACCCTCAGTCATGTGCCTCGCCCAACGTTGGTGAAGAGAATGCTAGCGCAGCCCTCGTGACGCATGGTGGGACATCACGTGTCCGACTTGACGCTTTGCGTTGCGAGTCGGTCAGGGCGTGGGGCACGCAGCCAGCGCATGGCCCAGCGCGGCTCCTCCGCGGTCCTCGCCTTGCCCTCCCGTACCCCCCGCAATCCTCCTGGATGCCGCCAGTCGCCCGGGGCGACCGGCCGCATCCCCCGACCCGATCTGATCCCGGGCCGCCGCATGCCCCCATCCGATCCGCTCCGATCTGTGCCGGGTCGGGCCGCCCCGCCGGGCCCCGGCCGGGGGGACCACCCCGGAGTGGACCGGGAGCCGGCGGCGGGACTCGGGCGCCGGGTGGCGCCGACCACCGGCCCGCCCTGGGGGCGGCCGGTACCACCGCCCATCCCGCAGGGGGGCATGGA
>JBOHUG010000111.1:0-6812 GCA_050734135.1 Candidatus Dormibacteria bacterium
TCGAAAGGGTGCTCCTCTGCTGGGGCCAGTTGGCGTTGTTACACCACCAATTATCCCAGCACTGAGTGCCTTTTCTTTGTCTCTAACCCTCTATCCAGCACCTACCTGGTCGGTGCTTCCAGGCTAAAGCCAGACGCCCGGGGAGAGATCTCCGGGCGTTTTGGCGTCTCCACTTCAAGAACCGCCGTTGGGATAGCAAAAAACGCGCCCTGGGGCAGTGGTCAGGCCTGATTCGGGGCGCGCTTACTCCAGTCACACTGGATGCAGCGGGCGGCGGAATTTCTGACCGGCGCTCCTACGGTGCCCGGGAGGCGGCCTCGGTCGGGGAATCTACCAAGTACCAACATCTACACAGCAGCGGAAAGTACCTATCAGGGAGCTGGCGGCGGCGCTCCACGCGACGACTACGCTCATCTCACCGCGAAGTATGAGTTCAGCGCGGTCTCCGGCGGCACGACAGAGGAGGATGTCCAAGCAGAAGGCGCAGACCCTTATGCCGTCTCCTAGGTTAGCTGGAAGCACTTGGCGGAATGTAACGGCGAGGACGTTATCTTCATGTGTGGTTGGAGCTATGCGAATGGCGTTGCAAAGGAGCCTTTGGACCAAGTCGGTACCTGTTGACCGAAGCCGAGACGTGCCGATGGTGATCCGCCCCGGGTTTTGTAGAGACTCGCGGCGGTTCACAGGTTCAGGAGCGTTGGGTGACTCGAGCGCGAAGTTGACTGTCCCGAACCTCGAAGTCGAACTTAGCGGAGAGGTCGGTGACGGGCCGTCGTGGCGGGGATGATGTTGCGAGGTCGATAGCATCAGTCTCGCTGACGGCAAGTGCGGTCTCCTACCCTAGTGATCAGTGGGGACGAAGATGAGGCCGGTCCGCTTCGCGCTCTCTAGTACCGGCAGAACGCCCGGCCCCGTTGGTCAGCCTATTTTTCCCGGCTCAATATGCGAAGCACCCAAGGCCGCAGTGGCACTCGGCCCAGTGACAGCCAGATGATCCCCACCAGGACTGTTGCCTCAACCGCCCCGCCGATGAATTGGACCCACCAGGGTCCGTCGAAAACCCCGTTCATGATCACGTCGAACACCACCATGACCAAGAGCCCGGCCGCAAATGCACCAACGCACAGTGCCGTCGGCACCTTCTTCTCCTTCGTCCTCATCATTAGGGCGAAAGTAGCACAGCCCGGGAGAGGCCGGCTTGACTCCGCCCTTAGCCCAGCACGCTCTCGATACCGAGATCCCGTCTAGTTCAACTTGGCTGTTACTAGCGCTCACGTCTAGACCGGGAGCAACCGGGTGGCTTCTGGAGGTTAGGGCGACTGTCGGAGTCGGGCGGTAACTTCGCCGAGATCAGCGTCAAGGACGCCTGATCCCTCGGTGCGGACCCAGAGCACGCCGTACTCCTACGCCAGCGTTGATGGCCTCCCTTCGGAGCTGGCGCGAAGTTTCCGAATTCACCAAATGAACCGTGCAGCAACCCCACCGTAGCTGTGCTGCAGGGGTGGTGGCAGCGGGCATGGTCCCTCCGATCACCACGCCGCTCGATCCGTCGCCGGAGAGCTGGGCGGTTGGGATCGTTTCCGGCCCCAGCTCGGTCCGTATCCGGGAGCCACCAAATGACGCCCTCGGAGCATTCCCAAAGTCACCCACGAGGCTGGGCAGTCGACCGCGCGCACGGCGCCCGCAGCCACCGCGCCAACCGTGTCGGTACAGTCAAGGGGTATCCTTTCGACGGTTCCCACTGGGTCCTCTCCAGCGTCAGGTTTAGGCGTGCACCGATCCCGGTCCGGAGCCACCACTCCCGGTTCTTGGACCGATGGGTTGAGCCGATCGGCTGCCCCGCAGGTCACTTCCTGATGGGAGAGCCAACCTTCCTATTGCTCTCCGTCCTCGGCGATCTCAGGGAGCGAAGAAGGATCAGAACTGTACGGCTGTTGCAGCGCGGGCTCCAGCGTCTCCTCTGCGGAAAAGCTCTGCGGCTCAGCGCCCGGAGTCGAGTCGGCACTCTGCGCAGAAACCGGACTTTCCTGCATCGATGGAAGCGGGTCGTGCCTGGGGAGCAGCTGCCTGATCACGCCACCGACACCGAGCCGCTGCACCGATGTCGCTGGTCGGGACCGCTCTATGTCGATTCCGCGCCGCAGCAGCTTCGTCGTGTAGATCGTGCCGTAACTGAGTTGCTGGCTGACGACCGTTGCCACTCCTACCGCCAGCATGGCCGGAAGGACCAACTGAGTGTCGCCAGTCATCTCCAGGGTCGCGGCAACCGCGGTGAGCGGCGCTCGAGCGGCGCCCGCGAAGACTGCGCCCATCCCGACCATGCCGAAAGCGCCCGCGGCTCCGACGTCGGAACCGAGAGCGGTTCTGGCGGCATCGCCGTATGCGGTGCCCAGCATCGTGCCCACAAAGAGTGACGGCCCAAAAACGCCGCCGGAACCACCCATCCCGATCGTCAGGCTACAGGCGACAATCTTGCCTGCCGCTAGGGCAGCCAGAAACCAGAGAACGTAGCCCGAGGTGATGGCGTGCTGCAGGACGGGGTAGCCCACCCCATAGAGCTGTGGCAGTGCCAGGAGCAGCAGACCCAGGACCAGTCCCCCAACCGCGGGGCGCGCCCACTCCGGCCTCCCTTTCCAGAGCCGGTCCCAGAGATCCTCTGTCCAATACAGGCACTTCTGGAAAGCCACGCCGACAAGCCCAGCCGATAGCCCAAGCACGGCGCAGAGCACGTAATCCGTACCCGAGTTGAGCGTCAGCGGGGGTAAGGCGAAGAATGGGTGGCTGCCGAAAACCGACCGGCCGATTGCATCGGCAGCCATGGACGAGATCACTACCGACACCACCTCCTCCGTCGACAGCTCCCGGAGGACCAGCTCCAGGCTGAAGAAGGCGCCGGCTAGCGGGGCGTTGAAAGTGGCGCTGATCGCTCCGGCAGCTCCGCACGCCACCAGCAGCCGCATCCTGGACTCCGACACCTGGATCAACTGACCGAAGGTCGAAGCCAGCGCCGATCCGATCTGGACTATCGGCCCCTCGCGGCCAACCGAACCGCCTGTGCCGATGCAGAGAGCTGAGGCAAGGGCCTTGACGATGGTGACCCGGGGCCGGATCCGGCCCCCTTGCTCAGCCACCGCCGCCATCACCTCAGGCACTCCGTGGCCCCGGGCCTCTTTGGCGAAGAAATAGATTAGGGGGCCGTACATGAGCCCGCCCACCGCGGGCACCAAGAGCAGAAACCACCATCCGATCCCGGGAAGGTGGGGGCTGGCCATCAGCCCTTGCTGGCCGTACGTTTTGTGGCCGGTGAAGATCCAGGTAAAAGCGAAGATCAAATACCTGAACAGAATCGCCCCAGCACCGGCCCCGATCCCCACCAGAAGTGCCCCGACCAGCGGGCCTACGCGGCTGGACCGCAGCCACGTCGCAGGGCCGCGCCAGGCCGCGAGGTAGCCCTCGCTTGTCATCGGCTTTTCACGATTCTCAAGACAGATCAGCGCCCCCACCTGGAGCCAGCTCCACCGATTTGGCTGACCCGCACCACGTTTGGTCCACCTGTGCCTCGGCCGAGGTCGCGCCAACTGCACGAACCCGGCCGTTTGGTTCCGTCACTCCTGAACCGCCGGTGGAGTCCCAATACTTCGAGATCCTGCTCGGCCCGGGTCCGCTTTCTCGATCCCTCGCAGGAGGTATCCGAGACCTTCTCGAAACTGGCTAGGCGTGGTGTAGGCGGCGAGCTCCAGGGCGAGTTGCTCGGCACCATCCCCCGAAGCTGACCAGCTCGACCGGGATGACTCGAGTGCCGCGAACCCGACGGTGTAGGTGTGGACTGCTGCGTAGGCCTGTCGGGCTACACGCTCATCTCCGAGTCCGTGTCGGAGGACCTCCATCATCGCGTTCATGCGGGTGACCGCCGCCGGCGAAACGACCGGATGGCTGAGGTAGATGTGCATTGCGGCAGGCTGACTAACCAAGAATTGGTGCAGCCTCTCCGCCGCCTCGGCGACCCAATCCCGCCAACCCGTCGCGCCCTCCCGGGGCCTCCAGGAGCGCTCCAAGAGGTGGTCCACGACCTCGCCGAGGAGGTCGTCCTTATCCCGGACGTGCCGGTAGAGTGACATCGGGCCGACTTCCAGGTTGGTGGCAAGCTGGCGAATCGTCAGCCGCTCGTACCCACCTGACTCGACCATCTGGATGGCCGCGAGAACCACCTGCTCGCGTGAGATCGTTCCCCACGGCCGCCTTACCCCGGGCATTCGGACCTCCTTACTGTCGTCACCGCGCGGCCCTTACCGCCTACGCGGAACCCATGGTACTTCAGATTGCGTACCAGTACGCTAGCCTGAGGAGATGAAGCACTCAAGATCAGGTCAGCCTTGGGGCGGCTGCTTTGCCTCGGGAGAAAGTCAAGCCGCCGCGGGAACAGACCGTAAACCCTGTGGGGTTCCCGCGGCTGCGGGCGCACCGCGTTCGAGGACATCTCCGCGTCGCTGGGGCACCCAGCCCAGCGGAGATCACCCCAGACCGCTATCAGAACGGGGCTTGGGGTCACGTCGCGGCTTGAGGGTGCGCTTGAGGCGTGATAGAGATCCGCGGGACCGCCCCCGGCTCAAGTACCCTCCTATACTCGATTCTGGAGCGCCAGGAAGTCTGGTCGGCAACTCAACCATTGGTGTGGGGAGCTGACCATGGGTGGTGCGAGCGTTTTTGGCCGGGCTGCCCCGATGGGGCTGGCTGCGTTCATCTTCGTGGCCGTTACCTTGGTGAGCCTCGCGGCGAGCTGGTTCCTTGTCGCTCGGCTGGAGAGGGTCGGGGCCCGCCTGGGCTGGTCCGAAGCGGTGCTCGGCCTAGTGGTGGCTTTGGCAGCGGACACCCCAGAGATCACCTCCGCCGTCACCGCCCTCCTCCGCGGGCAGCACGAAATCGGGGCTGGGGTAGTGCTTGGCTCCACGGTCTTCAACCTGGCCTTCCTGCTTGGGGTCTCGACGCTGATTGCTGGGCGGATTCGCCTGCACCGACGAGTTCTGGTCCTCGCTGGCGGAGTCGCTCTGTGGATGGCCGTCGCAAGCCTCGGAACGACCTCGGCCACGTTCTCACCTCTGATCGGACTGGTGCTGGCCCTCACAGTGTTCGTGCCCTACGTGACCGTGTCGGCATGGCCCTCGGCTCCGACGAAGCTTGCGATCCCCAAGAAGGCAGCAGCCTGGATTGGCCGAGCGATCTCAGACGAGGAGTCCGAGCTGATCGACGCAATCCATCCTCTCCCTGGCGACTTAGGAGACGGCGTCTGGGCCGCGGCTGCGCTGGTCATTGTTGTGGCCGCCAGCGCGACCATGGAAGGCACGGCGTCAGCACTCGGGACAAGGCTGGGCCTGACCGGCATCGAAGTGGGCGGTCTCGTTCTCGCGGCCGTAACCAGCCTTCCCAACGCAGTCGGCGCAATTTACCTGGCCGTCCGAGGGAGGGGTTCCGCGGTATTGAGCGAAGCTCTCAATTCCAACAACTTCAACGTCGTGCTCGGGTTTCTTGTTCCGGCGGTGATCCTCGGCTTGGGCCGGCCGAATGCCCCGACGGTCCTGACCGCGAGTGTCTATGCGAGCCTTACGGTCTGCGCTCTCGCCCTAGCCTACGTCTGGCGAGGACTTGGCCGGCTGTCTGGGATGGTCATAGTCGGTTGCTACGTCGCCTTCGTCGCGGCCGTTATCTTGACCTAGCGGGGGCTAGTTCCTCGGCTCTCCGGCCGCCGATCCCTTCGACGAGCCGCTGTTTGACCTCGGCCGAGTCCTCAGACCCTCCCCGCCCGTGCCCGGGCGCAGCCGGCCACTGTTTGGACCGGCGCGTCAATCAGTAAAGTCAAAAGATAGGCTCTAGAATCTCAGCACCGGGAGAAATCAGGGGTGGGAAAGCCCCCGGAGAGGGCTCATGGAGCCCACTCATGGCAGCGATAAGGAAACATATGCCTGGCTCGGTGTTGGAGGCCGTCGCCAATTACCATCAAACCGTTTGCGACTTGATCCACCCACTCCAAATTGAAGCGCCCGGCAGGAAATCCTCGGGCGCCTTCTCGTTTGCTGGCCCACCACGCCGGAATCCATCCAGACCCCAAATCGGACACTCTCAGGATCCTCCTCGGCCCCGCCTAGTTCACCCTCCCGGGACCAGCGGCTGGGGGCGAAGTTGTGGGCGCCGAAGCGCTGCGCACTTCCCCCGCGCCGCGACTAGGAGGGCGTCGGTGTCTGGGTTCGGATCCGGTTGGCCCGAGCGCAAGTTTTGTCAAGCCTCCTGGAAAGCCGCTGCCCGCGAGGGGCCTCGCCTCGTGGCACTGCTCCCGACAAACGGACTCAAAATCCGTCCACAGATCAACAAGCAGGTCGTCATGAACGCGTGGGAGGCTGCGAAGCTCACCAGCATCCTCAAGCTCGATCTCGGGATCCCCCACCACTACACCTTCACCGGCGGCTGGTTCGCCGACCACGTCATCACTAAGGGGGACCGCAACCCTCACCACTACGCCGAGGCATCCAAGCACCTCGCCCGGAGACCACCGTACGGATCGTCGAGCCCGGCGAGGCGGTGGTGCTCTGACGATCGAGGGCGTACCGGACTTCTCGCAGCTTCTCGCCACACACGACCCGGCCGCATTGGTCGCCAAGGACTCTCGCGCCACGGCGGCGAGGACGACCGACTTCCTAGTGGTTCGTCCGGGAAATGGCTCGACAACGAGCGATCTTCTCAAGGATGTCTCGCACGGAGGCGGTCCAGATGAAGGATGTGGGATCAGCGTTGTGCACGGACAGGTACTCTCTGATGGCGGC
>JBOHUG010000112.1:0-1611 GCA_050734135.1 Candidatus Dormibacteria bacterium
CCGACGCCAGGGCGGCCAGGTGATGGTGCTCTTCGCCTTGGCGCTGGTCGCGCTGGTGGTGGCGGTCGGGATCGCAATCGATGGTGGCTTTGGCCTGCTCCAGTACCGACAGGCGCAGAACGCCGCCGACTTCGCGGCGGAGGCCGCTGCGGAGGCGCTCTATCCGAACTGCACCGCTACGGGCACGATCAATGCCAACGAGCTCATCTACGACATCAACGCGGTGGTGGCCACTAACTCGCCATCCACTACGACCGAGGGCAGCGGGCCCTGGGGCTGGACCGGTTACTACCTGGCTTCCACGAGCAAGCCGCTGACAGAGGACGGGAGTGATATCCCCCTCTACACCACCACCTATCCAGGCGGCGACGCGCCGACCGGAGCCTGCGGCGTGCACATCAACGTCAGCCCGCAGTGGCCTCCCTTCATCGCCCAGATCCTCGGGGTAGTGCAGCTCAAGACCGCCACCGGCGCCTCGGCACTCAACACTGCGGCCGCCGGCTCGACTGCCACCAGCATCGTGGCTCTGGCCGAGAACGGCGCCCACACCATCCTCATGGCCGGTGACGGGCTGTTCGAGGTCGAGGGCACCATCTTCGACAACTCCAACGGCTGTCTCAACAGAAGCACCCCGGAGTCGATCGCCGGAAGGTGCACACCCTGGGGTGACATCAACCATCCCGACATCCTCGACGGCAAGCAATCAGGCACCATGTACGACTGGGGCTTGCTGGAATACTCGAACATCGTCGATGCCCCCTGGGACAGCTGCTTTACCAAAGTCACCAACAACCCCGCAGGGAGTCCGTTGAAAGCGCCGTCGACCTTCCCTGAAGCCAATCCGCCCGCAGCGGACCAGCCCACCAACGAAGCGTCATGCACGGCTAACAACACCAACGTGTGGTTCGATAAGGTGCAGTCAGGAGGGAGCCCTAAGACGAGTCTCTCCCAGCTCAGCCTGCCGCCCGCCCCGACTCCCAGCAACGCGGGCTGCGGCGGCGAGCAGGTCAATCCAGCGACCGGGTCGGTAGGGCCCACCCCTGCCAACCCGCCCTACCCCGCCTACCCGGCCGGGACCACCGTCTACTACCCGGGCGACTACACGAGCCCGGTGGTGATCAACGGGAACGCGGTCTTCTACAACTGCAGCCAGACCGACAACATCACAGGCGCGGATCCGCCCAACCCGGGCGTCTTCTACTTTGACCAGGGCCTGGTATTGCGCCCAGGCGCAGGGACGACGGTCTACGGCAACGACATCCTGCTGGTGACCCAGAACCCCATCCCTAACGGCACTATTGCCAGCAGCCCCTCGGGCGTTTCCGGCCTGGACAACGGGTATCGGAACGTGGGCGACGGCGAGCCCGCGATCGGCTACGGGCCGAACACGTGTGACGGCACCAGCACCGGTGAGACCTGCAAGGGCCAGGGCACAAGCTTGACCAGCTGCGACGTCGACAACAAGAATCCGAACTCTCATCCGGCACTGGGAAAAACGGCCACCCTCAACTGCAACTCCGACGCCAACGCCCAGTGCGGCAACGCCGTCTGCTTCGACATGAACCCGACCTCCACCCAGGGGCGGAACGACTCGCTACAGATCGGCGGCGG
>JBOHUG010000113.1:0-2541 GCA_050734135.1 Candidatus Dormibacteria bacterium
GCGACGCCACGATCCTGTCAAACGAGAAGGCGAGCTTCAGCTAAGAGGCGGTGGCTACTTCCAGCCCTACTTCACCACCTTGCTAGGGATTGTGGGGCGGGACGCTCCCGAGGGCGGCAGGCGACGACGGCAACC
Source organism: Candidatus Dormibacteria bacterium (assembly GCA_050734135.1). Taxonomy (GTDB): domain Bacteria; phylum Chloroflexota; class Dormibacteria; order Aeolococcales; family Bog-877; genus Bog-877. The sequence continues at coordinate 136 of JBOHUG010000113.1, forward strand.
GTACCTCCACGGCGCAGTGCCACTTCAACCGCGGCGGCGACGACAGCGACCGGGCTTAGCACCAACATGGCCGCGAGAACTGGCAGAACCGACTTGGGTGACGCGTTATTCCTCGCGCTCGGCCTGCGAATCAGTTGATAGACGTCGGGATGGCCTGGAAGCAGTCCGACCAGACCGTGGAGCCAGCCCAGAGCCACCTGACCGCCACGCACGTAACTGACCTGGGCGATCGTCAGGCCCTCCGACCGCAGGGCTGTGGTCAAAGCGGGTGTGGTGATATGAGTCAGGTGCCGAGGCAAATCTAGGTGCAACCACCTGCTACCGAAGCACTGAGCCTGGAGGCTGCCGAAGTTGGGGATGGCAATGACTATGAGTCCGCCGGGCAGGAGACGCTGCGCTGCCGCCGTCAAAGAGTGTCGCGGATCCGGCAAGTGTTCTAGGGAGTGCCAGTAGGTGATAGCAGCCCAGCCACCAGCGCACTCCTCGACGGTGGCCCCGCGTACGTCAGCGCGGGTTGAATTGCGCTCCAGCCCTAGGACGACGCGTCCATCGTGGGCAAGCGCGTCAAGCATACTTCCATCGCCGCATCCGACGTCGAGGATTGGACCGGGTGGTGCCAAGCCGTCTATCCAGTGGGCCACTGCAGAGCGCAGTAGTTTCAGAAGGGAGTCGCCGCCAACCTGGAAGCGTCCTCCTCTCGGGCGGTACCACTCGCCGTAAGCAGAGGCCAAGGCCACCTGGCTCGGGAAAGGAGATGTCCGTCCGACATGACAGCGCGGGCACTGAACTACCGAGTACTCTCCAGCCAGGCGCACGCGTGCACCAGGCTGTGTCGTGCCGCACCAAACACACGACGCGGGTGCGCTACTCAAGCGCCTGGCTCCGTGGCCGAGCCAAGGCCAGCCGTCAAGGATGTCTTTGGCGAGTCTTGGAGGTGCATTCCGGGAGCGGAACGTCCTTGGACACCGGGGCGGTGCTTAGATATCGGCAGGTGCGCCAGCCCCAAACGTGAAGCCTGAAGGCAATGCCAGTGGCCAACACGCCAAGTCCGTACCTCGTACTCGCCGCAAACCCGATCGACGACGAGTCCGTAGCGTAGCGAGTCGGGCAAGAAAGCTCTCCGATGCGGAATCCGGCGGCGATGGCCTGTGCTAGTATCTGATTGTCAAAGACAAAACGGTCGGACAATGCAGCGTAATCGATTGTCGTGAGTGCCTCCTTCGAATATGCCCTATAGCCAGTGTGAAACTCCGACAGCTTGACGCCAAGAAGTAGGTTCTCGCTCGCCGTGAGCGCCCGGTTGGCGACGTACTTGTAGAGGGGCATGCCACCGTGCAGTGCTCCGCGCCCGAGAATCCGGGATCCGAGGGCGACGTCGTACTCCTGGGAAGCTATCATGGCTGCAAGAGAAGGCATGAGGCGCGGTGCATACTGGTAGTCCGGATGCACCATCACCACCACTTCGGCTCCACGTGCCAAGGCTGTACGGTAGCACGTCTTCTGATTAGCACCATATCCTAGATTGTGCTGATGTTCGACGACATGGAGTCCTAGCCGCTTGGCGATGTTGGTGGTGGAGTCTGTACTGCCATCATCGACGAGGAGAATATCGTCGGCAACGTGTCGGTCAAGTTCTGCAACCGTGCGTTGGAGCGTAGATGCGGCATTGTACGCAGGGAGCACGACCGCAACGTACTTTCCTCCGATCATCCTAGTCCACTCCCAAGTGGAGAGAAGTCCGCCCCGTATGGTGCTACTGAGGCGGAGTTGACGGCACCGTTAGGGTCATTCCACATGACCTTATTGAGGGATTGTACGGCCTAGGCTGGTGTCGGGCACGCGCCTTGACCAATGGCCGGGTCGGGCGATAGTTGCCTGGGGCCATCGAGAAGGTACACCGGAGCCTAGGGTTGGCGAGGATAGACTGGTGAAGTCCTCATCCCGCAGCTGCTCCACCCGGTGCTGGAAGTAGTCCTTCAAACTCAGCACTGGCCGGCCAGAGCCGCCAGAGCGCGGACCGGGTCTTGGACCGGCTCGTCCACCCCGTACTTGGCCAGGTAGGTCCGAGCCTCAAGGTCGAGCAGATCCCGATGCGCGCTGGCGACCACCCCGCGAAGACGGCCTCCGTGTTGCTTGCACCGACCCGCTCCGGGGTGAGAGGTGCCCCACCCAGGCCTCCTGGATCACCGCCCACAGGGCTCGCTCGATCCGCCGGCGTGGTTCCAGCAGGCTTGGCAGGAAGCTCCCCTGGCGCAGCTTGGGGATGCCCAGTTCCAGCCGGCCCACCCGGCTGTCCAAGGGCCTTAGCCGGTGTCCGTTGCGCTGCCCCAGCCGGCTCTCGGTCCGCTCATGGGGAGAGGCGCCCAGGACCTGGGTCGCCTCCGCCTCGATCGGGGCTTGCAGCGT
>JBOHUG010000114.1:0-182838 GCA_050734135.1 Candidatus Dormibacteria bacterium
TTGTCTGTGGACCTCCCCCTACCCCTCTCTTACCGGTGGATCCAGGCTTAGATCTCATATTCAGGCTGTCCAGGCGCCAGGCAACCCGTTTTAGACCCATAACCTCGAAACAATACTGGAGGAGCAGGTATTTCTGATCCTCGTTATAGCCCTGCCCCCACGCGCCGCGCTCCAACCAGGTCCATCCCATCTCCACCCGCTGGTGGTGTCGGTCCAGTTCGTAGAGGGTGGTGCTCCCCAGCGTTCGCCCATCGGCCAAGCTCGTCACCAGGAACGGCTGCCGGTGCGAACCACCGCCAATCAGGTGGTTGGTGATGATTTCACGCATCTCCGCCACCGTGTTGGGATACGGCGCCAGCTTCCAGCGCCAGACCTCGGGGTCGGCGACGGTTTCTAAGAGTTGCGCCGCATGCTCGGGCCGCAAGGTCTCCAAATGCACGAGCTTGCCGCTGAGGGCTGGGATCCCCACTCCGCGACAGCCGTCGGTTCCGTGCCCCGCCTGCATCAGCACCGGGCGCGCGAGCGACCCGGACCCAGTCTTAGCGCAAGTCCTCCCTGTGCCCAAAGTACCGTACCAACAGCGATGCTCGGTTCAGTTGGCACGAAAGCCAGAATAGGCCAATCCGATCCCTGCACTGGAGGAGCGAGCCGGGAGCCGGTCCCACAAGGACGGCTCAGGGGGTTGGCGATACCTGGCCGTGGGTCAAGAACGGCTGCCATTCCGCACCACCGAGGTAAGTGCCGTGATTCTGGCCCTTGATCCCGACGATCATGGCTCGTGGTTAGACTCCCATCTCTCTCGGGCCGGACCCACGGGCTTGGCCGCAGCCGAGTAAGTACCGTCGATTGCAAGAGTTGACGCTGTGGGAGTAACAATGCCGACGGAATTAGCAGCGCTCCCCCCTTGGCTTAGGGCCGCCGTTCGACCTGGCGATACACCAATGCACGGGCGACGCCCGCGTGCGAGCGGACCGATGTGGTCTATCAGCGCGTCTTCGAGCTCGCGAGCACTTTTCCGCGGCGGTCAGTGTTGGTTTGCGACCGAGGAGGTCTCCAGCTTCGGATCTCCGGCTACTGTGCAGACAGTGCGGGTGTAGATTGTAGGATTGGATTACTACCCTCGAGAATTTGTTGCCCAGCCACTGAAGAATTAGTCCTCCCAGTGCTTCCGAGGTAAGACAGCGATGGCCGTGTTACGGCTTGGCAACCCAGCTCTCTGGTTCGTTAGGGTCGCCATCGTGCTGGCAGGGGCTGGAGCTAGCCCAGCCTGGTCGGGTGGCACCGGAACGTCCTGGCGAGCCCCCGATCAGCAGTTTCATCAGCGCAGCGGAACTGGCAGCACTACCGGACTGGCGAGCGCAACCTTCACCTGTCCCAGTCTTGAGGGCGTGAGCACCTCCACTCGGGATCCGGACGGGCCGGTGTTGGCCGCCTTCCACGCGATCTAGACCGCGCCTACTTTGCAGGAGGATCCACCAAGCGCGCGACTGCTTGCGCAAGCCTACCTTCCCTCGTCGGTTGCCGTGGAAGCGGCCCGCAAATCGCGGTACGCCGGACCGTTGAGGGCAATGTGTGGTCGCCAGACCGTGGCCGACTCAGCCGCCCCCGCCACCTGCGGTCTGATGATGCCGATCCGCGAGTCTGTACACGACCACCCCACACTCGAGGGGACGTACCTCTTCCTGCGCCGTCACGGGAAGTGGGTTCTGTGGGCCCAGTACTCATGAGTTTTTCGGTCCGCGCCGACTGCGGATGCTCCTCACCGCTTCTCACACAGAAAGTACTGGGAGTCGACCCGTCAAAGTGTTTGCTGCCTTCCTGGCCAGGCGATGGGCTCCGGGAGCGGTCAGGACCGCGTTCGATTGACGCGTTGTCCGGAAATACCGATGCGCCGCGCGGCGGCATCGGGCTCAAGCAGCCAAAACTGGGCCAGTCCAAGAAAGACGCCGGGGGGAATAGGCCCGTTCACCGCCCAGCTAGTCGGCCGCCTGGGCAACAAGCCGGGGGAACTGACCACCCGGCCGACGCCGCTACCGGGTGTGTGAGTCTCGCTCCCGGGGAGCCGCGGGGACACTCGGCCATTCCATCAGATGGGACTCTGCGGCAAGTGAGTGAAATACCGGGCTATCCCGACCCCGACGAGCTGATGGACTGGATTGCCCGAAGGGCTGCTGCGCTGACCCGAGCTACCGGATCATCCTGAAGGCATACGGCCGCACTGAAGGCGCCTTCCAGGCGGTGGTGGCCGATGACCTTCGCCGCCATCTCTCTGACCCTCCAGGAGGTGTCGGTGGTCGCGTGGACAACCGCTGGTTCCGCGGCCCCATCCCAGACGTACAGCAGCGCACGCGCCGCCCAGACGCGGGGCCAGTATCCATCTCTGCCGCCCTCCCGCCCGGCGAGCACCTGGTTGGCCGCGGGTCCGCCGAGGGCCAGCGCCAGCTCTTCGTCGAAATCGTTAGCTTCTAGCATTGCGATACAGCCCGCCACCAGGGCGGGCTTACCTCTCCGGGCGCACTCAGCCGCCACACTCTGGCGGGGACTTGTTCCCCAGATGCTCGGCACTGGCCGATTATGCGCGCCAGCGGAGGTCGGCCGAACGTTAGCGAGTCGGTTAGCCAGGCGGGCAATTTAGGTGATTCAGTGTCAAATTCAACTTCTGCGGACGAGGCAAACTTCTCTGACGTCCTCTACCGCGACGGTAAGCTGACAAAGTCCACAGGAGTGCTTCGTCGTGACAGAGGGGACATTCTCAGGCTACCGGTAAGGCTGCAGTTAGGACCCCGGTGCTGGCGGAGTCTGACGACGTCTGTTGCGCTCGGTAGACCCCATCAGTGAACGATTCCGGACGACCCGATTCGGACGGGCCACTGCGGCGGAGACGTTGACTCGCTCGCCTCGATTATTGGGGACCATGGTCCATCGCTTTCCAGCTCGCCCCGCGCTAGCAAGCGTGATCGCGGGAACGTGAGGGCTTTGCCCCGGCGGCGGGAGTGGGCGGGGGTGGCGGCGGCGATGTTTGGGGTCGGCTGGGGTGCCAACCAGTTCGCTCCCATGTTGCTCGCCTACCACCAGCATCTGTCCCTTTCGGTCGGGACCGACCAGGCGCTGTTCGGAATCTATGCCCTCGGCCTGATCCCCGCTCTGCTGTTGGGAGGACCAGCATCGGATGTTTGGGGCCGGTGCAGATTGGTACGACCGGCCGTGGCCCTGTCGGCTGTGGCAACTGTGGTTCTGATCGTCGGCTCCCATTCCACGCTCGCGCTTTATGGAGCCCGATTTCTGGCGGGAATCGCAAGCGGGACGGTCGTTGCAGCCGGAACGGCGTGGGTAAAAGAGCTGTCGGAGCCTCCGTACGATCTACGGTCTTCACAACAAACAGGCGCCCGTCGCGCCGCCATTTCTCTGTCCGCCGGGTTCGGGATCGGCCCGGTCGTCGCCGGCCTGATCGCCCAATGGTCACCGGCGCCGCTCGTTCTGGCCTACGTCCCTCATCTGGTAGTGATCCTGTTGGTGCTGCCCGGACTCTGGCGGGCGTCGGAGACCGTTCCGCGCCAAACTGCCACTTCTGGCGGCGCCAGTCTGTTGTCCCGCCTGCGGATTCCCCAGGACCGTCGGGGACGGTACTTCGGCGTGGTGGTACCAATGGCACCTTGGGTGTTCGCCGCTCCCTCAGTCGCTTTCGTGGTACTGCCACTAGTGGCCGCAGCGCGCCTTTCGGGGATCGACATCGCCTTCGCCGGAATCACCGCCGGAGTCACGTTGGGGGTCGGAGTAGCGGCGCAACCGCTGGGTCGTAGGCTCGAGCAGGCGCGCGGATCCTGGGGTGCCAAGGTCGGACTCGGCGCGGTGACGGTCGGCCTCGCAATCGCCAGCCTTGCCACGCTCTCCCAGAGCATCCCCTTTCTGCTGCTAGCCGCGTCGGTACTGGGTGTGGGTTACGGATTGACCCTGGTGGCGGGCCTGTTAGAAGTTCAGCAAATCGCGGCTCCGGACGAGCTCGCAGGTCTCACCGCCATCTTCTACGCCCTCACCTATGTCGGTTTCGCCGTGCCACTCATCTTGGCGGAACTCCGGCCCGTTGCCACCTATCCCGTCCTCCTGCTGGTGCTTGCCGGAATCGCGGGGATGGCGCTGCTTGGCGTCTCGTGGCAATCGAGCCGCCACCCGGACGGCGCGCGAACGAGCAACGGTCAACGCACCTGAAGGCGACGACCCTCCGAGCCACAACCGACCTCACGAAGCCACATTCGGTCTGACTCAGCGGCGGTGGAAAGAGTTCGGGGTGCCCGCCGGGGTCGCCCCATTCTCCAGGTTCGGCGATGGGTGAAGCGGCTTAGATGGGTCACAGATCGGCGGCACCGAGTAATTCGGGAAAGGTGCCCGAGGCTGGAGCGGGAGACGGGGCTCGAACCCGCAACTTCAACCTTGGGAAGGTTGCACTCTACCATTGAGTTACTCCCGCGTCGGGCCCCCTAGGGTGAGGATAGCGCTGTCCTCTGACCCCACGAGTACCGCCCTGGCAGTGGGGAACATCACGCTCCACTTTCTCGACCTGGTGCCGCGGGCGAGCGAGAGATCCCCTCGAGGCCGGCGCCCGGCCCGACTTGACTAGGCGGGCAGCCCCTCCGATGCGGGTGCCGACTTAGAGACGGGAAGAGGGAGCGCTCCGGTTCGGGAACTCCGCTCCACGGTTTCCGACACCGCCCTGACGAAGGCGGCCAGCTGCCGCTGGCCCTCGTCCTCGCTCCCCACCGAGACGATCACCCGGTAGCTGGGGCGGTCCGGTTCGGGAATGATCAAAACCCAGCCACCCTCGACCTCGACCTTCAGGCCGTCGGTGAGATCCAGGCGCTCAGTCCGGTGGCCGTCGACCAGGCGTCGCATCACCTCCCCCTTGACCTCCCAAGGGCAGGCGACCGCGGCCTCCAGGTGGACACCCGGCGCCAGTTCGCGCCGCAGCACCGAGAGGCGGCTCTGCGTGATGACCAGCATCTCGATTGTGGTCAGCAGGGTAAACATGGCGTCGTAGGCGCTGAGATGGGACGGCCAGACGAAGCCGCCAGTCTCGTCAAACGCCACCAGGGCCTCGTTCCGGGTAGCCGCCCGAACGATGGAGGCCGTGTCCGCCCGGGTCAACACCACCTTGCCACCGTTGTTAGCCGCCACCCGCTCCAGTCGTCTCGAAGCCGACACCGGGGCCACGATTGTGCCCGGACCCTTGGCGCGCAAGGTGAGCAGCGTGAGCAGACAGGTGGCCTCCTCGTAGCTGATGATCCCGCCCTCGTCGTCGATAAGGCTGAGCCGCTGCGCGGAGGGGTCGAGCCTCGCCCCGAGAAGGGCAGCGACCGTCTTGGTGATGGCGGATGCCTGGTCCAGTTCCTCCTCACGGTTTCGCGCCTGGGGCCAGAGGGCCGCCTCCTCCTCAAACCCGGTCCGTAGGGTGATGGCCTCCACAAGGGCCTCCCTGAGTAAGTGGGGAAGGGCCAGGGAGGCGCTGCTGAAGCCAAAATCGACCAGCACCCGAGGATGCGCGGCGCGGATTGCCTCGAGCTCCAGCTGGGAGACCGCCTGCCGGGCGTAGCCGTCCAGGGCACCGTCAGCGTCGGCGATGTCGGTGATCTCCCCCGGCAGCACCCGCCGAAAGTCCTCACGGAAGAAGGTGTTCTCCAGCTTCCGTTCCTGGCGGCGATCCAGGGCCATGCCCCGGTCATCCAGAACCAGCAGGTCGGCGGAGCGAGCATCCAGCGGCGACGCCAGCACGTGGGCGGTGCCGACCACCGCGGAGTCTCTCGTGTAGTGGCACGTCACCGGCACCGGCAGCTCGGCCAGGTCGACCACGTGCGCCCCGGCGGAGAGCATCCCCGCAATCATGGCCCGCTTGATCATCCCCGATCCCGGACTTCGATCTCGACAGATCGCCAGCAGGCTGCCTCGCGGCTGAGTTGCCGACCAGGCGGCACCCAGCCGAGCGCACCACTCGGGAGTCAGCTCGACATTGATGATTCCCGTGATCCCGGCCTTGCTGAAGAGGCTGCTCCGCCACGTTCCGGCCCAGATCACCGATTCATGGACCACCGAGCCGGCCTCGATCTCCTTGCCGGGCCAGATCCGGACTCCCTGCTCGACCACCGACCTCGCCCCGATGGTGCAGTCGTCGCCGATCACGCTGGAGTCCTGGAGCAGCACATCGGGCTTGAGCGTGGCGGAGCTGCAGACCACCGCCTGTCGCAGTCGGCTTCGCTCTCCGATATACACCTGGGGCCAGAGCACGCTGTTGCTCACCTTGGCCCCCGCGTCAACCACCGCGTAGCGATCGAGTACCACGGGGCCGTTGAGAAAGGCCTCATGACCGATCACGGCGTCCCGGCCTATGAAGGCCGGGCCCTCGATCCGGGCCGTGTCGGCCACCGAGGCACCCTCGTTGGTCCACTGGGAGGGTCCGGTCTTCTGGCCGGCAATCTCGCAGACGACCCGACCCTCCAGGGCGTCCCAGTTGGCTTGGAGGTAGCTCTGGACGCTGCCGATGTCACACCAGTAGCCCCGCCCGACAGTCGCCCAGAGGGAGTCCCGCCGGCGCAGCATCTCGGGAAACACGTCCTGCGACCAGTCGGCCGGCTCCGCTGCCGGGCAGTACTCCAGCACCGAGGGGTCGATGACGTAGATGCCGGTGTTGACCTGGTCGCTGAACACCTCACCCCAGGAGGGCTTCTCCAGGAAGCGCTCCACGTGGCCGTCGGCGGCGGTGATCACCACCCCGTACTCGAGAGGATTGGCGACCCGCGAGAGCACCAGGGTTGCCTGCGAAGCATGGTCACGGTGGAAGGAGACGGCCTGGGTGAGGTCGATGTCGGTGAGGGCGTCGCCACTGATGACGATGAACGTTTCATCGAGCAAACTAGCGGCATTCTTGACGCTGCCGGCGGTCCCCAGAGGGCGGTCCTCGACCACATACTCCAGCTGCATCCCCAGCTCGGCGCCATCCCCGAAATAGTTGCGAATGCTAGCGCCCAGGTACTGCAGGGTGATGATCACCTCGGTGATTCCGTGACGACGCAGCAGCCGCAGCACGTGCTCCATGCACGGTCGTCCGACCACGGGAACCAGTGGCTTGGGACGGCGACTGGTGAGCGGACGCAGTCGGCTGCCCTCGCCCCCGGCCATGACGACCGCCTTCATCGGAGCATGTCCTGACCCACCCAGTGACCCGCGGCCTGCCCAGCTCCCACCTTTCCCTCACCGATCATACGGAGCGGCGCCGTCGGCGACGGTTTAGCAACCACAGCAAGAGCACGACCGCGCCCGCCGCGACAAGGGTCACCGCCGCCGTACCGGCCAACTCGGCGGCCGCTCCGCCCGGGGTGTAGGCCGGTGGCGCCGGAAACGGTTGGAGCCGGTGCAGGAAGATTCGCCCGGCCGCCAGGGCGACGACCAACCCATGGGAGTTGTCGGAGAACACCGGTCCCACCGTGGCGAGCGCGGTGACCGCCGCGTCCGGAGGGGGAGCTCGGTACCAGCTGAAGCCGCCGTCCGGAGTCAGCAGGGTGCCGAACCCATCGGTCGCCAGATAGGCGGAGGTCGCGCTGTCCGCCACCAGAGCCGTGACGCGGGGCACCCCTCCCAGGCCCCCATACGGTAGGAGCTGGAGCGCCCGGTACCAGCGCCCCTGGTAACCCCGCCAGATGAGGCCACCGGGCTGGCCGACCAATATTGCGCCGGTGGCTAGCTCGGTCAGCGCGTGGGTCTCCGGGCCGAAGGCGGGAGCGTGTTCTGCGCGGGTCCAGTGTCGACCTCCCTGGCTCTCCCAGAGCCGGCCGCCGACCAGTGCCAGCCAGTCGCGTCCCGGTTTGGGGGGGGCGATCAGCGCCTGACCGCGGCCGGCCGCATCTCGGGTTAACGGACGCCCGAGCCGCCCGCTGAAGAGGCCACTCGAGGTGGCCACGGCCACGATCTCCCCGCTTGGGCCAGAGAGCGCGAGCGCCGTTGGATCCCCCTCGACAGCGGTAACCGGGCACACCTGGTTGGACTCCGAGACGGCCGCCAGCTGACCTTGACGGTAGGCGATAACCCCCTCGCGGCCCACGGCCGCCACCGCCACCGCGGCATCGAGTTGAGCGCTCATCCCAGATGGCCGTGGGAGCGGTAGGAATTGTCCCGTGGCAGGGGTATACCTTCCCGCGCGACCACGGGAGATCGCCAGAGTGGTCGCTCCCTGATCTGAAGCCACCGCTGAGATCGCAGCGGATCGACTGGGAACTGCCACCCACCAGGCGCTCGCCGCCAGGTCCGGATTCACCGACCAGATCAGGGTCAAACCCAGGGCCGAGCCGACGCCGATGACTGTCCGGCAGATGTCCCTCATCGGCTATTGCCCATAGAGACCACTGACGATGGCCGCCACCAGAAACAGCTCCGCGACCACGTGCACCGCCGCGGCCGGTAGGACGCTGTCGCTGCGTTGGGTCATCCAACCCCAGAGCAGCCCGAGCAGGATCACGATCGGAATCAGGCTCTCAGCAGGTCCCTGGTACTGAGCGGCGATGTGGGCAATCCCGAAGACCAGCGCTTGGGTGACGAGCGCCGCCCCCGAGGAGTGCTGCCGCTCCAGGGCAGCCAGCAGCACTCCTCGAAACTGAATCTCCTGGGCGATCGCGCTGGTGGCATTGGCGATCCCGTAGGCGACCGCCGCCGAGCCGCCCAGGGAGAGCAGGGGCACACCCTCCCGGCCGATCAAAGGCCCTGGCAGCGCAAAAGACACAAGGAGGAACAGGATGGACACTGAGAGCGCCAGCAGGAGCGGGCCGCGCCGGGGTCGTACCCAGACCCTGAGTCGGGGCCGCGGATTCGGCGTCAAGCAGTAGAAGGCCGCCGCCATGGCCGCGGTCACCAGCAACCAGGCAACTCCGGCGTAGGCGTTGCGGGCCAGACCACTCGGCTCCCCGATGAATGCCGGCGCCGGGCCCCCGTAACCCAGAAGCCAGAGCCAAGCCGAGTAAGGCAGGGTCAGGGTCAGGAGGGCGAAGGCGACCGGGGCGGTAGCCCGGAGAGAGCTGATCAGGAGCGTCGCTCCGGTGATCGCGGCGAAGTAGGCGGTCAGCCGCCAGAGATCGGGGTCGACACTGTCGGGGTCGCCGAAGAGCCGCGGCAGCAACATCACCGCGGCCGCCCCGCCCAGGATCAGGGCCAGAGCGCCCCAATTGCGGGCCAGGGCCCGGGCGGCGGGAAGTGCCGGCGTTCCCCAGCGCCGGGCCAGCCCAGCGGTCACGGTCGGAGTCTGACCGGGCTCTGCTTAGTTCGTCGAATCGGAGGGATTGGGCGCAGCTGGGGCAGGCTCGCTGGTCTCTACCGGAGCGGAGAAGTCCTGGTCCTCGTCGGCTTCCTCCCCGCGAATCCGGTCGACCAGGTCGTAGACCCGGTCCTGGACCGTTCCCGAGAAGAGGAAGGCCACTCCCGCGGCGGCCAGTAGCCCGCCCGCAAGCCAGGCTTTGGAGACACGCCGCCGCTTGCGCGGTGGCTCGATCCCGGTCTTGCGCAGGGAGCCTTCGACCCGCTTACGGGCATCGTCGGGAAGCGACTTGGTGGCCTCGTAGGCGGCCTGAATGACAAGGTCAGCGAATTCCACCGAGCGGTCCTTGGCCAGCGCCAGCGCCTCGGCGGCCCGCTTCTGGGCTGTGTCCGCGGCCGGCTGCACCGAGGTGGCGATCCGGCTGGCGACCTCTGGAAACTGCTGGGAAACGGCGCTCAGAGCGGGGCCAACCGCCTCGCCGGCGCTCTTCACCTGGCTGCCGATGACCTCCGCCACCGCACCCGCGGCGTCGCCTGCCGTTGACCCCAACCGATCTATCGACCGTTGCTTCTGCCCGAAATTCATCGTGGCGCCTCCTGGCTGCTGTCCCCCGTGGAGTGTACCCACGATCGCCCGGAAAACCCTACCGGGATGTGGAAATCCAGCGCCAACTGGTGCGGAGTCAGTCGGTTCTTTCCGGCCAGCCCCGTGGCAGATGCTGGAGTGGCCCATGGCCCGCTCCGAGCCCCGGGGCCTCCCGGATAGCGGCGGTCACGTACTCCTTGGCTCTGGTGATGGACGGCAGTGGATCCCACCCGCGGGCCAGGTAGGCGGTGATAGCCGCCGAGAAGGTGCAGCCGGTGCCGTGGGTGTGGCGCGTCCGTACTCGGGAACCGGGGATGCGGGTCACCTGACCGCCATGCACCACCAGATCGGTGGGATCACTCTTGGAGTGGCCACCCTTGACGACCACGTACTCGACCCCCAGCTCGGCGATCTGTTGACCGGCCCGAATCGCCTGCGCTTCTTCCTCTACCGGCAGCCCCGAGAGAGCAGCCGCCTCGGGCCAGTTGGGGGTCACGACCAGGGCCAGAGGCAGAAGCTCCTGGCGCATGGTCTCGACCGCGCTCTCCTCGAGCAGCCGAACACCGCTCTTGGACACCATCACCGGATCCACGACCAGGGGTCCCCACTGGCGCCGACGCAATTCGGTGCTGACCTGCTGGATGTGGCGTGCCGAGAGGAGCATCCCGGTCTTGGTGGCCGCCGGGCGCAGGTCGCGGTCGAGCGCGTCGAACTGGGCCCGGACGAACTTCAGCGGCAGTGGGTGAATGGCGTCCACGGAAACCGTGTTCTGGGCGGTCAGGGCCACCGCCACGCTCACCCCGTACACCCCGCAGGCGGAGAAGGTCTTGAGATCGGCCTGGATGCCGGCGCCGCCCCCAGAGTCGGTGGTGGCGATGGTGGCCGCGATCGCCAGCGTCGGTTGTTGATCACTCACTGGGCCGGACCCAGGACCGGGTTCGGTTCCCGTGAGCCCTCGCCTTCGTGGCGGCTGCCCTCCCAACGGCGGGCCGCGAAGTAGGCGAGGAGAGTCACCAGCACCCCCACGAAACCCGAGATGTCCGCCGGCTGTCCGGCGAAGAGGTGTTGGGCCACAGGGGAGACGAAGCCCCACTCCCCGGGTGCGGGTGGCTCGTTAAAGAAGAGCAAGGTCGCCGCGGTGCCGGCGGCGAAGGCGGCCATCAGGGGCCAGCGGTACCCCGCTCGGAACCAGTACCCGCGCCGTGAGATGAGGGCGGCCGGATCGAGCTCACGGCGGCGCCAGAGCGAGTCCAGGATCACCAACACCCCCCAGGCCGGAAACCAGACGTAGGTGATGGTCAGGAAGTCCACGTAGTTGCCCTGGAAGCCGACCCCGGCGAAGAGGACCACGGCGGCGATCAACCCTCCCAGGACTCCCACCGCGGTGGCCGCGGCCCAGCGCCGTACCGGAATGCCGATCGCCAGGGCGCACAGCGCGGCGGAGTAGACGTTGAGGTAGTTGGAGCTGAGCTCGGCCACGATGATGAACGCTGCGAAACAGTAGCCAAACCAGACTGGGACCGTGGCAACGATCAGGTTGGGCAAAAGCTTTCCGGGGTCGATGGTCTGAATCGCGGCACCGAGCAGACCACAGAGCACCAGGCTTACGGCGCTGCCGCCACCGCTAGCCAGCGCCACCCGCACTCCGGATGAATAGACAGGCAGGTACCTGGAGTAGTCAGCTGCGTAGGTGACCCAGGAGACGATCAAGGCGAAGGTGAGGGTGAACCCGAGCGCCATCGCCGCCAGGTGGGGACCAAGAGCCAGCCGGCTCTGGAGAAGAAGGTCCCAGTGGGGAAAGGTGAAGAGCGCCAGCACGGCGCAGACCAATAAGAAGGCCGGTACCTGGACGTGCTGGAAGATGGAGATGGTGCGGTGGCCGTAGACAGCCGCCAGGAAGGAGATACCAGCGATCGCCACCAGCAGAAGAGGGCCCACGGTGGCCGGCGCCGAGTGCAGGATGGGCAGCGCCTTGGTGGTGGTAACGGCGATGGCGCAGTCGTAGGCGAACCAGCCGATCGCGATCAGCATCGTGAGCACCCCCCCCACCGCCGCTCCCCGCCGGCCGAAGACCATGCGGGACTGGACGATCTGGGGAGCCCCTGAGCGGACCCCGGTGATGCTGAGCAAGCCCAGGAAGGCGGCCCCCGCAACCGCACCGGCGATCAGCACCAGGGCGGCGTCCCAGAATCCGAGACCCGCCGACGAGATCAGCAGGGCGCCCGCGAAGAGGGAGAAGAAGTCCGAGAGAGCTCCTGCCCAGATGAAGAAGAGCTCCCGGGGCCGACCCCGCCGTCGCGACGCCGGGACCGGCTCCAACCCACGCAGCTCGATCCGAAGGAACTCATCATCGGAGAGTTGGTCAGGCGGCCGACCCCGGGAGTCGTGAGCGGGGAACACCGCCGGCGGGCGCCACTCTCCCATGCTCGTTCTCCTCCTTTCTGTGCCGAACTCCCGGGGATCGGCAGGAGGAGGCTTCCCGACGCTGGTACTAGCCAGATCCGGTCATCAGGGTTGGCGACGTGCCTCTCAGCGCCCTGCCGGCGCACCCCTAGCTGGGAGCCGGGCTCCCAGGGGCGAGTATAGGCCCGACCGGGCAGGGGACAGTGGGCCGCGGCGGGTTAGCGCTCGGGTGCTCGGATAATCGGCCAGTGGCCACAGACCCCCTCTGCTTCACCGCCCACTGGCCGGTGCGTCAGTACGAGGTGGACCACCAGGGACACGTCAATAACGCGGTCTACCTGAACTACGCCGAGGAGCTGGCCTCGCGCCATTCGGAGCACATCGGCTACGGGCAGGCGTGGGCCAGGGAGCAGGGCGGCGGTTGGGTAATCCGCCGACATGAGATCACTTACCACCGACCGGCGCGATTTGGCGACGAGCTCGAGCTCACCGTTTGGGTCGAGCTGGTCAAGGGAGCGCGGGGCCAGCGCCGCACCACCATCGTGCGGCTGGCCGAGAGCCAACTGGTGGCTGAAGTCTTCACCGAATGGGTGTGGGTGCGGCTCAGCGACGGTCGGCCAGCGCCGGTTCCACGGGAGCTGGTCGAGCTGGCCACCGCGGCCACCGCGGCCACGTTGCGGCGCCGGAGCCTCGCGGGAAGCCAGCGCCGGATCCCATAGACTGGCGCCGCAATGTGCTAGCGCCCCAGAGCAGGTGAACCGGGCCACCTCCCACTCCAATCGGGATGAGGCGGTGGTCCTGACGACGGTCGAGGCTTTCGACCCCGACTGATCCGACCCCGCGGGCCCCACGTTAGAGCTGGGATCTCCAGCTCATTGAGGAGAGGTACCTTGCATTCCCGTTCGCGTCCTCGTGACTTGACCTTGATCATGGCTGCCTGTCTGGCGAGCCAGGCGACGAGCGGAGTCGCCCTCCTGGCGCTCGCTTTGCGACTGAGCCACGCGGGTTCAGGGTGGGCCGTGGCGGGGCTCTGGTTAGCCGGAACCCTCCCCATCTTGCTGCTAGGACCATTCACCGGTCTGTTGTTGGACCGGGTGGAGACGGTCCGGCTGCTGCGCTACCTCGCGCTGGCATCAGCTCTCTTGGATATCGGGCTGGCGGCGGTCTCGGGAGTCACCCCGGTGCTTTTGCTGGCGGCGCTGCTGGGCGTGGCCGGTGCCGCGAGCGCCCCCGGGATGCTGGCGATCGCGGGGAACCTAGGCGGGGAGTCCGGGCCTGGCGGAGCTAGGTCACTGACTAGACTCCAGGCCGCGCAGTGGGCGGGGTCGACGCTGGGACCCCTGATCGGGGCCGGACTTGTGGTGGCGTGGGGAACTCGGGTCCCGCTTCTGTTGGATGCCGGGACCCTGATGCTGCTGGCACTGGGACTGGGCGCGGTCAGCGCGCGGCGGGAACCCGGCCTCCATCCGGAGGGTGAGAGCTGGGCGCAGGCGCTGGCGGGCGGCGTGCGGGTGCTGGTCACGGACCCCTTCCTGGGACGGCTCGTGCCAGCGGTGCTGGTGGTGGTTACGTTCGTAAACGTGGCCGTGGTGATCGAAGTCTTTCTGGCCACCCACACCTTCCGGGCCGGCTCCTGGGGCTACGGCAGCCTGGTGGCGGCGTGGGGAGCAGGGTTGGTGGCCGGCACCTTGGCGGTACCGCATCTGGCCCGCTGGAACCCCTTCCTGATTACCGGTGCTGGGGCAACGGTGGCAGCACTGGGTCTGGCTGGGGCCGGACTGAGTCCCGGCGTGGGAATCGCGCTCTGCGCTTACCTGCTGGGCGGCGTCGGAAACGGGTTGGAGATGAATTCAGCCCGGCTCATGGTGCAGCGACGGAGCGCTCCAGCCACACTGGGGCGCGCGTTCTCCGCCTACTTTGCGGCCGGGAGCGGGGCCGCCGCACTGGGCTCAGTGCTGGGCGGAGTGTTGCTGGGGGCGACCGGGCCACGCCATGGGATGGTGCTGTCGGCGCTACCGGTGGCCGCCGCCGCTGCCTGGCTAATCTGTTTCTCCCGGTTTCGAATGCTTGCCGAGAGCCATCGGTGAATGGCCGGACTCCCTCTATCGCGACGCGAGGAGACTTGCGCGGCCGCCGGCTCGTTCCAGCGCGTGGGACTGCCCGAGAGCAATCCAGCCTCCAGGCGGAGGGGACCAAAGTGAAACACCTTTGACCTGGCGGGGTTGGCCGAAGACCTGGGTCAGAAACACTTCTAGGGCGCGATGGTGGGCGGACGGTCCAAGCACTACGCTATCGACGCGGTGTTCGGCGAGGAAGCGGGCCGTAAACCTCAGTAGCGCCTGGTTCACTACTGGCCGCGCATGTACGGTGGCGGTGGTGCGACTGCCCAGCCAGCGTGCGATTGGGGTAAATCCGAAGGGGCGGTACACCGATGGGCCTGGTCCGTAGCCGCCGTGCTCCAGCGTCCAGAGATCCCAGGTCAGCGGGTTGAGCGGGGGACCATGGTAGAAGATGCCCGAAAGTCCAGACGCGCGGCTGTAGTACCCGTCAACCATGCTAAAACTCATTTGCGCAGTGGCCTGCCACTCCATCGCCGTGGTCTCGTCGAAGCTCTGCGAGAAAGGCACCACCAGTAGCACTTGGCCCGCGGGCTGAAGCGGTTTGGCAAAGTACTGCGGCACCGGGTACCTGTCTACCGGCATCGTCAGCGGCGCCGGCACCCAGCTGACTAGCACCAGGGCGGCTGCCAGTATCCCCCAGGCCCAACGCCTCGTCTGCAGAGTCTGATCCAGAGCGATGGCCAACAGCACCACGGCGAACAGGTCCAAGTAGAGACTCAACCGAACCGGCAGTACATCACCCAGCGGGGGGATATGGCTAAGCAACAGCCAAGGTAGCGGCATCCCTCTGGATCCTTCGCCGGCGAGCTGCAGGCGTGAGCCCAACAGCAACACAGCTGCCGTGAAAAGCATGACGGTAGACAGCCGGACGATCGGGAGGCGCCAGCGCAGGACTGCTACCACCAGTATCACAACCAGTAAGGGCACTCCGATATAGTTGCCGAACTCAACTACGTTGTAGCCCTGCACGTTGATCAGATGAACGCTCGCTGAGGTACTGAGGAGCTGAGTAACGCTCGGATATAGGAAACCAAGCAACCTGCCCGAAAATTGAGCGGGGGGCATGACGGGACCGCGGATGACCCCTGGCCCGAGATACTGCCAGGCAATGGGAGCAGCCAAGATAATGGCCGTGGTTGGCGCTGTCCACAGCACGATGTGAGCGGCGCGCGCGAGCCGCGAGCGGACCGCGCGAGGGTAGAGGAGGGACAGCCAGAGGCAACCGATCGCCAACATCAGAAGCAGGGTCGCCGCTATCTCTTCGCTGATGAAGAACTGGCCCGCGAGCAGTGCACCGAGGACCAGTCCCGCCAGTCGGGTGGTGCCAGCCTGACGTATCAAAGCCCAGTTGGCCCAAACCAACGTGAGCGGCACCAGAGGGACGATTACCAGGGCGATGTGGCCAAGACTTTGGCCGATCATGTAGGGCGAGATTAGGAAGGCAAACGCTGCGACATAGGCCGCAGATGCGTGTTGCACCCAAGGACGCACAGCGACGAAGATCGCCCAGGCCGACACCGTCGCACTGAGTGCGAGGATGACGTTGTAGGCCGTGACCACACCGACCAGCGCGGTGATGGGCCACCCGAGCAGTCCTATCAACGGCGCTCCGATTCCCATCCACTCCAGATTCACTCCCCCCGGAAAATTGAGGAGAGTCGTGAATAGAGGGTTGCCGAGGTGAGAGAAAGCTTGTGGCCACCAGGCTAGATACCAGATGGCCTGGAGGTTGTCTTCATAGTGGGAGGGTCCGGCGACTGCCGTGCCTGGGCTCGTCCACGCCCGAAGCATCCAAAGCCCAAACAAGAATAGATACGAGACCGGCACCAGGTAATTGGACCTGGCCCAACGCGATGTACGCACCGGTTGTACGCGGACGCCGGCTGCTGGTGACGCCAGGCGGCGACGCTCCAATTCGGCATCGCGATGGTCGGTCGGTCTAGCTATCGGCTCATCCACGGTGGCTAACTCCCGGGAGGTTATGCCGGTCGATCCCACTCGCGCCCAAGCCCGCTGATTCGAACGACCTCAACTAGGGCTGTCTCCGGGGCCCGTGTCCCATTCCCAGGGCATGCGACTTCCTCATTGCCAACCGCGGGACCGGCTGGCGAGGGATC
Source organism: Candidatus Dormibacteria bacterium (assembly GCA_050734135.1). Taxonomy (GTDB): domain Bacteria; phylum Chloroflexota; class Dormibacteria; order Aeolococcales; family Bog-877; genus Bog-877. Next base: position 16,512 of record JBOHUG010000114.1, read on the forward strand.
GTTTCCACCGCGCGGACTGGCCCGATGCTTCGGCTACTGGTCGGACTAGTAGCGGTGGCGCGCTCGCTCGGAGCTGGTCCGACTCGCACTGAGCAGCTCTCGGAAACACGGTGGCCAAGAAATTACTGCTCTTTCACGCTATGGCGGCTTAGAGTCGTCCCCGGGCTCCGCCCACGGTATGGGGAGATTGTGCCGAGCTGGGCGCTTGCTGTCGCCCCCATCGAAGTCACAGTTCGGTTCCGATCCACCGCGTGACTTACCCCGTGGGACGGCGCCTGACGGCGCTCCCGCGGCGGGTGCTCCCTAACCCTCGGCTGGGCGCGCTGATCGCCGACGGGACGCTCCGACGGTTACCGGCGAAGACGGCGACGGCGCAACGTGCGGGCTGCGACCGGCGGGAAGGCGGGGCGTGGCACGGGCCCGTCTGGCCCGTTTGGCTGCTGGCGGCGATGGCACCCTCTCGTCGCGATCCCGCTCTGAGACGATAAGGGCCTCCAGGGCGCGGGGCTCCAGTGGTTCGGCGAAGAAGAAGCCCTGGAGCAGGGGGTCGCTGCTCATCGCCTCCAGCAGGGCCACCTGTTCCGCCGTCTCCACGCCCTCGATCACGACCGTCAGGGATAGGGCGTGGCCCAGTTTGACCACACTCTCCGCCACTGCGGCCCCCGCCTTGCCATCGGTGAGCTTGGCCATGAAGGAGCGGTCGATCTTCAGCTCGTCGACCGGAAGGTGCTGCAGCTGCGCCAGGGAGGACTGGCCGGTGCCGAAGTCATCGATGGCGATTCGGATTCCCAGGTCGCGCAGGGAGCGCAGCTGGGCCGACGCCTGCTTCACATCCTTGACGATCGTGCTCTCGGTCACCTCCAGCAGCAGCTGGTGGGGATCCATCCCGGAGCTGCTGATCGCCCCCCGCACGTCATCGACCAGGCTCGTCTGCTGGAGCTGACGTGCCGAGACGTTGACCGAGAGCCGCAGCTCTCTGGCGGTCGGAAACTGGCGACGCCACTCCCCGACCTGGCGGCACGACTCGTAGAGCACCCACTTGCCGATCGGAACGATCAGACCGGTGGCTTCGGCGACCTCGATGAAGTCGTCCGGAGAGACGATCGCGGTCCGGTCGGGATCCTTCCAGCGCAGGAGCGCCTCCACGCCCACCAACCGATGCTGGATGGCGCTGAGGATCGGCTGGTAGAGCATCTGCATCTCGCCCCGTTCGAGGGCGCGCCGGAGCCCGGTTTCGACGTGCATCCGCTCGACCGCCTGCTCGTGCAGGCGGGGATGGAATTCGACGCACCGACCCTTGCCGTCGGACTTCGCCTGGTAGAGGGCGATGTCGGCGTCGCGCAGAATCGCCTCGGCGTCGGCGGTCGCGTATTTGGTCGTGATCAGACCGATGCTGGCGCTGACCGTGACCTCCAGCCCCACCGCGGCCCGGATCGGAAGCGCCAGAACCTCGCCGATTCGATCCGCGATGGCGGTGACGACGGTGGTGCCGGTCAGCTTCTCGACCAGGACGGCAAACTCGTCTCCGCCGAGCCGGGCGAAGGTGTCAGCCGGCCTCAGGCATTCCCCGATCCGGTGGGTGACCTCCAGCAGGACCGTGTCCCCGACGGCATGCCCGTAGCTGTCGTTGATGGTCTTGAAGTTGTCCAGGTCGACCGAGAGCAGACCCAGGGTGGAACGGCCATCGCGGCGCGCGCGTAGGGCGTGCTCCAGGCGGTCGCGCAAGAGCGCCCGGTTGGCCAGCCCGGTCAGCGGATCATGGAGTGCCTGATGGCGGAGCTGGTCCTCCAGCTCCCGCCGCTCGGTGATGTCGCGACCGGTCACCACCACGGCCTGGACGTAGGTGTCGTGGAGCAGGTTGGTTAGGTTGACCTCGAGGTCTCGCCAGCTCCCGTCGTGATGGCGAACTCGACACTCCAGCCGGCGCCCGGGGCCCTTGGCCGAGCGGGCCTCCTCGATCGCCCCCAGGATCCGCGCGCAGTCGCTGGGATGGAGGATCTCGGTCAGATTGAAGTCCCGCTCGGATTCGAGCCGACGCCCGAGAATGGCCTCGACCGAGGGGCTCAGGTAGCTGAAGGACTCCTCAGGACCGATCGCCATGATCAGGTCTGAGGAGTTCTGGACCAGTGAACGGAAACGGCCCTCGCTCCGCCTCAGGTCATCGGAGATGGCCGCCCGGCTGAGCGCCAGAGCACATTCGTCAGCCAGGATCTCTAGCACCTCCTCCTGCTCCTGAGAGAGTGGCTTAGCGGTGGCGATGGCGAATCCCCCGTGCGGCTGGCCGGCAGTATGAAGTGGAATCACTTGGAGGTGAGTCAGTCCGGGGGAGATCTGGAGCGCCTCCAGGAGCGGCGCGCGGTCGGCGCGGACCTCGCTCACCGGCCGGACGCCCAGGAGCTGCTCGGCCACCCCTGAAGGCAACGTACTCGCCGCCAGCCGGAACTCCTGTGGTGGTCGGTCCAGAGCCCGGTCAGCGGAGATGACCCGGAACTCGAGCCGGTCCAGCATCGCCAAGGAGACCTGGACCTGAGTTGGAGCCCCCACCACCTCCGCCGCCACCCGGCGCACCGCCCGGTAGACCGCGGAGGGATTGCTGGCCCCCAGCAGCTCGGTGCCAGCCCGCCGCAGAGTCCGCTCGCGCCGGGCCGCGACCTGGCGCCGGGAGATGACCGAGCGCAGGAGCTGCATCATGACCGCCGCCATCGCCAGCGCCACCGAGCCGGAGAACCCGTGCTCGAGTGCGGTCGCGGCGCCGGATCCGCCGGCAACCACGGCCATCGCTGCCAGGTTGGCGGCCACGAAACCGGCCGCAACTCCGATCGAGCCCTCGGGGCTGGCGTAGAAGGCGCGGAAGTAGAGAGCGGCGTAGAGAACCCCGACTGCGCCATACGAGTCTGAGGCGCCCACTCCAACCACAAACAGCGCGCACACCGCCAGGACGTCCTTCCAGAACGGGAACCGACCCGTTCGGTAGCCGGAGATCAGCCACCACGCCAACCAGCCGATCCCCACGAAGGCGCAGATCCGGAGCTGGCTCTCGGTGTGGGAGAAGAGTCCGATGATCACCAGCGCCAGCGCCAGCGCCACCAGGGCGATGGCGAGCAGAGCCCACTGGACGCTTGCCAGCAGCCCCGACGGAGGCCGGAATCCGGCACTCCACCGATCCGGCACCAAATTGGTCGCGGGCATCAGTCTCCTTGCGAAGTCGGAAAATGAGAGGGACACTCTGCCCCTGCTTTCCGACTTTGACCGACGGGCCCGTCGCCACCTACCACGGTGCGGTGAAGGTTGTGCTCGCAACCCTTGACGCACTGCAACGAGCCTCGAAGTGAGGAGCTAGGCCCGCGTACCAGCGCTGAGCAGCTGACTAGCTGAAGCTCACTCCTCGGCGGCCGAGGTGGCCACCGTCCGGGGGCGGGCGGGCGCATTGGCGCCGAACCGGCCCAGGCTGAGGAACCCGGCAAACATGATGGCCGCCCCCACCGACTCGAAGACCCCGAGCTCGGTCAGGTTTCCGCCCACTGTCTTGGCCAAAGCGAAGCCGAGGGCGACCAGCAGGGCCCCCACCGTCAGGAGCACGTTGCAGAGAACCCGGTCGATGCCGGCCCGGGACTGGATGAAGCGGTACGCCGAGAAAGCGGAACCCCCGGCTAGAACCAGAGTGCCCAGGATGTTGAACCCGACCGCGGCCACGAAAAGGGGCGTGCCGTGGCCGGCCAGCGCCCCCCCCAGAACTCCGGCGCTGGTACTGAGCTGGGCCGCGTTGACCGGCACCACGGCCGCATCCACTGCAAGTACCAGCGTGAGGACCACCAGGACGGCCGCGCAGCTCTTGGCAACTCGCGCTGGGGCCATGAGGAAGGTCGTCCCCAGGGCTAGATAGATCACCCCCAACACGCCCCCCAGCAGGTAGAAGGCCCGGAAGAGCGGGACGGAGAAGCCGTCTGCCTGGCCCAGCGCCTGGGTGAAGGCCGCCGCCGCGAAGATGGCCAGACCGGATCCCCAGGCAGCAAACGCCGGTCTTCGACTGCGCCACCAGCGCGACCAGACCACCGCCGAAAAGGCCGCTCCCAAAAGGCAGGCCGCCACCGCTGCGCCCATCTTCTCCCCCGCGTGTCGCCGCCCACCGCCCGGTGAGGCGAGGGTAGCACTCGGCGGCCGCTGGCGAGTTAGTCGCCGGCCATAATCTGCAGGTGCGCTACATCGATCTCGACGGTCGGCGACTGTCCGTCGTCGGGCTCGGCTGCTGGCAGTTCGGAGAGAAGCAGTGGGGGTACGGCACCGAGTACACGCAGTCTGATTCCCTGGCCGTGATCCAGCGGGCTCTGGAGCTCGGGGTCACCGTCTTCGACACCGCCGAGCTTTACGGTTCGGGGCGGAGCGAGATGCTGGTCGGAACCGCCCTCAGCTCCTGGACCGGGGATCGCTTCTTGGCCACCAAGTTCCTCCCCATCGTGCCCACGCCCAGGGTCATGGTCGCCCACTGCGCCAGGAGCTTGGACCGACTCCAGGTCCCCTTGGTGGACCTGTACCAGATCCATTGGCCCAATCCAGTCGTGCCCCTGGCGAGACAGATGGATGGGATGCGCAAGATCCTCTCACTGGGAATGAGCCACTATGCCGGGGTCAGCAACTTCTCGCTGGGCCGCTGGATCGCTGCGGAACGCCACCTCGGCCAACCAGTGATCTCCAACCAGGTGGCGTACAACCTCCTCCACCGAGGGCCGGAGCAGCGGGGGCTGGTCAAGTACGCCCAGGAGCACTCCCGGCTGATCCTAGCCTACAGCCCACTCGCTCAGGGAGTCCTCAGCGGCCGCTATCTGCCGGGTCACGCTCCCCGCGACCTGCGCTTGGGCAATGCCTTGTTCAGCGATACCGCCCTGCTGGCCGCCCTACCCCTTCTGGCGACGATTCGGGAGATCGCCGAAGCCCACCGGTGCAGCTCCGCCCAGGTGGCGCTCGCCTATCTGATTGCCCAACCGCAGGTGATCGTGATCCCGGGGGCCAAGTCGATCTCCCAGTTGGAGTCGAACGTGGCCGCCGCCGATCTGGAGCTGGCCGACCAGGAGCTGGACGCCCTCCGCCGCACGGCCGACCTATTCCACTTCTCGCGGTTGCGGGCCTTCGGCCAGCTGTCCAGGCGGCGGTTGCCCCACCGGCAGTAGCAGGTAGACGCCTAGGTCGCCCCTTCTTGGGGCTCATCCGGATCACCGAGCGCCCAGTGCTCGAGCCGGCTCCGAGCGACGATCAGGCCCAGCGCCAGCAGCGCCAGCAGCGCCAGCAGGGCTATTCCGGCCCCGACGCTGATCCAGGTGAGCGCGCCGCCGAAGCGGTGATAGGCACGACCGAGCTCGAATCCGAGGAGACCGTAGGCGGTGGCCCAGGCCGCCCCGCCCAGGGCGTTGAAGAGCAGGAAGGTGCGGTAGCGCATCTCGGCCGCTCCGGCTACGATCGCCCCGAAGGTGCGCACCACCGCCACGAAGCGTGCCACGAACACCGCCAGCGGACCGCGGTGCTCGAAGAACCGGTGGAGCTGGCTCAGCCGCGGAGGCGTCAGCCGAATCCAACCCCCAAAGCGCAAGAGCAGTCGGTGGCCGAAGAGCCGCCCCAGGCCATATCCCAGGTTGTCCCCCATGATGGCGCCAACCGCCGCTGCCAACACCACCCCGGCAATGCTGAGATGGCCCGTCGTGGCAGCGTAGACGGCGGCCACCACCAGAACCGTCTCGCCGGGGAAGGGAATCCCTGTGCTCTCCACCAGCGGCGCGACGAACACCGCGGCGTAGCCGTAGGCGTGGAGCAGATGGTCCGGGCTAAGGTCAAGCGCCACCTCAGGAGGGGGGCCCGTACGGCAGAGGCGGTTCAGCCACCTCCGGTGGGGGGCCATCCGGAACCATGCCTTTGGAAGGTGGCAGGTGGAGGTCCAGGATCTCTGCCATCTGCAGCCCGTTCACCACCGCGTAGTTGGATCGATTGTTGTTGAAGAGCAGGTGGACCTCAGCTGACTCGCTCGCCAGCCGTCGGACGTCCGCCTCCCACTCTCGTAGCTCCTCCAGCGAGTAGAGGTAGTTGAAGCGATCGCCCGAGGTCTTCCCTCGGGCGTACCAGGTTTTCGAATTGCGGCCGTGAAAACGGACGGCAGCCAGCCGCCGGTCGGTCACCTCGACCAGGCGGGGGAAGGAGCCCGAACCCAGCTGGGGCTCGTCAACGGCGCAGAGCGAAACCCGAGACTCACTCAGCAGATCCAGGAGTTGCTCGAAGCGCTCGGGGTCGGCCCAACTCCGGTTGCGCATCTCCACGATCAGGAGGTCGTCGGGATGACGGTCCCGCAGCCGAGCTAACCGATCCAGATTGAGCGGCGAGGCTCCGAACCAGGGTGGGAACTGGTAGTGAATGGCCCCCAACTTGCCACTGTCCCGGAGCGGGAAGAGACAGGCAGCAAACTGGCTCTCCTCGGCGGCTGTGGGGTCGCGCGGGTGGCCTCCCTCACGCTCGTGGTAGGTCAGTGAACGGTAGGCCTTCACATTGAAAAGGAAGTTCTCTGGAGTGCCCTCCGCCCAGCTGGCGGTCCGGTGCGGCGGCGGGATCCCGTAGTAGGTGCTGTCCACCTCCACCAGGGGGAAGAAGCGGGCGTAGTAGGCGAGGCGACCGGCGGGTGGCAGTCCGGTGGGGTAAAACCCCTGGTGGTCGCTCCAGTTGCAGGTGCCGACCAGGATCTGACCCGCCATCGGCCCATGCTCGCAGGTCGAGGTCCTCCAGATCAGCCGGGGCGGTGACCGGTAGCCGAGTTGGAAGTGCCTGGGCCCCCGATGGGACTACGATGGTTGTTGGGTAGGTCACTGTAGTTCGGCAACTGGGAGGAGACCGTGACGGAGCAGGGTTCCGTCGACCTCAATGTGGTCGCCTCGACCGTAAATGGGTCGGGCAGTCAGTCGGCCAACCTGGTACTTACCCGGGCGGTGTTCGCGATGGGGATCCCAGTCGCCCCCAAGAACCTGTTCCCCTCCAACATCGAGGGACTTCCAACTTGGTTCTACCTCAGGGCAAATTCTCGGGGATACCAGGCGGGGCGCAGACGCGCCGACCTGCTGGTCGCCCTGGACCGAGCTACCTTCCAGGCGGACATCTCGAGGCTCGAACCCGGAGGAGTGCTGGTGTACGAGGAGGCGTTCGGGCCGCCCCAGCTGGACGAGGTGGTTCCCCCCCATTTGTATCCGGTGCCGTTCGGCAAGCTAGCCAAGGCGTCGGTCCCGGATCCCGATCTCCGCAAGTACCTGACCAACATCATTTACGTGGGAGTGGTGGCCGAGATCCTGGGCATCCCCGACTCGGCTCTTGAGTCGGCGCTTACGCAGCAGTTCCGCTCGAAGCCGAAGGCGCTGGCCGCCAATCGCGACGCGATCGCGCTGGGCCGGGATTATTTCCAGACCAACCTGACCAAGACCGACCAACTGAAGCTGCGTCCGCTGGCGGCCAGGCCCGGCCAGCTCCTGCTGGAGGGCAATCAGACCGCCGCCCTGGGCGCGATCATGGGCGGCTGCACGGTCCTGGCCTGGTATCCGATCACGCCCAGCTCTTCGCTGGCCGAGCATGTGATCGGCCTGGCGGATCGATTCCGCATCGATCCCGAGACCAAGGAGCGGCGGATCGCCACCATCCAGGCGGAGGATGAACTGGCAGCCGCCGGAATGGTGCTGGGGGCGGGCTGGGCCGGAGCTCGGGCCATGACCACCACCTCCGGTCCCGGGATCTCCCTGATGGCCGAGTTCGTGGGTCTCGGTTACTACGCGGAGATCCCCGGTGTCTTCGTTGACATTCAGCGAGTTGGCCCCTCCACCGGTCTCCCTACCCGGACCATGCAGGGGGACGTGACCTTCGCCTACACCCTCTCTCACGGCGACACCCGCCATCCGGTGCTGCTGCCCGGAACCGTTCGCGAGTGCTATGAGTTCCTGCAGCAGGCCTTCGACCTGGCCGAGCAGCTCCAGACTCCGGTCTTCGTCCTCTCAGATCTAGACTTGGGCATGAACCTCTGGATGACAGAGCCCCTTCCTTACCCGGAACAGGGCTTCGACCGCGGCAAGGTCCTCGACAAGGAGGCGCTCAATCATATGTCGCGCTTTGAGCGCTACCGGGACGTGGATGGTGACGGCATCCCCTGGCGGACGGTGCCGGGTACCGAGCATCCCCTGGCGGCCTACTTCACCCGCGGCTCCGGTCACGACGAGGCCGCTCGCTACACCGAGAGCGACGAGACCTACACCCGGGTGATGGACCGGCTGGCGCGCAAGCTGGAGAACGGGCGCCACCGGCTGCCCGCCCCGCTGCTCGAGGGGGAGCCTGCTGCCGTGGGCATCGTCGCCTACGGCAGCTCTCACCACGCGGTGGTCGAGGCCCGGGACATCCTCGCCACTGCTGGGATCCCAACCGACTACCTGCGACTGCGAGCCCTCCCCGTGGCCAAGGGAGCCGCCGACTTCGTGGCTGGCCACTCCCGGGTCTACGTGGTGGACCAGAATCGCGATGGCCAGATGTGGCAGATCCTCCAGGTGGAGCTGGGGCCTTCCCTGTCCGAGCGGTTACGCTCGGTGCGCCACTACGACGGCCTGCCGCTTTTCGCTGTCGATCTTGTCGCCGCCATCCAGCACTTGGAGGCCGCCGACCAGGTGGTCGAAGGGGCGGTTGCGGAGATGGCGCGCTGATGGCGGCAGTCACGGTCAAGACAAACCCCCTCGGGCTGACCCGGGATGACTACAAGGGTCTGGCCACCACCCTCTGTGCCGGATGCGGGCACAACTCGATCACCAACCACATCGTCAAGGCGCTTTACGACCACGGCGTAGATCCCTATCGCCTAGCCAAGATGAGCGGGATCGGATGCTCCTCCAAGGCCACTGCCTACTTTGTCGATCGGGCCCATGCCTTCAACGCGGTTCACGGCCGCATGCCGGCGGTGACCACGGGAGCAGCCGTCGCAGATCGCGAGCTCCTGTTCCTGGGCATCAGCGGTGACGGTGACACGGCAAGCATCGGCTTGGGCCAGTTCTGCCACCTGCTCCGCCGCAACGTGGATTGCACCTACATCGTCGAAAACAACGGCGTCTACGGCCTCACCAAGGGTCAGTTCTCGGCCACCGCCGACCCCGGCTCCGTGCAGAAGAAGGGGATGGTAAATCAGCTCGAGACAATTGACATCGCGGGCTTGGCGGTGCAATTGGGGGCTTCCTTCGTGGCGCGCAGCTTTTCCGGTGACGGTCCCCAATTGGTCCCCCTCCTGCGGGCTGCCTTGTCGCACCGGGGTACGGCCGTGCTCGACGTGATCAGCCCCTGCGTCGCCTTCAACGATCACGAGGGGTCGACCAAGAGCTACCAGTACGTCAAGGACCACGAGCTGATCCTGCAGGAGCTCGATTTCATTCCAAACCAGGCCGAGGTCGAAGTCAACTATCCCGAAGGCACCTCGACCGAGGTGGAATTGCACGACGGATCCCATCTCCGCCTGCGAAAACTGGGACGTGAGCACGATCCCGAAGATCGACTCGCCGCCCTCGGTGTCATCGATGACGGACGCCGCAGTGGTGAAGTGGTCACCGGTCTGCTGTACGTCAATCCCACAACTCCCGACCTCTGCACCGCCGAGAATCTGCCAAAGTCCCCGCTCCGTGATCTGACGGAAGAACAGCTGCGACTCACTCCCGCTCAGTTCACTGCGCTGCTGCAGGAGTGGTCGTAGTCAGCTGACGCGGGGCACCGAGCCATTCTCAGTGGCGTCTCAGGTTAGAGGCCTGACTCGCGACTAGCCTCGAATTATCTCGGACGTCTAATCCAGACGGTGCCAGTCACCGGCTCAACCAGGAGAAAAGACATGGGCATTCCTCTGCATCGGAGCATCGCGGTAGCTGCCGGCGTGGCCTGCGCGACCGCGGCTGGTCTGACGGTGGCCTCGGCAGCTGGTGCTCCCAGCCCCAGCTCGACCGCCTCGCCTAGCGCGGGATCAGCCCTCCGCCCCCTGCGTGCGCCAAGAGTCGCCGGGGAGGTGGTTTCGGACACCGCGACCGGCGGGTCGCTCGGAGTCGGCCAACTGGTCCTGCGTGAGCCGGACGGAACTCAGGTGACGCTCAACCTCGCGAGCCGTACCAAGGCGTGGAAATACCAAGGATTCGGGGTCAAGCCAACCTCGGAAACTCCCTCGGCTCTCCCTAGCGGCGAGGTCGTCGTCGCGGCTGGCCGCAACTTGCACGGGAGTCACGTGGTGGTCAGGATCTTGGACTTGGGCTTCCAAGCGGCGAGCTGACCGTTAGCCCAGTATTCCCGTTCCCGCAATGTCCTCCCTGGGCGGGAGGGTCGGATGGCCGGCTCACCCGCCCTTGAGGGGTATTCCTCAGACGTAGCGATATCCGTCGGGCAGTGGTCGGGGCGGCTGGGGACCCACGTACACGGCCGAGGGCCGAATCAGGCGATTGTGGGCAGCCTGCTCGCAGATCGCCGCGGTCCATCCCACAGTGCGGCTGCTGGCGAAGGTCGGGGTGAACATGTCCCGCGGGATTCCCGCGGTGTTCATCACCACTCCGGCATAGAACTCGACATTGGTATAGAGCCTGCGCCCTGGCTTCAGCTCCTTGAGCACCTGCAGCGCGGTCTCCTCAACATGCTGGGCAAACTGTGCTTGTGTTCCCCCCAATTGCAAAGCCACCTCGCGGAGCAGAGTTGAGCGAGGGTCGTCGGTTTTGTACACCCGATGGCCAAACCCCATCAGACGCTCACCTGACATCACCTTCTCGCGGAGGTAGTCGTAGGCACGGTCTGCTGTCCCGATTTCGTCGAGGGTATGGAGCGCCCGGGAGGGTGCGCCACCGTGCAAGGGTCCCGAGAGGGCACCGATCGCCCCGACCAAGGCAGAGCCTAGGTCGGCGCCCGTAGAAGTGATGACTCGGGCGGTGAAGGTCGACGCATTGAACCCGTGGTCCATCGTCAGAATCAGGTACTTCTCTACCGCCCGGGCGTGCTCCTCGTCCGGTCGCTCGCCGGTCAACATCTGCAGATACGAGGCGGCGTAGTCGAGGTCCGGATCCGCTGCCACTGGCTCCAATCCCTGATGAGCCCGGTACAGCCCCGTCAATAGAACCGGCACCAAAGCACCCATCCGTACCGCCTGCTCGCGTACCTCCTCGGCGGAGATGTCAAGCGTCGGCTGCAAGCCGATCGCGCTCGCCACCAGCGAAACCGCCGTGCGGAGTGCATCCAGCGGTACGAAGGGGTCAATTTGGGCGATTTCCGGCAGCAGCTTGAGTAGCTGGTCGGGCAGCGCCCGGAGCTTGGCGGTGTCCTCGCGGAATTTCCGGGTCTGCTCGGGGTCGGGTAGTTCTCCCTCAATCAGGAGGTACCAAACCTGTTCGAAGGAGCACTCCCGAGCGAGGATGGTGGCATTGTAGCCCCGGTAATGGAAGAAACCTTCTTCCCCTCTGACGTCCCCGATAGTGGTCTCGGCGACCGCCACCCCCTCCAGTCCGGCGGGAGCCAGGACTGGCTCCTTGGCCTTGGCTTCCTCGACCACCTTGCTCATTGGCGCCTCCAGTAAGTCATTCAGACGCGATCGCTCAGGTGCGATGCGGGGCCTGCCCCGGGGGACGAGGGGTTCTCCGCTTTGGCGGCCAGACGGAACAGAAAAATCCAGGCAATCAGCGAACCGCCTGCGATCAGAGCCAGCATGATAAGTACCACTGCGACCTGGCCGGCTGTGGTCATAAATGACACCTCCGTTTGCAACTCGTATTCTAGTGATCTGGCGCAGTTCGCACCGCGCCACTCGGAACCCACGTAGGCGGCCGCGCCCGCGCCCGCGCCGGAGCTAGTCCCACTCTGGTCGGGCCCCCACCAATGGACGTTTGTTTGGTGTCATCTTGAGCTCGCCGTGGATCGATCCGCGCCGTGCCCGGCTCGCCCTCTGGGGGTTGGTCGCGGCCACGGTGGCCGATGCCTTCGGAGCCACCATGATTCTGCCGATCCTGCCGCTGTTTGTTCGTCACGCCGGTGCGTCTTACAGCGAAGTCGGGCTGATCACCGCCGTCTTCTGGCTGGCGGGGCTGGCGGTCCGATACCCGGTCGGCAAGATCTCGGACCGGATCGGCCGCAAGGGCCCGATTCTGGTCTCGCAGGCGATCTATGCCGCAGCCACTGCAGCCTTCGCGCTTTCGCCGTCCCCGGTCTGGTTCATCATTCTCCGGGCCATTCAGGGGGCGGCTTCGGGCGCCGCGACGGTGCTGGCCCTGGCGGCGGTGGCCGACTTCGTACCGGCCGAGCGGAGGGGCCGGGCCTACGGCTCGCTCACCGGGGCCAACATGGCGGGGACGGTAGTCGGGCCGCTGATCGGAGCTGCGCTATTCCAGGTCTCCCTGGCGGCCACCTTCCTGGCGTCTGCGTTCTCCGCGGTGGTGGTCGCGCTGTTGATCCTGCTCACCCTGCCAGCGATGGCGCCGATCAGACCCGACGCCCGGACGGAGCGCTCACCGATCGCCTTGTGGCGCGACCCCATCATCATCGGAGTCACGATCGCGTCCACCTCTGTCGGCTTGCTGATTGGAATGTACGACACGGTGTGGAGCTTGTTGATGCACGTGCGCCAAGCCACCGACCTGGAGATCGGGCTCTCATTCACCCTCTTTGCTCTGCCGTTTACCATCGGCTCCTGGCCCGCCGGCTGGCTTGCCGACCACTTCGACAACCGCTGGCTGATTGGCGTGAGCTGCCTGGCGTCTGGTTGCTTCGCCATCGTTTACCCCTTTTTGCCGACGCCCGCTTGGCTGATCGGCTTGGGAATTTTCGAGGGCATCTTCACCGTCACCGGAGCGCCCGCCCGACTGGCCATGCTCTCCCGCCAGGTGCATGCCAGCCAGATGGGCCGGGTGCAGGGACTCTACGGATCGGCCCAGGTTGGAGCTTCGGCGGTGGCGGCGATGGTGGCCGGCTCGCTCTTCGGCGTCGGCCTTTCTCTCCCCTTCATCGCCACCGCGATCGCGATGTGGGCGGCGGCGGCGGTTTTGGTCCCGCTCTGGCGGGGTGTCGACGGACGTCCCGCGACGGCGCATCCGACCGGCATCGAACCGGGCCCTCCTGGCAATCCCTGAAACGGTAAAAGAAGGGCCCGAGTCCCTGTGGACCCGGGCCCCTCTTGACCGCTGGAAGACGAGCTAGTTGGTCGGAAGGATCACTCGCCGTGCGGTCGCATTCAGCACGTCAGCGAACGACGTGTACAACGCTGCGACCGCGGTCGCGATTCCCACGTAGCCACCGATGGTGGTCAGGGTCGTACCGTCAGTGAACCAGTTCCAAAACCCACCGGCCAGTAGGATGTACGTAATCGTCAGCAAAAAGAACACCGATTGCACCGCCCGGGTGCCGTGCAGTGACGCGATAAACATGTAGCCAGTGAAGATTGCCCAACTGATCGCGTACAGGCCCAGGATTGGGCCTACAGCTGATGCGGGAGTAATCTTCGGGGCAAAAACATCGATCATCAGATAGTAAGTGAGCCAGAAGGCGCCGTACGACGAGAACGCCGTCGCCGCGAAGGTGTTGCCACGCTTGAACGCCCACATTCCGGCGAGCAGCTGCGCGACACCGCCGTAGGCGGCTGCCATAGGTAGTACCGCAACCACCGCCCCCCCAGCGATGATGCCAGCATTGACGAATGAGAGCATCAAGGTTGTGAGTCCGAAGCCGGCGAGTCCTAGTGGTGCCGGATCAGCGATTCCAGGTGGCGCCTCGGCGGTATGCATGACCGCCTGAGGCGCTGCAGGATTGTTGTTAGCCATGAGTTCTTGTCACCCCTCCTGTAGCAATAAGGAAAATTGTCGTGAGTCGGTCAGAGAGCTACCTTTGGTTGCTAGTTCTCCTTTCCCTCCTCTGTAACGGCCCGACTGCGCAGCTCCTCCACCACCGCTGGATCGGCCAGGGTGGTGACGTCGCCGAGCGGACGATTCTCAGCCACGTCGCGCAGCAATCGTCGCATGATCTTGCCCGACCGAGTCATCGGAAGCTCTGGAGTAAAGAGGACATTGGCGGGCATCGCGATCTTGCCGATCTTCTTGCCCACATGGTTGCGCAGCTCCGTCATCAGCTCGACCGAACCCTCCTTCCCCGCTTTCAAGGTGACGAAGGCGACGATCGCCTGTCCGGTCTGAGCATCGTTGCGAGCGCAGACCGCCGCCTGTGCGACCGACGGATGGTCTACCAGCGCGCTCTCAACCTCGGTGGTGGAGATCCGGTGCGCCGAGATGTTCATCACATCATCGATCCGGCCCATCAGCCAGTAGTCGCCGTCGGCGTCCTTGCGCGCCCCATCGCCGACGAAATAGGTGTCCTTGTACCGGCCCCAGTAGGTGTCCTGATAGCGCTGCGGGTCCTTGTACACCCCCCGCAGCATGGCCGGCCACGGCTTGCGGATGACTAGGTTTCCCCCCTGGCCAGGCGGCACCTCTTCGCCTTGGTCGTCGAAGACGGCAGCGTCGATGGTCGGGAACGGCTTGGTCGCAGAGCCCGGCTTCAAGGTGGTGATGCCCGGCAGCGCTGAGATCAGAATCATGCCTGTCTCCGTCTGCCACCAGGTGTCGACCACTGGCGTCTGGCCGAGGCCGACGTGCTCCCGGTACCAGAGCCATGCTTCCGGATTGATCGGCTCCCCAACTGTCCCCAGCAGTCGAAGACTGGTCAGGTCGTGCTTCTGCGCGTACTGCGGACCCCACTTCATGTGAGTGCGGATGGTGGTGGGTGCGGTGTAGAGCACGTTTACCTTGTAGCGCTCGACGATCTCCCACCAGCGTTCTTCGTTGGGAAAGTTCGGGATCCCTTCATAGATAACGCTGGTGGTGGCGTTGGCGAGCGGTCCGAACAGGATGTAGCTGTGCCCGGTCACCCAGCCGATGTCGGCGGCGCACCAGTAGACCGTCTCCGGCTTGATGTCAAAGATGTAGTAGTGGGTGGTGGCCACGCCCACCAGATATCCAGCGGTGGTGTGGACGATGCCCTTGGGCTTGGCGGTGGTACCACTGGTGTAGAGCAGGTAGAGCAGGTCCTCGGAGTCCATCGGCTCGCAGCGGCAACTGGTCGGATCGTCGCTCTGGTCCTTAGTAATCTCGTCGACGTAGACGTCGCGACCTGCCTGCATGTTGACCTCGCCACCGGTGCGGCGGGCGACCAGCATCTGCTTGATCGAGGGGGTCATCGCCACCGCGGCGTCGGAGTTGGCCTTGAGGGGCACCTTGCCGCCCTTACGCCAGCCCTCGTCCTGGGTGATGAGGAGCTCACACTCCATGTCGTTCAGCCGCCCGGCTAGGGCCTCCGCGCTGAAGCCGCCGAATACGACTGTGAAAGGTGCCCCGATTCTGGTGCAGGCCAGCATCGCCACCGGCAGATCCATGCACATGCCCATGTAGATGCCGACCGGGGTTCCCTTCTTGACCCCGAGCTTCTTCAGCCCGTTGGCGAAGCGGACCACGTCCTTCTGCAGTTCGGCATAGGTGATCGTCCGCTTCTCGCCCGGCTCCCCCTCCCAGTAGTAGGCCACCTTGGAGCCGAGTCCGGACTCGACGTGCCGGTCCACGCAGTTGTAGCAGACGTTGAGTTGACCCCCCAGGTACCACTTGGCGTAGGGGGGATTCCACTCGTAGAGCTTGTCGAAGGGCTTGAACCAGGTCACGCGCTGACGCGCTTCCTCGGTCCAGAAATCCTCGAGACTGCGATCATAGATCCCGGCCTGCGCATTGGCCTGAGCCGCGAACTCCGGAGGAGGCGAGAACGATCTGCCCTCTTCTTGGAGAGCGTCGATCCTCTTGGCGTCAACGGTCATATCTCCCTCCTACCTAGCAACTTCCCCAAGTCCCGGAGGGCACGCGACGCGCCTGGTTCAAAGCGCTCTCTCGCGACTTCCTCCTGGCTGCAGGGTAGTGCCGGGAAGGGCCGAAGGCGAGCGGGTGACGCCGAACGGCGTGGATTGGCCGGTTGAGCGGTACCGTTCGGCAGCCGAACGGTTGCTCCGTTGCAGCCAGGGAGTGGGCAGCGGATGATTCCGCCCATGTCCTGGGTGGTGGTGGTCCTGGTGGAGGCAGGTCTGACGGCGCTCGGCGCAACCAGCGTGTTCCTGCTGCTGCGCCGACGCCACCTGGCCTTTAACACCGTCGAGGAGCGTGCGACCCTCCGGACCTTGGCTTTTGCGACTTCGGCGGTCTCCACCCTGCGCCAGGGCCTTTCTGACAAGACCGCGGTCAAGGTGCTCCGATCTCTTGTCCCTCACTCCGGCGGCCCGGCGGCGGCCCTGTACGACACCCGCCGCCTGCTCGGTTTCCAGGCCCGGCCAAGCACTCGGGCGGACCACCATTCCCGCCACCTCACCGCGGAGGCAGCGGAGGTTCTCCAGGCGCTCACTTCGGGCCGCACCCAGCTGGTTCACCTTCACACCGCCGAGCCGACCTCCTCCTGCCCACTGCGGGTGGCAGTGGTGGCACCCCTGATTGTTGACGAACAGCCGGTGGCGGCCCTGGTGACCTACCACTCCACCGAACCAGGCCCAGCCCAGCTCAGCGTGGCCACCGACCTGGCCGACCTCCTAGCGACGCAGCTCCGCCTGCAGCGCGCGGACCAGCAGCAGGCGGCGCTAGTTCGCTCAGAGCTGCGGGCACTCCGGGCCCAGATCTCGCCCCACTTCATCTATAACACCCTGACCACCATCACCAGCTTCGTGCGAACCGATCCCGAGCGAGCGCGGGATCTGCTCACCGAGTTCGCGGACTTCAGCCGGCGAGCCTTCCGCGGTCCCGGCCACGAGTTCACGACCCTGGCCGATGAGTTGGTCTACGTCAACCAGTACCTCAAGTTCGAGCAGGCCCGCTTCGGCGACCGGTTGACAGTCCGGTATCACATCGACCCCGAGGTCCTGAGCACAGTGGTTCCCGCCCTCCTGGTGCAGCCCCTGGTGGAGAACGCCGTGAAGCACGGAATCGAGCCGCGGTTAGGTAAGGGCCAGATCACCATCGAGGCGGACGACCAGGACGACGAGTGCCTGATCGTGGTCCGCGACGATGGGGAGGGGCTCGAGACCGACCTCGACCTGACTGAGCACCAGGGCGCCCTGGGCAACATCGATCGCCGTCTCAATCATGTCTTCGGTCCGGCGCACGGCCTGGAGATCATCTCCGAGCCAGGCAGGGGCACCTCCGTCCGGGTGCGGATTCCCAAGTACCGCCCGGGCGTGAAGGCCTCCTGAGCCGGTGCAACCTCCATATCGGGCACTGGTCGTCGACGACGAGGCCCCAGCTCGAGGCGAGCTCAAGTACCTGCTCAAGCAGTCGCCGCGGGTCCGAGAGGTGCTGGAAGCGGAGGGAGCCAGCCAATGCATGGACCTGCTCGCCGTGGAGCAGGTCGACGTGCTGTTTCTGGACATCCGGATGCCTGGGATGGACGGCCTGCAATTGAGCCAGGTCATCTCCCAACTCCCCACCCCCGTTCCGGTGGTGTTCGTGACCGCCTTCGAGGAGCACGCCATCGAGGCATTTCAGCTGGCCGCCTTCGACTACCTGCTGAAGCCGGTCCGGGGGGACCGGCTGAACCTCACCCTGGAGCGGCTCGCCCTCGCCTCGCGCGACACCGCGGCGCGGTCGCGTCGCGAGGCCGGATCGGACCAAGCTGCTCTGGAGGACCGATTGGCTGTGACCCACCGGGGACAGATCCTGCTCATCCCGGTCGAGGACATTCGGCTGGCCGAGGTGGACGGGGACCGGGTCGCGGTGGTGACTCATGAGGGCCGCTACATCGCCCGGCTGCGACTTCAAGATCTGGAAGAGCGACTCTCCCGGCAGGGGTTCATGAGGGTCCACCGGCACTACATCGTCAACCTCCGACATGTCACCAACGTCGAGTGCTTCTTCAACAGCACCTACCTGCTCCGGATCCAGGGGGTCACCGACCTCCCGGTCCCGGTCTCGCGTCGCCACGGCCCACAGCTTCGGTTGGCCCTCGGTCTCTGAGCCGCTGTGTCGAAGCCGCTGCCCAGGACCCCGGAGGGTGAGGCAGAGCTCCCGACCTCGACCGGCCTGCTGGAATTCGAAGAGCAGACGGAGGTCGGCGAGGTATATCTCAAGGCGCTGATGCGAAGGCAGGGCCGGCTCAGCCTGGGCGTGGCCCTGACCTTTGTGGGCTTTCTTTTGGTCCAACCTCTCTTGGCCTTCTGGTGGCCCGAGTGGGGAGCACTCAGACTCTTCGGGATCCCAGTGTCATGGCTGGTCCTGGGTATCGCTTCGTATCCGCTCCTGATCTGGTTGGGGACGATCTACGTGCGGCGTGCCGAGGAGGTCGACGACGAGTTCACCGACCTCTTGAGCTGAGCTGTCGCTCGTGACCGGGTCCACCGCGGCGGTACTGGGGCTGGTGGCGATGGCGGTGGTCAGCCTGGGGGCCGGCCTCTTCGCCAGACGTTGGGCTAGGACCACCTCCGATTTCATGGTGGCGGCCCGGGCAGTGCCACCCCGGGTCAACGCGGCCGCCATCAGCGGGGAGTACCTGAGCGCCGCCTCGTTCCTGGGGATCGCCGGCCTGGTCATGCAGTTCGGTTACGACGTGCTCTGGTACCCAGTCTGTTACGCGGGTGGCTATCTTCTGCTGCTGCTCTTCATCAGTGGCCCGCTGCGCCGCTTCGGCGCCTATACGATCCCTGACTTCGCGGAGGGCCGGTTCGACAGCCCCCGTTTTCGTCGTCTCGCGGTGATCCTCGTTCTGATCATCGGCTTCTTCTACGCCCTCCCCCAGATGAAGGCGGCCGGGCTGACGGTACAGACCGCCTCCGGGCTTCCTTACGGAGTTGGCATCGGGATCGTCGCCGTGGTGGTTGTGGCGGGCGTGGTGGGGGGTGGCATGCGCGGAATCACCTTCGTGCAAAGCCTCCAGTTCGCGGTCAAGCTCTTCGCCATCTCCATCCCCGCCTTCCTCCTCTTGATCCACTTCTCCGGGACGGGGGCGCCGTTCACCAAGGGCAGCGGCGGGTTGGAGCGGCTCACGACCACGACCCGGTTCCAGGTGACCCCCGGGGAGCTGTGGCAGATCCCGAGCAACACCGAAGCCCACATCTCCCGGCCGATCGCCATCGGCTGGCAGCGCACGGCTCCGACCTCTAGCACCGCTGCGCCTTCAGCTGGATTCGAGGGCGGCACTTCGCCGACAGTGACCGTGAACCATCGTGATGACCACCGGATCCAACTTGAGGGTACGTCCCGGCTGCCGACCGGCACGATCACCTGGCGATCCAGCGACACGGTGACGATTGCCAAGGGTCAGCCAGCGCCGTTCGGCAGCGAGACTCCCGCCAGCAGCACGTCGTCCTGGATCGCGCCGTTCGGGCCGCTCGCCGGGGGCACCGGTCATCCGCTCCTCTTCACCTACTCATTGATCCTGGCTATCCTCCTGGGGACGATCGGGCTGCCGCACATCCTGGTTCGCTTCTACACAAACCCAGACGCCAGGGCCTCCCGCCGCACCGCCCTGTTGGTGTTGGTGCTGCTGGGCAGCTTCTACATCTGGCCGCCGATCTTGGGAGCGTTGGGTCGGTCCTACGACCCCAGCCTGTACGGGACGAATCTCACTGACGCAGTGGTGCTGGCCCTGCCCGCCCAGTTGGGTGCCGGCTGGCTGGGTCAGACGCTATCGGCGGTCGTGTGCGCCGGCGCCTTCGCCGCCTTCAGCTCGACCCTAAGCGGCCTGCTGGTCTCTCTGGGGGGAGCGCTCGGCCACGACGTCTACGGGCGTTGGCTGCGGCCCTCGGCTGGGCCGACCGCCCGGCGGCGCGCCTTTCAGCTGGCAGCGCTCGGAGCCGGGCTGGCGGCGGCTGCCCTGGGCCTTCTGGTCGAGGGCTTCGACATCAGCGTCCTGGTTGGCTGGGCGTTTGCCATCGCGGCGAGTTCCTTCTTCCCGCTGCTGGTGCTCGGGATCTGGTGGCGTCGGCTGACCACGCTCGGGGCCGCAGTCGGGGTTGCCCTGGGAGGTGGTATCGCCACCTGCTCGATCATCACCACCATGGTGGCTACGGCGTCGCCCCCCTTGGCGGCATTTCTCGACCAGCACTCCAGTTTGGCGGTGGTGCTGTCCCAGCCGGCGATCGTCACGGTTCCGCTCGCCTTCGCCTGCATGGTGGGCATCTCGCTGGTCCGGCCGACACCGCCGTTGGGGGTATCGGCCAAGATGGTCCAGCTCCACGCGCCGGAGCTGCTGGGCCTGCGCCGGGAGTACATCCCGGACTGAGAGGACGCAGCTCCGGTCAATATCCCGCCTCGGGATTGGCGCGGTTGAGGAGAGGCTCGCCGCTCAGCCAGCGGCGGGGTTGGTCGGCAAATAGTTCCGAACTCCTTCGTGCCAGGTGGGTCGAGCTCCAGCTGAGGTGCGGGGTCACGTGCACCCCCGGAGCGGTCCACAGCGGGGAAGCCGGTGGCAGAGGCTCCTCCGTGAACACGTCCAAATAGGCCGCCGCGGGGCGGCCCTGTCTCAGGGCCGCCAGCAGCTCGGTCTCGTTTACCAGACCACCGCGCGCGACATTCACCAGCACGCTCCCCAGCGCCAGCCGACTCAGAACCTCCGCGTCGATGGCCACCCTGGTTTCTGGGGTCAGTGGGGCGACCAAGACCAGCGCATCGGCACCTTCGCAGGCCCGGGCCAGATCCGACGACCCGAACACCGGTTGCACCCCAGGCGGGCCCGGGCGCGAGGGATCGCGGCGAACCCCGACCAGGCGACAGCCGAATGGAGAGAGCCGGACCGCAAGTTCGCCTGCGATCGCACCCATTCCGAAGAGCACCACCTGCAGATCGCCCAATTCCCTGAGGGGCAGTTGCTCGAAGCGGCGCTGGCGTTGCTGTCTGGTCAATTCCGAGAAGCGCTTACAGTGCTGCAGTAGGCAGCCCACAACGAACTCGGCGATGGGGATTGCGGCGACCCCGGCGGAGTGGGTGAGGATGGTGTCAGGACGGTTTTGAAAGAGCGTCGCCAGCTGATCGATCCCAGCGCTGGCGGTGTGAACCCATCGCACCTCGGGGTGACTGCGGAGGGAGTCTGGGAAGCGTTCCGGAGGCCCCGCGTCGGCAGCGCCGGGGAATAGCCTCCAGATCACGCCGAACTCCCCGAGGCCGCCCAGGTCCATTCCGGGATCCGGTATCACCAGTTCCACCTGGGCGGGTGCAACGCTCCGCCTGACCAACTCCAGGTCGGGCTCTGGCACTCGGCCCACGACAAGGCAGCGGACCGGCGGCGGAAGCCGGTCGGTCAATCGGGGACCTCGATCTGAGCACGGTGGCGCTCGACCACGAAGGGATCAAGTAACTCCTCGATCACCCGGCGGTGAGCCGGATGTTCGGCGTAGACCAGGTAATCGTCGACCGTCGCGAACTCGACGACTATCGCTAGGTCGCAGCCGTTCGGAATCAGCCCTGTGTCCCTTCCGGTGCTCATCGACCTGATCTCCGGAATCTGAGTGGGCAAGGCCCTAAGACCAGCCAGGGCGGCGGTCAGGGTACCTGGGGGAATGTCCTCTCGGAATCGGAGCAGTACCACGTGTTTCAGCATGCCTCGCTCCACCTCCACAGCTGTCCCGCGCCATCATGTTCCCATGGCGCAACCCCGCCTGCCCTTCGTCAGCCCGTCCTGGCTACGAGACCACGTCCACGACCCCGACCTCACCATTCTGGACGTGCGCTGGGCGCTCCCCGACGGTGCCGACGAGGCGGGCTATCTTGCGGCGCATATTCCGGGGGCCAGTTTCATCGATCTGGATCAGGCACTCGCTGACCCTCCCGGGATCAGGGGCCGGCACCCGCTCCCGTCGCCCGAGCGATTCACCCGGGCGATGCAGCAGGCTGGGGTCTCCCAGGTGGGTCGGGTGGTCGCCTACGACGACGGCAGTGGCGCAGCCGCCCGAGCCTGGTGGCTGCTCCGGGCCGTCGGCCACGCCCGCACCACGGTCTTGGATGGAGGGCTAGCAGGGTGGCGGGCATCCGGAGGGCCGGTCGACAGCGGGGCGGTGGCGGCGACACCCGGCGATTTCGTCGCCACCGCCTTCCACGGCTGGGTCTCGGCGGAGCAGACGGCCCAGCTGCTGGCTACCGGGGCGGTGGTGCTCGACGCCCGCAGCCAAGAGCGATTCGGCGGCGCGCCATCACCATTGGACCCACGCCCAGGCCATATCCCAGGCGCCCACAACCTGCCCTGGGCGAATGCCTACCGCGATGGTCAGGTCATCGAAGCGGTGGAGTTGGTTGTCCGCAGTCATCAGGCCACCGCGGGCGCGGAGCCGACGGTCGCCTACTGCGGCTCAGGTGTTACCGCCTGCAGCCTGATCCTGGCCCTTGAGTCGGCGGGAATCCAAGGAGTCCAGCTCTACCCCGGCTCGTGGAGCGAGTGGGCCCAGGACCCCGCTCGACCTGCTGCGACCTAGCGGCGCCTGAGGCGGGCCCCTTCAACTGCGCCGAGTGACCTTGTAGGCGGTCGCCTGTTGCACTGGACGCATCACGATCTGGTCCAGGTTTACATGAGCGGGCCGGGTGACCGCGAACGCGACCACGTCGGCAACGTCCTCTGCCGTGAGCGGGGTGACCCCTCGATAGACCGCCGCAGCCCGGTCCCGGTCGCCTCCGTAACGGTTCAGAGAGAACTCGGTCTGGACCATCCCAGGGGAGACCTCGGTGACTCGGATTGGCCGGCCGGACAGCTCCAGGCGCAGGGTCTGGCTGATCGCGTGCACCGCGTGCTTCGCAGCTGTGTAGCCAGCCCCCCCCTCGTAGACCTCGAGCCCAGCGGTTGACGAGATGTTCACGATGTGACCCTGAGCGGAACGCTCCAAGGCTGGCAGAAGCGCCCGGGTCACCTGCATCAGGCCCAGCACGTTCACCTCCCACATCCAGCGCCATTCGGCGCTATCCGCCTCGGCTACGGGGTCAACCCCCCGGGCGCCACCGGCGTTGTTGATCAGCACCCGGACTCCAACTGCCTCGGCGCAGAAGGCGGCAACGCTGGCCTCGTCGCTCACGTCCAGCACCATCGCCCGCCCGCCAAGCTCACGCCCGATCCGGTGGACCTCTGCTTCTCGGCGAGCGCCGAGCAGGAGGCGGAATCCCTCCGCCGCCAGCCGCCTAGCGATGGCCTCACCGATCCCAGCGCTGGCCCCGGTGACCACCGCCAACGGCCGGAGATCGTTTTCAGCCGCCCGTCGCCCGCGCTCAGCGGCCATCTGTCACCTCCACGCTCAACCCCGTTTCCCGGCCGACGCCGACAACAGCCTAGGCAATTGAGATCCTCGCCAGCTCCCGGTCGAGCCCTTCGGCGTCGCCCACCGGAAGTCGGCAGGTGAACTTGCGGCAGACATAGGCGGTCGGAGCACCCTCAAGAAGGGGCCGGGAGAGCACCAGGGGCGGTCCCACCTCAGCATCGGCTCGGCCGGGACTTACCCGGCCTACCCCCACCACCAGCTCCGGTCGGAGCTGGGATCGTGCCCGGCGCAGCAGCGGTAAGTGAGCCGACTTCAGATCCGGCACGACCAGTGCCAGCTCGACCTGACCCTGGTTCAAGATCGCCATCATGGACAGAAGTGCTCCGAAGGCGGACGGGAACCGCTCAGCCGCGCTCGCCATCGCCTCCAGGACCGCGCTAGCCCGCTGGAGCCAGTTGGCGTCTCCACTTAGGGCGTAGAGCCGCAGACAGAGCTCGCTCATCAGCGATATGCCACTGGGCTGGGCTCCATCCTCAAGGCTCCGGGGCCGCGCTTGGAGGTGGGGGTCGTGATCGGTCGGGGTGTCGAACCAGCCGGGTCCGGCAGGATCCCGGTACTCTCTTTCGACGCGCCGGCCGAGTTCGAGCGCGAGTTCATACCAGCTCGTCTCACCAGTTGCCTCATGGAGGGACAATGCTGCCAAGCCCATGGCTGCGAGATCGTCCAGCCCCGCCGTAAAGCGGGCGCGCGTTCCGTCGAAGAGATGGTGGAGCTCGCCGCCGCTGGTGGCCTGACGAAGTACTGCCACGGCACAGTTCCGGGCCACCGCCAGGTAGCGAGGGTCGCCAGATCCTAGGCCCAACTCGGCGAGGGCTGAGATCGCCAGTCCGTTCCAGCCCACAATCAGTTTGTCGTCCCGAGCGGGAACCGTTCGATCGGCACGCGCCTTGAGCAGCTCCTGCGCTACCTGCTCTCGGACAGTCGGGGATTCCGATTCCCCAAGGCCACGCTCCGCCCCCGCCGGCCCCGGGGCGATACCTCCGCGCAGCACCATGCCTCCCAGCTCCGTGTGGGCATCACCCGGTCCACCGAAAAGCTCGGCCACCAGTTCCAGCCGTTCCGGCCCCAAGACGGCGGCCAGCTGCTCGGGAGTCCAGGCGTAGAAAGCCCCATCACCGGCGGCGGTGTCGGCGTCGAAGCTGGCCGCGAATCCCCCCCCGGGCAGTCCCATCTGGTCGATGAGGAAGTCGGCAGTGCGGCTGGCGATGACGAGGTGACGCGGGTCGCCGTAGGCGCGCCAACTGCGCAGGTAGAGACGCACCAGCTGGGCGTTGTCGTAGAGCATTTTTTCGAAGTGGGGTACCGCCCAGCGGCGATCGACGCTGTAGCGATGGAAGCCCTCGCCCAGCTGGTCGCGGATCCCGCCCGCGGCCATGGCCTGAAGGGACCTTCGGACCACCTCGGCGGACCTCGGGCTCTGCTCCAGAACCGCCCTGGTTAGGAGGAAGTCCAGGGCCGCGCATTGGGGAAACTTGGGAGCCCCACCGAAACCGCCGTACTCAAGATCCGCGCTGTGAACCAGCTGCTCCTCTGCTGCCGCGAGGACCTCGCCTAGCCGGGTTGCTCGCGGGGGCGGCGAGACAAGTGGAGCGGGTTTGAGGGCTTCGCTGAGGCGCTCCGCGCGGGCCACCACCTCCGAGCGGCGCTCCCGATACGCGGCTGCGAGCGTCTCCATCGCCCTGCGGAAGCCAGGCAGTCCCGGTCGGTCTTCAGGTGGGAAGTAGGTTCCAGCGAAGAAGGGCCTCCCGTCTGGCAAAAGAAATGCCGTCATCGGCCAGCCACCGCTCCCGGTCAGGGCTTGGAGGGCGTCCATGTACACCCGGTCCACATCGGGCCGCTCCTCCCGGTCCACTTTGACGTTTACGAACAGCCCGTTCTGGAGCTCGGCGAGGAGTGGATTCTCGAAGCACTCGTGGGCCATCACATGGCACCAGTGACAGGCCGAGTACCCCACGCTGAGCAGGATCGGACGATCCTCCCTCTGAGCTCGCTGAAACGCCTCCTCGCCCCAGGGGTACCAGTCAACGGGATTGTCCTTGTGCTGGCGCAGGTAGGGACTAGACTCCTCTCCCAGCCGGTTCATCGATTGAACGTACTACCCGAGGCCCAGGAGGGGAGTTCTCGGACGGCTGCGAGAATCGCCCTATGAGTTCACGACCAGAATTCCAGCCGGAGCTGCCACCACTCGGACTGAGATTGGGGCTCAACGCCGCGTCTGCCACGGTCCGGGCACTCGGTCCCCTCCGCTACCAGCTGGCGGACCGGATCGGCAACGCCACCTTTTTGGCTCAGCCCCGCCTTCGGAAAACCGCGATCCGAAACTACCGCGCCGCCTTCCCGAAGCTGACGCGGCGCCAGGCTCGCCGCCTGGCCGCCCGCAGCTTTCGGGAATACGCGCGAACCGCGATCGACTTCCTGTACGTCCAGCGCCTGCCCCGGACCACGGTTTTGTCCGAGATGCGGGTCTTCGGCTATGAGAGCTACATGCAAGGACTCCAGCTGGCGGGGAAGCCAGGGATCCTGGTGATCACCCATCACGGCAGCTGGGACGCCCCGGGTGCGCTGGCGATCGCCAACGGCGTCCACCTCACCTCGGTGATGGACGACGAGGGCAATGCCACCATGGCTAATCTGGTCATCTGGGCCCGGGCTGAGATCGGGGTTGAGGTTGTGCCGGCTTCAAGGTCGCCGCGCACCCTGCTGCAGCGGCTGCGAGCCGGCGGTTGGGTGGCGCTAGTCGCTGACATCCCCGGAGATACCCCCTCCGTCGAGGTCGACTTCCTCAACCACCGAACCCGTTTCTCCGCGGCTCCGGGCATTTTGGCGGCCCACACCGGGGCTCCCTTGGTCCCGGCTACCAGCGTCCGGACACCCAATGGCGGTTATCTGATCGAGCTCTTTCCTCCAGTCACGATCGAGAGAGGTACCGACCCTGCTGAAGCCATGGGCCGGATCATTCCCGTGTTCGAAGCGGTGGTGCGGCGCTGGCCCGAGCAGTGGTACCCCTTCCGCGAGGACCTCTTCCTTGACCTCCCCGCCAGCTGAATCTGGCCCGGCGCGGCCGCTTCGGCTGGGCTGGTTCGGGCACGCTGCGGGAGTCCATACCGACGGCCTCACCACCTACTCAGCGGAATCGGTGGCCGGGCTGCGGGCGCGGGGATTTGAGGTTTGGTTTCACCATTCGAGCCAGGACGGTGCCGCGGCCGCGAATGACGAGTCCCACTCCCTGGCCTGGCAGACCTGGCGGTACAAGACCGTGACCGTTCCCAGGCGAGGATTCCGAGCGGGAGTGCGCCACTGGCTGGCCGAGGTCCGGCCGGACATCGTCCATGCCTCACTCAGCTTCACCTTGGCAGACGGTTGGCTGGGTCGGCAGTCCCGGGCCGCCGGCGCTGCCGCGGTCGCCACTTTTCACTTGCCGTTTGGCAGACCCGGGAGTGGGCGCGCCTTGGTCATGCGTGAGCTGCACCGCTTCTGGGCCCCCCGGCTCCGCGCCTACCAACGAGTCATCGTCTTCTCCCAAGAGCACCGTCGCCGCTTGGCTGAGGTGGGAGTCGACCAATCTCGGATCGAGGTCGTTCCCAACGCGGTCAACACTGAAGTCTTCACTCCCGGGATCTCCCGGCTTCGACAGGATCGCCTTCGCGGGGCCACTCTGGTGCTCGGATACCTCGGCCGACTGGACCCTGAGAAGGGCGTTCGCGAACTCCTCGAGGGGTTTCGCACGGCCAACTTGGGGCCAGACTCCCGGCTCCTGATCGCCGGTCGCGGGGTGCTGGAGTCCCGGGTGATCGAGGCCGCGCGGAATCCCCGGATCATCTATCTGGGCCAGCTGCTGACACTACCCGAGCGGCTCGAATTCTGGAGAGCGGTTGACCTCTTCTGCCTCCCCTCCAGCGCCGAGGGGCTCTCGATCGCGCTGCTGGAGGCGATGGCGACAGGCTGTGCGGTCGCGGCCACCCCAGCCGGGGGGGCCGCGGCAGTAGCGGGAGCTGCCGTCACCTTGACTCCTGGAGCACTTGCGGAATCGATTGGGAGCCTTCTGACGAAGCTAGACGAGCAGCCCGGGGAGCGCGAGCGCCTCGGTCAGGGGGCACGCGAGGAAGCGGTGCGTCATCATGGGATGACCGCCATGTTGGATCGATTGCTAACGATCTACGACGACTGTCTGCGCCAGCCAACGGATGATCTTCGACCGACGAACTAACGCCAGGCAGCGGCACCGCTGGCCGGGCTCGGTCGGTCCCGACACGGGAGGCTCGACGATCAAGGTGGAGGAGTGGCTGGTGCGTGACTTGCTTGGCGCTCGTTCTAGGCCAGAACGAGACCGAAAGTGCCGTTCCCACGGCCGCTCTCCCACCTGCCGGGGAGCGGCTTGAGCAGAGTGTCCAGCCAGCCACAGACCGCCTTGGTAGTGGACAGCGGCGCCTGTCTGCCGCCCGCGCTCGGGGAATCTCCCTGGGTCAACGTCGTGCCCATGTCAATCGAGGTCGACGGCCGCGTGCTGCGGGACGGAATCGACATCACCAGCCAGGAGCTGTATCAACGGCTGACCGGTCCCGGGCCACTTCCCAGCAGCAGCTCCCCCTCGCCTGGCGACTATCTCAAGGTCTTCCGGTCGATAGCGATCGTGGACATCATCTGCCTGACCATTCCGGAGCGGTACTCGATGATGGGCCGGTCAGCTCGGGTGGCGGCCGAGATGCTCCGCAGCGAGGATGCGAAGAAGCACATCGAGATCCTCGACACTGGGACGGCTGCGGGGGGCTACACCCTGGTCGCGGAGGCTGCGGCGGCCGCCTGCGCCGCCGGTCTGGAGCGAGAGCAGGTGACGGAGCACGTCAAGGAGGTGGCGTCGAGCGCACGGGTGATCGCGGCGCTCGACACGATGCGCTACCTGGTCCGCAGCGGACGGGTGCCGGCCCTGGCGGGGCTGAGCGGAGACCTGCTCCATGTTCGGCCGGTGTTCGCTTTCACCGGCGGCGATGTCCGCCGTCTCGGTCTGGTGCGCAGTACCAGGCGGGCGCTGAGGGCGGTGGCCGAACACCTCCGGGAGCAGACCCCTCCGGAGACCGAGGTGCGGCTGGCGGTGTTCTGCGGGGACTCCCCGAATGCGCTTCCGGAGCTTAGTCGCCACCTCCGGGCGCTTTTCGGCGAGCGCCCGTTGGAACGGCTCAATCTAACTCCGGTGATCGCGCTTCACACCGGCCCCGGTCTGATCGGCGCTGCCGCCGTCGCCGACATCCCGCTGGCCAGGTGATGCTGGAGGCGTCGGTCGCCCCTGGCAAGCAAATGCTGGTCATAGTCCTGATCTGGGTGGGGGCCTATCTGGTCGGGGGGATCCCGGTCGGCTGGCTGGTGGGCAGACTGGCTGGCATCGATCTTCGGGAGGTTGGCACCCACAAGATCGGCACCAGCAACCTGTTCCACAGCGTCGGCCTGCTCCCAGCCGTGGTGGTGGGGCCCCTGCAGTTCTGCCAGGGGCTGGTGCCGGTGTTGGTCGCCCTGCTGCTGGGCGCTCCCGCGTGGGTCGCGGCTGGAGCGGGCCTCAGCGCTGTCATCGGCAACGGCTGGCCGGTCTACATGCAGTACAACGGCGGGCGAGGGGTGGCCAGCGCGACCGGGGCGGTGGCCCTCTGGTCCTGGTCCGGCTTCGCCTTCGTTCTGATCCTGATCATCGTCGGCGGGGTGCTGCGGCGAAGCGCCCTCGGGGTCCTCCTCGCCTACGCCGGGTTGCCGGTGGTGCTCTGGCTGACCCTGGCTTCACCGGCGTTCGCGATCACCGCGGTGGGGATCGTCATCTGCCTGGTCCTCCGCCGCTTCGAGGGCTATCGAGTAGGCCGAGCCCACTCAGGCGAGGAAGCGGACAGCTGGGTCACCCGACTTCTGTTCGACCGGGTTTCCAGTGCGCAGAGCCCCGCGATCCAGCCGATAGACTCGGAGTGATGAGCGAGGGCCCTGTCCGCCTCGAGCGCGACTCCATGGGCGAGATGGAGGTCCCGGCAGACGCCCTTTACGGGGCGAGCACTCAGCGGGCGGTGGGCAACTTCCCCATTAGCCGGCTGCGACTACCCCGGCGCATGATCGGCGCTCTCGGCGACATCAAACGCGAGGCCGCCCAGGTGAACCTTGAGCTGGGGTTGCTGCCCACGGAGCTCGCCACTGCCATCGCCCAGGCCGCAGACGAGGTCAGCCAGGGCCGCTTCGACGGCCAGTTCGTGGTCGACATATTCCAAACCGGCAGCGGCACCTCGTCGAACATGAATGCCAACGAGGTGATCGGTAACCGGGCCCTCGAACTCTTGGGCGGTTCCCGGGGTGAGCGCAATCGTGTCCACCCCAATGACCACGTCAACCTGGGCCAGTCCAGCAACGACGTCTTCCCCTCCGCCATCCACCTGGCAGCGCTGGCGACCCTCCGAGACGAGCTGGTGCCCAGCGCGCGGCAGCTCGAGCTCAGCCTGGCCCGGCAACGCGACCAACTCTGGGGAGTTATCAAGACCGGACGGACCCACCTCCAGGACGCCACTCCGATCCGGCTCGGCCAGGAGTTCGAGGGCTACCGAGGACAGATGGAACGGGCGCTTGCCCGGCTTGAACTGGCTCGTCAGCAATTGGTCGAGGTGGCCCTTGGCGGGACCGCGGTGGGAACTGGGATCGGGACCCACCCGGAGTTCGCCCAGCGAGTGATCGCCCGGCTCGCCCCGCTCTACGACGCCCAGCTCCGCGAGACCGATGATCACTTCCAGGCTCAGAGCACCCTGGACGCGGTGGTTTTCGCATCGGGAGCGGTCCGGGGAGCAGCCATCGCTCTCCATAAGATCGCCAACGATTTGCGGCTGCTCAGCTCCGGTCCCCGAGCTGGGATCGCCGAGGTCAGTCTGCCCGAGGTTCAGCCGGGCTCCTCGATCATGCCGGGGAAGGTCAACCCGGTGATCTGCGAGTCGGCCCTGATGGTGGTTGCCCAGGTGCTCGGAAACGATGCCACAGTCGCCTTCTGCGGCTCGACAGGCTCCTTGCTGGAGCTCAACGTGATGTTGCCCGTGGCCGCCCACAACCTCCTGGAGGAGATCGAGCTGCTTGCTCGGGCCGCCGCCAACCTGGCTCACCAGACGGTGGACGGCCTGTTCGCCACCAGCCGTGGCCCAGAGCTGCTGGAGCAGGGTCTGGCGATCTGTACCGCACTGGTGCCGGTCGTCGGGTACGACGCCGCTGCCGCCATCGCCCATGAGGCACATCGGAGTGGACGAACCGTCCGGGAGGTGGCTACAGAGCGATCTGGGATCACTCCCGAGGAGCTGAACCGGCTCCTTGACCCCGAGCGGCTGGTCGGGCCCGGACTGGACCCGCCGGAGCGCGGCTGACCTCGTCAGCTGGGCTTGAGCAGGGTGGCGACGTACCAGTCGCCGGCGACCTTTATGCAAGTGAGTTCGTCGGGGAGCCCGAGCGGCTCATGCGCCACCGGCTCGCAGGTGTACTCCTTGCTGCCGTTGAACGGCGCACAGACCTGGAGGGAGATCGTCACGGTGGCCCGGGACTTCTCCTGCTCGACGTAGGCCAAAGCCGGGGCCGCAACGTAGGCGCGGCGGGATTTGAAGGCTTCGACGATGGCGCGAGCCTGGGACTTCTTCGCCGGTGCCAGATATTGTCGGACCTGACTGACGTCGCTGTTCTCGAGCCCGACCAGGTAGCCGGCCACCGCCCCGGTCGAGCTGCTGTGCGAGGGTGTGGGGAGGGGATGGGTGGTCAGCAGCCGAATCAGGATCAGTACCACCAGAGCCCCGGCGAGCAGGAGGGTGAAGCGGCGCTGGCCGATCCGACCCGCCGGCCCCAGGGGTGTCAGCTGGGGCAGCGGCGCAACGGTCGACGAATCCTCATTGGGAATCCCAGAATCGCTCACTGGTGGAGCTCCCCTGCCGATGCCCTCTGCGCCACCTCCGGAAACCAAACCGGCCAGATCGGCGTTGTACTGGGTGGGCACGGCGCGTGCACGGTGCCTCCCCACCTGGCCGGGTCACCACCCTCATCGGTAGGACCTAGGCCCCGCGCCGTGCCCAAACGTCGACGCTGGCTGGATTCATCCTTGGGCGAGATTCTGGACGTGTTCGATTGACCCGCCCGCAGACCCGACGACAAAGCCAGGCCCCGGGTGCCAACTGGCGCCGAATCGCGGCCGCGTCCGCCCTGGCGGCGGTCGCGGCTGTGGTCATCCTGGCGGTGCCCTTCACGGCGCTGGCGCGTGCCTATGGAGCGCTGCCGAAGGCGGTGGATCAGGGGGGCGACACCTTGATCTACGGGCAGGGAGGCGTCGAAATCGCCGACCTCCACCCCTCGGGAAGCAGCCGCATTCCGGTCCCCCTTCACGAGATCGCCCCGGTGATGCGGCAGGCGGTGGTGGCGATCGAGGACCGCAACTTCTGGAGCTCGCCCAGCTTTGATCTGGCCCGAATCGCCCAGGCAGCCTTCTTCGACGTGGTTCACCACAGCGAAGCCCAGGGTGCCAGCACCATCCCAGAACAGCTGGGCAAGATCCTCTACCTCCACGACGACAAGTCGCTCACCTACAAGGTCAAGGAGATTCTCTACGGCGAGGAGCTGACCGCCAAGCTCTCCCGCTCGACCATCCTCGACGAATACCTGAACGACGTGTATTTCGGCGAAGGCGCGACCGGCATCCAGGCGGCCTCCCTGACCTACTTCGGAGTGAATGCCTCTCAGCTCAACGCCAATCAGGCCTCGCTGCTGGCCGGACTCCTTCCCGAACCCAGCTACCTCGACCCCTTTCTCAACCTGGCGGCAGCCAGGCAGCGTCAGCAGTTGGTGGTGGCGGCGATGCGGCGCCAGGGAGAGCTGAGCGCTTCCCAAGCCCGGGCGATCCTGGCCGCCGCTCCGCCACTGGCAGCGCCCGGTGGGAGCTCGGTCAATCAGGCGCCCTACTTCGTCGAAGAGGTCGAGAGCTGGCTCCAGAACCGATACGGCGGCGGCTACCGGACGATGGGCCTGCGGGTTCAGACCAGCCTCAATCTGACCCTCAATCAGGAGGCCCAGCAATTGGTGACCCAGACCGTTGCCGACGGCGCGGCCCAGCATCTGAGCGACGCGGCACTGGTGGCCGAGGACCCCAAGACCGGAGATGTCCTGGCCTGGGTCGGTGGCCCGGGAGCGAACTCGCCAGGCGGTCAGATCGACCTGGCCGCCACCCCACGGCAGCCAGGGTCCGAATTCAAGATATTCAATTACCCGACCGCCCTTGAGGACCATGACATCACGATGACCACGCCCATCCTCGACGCCCCGCTGACCGTCCCTCTCAGCGGTGGCGGTTCGTACACCGTGGTCGACTATGAGGGTCACTACGCGGGCGTGGTCCAGGCTCAGGTGGCACTGGGCAACTCGCTCAATGTCCCGGCGGTCCGGGTGGAGCTGAAGACCGGCATCCCCAACATCCTCGCCACCGCCCGCAATATGGGCGTTACCACTTTGACCCAACCCGACGGCGACTACGGTCCCAGTCTCACTCTGGGGGCCTACCCGGTGCCTCTCTGGGAGATGACCCAGGCCGGTGCCGCCTACGCCACCGAGGGTGTTCTTCATCCCACCACCTACGTGCTCCAGGTCACCAGTGACCAGGGCAACGTCATTTTCCGGGCGAACCCGACCGCGCGCCGGGTGCTCTCGACCCAGGTCAGCTACATCATGAACACGATCCTTTCCCGGAACAGCAACCGGCTGCTCGCCTTCGGCTCCGATACCCCGCTGGTCGTCGCGGGGCACACCGTTGCAATCAAGACCGGAACTTCCACTGACTTCCGCGACAACACCGCAGTGGGGTGGACCCCAAACCTGGTGGTGGGCGACTGGGTGGGCAACGCCAACGACTCACCGATGTATGGCGGGGGAGTCAACGGGATCACGGGCTGTGCCACCCTCTGGCACGATTTCATCGTCGACGCCCTGGCGAACACCCCGAACAGCTGGTACCAGCAGCCGAGCGGTCTGGCCACCAGGGTCATCGACGGGGAGACGGACTACTACCTCCTGGGGAGCGGTCCCAGCACCAGCATCCTGGGTGGGGGAACTGTCACTCCGTCTCCGAGCCCCAGCGCCAGTCCCTCGGTCTCGCCGTCACCAAGCCCAACCTCGAGCCCGTCGCCCAGTCCACCTCCCAGTCCAACCCCAACCCCTACTCCCTAGCGTCAGGCTGAGCTGGCCGCCGCCTCCGCCCTCGCCAGAACCAGCTCCCGGTTGGGCTTTCCCTGGCGCATCGGGCCCTGGCTGGCGAGCGCGTCGCCGACCACCGCCATCAGATTGTCGGCGCGGAACGGCTTGGGCAGATAGGCGAACCCGCCGGCTTGCATGCTCACCCGGAGGTCGAGTCGAGGCTGACGAGCGCTGGTGAAAATCACCGGAGTCCAGCTCCACTGGCTCCTGGCCAGCAGACGCCGGCACACTTCGAAGGCGCTCATCTCGACGAGATTGAGATCCAGGATCGCGCAGGCGTAGCTGCCCTGCCTGGCCTGCGCCAAGGCCGACTTGGAGGAGTCGGCCTCGATCACTTCGAACCCCAGCCGCCGCAGGATCGACGCCGTGGCGGTTCGACTCACCTCGTCGCGATCGGCAACCAGGATTGCGCGCTCAGTCAACAGCTTGGACGTAGCCCCTTTGGGGGCTGCCGGGCTTGACATCTCGGCCAGTCTAGGAGGGCACCTCCCGAGCTAGGCTGACCTTCCTGCACCGTTCCGGCAATGACCTGTAACGCTTGGGGAACCGCCGGCT
The DNA here is from genome assembly GCA_050734135.1 of Candidatus Dormibacteria bacterium. GTDB lineage: Bacteria > Chloroflexota > Dormibacteria > Aeolococcales > Bog-877 > Bog-877. The sequence goes on from JBOHUG010000114.1 coordinate 50,581, forward strand.
ACAGGTGTGTCGCGCCCGGAGTCCACCCACTCCCCGGGCGCCGGCGGACAGCTGCTGGGTATGACCTCCAAAGGCGACCCCCCATTCGCCTCCATCGCCGGCCCAGCGGCGCTTTTGGGAATGGCCCTACTGGCGATGGCTGTTCACTTCCATCAATCTCCATCCCCCGTCGGGAGCGTTCGGACGATCCTCACCGGAAGTCACTCTCCGGCGACGACCTTCGGGGCCGCCTGGCTGCCCCCGCCGGCCGTAATGGCCGCCTCTCTGGCGGGGGCGATCCTCCTCGGCGCCAGTACGGTGATCAAGCTGCGAAGTCGAAACCTGGTGGGGGCTGGAGTGCTGGGTCGCGCCCGGCGTGCCGGAAGCCGGGATCTCAGGGAACTTCGGCGCGGAGGAAGAGCACGCCGACGGGCTGATCCCCGAGTCCGGCTCGGAGACCACCGCCACCGGCCCGTCTGGCTGCCAAGCGACGAGCACCTGCTGGCATTGGGTCCGACCGGATCGGGCAAGTCGTCGGCGCTGGCGATTCCGGCCCTCCTCGAATGGCCTGGCGCAGTGGTCGTGACGGATCCCAAGGGCGAGTTGATTCGAACCACCCTTGCGCATCGTCGCACCCTGGGTCAGGTGGCGGTCTTCGCTCCGCTGATGAAACCGACGGCGCGGTGGGACCCGGTCGGCTCCATTCAGAGTTCAGAGGACGCCCTGAAAGTGGCCGCCTTCCTCATGGGTCGTTCTCCCGAGAGAGAGCCGTTCTGGCACGACCTCGCCCGCCAACTGCTCCACGGAATGCTGATCGAGGCCGCCGATCTCCACATTGCCTTGGGCGGGATCCTCGAACTGCTGCAGTCGACGCCCGCCGAGGACCTCCCGGTGGTGATGCGGCACCCGGTCTCCCGGAGGCTGGTCCAGGGTGCTCTGAGCGGCGGAGATCGCACGGCGATGGGGGTGGTCGCGACCCTGGTCTCCCAGCTAGGTGCCTATGGTTCAGATCAGGTGGCCAGCGCGACCGCGGAGAGTGACTTCGATCCAAGGGCGATCGCCGGCGGGCAGCTGAAGACCCTCTATTGCGTGGTGGCCCCCCACGACGCTCCGGTGCTCCGGGGGCTGATCTCGGCATTGATCTCATGCTGCTGGCGGAGCCTGTTCGCGACCCCACCTTCAGTTCCCGCGCTATTCGTGCTCGACGAGTTCACCCAGCTCAACAACCTGCCGGAGCTTCCGGCACTTGTGCAGTTGGGACGGTCCCAGGGAGTACGCATGCTGCTGATGGCCCAGGATCTCGGCTCGATCAACGCCGCCTACGGTGTCGAGGCCGCGGGCGCGCTTTGGGCCAACTGCCGGACCAAGCTTCTGCTGCCCGGAATCTCCGAGATCGAGTTGCTGGAGCGGGCGAGCAAGCTGGCCGGATACGCAACCCTACATCGCCGGTCTGAAGGCGGCCATCCCGAGGCGGTGTCATCGCAGCCGCTGCTCCATCCCGATGACATCCGTCGGCTCCGGCCACAGCGGGCGCTCCTGCTGCGGGGCACCGACCAGCCGGCGGAGATCCAACAACACCCCTGGTTTCGAGACCGCTCCCTCAAGGCGATAGCCTCGAGCGGCGATCCGGAAGAGGGACCAACCCCCGCTCCGGGCCGTCCGCTTCGCGATTGGGTGGATCCCAACCCCGGCTGGTCAGCCAACGACTACCCCCTTCGCTGGAGCCCGGCGGACGAAGAGCCCTGAGAGCCGAGGGGAAGCTCGTGGCTGGTCGCTAGGGGGGATGGTGGAACTGCTGGCGACCTTCAGCACCGGACTGGACAACGTGATCCACACGCTGACCGGCTTGGCCCTGGGCGCCGTGGCCGTCCTCTGCCTCAGCTTTGCGGCAATTCGTTACATGACCGCCCTGGACAACAGCCAGCGCCGCGCCGCCGCCGTCCAGGGCCTGGTCACCGTGCTGCTCGGCGTCCTTCTCCTGGTGAACGAGGGAGCGGTGTTGAGCTTCGTGGAGGGGCTCTCAGGGAGCGACACCGCCTGCACCACCAGCAGCTGCTCCGGCACCACCCACTGAGACCTGCCCACTGCCTTCCGGCTCGCGCTGCTGGCCGGCGCCTCCTGGGGGCTGGCGATCTCGTTCTCAGCGATAACCTCGACCACGGTGGTCATCCCAGCCGTGACCGCTGCCCGCGCGATCGTGACCATCTCAACACCCACCCCGAAAGCCACTCCGACGGCGAATCCAACCGCGACAGAAGATCAGACAACCGCCGGAAGCACCGACCAGCAGTGCGGCGGGATCACCGATCCCATGTGCTACATCGTGGATGCCTTCGTGAGCGGCCCTGTGGCCATCATGGGCAGCCTCGACGGCAGCCCGGACCCCGACCACGTCAGTGCTACCACGGGAGCGATCACCGCTGGCCCGTGGCGGATCGTGACCACCCTCGTCGGCAGCAACCCAGCGGTGGACAGCTACAACGGCGCCTGGGGCGAGCCAGCGCACCAGTGCGGAGGTCAAGGCTGCATCCCATGGGTGCAGCAACTCAACTCGATCCTGGGGCCGCTTTCGCTGAGCCTGCTGGTGCTCGCCTTCGCGATTCAGGCCACCCTCTTCATGATCGGCCAGCAGCTGAACTTGCGAGCCGGCCTCGTGCCCTGCCTGATCGCCGCCGGAATCATCGGCGCTGGGCTGCCGCTGCACTTGGCCGGACGGGTGATTGACGCCGGTACCTGGGCCTCTCAGGCTCTGCTTGAGACCACCTTTGAGCACCTGGGCGACCAGAGCGGGCAGCCGATCGATCTGATGACCTGGCTGGCGATGACCGCCTACTGCCCCGAGGACAGTCCACTAGCCCACCCTGGAATCCACCTCTCCACCCCCGGCCCCACACCAGCTGAACAGGTGCTGGTCCAGCCCTGGATGGACCCCCAATTCACCCAGTCACACTGCATCGGCTCCGACAGCCCTGACTTCACCAAGGAGGTTCTGGACCGCAGCGAGAACTTCTCCGGGCCCCCGCTGCACGACGCCAATTGCGACCGCGGAGACGCAGTTCCTGCCCAGTCACTCTGCACCAACACCGACAACCAGGTCAACAACAATGCCGGCCAGGAGTGCCTGGAGGGGAGCGGCGGTGCCGACTTGCCTGGCGAGCAGCTGAACGCCTTGCCATTAGCGGGGGAGCCGCGGGCCGGGAACGGTCAGAGCCCCGGTGACTGCCGCTACGCGGACATCTACTGGGGTACGGTTCCCACCTTCACCGACGTGTGGAAGGGGGTCGGTCCCCACGGCCGGAATGGGTACGACGTTCCGGATGGAATCCAGGGGATGGTGGCCTTCACGGTACTGACCGGTCTGGCCCTCTGGCTGGCGCTTACTTATCTGGCTCGCTATCTCGCCTTGGCTGTATTGGCAGGCTGTTCCAGCCTCGCGTTTTTGCTTCTGGCCCTGCCGGGCGGCCGGCCGGCCTTCGCGCGCTACTGGCGGACGGTGGCGGAACTCTCTGCGGTAGTCGTGGTCCAGACCCTGGTCTTCCTAGTTTTCGTGGCTATCGTGACCACCGTCTCGGGGCTATCTCCCAACCCAGCCGCGGCCCATCTCGGAGGCTGCCCTTTGATCTCGGCCAACGCTACTTGTGGAGCCAGCTCCACAGGTCTCCTGGGCGAGGTGGGCAGTGGTGACCCGGGTGACCAGTTCGCCAAGTGCCTGCTGGCGATCGTCACGGTATGGCTGATGCTGGAGGTGCCGAAGCGAATCAGCCGGGGCGAGATGGCGACCACCGGCGGACTCCGGACGCTGGCGGCCGCCTCGGGCGGTGCCCTCCTGGGTGGATTGGCAGTGGCCCGGGGCCAGTTGCAACCTCGGGTCGCGCGGTTCGGATCCCAGGCGGTGCCTACTGGCCGCTCATTGCTCGGCCGCACTGGTCCCAGAGAACACCAACTGGCGGATAGGCTGGAACGGGGGGAGTCCATCGGAGCGGCGGCGTGGCCCCAGGCGACGGGGCGTGAGACTCGCGAGCAGTACATCGGCCGCTCCTTGCTGGGTGCCAAGGGGACCCGGCCGGAGCTCCACCGCCTCCTCGGGCTCAGCACCGCGGATCTCAGCGCCATGCGCGAGCGCGCGGCCCAGGATCCCTCGGTCTGGGCTGATCTGGGCCGAAACTACGTGGCTGGCGGGGGCAGTCGGGTCCACGAGCTGGATGCTGCTTATCTCAACGCTCTCCGGCGGGGCCGACTGCATCGGGACTCCGACCCGCCCCACCGCGACCCGAGCGGCACTACCTGATGCAGGCCGAGGTGCCGCAGCCGATTTCGGGAGTTCCGCTGCGCTGGGGGGGATTCACGGTTCGACAGCTGGGCTGGATCGCCATCGGAGCCGCTCTGCCGTACGTCTTGCTCCGTTTACAGCTGGCGCCCGAAGTCGCACTGGCCGCGCCCGCCCCGTGGTTGGTCGTGGCGCTGTGCTTTGCCGTCGGCCGACGAGAGGGCCGACAGCTGGACTCCTGGGTCGCGGATTGGCTCCGGTTCCGGCTCCAACCCCGCCGCCTCCGGCACCCCGGGAAGCAGACCACCAGCACTCGCCGCGAGGCGTTTATCGCCGTCGATCAAGGGATCGCGGCTGAGAGGGCTGGGCGGCTCCCGGGAGCCCGAACCCTCCCCTGGGTAGACCCTTGATCCTGGCCAGGCCACCGGCGCCGCGAGGCTCCACCCTGCAGCTGGTCGATGTCGAATTTCTGGAGAACCAGGTCGCCCACCTGTCCAACGGGGCGCAGCGGGCAGCGCTTCAGATTGAGCCAGTGAACCTAGCCCTGCAGGGAGAGGTGGAACAGGAACAGGTTTGGCGTCGCTATCGCCAGTTGCTGGCGGCCCTCACCGGTCCGGTTTCGATCTACTCGTCGTCGAAACCCGAGCCCGGCGGGGAGGAGTGGCATCCGTCCGCAGCCGGTGATGGGCCCATCCAGCTGCTGGCTCGCCAGGATCTCGAATTCTGCCAGCAGTTGATCCGTGGACACCTGGTGCAGAAACAGCGCCACCTCGTCGTGGTCTGGGGCGGCGAGCTGGCTAACCCACTGGCCGGGCTCAGCAGTCGGCTAGATCGGCTAAGAACGAGGGCGAAGAGCCATACCCGCGTCCTGGGAGGCGGCATCCAGGTCGGGTTGGACCAGCGCTGCGAGGTGATCGCGGCCAGCCTCGGTCAACTGGGAGCTCGAGCGCGTCGGATCGGCGACGGCGAGTGGCTGCAACTGCTGCAGGAGCACGGTTCCGGCCGCAGTGACCGCGAACCGGTCAGTTTCGCCAGCTGGGTTGCGCCGGATGACGCGGAGGTGCTGGCGCGGCAGGTCAGGGTGGGAGACCGCTGGAGCCGAACCCTCTTCGTCGCCTCCTACCCAAGGCGGGTGGCTATTGGCTGGCTGGCACCGCTGCTCCGGGGCCTGGAGTGTGAGGTGACGGTGGCTCAGCACCTGGTGCCACTTCCCAAGCTGCTCAGCTTGAGCCGGCTTCGGCGCAAGATTCGCGGATTTGAGACCAGCCTGGTCGTCGACCACCTGCGCGGTCAGCGGCCGGACCGGGGCACCGAGACGGCCCTTGGCGATGCGCTGACTCTGGAGGAGCAGGTGCTGGTCGAGGAGGAGCGACTCTTCCAGCTGGAGCTCTTCGTGACCTTGGCGGCAGAGACCGTCGCCATTCTCGACAGCGGTTGGCAGCAACTCTTGACCACCATGGCTGAGCTCGGCTGTGGAGCGGTACCGCTCACTCACCGGCACATAGACGGCTGGCGAGCCACTATCCCGACCGGCGTAAGTCCCTTCGGCTGGGGCCGAGAGATGACGGCGAGTGCCTTGGCGACAGGGTTCCCTTTCTTGCGGAGCAATCTCGCGGCCGACACCGGGGTGCTGCTCGGTCCCAGCCTGATCTCGAGAGAGCTGGTCATCGTGGACCCCTTCGCCCATACCAATCCCAACTTCAACATCGTGGTCCTCGGCACCTCCGGAGGTGGGAAGTCGTACACCGCCAAGCTCTTGGCGGCGCGACTGGCCCTGCGGGGCTGCCGGCTGCGCTGCATCGACCCCGTCGGCGAGTACCGCGAACTGGGGCGGCTTCTCGATGGAGCCTGTCGCGATATCGCTCCCGGCCGCAGCTCTGGGCTCAGCGCCCTGGGACCGGCAGGAGTTGAGGGGGACGGAGCGGCGGCGGCCTCGGTACGGGCCGCGCGAGCGCTGGTGGTCTTGGAACTGCTGGCAGCCGGCAGATCCGGGGAATGGGATCTGCCGGAAGACGATGCTGAGGCCTTGGAGGCGACGCTGACCCAGCTGTTTTCGGCGCAACAGGATCCCCAGCTCCCGGACCTGGTAGCAGCCCTGGAGGAGGCTGGCCGGTCAGTACTTGCCCGTCGATTGGGTCGCTTCACCGGGGGGCTGCTGGGCGGAATCTTCGACGGTCGTGCCGGGGCCGAGCTCGCCGGCCTCGCGACCGTCTTCTCACTGGCGGGATGGGGCGGAGACCGGGAGCAGCTGCTGGCTCCAGCGATGCAGATGATCCTGCTGCAGCTGGAGTCGGAGACCTCTCGGGATCAGAGCGCTCTGCGCCTGGTTGTCGTCGACGAGGCTGAAGTTCTCCTGGGCCGACCCCGGAGCGCGGCCGCCCTTGAGGCCCTGAGCCGCCGGGTTCGCAAGCTGGGGACCGGACTGATGGTGATCTCCCAGGTGGTTGAGGACTTTCTCAACTCTCCCGTCGGGAATGTGATCGTCCGAAACTGCCACACCAAATTGCTCCTCCGCCAGGAGGAGGTGGCCATCCCGGCGGTTCGGGCGGCCTTTGGACTCTCCCCAGCGGAGTGCGACCTGCTCCGGGACGCACCTCCCGGGTGCGGCATCGTCATCGCCGGACGGGAGCGAGCCGCCTTTCAGGGAGCGGCGCCGCCGGCACTCCACCAGGTGCTCTGTACTGACGCGGAGGCACTCGGTTGATCCCGAAGGGTTCCTGGCTAGCTGCCCTGGCTCTGGGCGGCTGCACCGTCCCTCTCCTCATCGGGATAGCCCTCCTGGGGCTCCTCTCGGCGGGGGCGGTGGCGGCCGGCTGGAGCTCGGTCAGCGACCTGCTGCCAGAACCTGGGGGGTTCATGCTCCCCGTCGGTGCCGACATCCCGGACGGGTCGGTCGGCTTTCCCGTCTGGGCTCTCCCCTGCGGGCCGGAGCCGGGTGCGCTGGCAGTCGATCCCAGCAGCTGCACCGGCTCGCCCAACCCGTTCCCCGCGGACTACCAGGGTTTCGCCACCGGGCAGTGCACCTGGTACGTCGCCACTCGTCGCCGGGTGACCTGGCACACGTCCTCTGGGGAGCTGGGCGGGAATGCGGGGCAATGGCTGCAGCTGGCGTCCGATTCCGGCTACGAAGTGGGCCCCGACCCGCAGGTGGGCGCCATCGCCGTCTACACCGACGCTGGCGCGGGTCATGTCGCGCTGGTGGTCGGGGTCGCCGCCTCAGGAAACTACACGGTGGCGGAAGCCAACTGGGTGTTTCTCGGTCCGCGGGCGCCCTACGTGGACTTGCGCGGGGTCGCTGCCGGGACGACAGGCGATGTCTTCGAGAAGTTGGCCGGCTTCATCTACGGTCCCCAGCAGGCTGGTCCGGGGGCGAACGGCACCCTATCCTGAGGTGGTGCTCTGTGGGGGACGGCGGCCCGATGCCTGACCTCAGTGTTCCGGGGCCAAGCCGTCTGCGCGCGGTTGACGCCCTCGCCGCGGACACGCGCTCGTTGCTGCGCCGGGCCACGAAGGTGCAGCGACAAACCGCTGACCTTGGTGAGACGGCGATTACTGAGCAAGGTCAATTGGTGGTGGAGGTGACGGAGCGGCTCCTCGGCAGCCTGGAGGATCTGCGCCGCGACGAACGACTGCTCGCGCGCCAGAATCTCCAGGGAATTGGGGGGGATTCCGACCAACCGTAAGAGTGCGGTGTTCCCCAGGGCGGCTCCGCTCGCAGGCTTTGTACTGGTCCGGTGGTCCCCCGGACCGCTGTCTTCTCCGCCGCGTCGATCGCGCTGGGTTAGTTGCACCGTGTCAGCGAGAATCGGGTGCGGTTTGCGTTTTCCGGTCGGCCGAAACCGCAATGGGCGGCCGCCCCGGGGGCGCGTCGCCGCGCGCTCCGATCGGCAATGGATCGACACCGGCCGCGAACCGAACGACAGCCAGATCAACGCAATCAAGCCGGTTTCCACCATCTTTTCCAGAAGATCCCGGGCCCCTCCGGATGACCCTAGCTTCGGGTTCGCGTCGGTACACTTCCGACAAATAATGCGGTAGCCGCCGCCGCACAGCGAAGGTGCTTGAGGGAGCGATGGGCGGGTCAGTGTCGGGCCACACGCGCTCCCGCTCTCCACCGCAATTCGCTGCCGCCTGGCCCGGTTCATCAATCGCTCGGCCAAACGCGGCGGGACGGAGACCAACTGGACAACGTGTGCTAATTCGGACGACTGCTTTTCTCCCATTCGCGAATCCCCTTCAGTCGGGGGCGCCTCTCTGCGATCATCCCCACCAGAGCGTCGGCGGCTTGTCGCTCGAACCGAAGTTGGAACCCCTCGGGCGGGTGTCGCACCAGGTTCTCGGCTTGGTTCGAGTGGCCCCGGGTGAGCCGCTCCACGGTCACCCCGGTGGTGTTGACGGTGAACACGACGATCCGGTTACCCGGAATGGTGACCTCGACGCTCTCCAGTGAGGCCCAGGTCGCAACCAGGTCGCAGTTCCGGACCACTCGCCGGATGCCGCGAGGACCGACAAAGATTTCGTTGTGGCCCTGCCCGATGTAAGAAGCCACCGCGACCAGAATCGTGGCGAAAAGGCAGAGCAGCAAGACAGCCCAATTACGGCTCAGCAGCGTCAACACCAGCCCCACCGGAATCAGAACCGCTCCGACCGTGGTCCCGGCACTGAACGCCGCCCGCCGACGGTGAACCTCAGACGACCGGATCCGGAGCTCGTCGTCGTTGGCGCCCCCGCCGCGGTTGACCTCAGCCATCGCGGTACTCACCAGTAGCCGGTTGACTCATGGCGCCGCCACCCGAGCCCGACCCAGCAGCCACCCGACCGCCAGGGTGGCGCCCGCCAGCGCCGGGAGCACGAAGGGATGACCGCCTCGGGAGCGTTCACGTCGGGGTCCGAGCCGGTCCGCCCCTACCAATCCTGCACATGCCGCGGCGCCGCCCCAGGCCCAGCGGCGACCACCGGTCGGAGTGCTGACGGCCACCGCGAGCGCACCCGAGCCCAGGAGGAGATGGCTCGCAGCCCGGGAGCCCTGATCTCCCAGCAGGACGGGCAGGCTCCTCCGGCCAGCCAGCCGGTCCCGCTCAATGTCCGGGCCGCCATTGGCGAGGTGGAGCCCCACCCCCAGCCCAGCTGCGAGCACTGCGGCCTGCCCCCGACCCGGCAGCGGAAGGCCGACTGCGGCCGGCCCCAGGAGCGGCACGGTGCTCAGCCCGGTTGCAAAAGGCAAGAACGAGAACGGCGTGCGGCTGAGCCCCAGGCTGTAGCTCCATCCGCTCGCCAGGCCCACCAGCATCACTCGGAGGGCGGCCCTCCCTGCCAGCCTGGCGAAGAGCGCCGAGGCGCCCCCGCAGGCGATGCCGATCAGCCAGGCGTCACGGCGGGAAACCGCTCCCTGGGCAATGGGTTTGTACGGTTGGTGGGTCCGGTCCCAGGGAGCGTCAAAGGCGTCATTGAGCACCCCTGTGCTGACCTGAGCCAGAGCCATCGCCGCGCTCGCGCACGCCAGCCTGGCCGCCCACCCCGCTTCCAGGCGGGATTGCCCCGCCTGACGCCAGGCGCTCCATCCGGCGACGGTGGTCACCGCGGTGCAGACCGCGGATGGTCCCGGATGCAGCAGCTGCAGGTAGCCGCGCACGCCCCGAACCCACCCGAACTTTGGCATGCTCACCAGGTCATGGTCGCTCCACCTCCGGCCCATTCGCCGTGACGGAGGGCGCCGAACGCTTCTTGGCGGCCACCCGCCGCCAGGCGACCGATGCTACCCCGGTCTGGTTCATGCGCCAGGCTGGCCGCTCCCTGCCCCAGTACCGTGCCCTGCGCGAGCGCTTCGGCTTTCTGGAGCTGGCCACCAATCCCGAGCTGAGTGTCGATGTCACCTGTCTGCCGGTGGAGCTCCTGGGCGTGGACGCGGCTGTGGTCTTCGCCGACATCATGCTGCCGCTCCAGGGAATGGCGGTAGATTTCGAGATTCGCGAGAGCGTCGGACCGGTGATCGCTCGGCCGATCCGCTCCGAGCGCCAAGTGAGCGAGCTGCGGGTGGTGGCTGCCGAGGAGGCCACTCCCTACCTCTTTCCAGCCATTCGAGCGACCCGCGCGCGTTTGGGGAGAAAGGCCGCAGTGGTCGGGTTCGGGGCGGCCCCCTTCACACTCGCGTGCTATCTCGTCGAGGGTCAGGGGAGCCGGGATTATCCCCACGTTCGGTCTTTGATTCGCTCCGAGCCCGGGCTCTGGGACCGGCTGATGACCACCCTGACCGAAGTCCTGGCCCGATACCTGATCGCCCAGGCCCAGGCCGGCGCCGACGTGGTGCAGCTGTTCGACAGCTGGATCGGAGCGCTGGACCAAGCCACCTTTGTGCGCCACGTCGCCCCTCACCTCCAGACTCTGATCGGGCGGCTGCGGCCGATGTTACCGGTCATCTACTTCTCCACCTCCTCGAGCCACCTACTCCGGGCGGTTGCCGGCACTCAGCCCGATGGGATATCTGTCGATTGGCGGGTGCCGCTGCGGCAGGCGTGGGAGGTGGTGGGCAGGGAGCGATTCATCCAGGGCAACCTCGATCCGGCCCTGGTACTGGCTCCCTGGCCCGTTCTGGAGGTGAGCGCCCACGAGGTGCTCAAGGAAGCGGAGCACCGTCCCGGGCACATCTTCAACCTGGGGCACGGGGTGCTCCCGGACTCTGACCCGGACCAGCTCCGGCGGCTGGTGGAGCTTGTCCACGAGTGGGGGCCCACGGTCGAAGCCGAGGAAGACAGCCGCTGAGTCGCGGTAACTCGGCACTGAATTCGGTGTGAATTCCTGGTGAACTAGCGGGGGGGAGCCATTCCGGATCGTCCGGGTTGACCGGAGCCCAGCCCATGGGTTACCTTCCAGCCTCGCACCGTACGCGCTTATGTGGGAGGACGTATGCGCGGAGCCCGCTTTGCTGGGCGCGCCTGGCTTGCTGCCGGCGTGGCCGGATTGGTATGGGTCTCCTCGATCTTTGGACCGGGCCTCGGAGCCGTAGCTCAGCAATCGACCGACGCTGCCAACCAGCAAGCTCTCACGAACCTCCTCAATCAGTTGGAGGCCCAAGGAGAGGTCGCCAGCGCCAGCTCGGTCAGGATCCTGCTGACAAAGATTGAGGCGAACCAAGAGGCGCTCAACTCGCTGAATCAGCAGTTGAGCACCGACCAAACGACCCAGCAGGTGCTGCAGGTTCAACTGTCCGGCGATCGCCAGGCCTTGATCAGTCTGGTCAGCACCGCCTACGTCGACGGAAACGGGGCTGCCGAAGTCGCCACCGCCCTGGCCTCCCCTGACATGACCCAATTTTTCGACAACTCCACCCTGCCTGACGCCATCGCCTCCCAGGTGGCTCAGCTGGTGAACTCGATTCAGCACGATCAGCAGTCCATCGCCAAAGCGCAGCAGCAGCTTCTCGCCGATGAGGGCAGCGCCCAATCGATCCAGGGTCAGCTGGGGATCCAGTCCAACGAGCTGTTGGCCGAGCTAGTCCACCCGTCCGCCGCCGTCGGCACGGGCGACTGGGCCTTCGCCTTCGGTACCTGCACCTACTGGGCGGCGGGCCAGTGGCGGGCCAACGGCTGGGACGTCAACTGGGGTGGGGATGCCTACCAGTGGTGGGCCAATGCCGCCGCCGCCGGCCACGCGGAGGGCAGCACTCCTGAAGTGGGCGCGATCGTGGTCTGGCCGCCGGATTCAGGAGGGGCGTCGGACGCGGGTCATGTCGCCTACGTCACCGCGGTCGACGTGCCTGGCGCCGGCTCCCCCAACAACTTTGAAGTCTCCGAGATGAACTACTACGGCAACGGCGGAGGCTTCGACAAGGTCGACTACCGGGTTGTTCCGGACTCGGGCTCCGGCTTCGACGGGTTCATCTACCCGCCCAGCGGCGGCTCGTGAGGTGGCGCAGCTAACCTGGCCGGCCTACACGCCCAGGGTCGCCCTCACCCTCCGAAACGATGAGAAGACCCCGGCGCGGCGGCTCCCGTTGCTGGCCAGCCGGCTCCGCTGGATCCTGGCCGCGTCGGTGCTGCTGGTCAGCACACCGGTGCTGGGTGCGCTGGCGACAGGCGGCGCCTCAGGGCCACCCTCTACGGCCCCGGCGGCAATTGCGCAGGTGGCCAGCCAGGCCCGCAGCATTCTCTCCGTCACCGACTATCAGGTGACCCTGCCGCTCCAGGAAGCCCAGGTACTGCCGCCGCCGCCACCACCGGCCGTGGCGGCGGGAATGCCCTTCGGTTCAGCGTTCTGGCAGGCGGTGCCGGAACCTCCAACCGGCACCATCATGCAGATCATCTGGTCGGCGGCCCAGCAGTACAACGTCTCGTACACCTGGCTACTCGGTGTGGCTCAGTGCGAATCGGGCCTGAATCCCACCGACGTCAACAGGTCCTCGGGTGCCAGCGGCCTCTTCCAATTCATGCCAGCGACCTTCCATGCCCACGGGGGCACCGATATCTGGGACCCGGTGCAGCAGTCCGACATCGCCGCCAAAATGTTCTCGATCGGCGAGTCGGGGGAGTGGGTCTGCAAGTAGGCTGAAGCTGTTGCTCCGGTTCCGGGAGGACCGGGCCGCAGTGGGCGCCGGCTGGCCTCCCCACTTAAACTCTCTCGGTGCCTGTTGTCGACAGATCCCCAGACCTCACCGGACTGCGCAGCTGGCTGATTGAACTCCAACCACGGTGGCTGGCGCTTCTGGAGGCCCTGGTCCGCTCCGAGTCGCCGAGCGGAGACCCGGTCGGGCTGACCAAGTGCGCGGACCTGGTCGAAGAGCTCTTTCTGGACGGCGTGGGGGTGACGGAGAGTCGCCGACTAGACGAGCGGGGCGTACCAGTTCTCCTGTTCCGCTGGGGCCTTTCCGAGGGACCTGCTCCGCTGCTCCTGGGGCATCTGGATACGGTCTGGGCCAACGGCGCCTTTCAGCCGGTCTACGCGATGTCCCAGGGCCGAGCCCGCGGACCCGGGGTATTCGACATGAAGGGCGGGTTAGTGGTCGCCCTGGCAGCCCTGGCCGGGCTCCAGGAGGCGAGCGGTCCTCGTGGGGGTGTGTCGGTCCTGTTGACCGGCGATGAGGAGGTCGGCAGCACCACATCGCGTGAACTGATCGAGGAGGAGGCAAAACGGAGCGCCGGGGTGCTGGTTTTGGAGCCGCCTCTGGGAAGAGCGGTGAAGATCGCTCGCAAGGGCATCGGGGGGTACCAGCTCACCGTCTGCGGTCGGGCCGCCCACGCCGGCTTGGATCCCGAGAAGGGGGTGAATTCACTGGTGGCGATCGCTCCCCTGGTCGCCGAGGTGGCGGCACTGGCACGACCTGAGCTGGGTACGACCGTCTCCCCAACCGTGCTGCAGGCCGGTACTCGGACCAATGTGATTCCGGCACAGGCGCAACTGCAGGTCGACGTGCGCTTCGCAACCGCAGCCGAGGCAGAGCGAGTGGAGGCGGGGATGCAGGGCCTCCGGGTGACGCTCCGGGAGGCTCGCCTGAAGGTGGAGGGCGGCGTGAACCGCCCACCCTTCGAGAGGGCCTCCTCGATTGATCTCTTCGCGCTGGCCCAGGAGGCGGCCCAGGAGCTCGACTGGCCCGCGCTCGAGGGCGCAGCAGTGGGCGGTGGCAGCGACGGCAACTTCACCGCCGCTCTGGGGGTTCCAACCCTGGACGGAATGGGAATCGTGGGTGGCAACGCCCATGCCGAAGGCGAGTGGGCGGAGCTGGGCTCAATCCCCGATCGGGCCGCACTGCTCGCCGGCTGCGTGACCAGAATTTGGGAGGGTCGGCTGACGTGACAGAGAAGCTACCGCCATTGGTGGTGGAGGTCGCCCGACTGCGAGTGGTCGAGTTACCGCTAGTCTCGCCGTTCACCACCAGCTTCGGGACCCAGACCGTGCGCCGGGCTCTGCTGGTGGAGGTGGAAGGCGACGGCGTCGCCGGTGTCGGCGAGTGCGCGGCGGGGATCGAGCCCGGGTACTCCTCTGAGACCTGCGCCGGGGCGCTGCTAGCGCTGCGGGAGAACATTCTGCCCGCGGTCCTAGCCGGGTCTGCGGCCGATGTCGCGGGACAGGCCGCCAGCTGGGCCTGGGTCCGCGGTCACCACATGGCCAAGGCAGCGGTCGAGATGGCTCTGCTGGATCAGGCGGGCCGGGCCAGCGGTCGGAGTCTCTCTCAGATCCTAGGTGGGGTTCGCACCCGGATCAGCTGCGGGGTGAGCATCGGCATCCAGGGATCGCTGGCGGCAACCCTCACTGCGATCGAGGGGTACCTGGCAGAGGGCTACCAGCGAATCAAGTTGAAGTGCAAGCCCGGCTACGACGTGGAGCTGGCCCGCTCGGTCCGCCAGCGCTTCCCGGGGACCCCGGTCATGCTTGACGCCAACAGCGCCTACTCCCTTCACGACCTAGAACAGTTGCGGGCGCTAGACGAATTCGACCTGATGATGATCGAGCAGCCGCTCGCCCACGACGACCTGATCGACCACGCCGCCCTCCAGGCGCAGATCGACACCTCGATCTGCCTGGACGAGAGCGTCGAGTCGCTGACAGACCTTCGGGCCGCAATCGCGCTGGGCTCGGGAAGGATCCTCAACATCAAAGCGGGTCGGATCGGCGGGCTGCTGCCTTCGGTCGCGCTGCACGACGCCTGCGGTGAGGCGGGCTGGCCCGTCTGGTGCGGTGGAATGCTCGAGACCGGGGTCGGCCGGGCGGCCAATCTGGCTCTCGCTTCGCTTCCGGGGTTCACTCTCCCCGGGGATACCTCGGCCAGCGACCGTTACTTCCAGCAGGATGTGCTCGTCCAGCCCTTCCAGCTCTCCCCCGACGGAACCATGGGGGTCCCGACCGGACCCGGTCTGGGGATCGAGGTCGACCGACGCCGCCTCGACGAGATCACCGTCCACCTGGAGGTACTGACCGCGCGGTGATCAGGCTGGGTTCGTCTCCGGGCAACTGGCGAGGCCGGCCTGGGGTACGATCGCCCGGCTAGTGGAAGACGCCAATCAGTTCAACACGCTTGTGGTGGTCGGGGAGGCCAGCCTGGCTCGACGCGCCGCTGAGCTGGTGCCGTCCTTCCACATCGTCGGAGCAGTCGAGGATCTCGAGTTGGCCGACCCGGCGACGAGCCTGGCGCGGATTGGCGCAATGCTCGATCGGGGGCAGCCCCCCGCAGCTGTCCTCTGCAGTGGCAACCCGGGCTTCACCGTGCTCTCGCAGCTGCGCCACTACCCCGCCAATCGCTGCTACGTCTTTCCGGGTGACTCACCGTGGCCGCTGCCCACTCTGCAGTGTCTGGTCGAGGCCGCCGGGATGACCCTGCTCCAGAATCTTGAGAGCCTGCCGGTGGCGCTGGTCGGACGCACGGTCAAGGGCGTCCGCCGCCCCGGGTACGAGGAGATCCCGACCGGGTCCGGGCTAGCAGCGGAGGAATCGGTCAGCCGGCTCAAGGCGGCCCAGGTCCAGCACGCCAGCCGGCCTGCCGGCGCCCAGCCGGCGCCCAATCGCGATGACTTCGGATGGGCCGACGCTCCCACCGTTCAAGTGCCGCCGGCCCCGGTGTCCCTGGACGGAGCAATTGAGGATGAGGGCGCGGGCGCGGTGGTCCTAAACGTCCACGACCGGCCGCTCGCGTCAGCGTCTGCCTACCTGCCCACCGACCTACTGCGGGTGCTGCGGCCGCGCGCGGGAGCGAACTAGATGCCCAACTTGCCGAAGCGGCGCAAGTCCCCCGACTCCCAGCTGCTCGATCGGATCCGAAGCGAGATGCGGCGGATCCTGGCCATCCTCGACGATGCCGCCGTGAGTGGCAACGTCAGTCGGCTCGGTCAGGCCTTCGCCGGCGACGCCCTGGCCGAGCTCAAGGCTCGCTTCACCGCCTATCAGGCAGCCGGAATCCAGGTCAGCCCTTTCAGAGAGTCGTTGAACCTGGAGATCTCCGAGATTGCCGGCCAGGCCCAGGCCACAGTCCGACTACGGTACCGGGACCGCACCAGCTTCCTGACCACCGACGCCTCTCCGAGCACCACGAACGAGGCGGTACAGCTGCGAATGGTGCTCGACGGTCAGCGCGAGCCGTGGCGGGTCACGTCGATCGAAGAGGAGTGAACCCCCGCATGAGTTCCAGCGGAACTCATGCTACGCTGGGAGAGTTCCGGCGCGAGTCGGCGGGGGTCCCTGCGGCTACCCCTGTTTCTGTGATTTGGTGTCCATGAGTCCCAGGCGCACGCCCAAGCCGGACGAGCCCGAGCCCGATCTGACAGCACAAGACGGCGCTGAGACGGCACCGCTTGCCGATGACGAGGAGGAGTTGGAGATCGCAGAGGAAGCTGAGCCCGACCTGGTTGTTGACCCACCGGCAGCTCCGACGGTCCGCGTGGCGCCCCGCCCCTCACCGACCCGCCCCTGGGGTGGGAATCGCGGGGCGATCAACGTGGAGGACCTCAGCCCGGAGGAACTGACTCCGGAGATGCGGTGGCCTCCAGGAAGCTGGGTCAAGGTGAACGACGTCGTCCGCCATAGCACCGGGGAGATGATCGAGGGCATCTCTGTGGGGGACGTGGGGCAGGTTATCGCGGCCCTGTCCCAGACGCTGGTCGTGCTGTTTCCGACCCGGGACAACCGGCGCGAAGTGGTCCATATCGACTCCATCGAAGCTGTCGAAAAGAAGCCCATAGGCCGCTGACAAGATCCCGAGAGCCAGCCGGCGGTGAGCTCCATTGGCGAGCCTGATCCCTTGGCTCCCCCGCCCGACCTCCTGGCGCTGCACGGGTTGCGATTCTTCGGACACCACGGGGTCTCCGCCGCCGAGAGACGGGCTGGCGGTGAGTACACCGTCGACCTGGAAGTTGTCGCTGACCTGGTGCGCGCCCAGGCGACCGACGAGGTAGCTGACACCGTGAATTACGTCGACCTCTACGAGGCGGTCCGCGAGGTGGTGGAAGAGAAGCAATTCCATCTGGTGGAGGCCATGGCGTCCCAGATCGCCGCGGCGGTGGTGAAGCTGCCCAAGGTGAAGCGGGTTCGCCTCCGGGTGACGAAGCCGCCCCGGCTGCCCGGTCAAACGGTTGGCTTCGCTGTGGAGGTAGTCCGAGTCCCCTGACCACGCCCCCCAACCCGGATGGTCGGCGGACTGCAGATGCGCGGGACCGGCTCGCCCTCAACCATGGACAATCTTCGATTTGCGGACAACCTTGACGGTGAGGCCGTGGTCGCTCTGGGCCTGCCAGCGCCGCGGCTCGTCCTGCTGGGGCTGGGAGCCGCGAGCGCCTGGGCTGCGGGTGGGCTGCCGCTCCCCGATCCGCTGCGCCTGGGCGCGGCCGGGCTTGTGGCGCTGGTAACCGCCAGGTGGGCCTGGGGCAGGGTCAGGGGAGTGTCGCTCGCCCGCTGGAGCTGGCTGGCTCTCGGGTACGTCAGCCGGTCAGTAACCGCAGTGAAGCCGAGTGACTGGCAGAGTCTGGAAGCTGAGTTCGACACCACCCCGAGGCCGGAGCTCCGGGCCGCGATCCCGAGCGCCAAGGCCGTCGCCTTTGTGGCTATGCGGTCGGGAGTCGGCTGCACTTCAGTCTGCCGGGCCGTCGCGAGCCAGCTTCTGGTTGCGCCCCAGCCGGCCCTGGCCGGAAGTCGGCTTGAAGAGGCCGGTGCCAAGTGGATCCCGGCGGATCTTCAGGGCAGCTCGTGCCCCCCGTTGCTGCTCTGCGATTGGGGCGCCGGAGCGCAGAACCTGCCACCTCAATCTCAGGTGGTGGGGCTGATCTTGGTCTGGGGAGGGGAGGAGGACGCCCCTGGTGCCCTCAGAACCAAGGTACTGAATCTGCACCAAAGTTTCCCCGGCGTCGAAGTGCTGGCAGTACTCAACCGAGCCGGCGCAGCCGCTGTTTTGAGCACCCGCATCGCCAGCGCCGGAGCCCGCTTGGCGGCCACGATTCCCGTCGACCCACAGCTGGGCGAGTCGAACCTCGGCCAGCGCCGTTCCGCTGACTCACCGTCGGCGCTGGGAGTCAGCCTTCTGGCCCGGGAGGTACGCGCTCTCTCCCACTCCTGGTGAGGTCCCTGGCGACGGGCGGCGGACAACCCCGGACCCGGCGCATCCAGGCTCCCGACATTCTCGACCTGGTCGACTCGGAGCGGCGGAAGCGGGCAGCCGAGCTGGAGACCTGGCTGGAGCAGTTGCAGCTACCTGTCGCATTTCTCATCTGCTCTCGCCGCGAGACTACGGATGATCCCCTCGCGGGGTTGGCCCCCGGACGAGCTTCGAGTCGGCTGCAGGCTGCCATGGAGGATTATCTCGCCGATCAAACTCGGCGCCGCCCCAGGTTTCGGAGGACCGTGTTCCTTGCCCTCTCCGATCTCGGGTCCGATGGAGAGATGGCGCCGTCTGGACCGGGCTGGATTGTCTCCCCTGACCGACCGGCTCCGCTGGCTGAGGGTCTCTGGCGAGAGCGCCCGACACTCCTGAGAGTTGGAGGGCGGTACCTGAGTTCGGTTTGGATTGAGCGGTTGCCGGGAATTGAAGTCGCTCCCGGGTGGCTGTGGGCTCTGGTCGGAACTCCGGGTGAGTTCGACCTGATCCTGAGCATTTGGCCCCAGGCCAAAGGTGCAGCAGACCGGTCATTGCGCCGCCGCATGGTGGGACTGCGCGCCAGGGAGCTGGCCGCCGGCCAGCGCGGTGAGGACGGGGACCCTCGACTGCGCGCAGCACTGGACTCGGCGGCGCGGCTCCGAGAGGTACTGGCTCGATCCGAGGGCAAGCTCTTCGACCTAGCGATCACCGCTACCTTGGGCGCCGACACCGCGAACCACACCCGGGAGCTGGTCCACGACCTGCAGTCCCGAGTGGCGGCCCTGAGAGCAGGGCTCGCACCGGCCTGGTGCAGTCCGGGCCCTGCCCGCCTCCAGACCCAGCTGCTTCCGACCGACCCACTCGGACCGAGGCGGGTGGTGCAGAGTGGCGAACTCGCCACCTTGTGGCCCTGGCTCGACGACTGGGACGGAAAGACGATGGGCGCGGTTCACCTGGGGCGGCACCTGCGGACAGGCGCTCCGGTCTGGTTGAAGCTCCATGATCCAACAGCTCTTCCGAATGCCAACTTGGGGGTGGTGGCAGCCTCCGGCAGCGGTAAGTCCTACCTCGGCGGTTTACTCGGACTCGAAGCCGTCTGCCTGGGCGTCCGAACCGTCGTTCTGGATCCTGAAAACGAGCATCGTCGATGGTGCGAGGCGGTCGACGGTCAGTACCTCTCGCTCGGTGATTCCCGGCCTAGCGGATTCAACTTGCTGGAGATGGCGGAGCCGGGAGAGGCTCCGAGTGCGGTCGCCGAACTGATCTCCCTCCTCTGTGGACGGCTGTCGCCGGCGGAGATCGGCCAGGTCTCCGACGCTGTGAGGTGGGTGCTCGCTGAAGCCGGGACCGGCTCAGCGGTGCTCTCCGATTGTCTCCCCCGACTGCGCCGAACCGAAGCGGGCGAGACGGTCGCCCACCGGCTGCTGCCCTGGCTGGACGGGACCGCAGGGGCACTCTTCAACTCCGCGGGGCGGGGGCCGGAGGTGATGACGACCACCGCGGTTGGACTCCGCGAACTCCCCTCGGCCTGGCTCCCCGCCGCCACCCTGCTGGTCTCGCACTGGCTCTGGCGCTGGATCCGTTTTCAGGGGGGTCGGAAGCAGGCGATCGTGGACGAGGCCGGGTTGTTGGCGGACAACGCCCCCCTGCAGCGACTCATGGCCCACCTCGCTCGGCGGATCCGTAAATATCAGGGCTCTTTGGTGCTGCTCACCCAGTCCGCCGGCGACCTCCTCGGCAGCGCTCCCGGGGAGGTAATGGCAGTGAATTCAGCGACCATGCTGCTCGGCAGCCAGCACCCCGCAGCTGCCCTTCGGTTACAGCAGGGATTCCTCCTCGACGACGCCCAGCGACAATGGCTGGAGAGAGCCGGACGGGGCCAGTTTCTCCTGCTCTTGGGGTCCCGGCGGGCACCGATTCAGATCGAGGCCGCGTCCGAATATCACCAATTGCTCAGTTCCGAGAGCGACGACTGAGGGTGGCGACGGTCTGGGGCCATGAAGTTGGCACCCTCGGGTCCGAGTCTAGAATCATCCTTCATGGGCCGGGTGCTTTTTGTCCGTCTGACCAATCCCGGCCTGGCCGGCGGGGCCGAGTGGACCACGGCGGTGGCCAACTTCGCCGCCACCAGATCGTGGCATTCGGAGCCCTTCTGGCTCGCGACAGATGACTCCCCGGGCCTCTTTGAGATGGAGTACCTGCGCCACCTGCGCCTGGAGAATCATGAGCCGATCTTCGGCGCTGGCTTCGTCCGCCTGGCAGGGGACGAGACGGACGCGCTGGCGGTCTATTTTGGGCTGCTAAAGCTGACGGGGAGGCTGGGCGGACGAGCTCTGGTGTTGGATCCCGACAACCCGATCCGCAAGCAGCGCCAGCTGGCTCTGGTAGAGGGTGAAGTGAGTGGACCTCGAAGCATCGACGAGGTGATGGTGGCGGGCCCGATCTTCAAGCGGCTGGCCGGCGGGACCATTACCTTCTACCCTCCGCGGTATCGCGGGGCGACCCTGCCTGGCCCCGTCGGCTTACCGGGGCAGTGGAGCTTCGCGATCCATGGGATGAAGGACCACGCGCCCGGATTCCTAGAGGCGGAAGCCGAGGCGATGCGCATCTACCGCAGCCTGCGCGCCATCGGCTGATCCGTTGCGGGCTGTGGTGCAGCGGGTGGCGCGCGCCCGGGTCACTGTGGATGGCGAGCTGATCGCCGCCATCAGGGGTGGTCTGGCGATCTACCTGGGAGTCGGTCCCACCGACGAGCCGGCGGTTGCTCGACACTTTGCAGGACGTTTGGTGGAACTCCGCATCTTTCCCGATGCAGCCGGCAAGATGAACAAGTCCCTCCTGGCCGTTGGGGGTGAGGTACTTGTGGTCAGCCAGTTCACCCTCTTCGCCGATACTCGCCGGGGCCATCGGCCGGCGTTCACTGCGGCGGCCGACCCTGAGCGTGGGCTCGAGCTGTATCGGCTCTTCATCGACGAGCTCCGCCGCCTCGGGGTCGTCCGCGTGTCCCAGGGCCAGTTTGGCGCCCACATGCTGGTTGACTCCGTCAACGACGGACCAGTGACTATCGTCGCCGCCACCTCCGAAGCTCCCTGGCTGGCCGACTGCGGCTGACGAGCGCCAGCGCTTTCCCCCAGCGGACATAGGGGAGGGAGCATCTCAGTCAGCAGGGGGTAGATTCGTGGGCGAGCTAAATTCATTGCTCAATTCCTGGGTTCTGATCGGACAGGGAATAATCGGCAGCCTAGGTACATTGGCGTTTGTCAGTGCCTTTGTCTGGCGCGTGGTTGCCCCCAACCCTCACAGTGCCATGGAGGCCCTAACGATGGTTGGGCCGGATCGCCGTCGGAACCCTGGGGGTGGAGCTGGCGGGCGTGCTCACCCACGTGCTGCTGGCGGCAGTCCCGCACAGCGTCGGCTGAACCGTGGTCGCGCTGACCTTTCCCAGCTTTGACCTCCACCCCCTCTCCCTGTTCAACCATCTCATCAGCGGTGCCCTCACCGCCTTCGTGACGTCCTCTCGCGCCACCCTCGATGGAGCCCTCCGAACTTACCTGTTCGGTACCTACGACGCCGCCCATCCTCTTCGCCATCAGCCCTTCACTGATACCCCGGGCGTGGGGCAGCTGAACCACTTACTGCTGGGCGCCGGTGGCGCGCTGCTGGTAGCTGTGTTTCTCTACAGTTCGCTGCGCACTGTTGCCAGCGCCGGCGACGCGCGCCACCACCTGCAGATCGTCCTGCCCCGTGTGCTCGTGGCGCTCGCGTTGGCTGTTGTTAGCCTGCCGTTGCTTCAGCAGGCCGTCGATCTGAACAACGCCCTCAGCGCAGTGGTGAGCGGCGGAGCCGACCTTAACCTGGCCCAGTTACCGTGGAGTTCACCGCTGAGTGGTTCCGCATTGCGGTCTGCTTCGACCAACGTCTTTTTGCTGCTTTTCGCTGCCGCGCTGGTGCTGGCACTGGTGATCTTGGTGCTTGCCTACGTGGTGCGGTACACGCTGCTAGCCGTGCTGTGTGCCACTGCCCCGCTGGCGGCGATCGCCTGGATTCTCCCGGAAACGCGGGGTTTCTCCCGTCAGTGGCTGCGTCTCCTGGTGATCACTCTTTTCATGCAGTTTGGTCAGCTGCTAGTACTTCGCAGCGCCATCGCTCTCGCATTCGCGCGCGGGCACGGGGTGATCGGGATTCTGTATGCATTCGCCGCCCTTTACTTGATGCTACGCGTTCCCGGCGCCCTCAACGTGGCGGCCCACTACGGGTCCAGTGCGGAGGGGGCCGGCCGCCGCTGGGCGCGGGCGGCACGGCGGTCGGCGACAACTGAGGTCTAGCCTGGGTGGTCAGAGAGTCACGTGCGCCTCGACGATCGGCGTTCCCCACAGGCTCTTCAGCTGGCCAAAGAACGCGCTGGATCGGAGCGAGGGACGGTCCTCCAGGTCGCCGAAGGTCAGCTCGGCGCGAGCCGCCGGCAGCCGAGGGGACCAGGTTAGCTGGGAGACGTCGAAACCCGCTGTACAGCTCGGGCACGAGGCCCGCATCGGGTCTGGGTCCGGGAACCTGAGCCGGAAGAATTCAAGCGCCGCAGCGCAGACGGGACACACCGCTCGGTAGCCCTGGGGCGGTTCGGTGTCAAAGCCCTCTGGACCCGGATCCGGATAGCAGCGCAGGACCCCGCTCTCGAGGCGGACCTCGCCACGGCCCGGCCCCGCCATCTGCAGTCGACCGGGGGGAAGCAAGAGCCGGGCGAAGGCGGGACCGGGCAGAAGGGCGTCGGGCTCCGAGCCGGCGGTGGCCAGCCCCACCTCGAACAGCAGCTGGATAGTTGCCTGCAGCAGGACCTCGCTGGGTACAAACGTCGGGTCGCCGGGAAGCAGGTGTAGCCAAGTCCGGTGGCCGTGACCGCCATGTCCGGAGCCGACTGAGAGCGAGAGAGGCATCTGCGGGGATCGTAACCGGCCCCGTGGGACCGGGGGAGCGGACCTAATTCAGGTGATGGCAAAGGGTCGGATCAAGTCGGCGCTCGCTCTGATCGGAGCCTGCGCCGCGCTCTCCATCGTTCTCCCACCGCTGGCCGGCGTCCTCAACGGAGTCGGCTCGGTCACGCTCCTGGCTCTGGGTGGGTATTCCGCCTATCGGGCCTGGGCCTGGCTCGAGACGGTCGTGGAGGCGTCGCGGCGGCCGAGCACGGTCCGGCGCAATCTGAGCCGTTCGGAATCGGGAAATGAGAATGCGCCGGTGCCGCCGCGTTCGCGAGCTCGGTCGAGGTCAGCCCCAGATCAGGATCGGTCTGGCACCGAGGAGCGCCGGCTCCACTGGCCGGGGGTGGTGCACCGGGATCGCCCGCTCGTCCCGGTGTCGCGGGAACGGTAGGACAGAGCGGTCGCGACCTGACTCCGGGGCGCCCGATTGAGATCGAGGGTCTCGACAGCGACTGCTACGATCGAGGCATGGAAGTCGTCAAGATCAAGCCCCGCGGGTACTGCCACGGGGTGGTCGAGGCGGTCCGAGCTCTCCGCCAGGCCGCTGAGGAGCACGAGGGCGAATCCGTGGCGATGCTTGGCTATCTGGTGCACAACGAGCATGTGACGCGGGAGTTCGCCGACCGCGGCGTGAAACTCATCGACGCTCCCTCCCGGCTGGAGGCGCTGGAGGAGGTCACCGAGGGCACAGTCGTGCTGACCGCTCATGGAGTATCGCCCGAAGTCAAGGAGCGCGCTCGAGCCAAGGGCTTGAACGTGGTCGATGCCACCTGTAGTGATGTGGTCCGCACCCATGACCTGGTCCAACGACTCACCGGTGAGGGTTATTCCGTGATCTACATCGGCAAGGCCGGCCACCCAGAGCCGGAGGGCGTCCTCGGGGAGGCCCCTGACAGGATCCACCTGGTCCAGTCCCTGGCCGATGTCGACACCCTGGAGATCACCAATCCCAAGCTGGCCGTCACCACCCAGACAACCCTCTCGGTCTGGGATACCCAGTCGATCATCGAGAAGCTCCGCCTGCGCTTCCCGCACGTCGAAGTACACAACGAGATCTGCAGCGCCACCCAGGACCGGCAGCAAGCAGCGGTCGAGGCGGCTCGGGAGTGTGATGTAGTGATCGTGGTGGGCAGCGCCCGAAGCAGCAACAGCCAGCGCCTGGTCCAGGTCGTTCATCAACTGGCGAAGCGGCCCGCCTATCTGGTGGACACCGTCGCCGATCTCCAGCCGGAGTGGTTCATCGGTTGCAATCGGGTGGGAGTCACGTCTGGCGCGTCGACACCCACCGGCCTGACCCGGGAGGTGATCGCAGCCCTAGAGCTGATGGAGGCACCGCCACCGGTGCCGACCCCGGCCAATTCGGAACCGGCCTCCGCCTGACAACATCCTCCGATGCCGGTTCGCCAATTGGCATCGAAGGGTCCCGGCCCGGGCGCGATCGGTACCATCTCCCCAGGTTGAAAAACTCACCCGGCCGCCCCTTGGTGGCGGAGCTGGTTGGACCTGCCCCGCGACCTCTCACTCGGGCCAGAATCGCCACCGTGATAGTGGCCGCGGCGCCTCTGGCGGTCCGCCTGGGATGGTGGTGGTGGAGTCAGAGCCGTCTCCGGGCGGGGGGCGGGAACGCCGCCACTAGATCGGCTCCGGCCGCGATCGAGCACACCGAGGTGGAAATGGTCCAGCGCGCTCTTGGTCGGTGGCGGCTTCGGGTCGTCAGCACTCGCTGGGTGGTGCCTGTCGCAACCGCCATCTCACCGCCGCCGCGTTCTGGAGCCCAGGCCCGAAGGATAGTTCGGCTCCTGCGTCTATCCGGCGCGGTACTGGAGGCCAACTCGCGCAATGCGTCCCCGACGCTGCCGCGGCTGCCACCTCCACCCGCGCTGCCTCGCTCCTAACCCACCGGCGGCCCGGGCCGACGGGATTCCTGCACGATAAGTGATCTGCTAGAAGGGGAGGCGATGATTGCCGTCCGACTCCTGAGCGTGCTCGTTGGCCTCTACCTGACGCTGGGGACCTTGGGGAGCGTGATTCGGACGGTCATCGTGCCGCGAGCTGTCTCCTCACGGCTCTCCTCGGCGGTGGCGGCCATGGTCCAGGGGGTGGCCGTTTACGTAGCCCGCACCCAGTCCGACTACATGGCCCGCGACGGGATCCTGGCCCAGGGTGCACCCCTATTCCTGGTGCTGCGGCTAGTGGTATGGATTGGGCTTCTGGTAGCCGGGTTCAGCCTCCTGTTTTGGGGCAGTAGCTCAGACAGCTTCGCGGAGGCGATACGGCTCAGCTCGTCCTCGATTCTGCCGTTGGGGATCGCTCGGGCCGGCAGCGGCCTAGAGACCGCCATCGCCTTCCTGGAGTCAGCCTCAGGGGTGATCGTGGTCGCCCTGCAGATCTCCTATCTGCCCACGCTTTACAGCTCGTTCAATCGACGTGAAACCCTGGTGACCATGCTGGATAGCAGCAGTGGATCTCCGCCCTGGGGACCGGAGATCTTGGCTCGCCACGCCCTCATCGACAACCTGGAGCACTTAGCCGAGCTATACCGCAACTGGGAGCAGTGGGCGGCCGATGTGGCCGAGAGCCACACCAGCTACACCACTTTGCTCTACTTCCGCTCTCCTGAACCCCGGACCTCTTGGACCCTGGCGCTGCTGGCCTGCATGGACGCTGCCGCCATGCAGCTGTCCCTGAACCCGCTGACTGCCCCTGCCTCAGCGCGGCCGTTCCTCCGGATGGGAGTGGTTTGTCTTCGCTCACTCTCGAGGGTCACCGGATACACGTTCCCGGCGGACCCGAGCCCCGACGACCCGATCGAGCTCACCCTGGAGGAGTTCCAGTTCGGAGTGAACCGGGTACTCAAGGTCGGCTGGGAGGCCGAGCGGACCGCTGAAGAGGCGTGGCCCCACTTCCGCGGCTGGCGTGTGAACTACGAGAGCCTGGCCCATCACCTGGCCACTCTGGTCGACGCGCCGCCGGGGCCGTGGTCGGGCACAAGGAAGGGGCAGTTAGAGTCATCCTTGGTCCCGGTGAGACCGCCCCACAGAGCCCCGAGCAAGGAGGTGGAGAGCGTGCTTCAGGTCACCCAGCAACGCCGCGCTCACCGGGCGGCTCGCAAGCAGAAGCCGGGCCCCGCGGCATCTACCGAGAAGCTGGGCGAACAGTAGGTACGCTGGCTTCCCCCGGTCGCTGAGAAGCTAGACCGCCACTTCGGCGACCTGCGCCGGCGAGGCGAGCAGATAGGAGTGGCCCCCGGCGCGCTTGACCACGTACATGGCAGAGTCCGCCTCCTGTAGAACCTCCATCAGGCGCGAGTCCGCTGACCCGCAGGCGCCGCCAATGCTGACGCTCGGGGCTACCCCATCGACCAGGGTCAGCTTCAGGGCCTCGAGAATCCGCTGGGCGGTGTGCCCCGCGCCCTCCGCCGTGGCATCCAGCAGGAAGGCGGCGAACTCGTCACCCCCGGTCCGCGCCATCAGGTCTCCTTTGCGCATGACCCTGGTCGTGGCCTGGGCAATGCCGATCAGCAGGGAGTCGCCGGTGGCGTGACCGAAGGTGTCGTTCACGGATTTCAGCCCGTCCACGTCGAGGGCGAGCACCGCGAAGCTGCGGCGACCGCCGAGCTGGGCAACCGCTTCCTCCAGGCCTCGACGGTTGGTCAGCCCGGTCAGCGGATCCGTGACCGCTTCCTTTCGGCTAATCTGCAGGGCCAGCGCGTTGGAGAGAGCCAACGCGACGATGTTGCCCAGGGAAAGGGCCCGGGTGAAGAGTTCGTCAGAGATGGCCACGCCCCGGGCCGAGACCGTAAGTACCCCGTGAAGCACCCCGTTGGGCGAAATCGGGATCCAGGCCCCGTGGGTGGTGCCAGTGCTCAAGAGATTGGCCCGGAGAGTTGGGCCGACGGCATTGAGGTCATAGGCTCCGCACGCTGGGTTGCCGGTGCGCACCACCTCGGCGAGATACGGGTGCTCCGACAGCGGGTACTTGGAGGCTGAGCGCTGGTTGGACTCGTCGAATTCCCATTCCCCGGTGGCCGTGTCTCCGTCAATCCGGAAGTACTTCGCTCGCCGACCCGGCACTCCCGGAGGCGAGACCATGACCGCAGCTAACAAGCAGGCCTCGGATAGCACCGTGTCCGGCTGGAGCAGCGAGCTGAGGTGTTGGGCTGCCTGACTCAGACCGTCAGCCTGGCGAAGAGACTCTTCCCGCTCGGCGAGCGCTCGATGCAGTCGATCCCTGAGACGGTGCGTAGCGACGGTGATGACGACGCTGGCGGCTCCCCAGAACGCTGCCCGCCGCGCCATCGTCAAGAACGGTTCGTGCTCCGCGATGGAGAGCCCGACGATGGCCAACACGCAGCCGGCGATGACGACGACTGATTCCCACTTGTGCAAGTAGAGAGCGGTCCAGAGCACTGGCACCAGGAAGATTGGCAGCATCCCGGTCTCGACGGTGCCGACCGAGATGATGATCAGAGTAGCCGACGCCACGTAGACCAGGGAAGGCAGGACCGCCGTCCATTTGGGGTATTCCCGCCAGGGGAGCGCGTTGGCAGCACAGACAACCCCCAGCAGGAAGGTGCCGGCCGCGAACGGCACGCCATACCTGGGTCCGGAGGGAAGGGCAGCGCTGACGTCGGCGATCACGGCCAGAGCCATGAAGGGCAGGGAACGCCCGAGTAGTTGCCTTCTCTCCCTGGAGAGCGAGAGTTGAGCTTGGCTGCGCTCCATCACGGCGCGGAGCTGTAGCGGCGCCGTGCTGGTCGATCTGGCTGGGGTGTTCACGGGTCGATCCGATTCTGCCGCCCGGTCCCCAGTTCTGATGAACGAAAATGCCACAGGATCGTCCCGATCACCCGCGCCGGCGCTCGATTCGAAGGCGGCGCTAAGCCGCCGTCACGACTTCCACCGTCGTTCCGACCCGATCGGGCTCTGCACGTGGAAGTAGTTGAGCATCTCCTTCGCCGAGTACGTACTGAGCGCCGTCTTCAGCCTGATA
This sequence comes from Candidatus Dormibacteria bacterium, assembly GCA_050734135.1. Classification (GTDB taxonomy): domain Bacteria; phylum Chloroflexota; class Dormibacteria; order Aeolococcales; family Bog-877; genus Bog-877. The sequence continues at coordinate 78,839 of JBOHUG010000114.1, forward strand.
GCGATTCGGCAGCTGCGCGGCCAACGGTTGGCGGGAATCAGGCTCTGTTTCCCCCGGCTGGCAGTCGCGGTGGTCTCCGTGAACTACCTGCACGGGATCCCCACGAGGGGCAACGACCTGATGGTGGTGGCTGGGGGAGCACTGGTGGGCTAAGTTCTTGGGGGCGCTCCGCGCAAACTTCACCACGGTGAATCCCGGTCCTGGGGACATTTTCTACGCCAAGGCGGGCTGGCTCGCGGCCTTCTTCTGGATCCTCGGAGTGAGCGCCCGGTTGGGCTTCGCCCTCTACGCCAAGAACGACGGTGGGATCTCGATTGCCCGGTTCAGCGCCTCCCCGACCTGACCGGAACCGCCTGGGCACCTTGACCGATCCTAATGACCCTGGGGGAATTCGTCAGGCGGAGCGGGATCCCCATCGTTCGCGCCTACTGGCCAGCTCTGAGGAGCCACTCAAGTGCCGCCATCTCGAGTGAGAAGGCGTGAACTGGAATGAGTGGCGACTTCGACTCCGGGTCGAACTCAAAGTGAGATGGAGCGAAACCGGATGGACGCTTTGGTTAGATACGAAAGTGAAGTCAAGGGGGTGCATTGCCTCCGTAGGGAGACACGCCACTGCACAATGGTGGGTACGTGCACACCTCCGGTCCATTTCGTATTCACGCGCACGGGGTATTGAAGACGGGAGTGAATCACGCGCCCCGAACCCCATTGAGGGCGCCACCGCCGCGGGGCAAGTCCCAGTACGAACTTGTAACTGAACTTGCAGCCCACCGTGATCGCTGTTAGAGTCGAGGGTCGAGACACTCCCATCTCACGTTCCAGCCTATGTCTCAAGTCCGAATCAAGCGAGTCCTACGCGCCGCAGCCCAGTTGGGCATGTTCGGAATCGCCGCCATGGCGGCATCACTAGTCACCACCGGTCCGGCGTCCGCCAGCTATGCGACGGAGATCCAACAACTCAAGGCTCAGCAGGCGTCGCTACTCCAGCAGCTAGGTTCTCTGCAGGGTGCGGCTTCGACCGTCGGCCAGGAAGCCGCAGCCACTCAAACTCAGATCACCGCTGTTCAGACACAACTTACTCAGGACGAAACTGAGCTCAGCCAGGTGACTGGTGAGCTGGACCAGACCAAAGCGCAGCTCGTGGCGACCCGGGCTCAGATGGCGAAGGACCGTTCGCAGCTGGCGGATCTAGTCACCATCCTCTACCAGCGGGACGGCAGCGACTCGATGGCTGCCGCCATCGCCGACAGTTCGAGCATCTCCAAATTGGTGGACGACACAGTCGACCTCCAGACTGTTCGGGCGCAGTTCGACTCTCTGACGCAACAGCTGATCGCGGACGCTAATGCGCTCAAAAAACTCCAGGCGCAGCAGCAGGCGCAGGAGCAGCAGGTCAACACCCTGGTGAACACAGTTCAGGGCCAAGAGGACCAATTGCAAACGCAGGAGAGTCAACTGACCACGGAGCAGAACAGTCTGACGGGTCAGGCGGCCACCATCTCCGCACAGGTGCAGCAGATCTCGGCACAAATCGTGGTGCTTGAGGACGACTCAGCTGCGGGCGGAAGTGGAAGTGGCTCATTTGGCGAGATCGTAAATGCGTGTAACGGGTGTTACAGCGGACCCTATCTCAGCCCTCCTCAGAACGACTACACCCCGGTAGGTCAGTGCACTTGGTTCGTGGCCACCCACGCGATCATCGGATGGCGCGCGAATGCGGATGACTGGATCGCCGACGATAGTGAATACCCGATCGGAAGTACGCCGCAAGTTGGTTCGATCGTTGTTTTTATCCCCGGGTACAATCGCTTCTACAGCGACTTGGGCCATGTGGCCTGGGTCGTGGCTATCGGTGGGGGGTCTAGTGGCACCCAGTTCACTGTAGAAGAAGACAATGTTGAAAGCGGTGGCCTAGAGGACATGCGCATCATCCCTAACACCAGCGGAGTCATGGGCTTCATCTACCCGTAATCGATGTCGTCTTCGCAGAGGGGGTACCGTACTGGTTATGTCAGCGCTTAAGCGCCCCGCGGCTGCGGTTCCGCCGAGCACGCGACCTATGATCGTCTACCACGGCGACTGCCCTGACGGCTTCGGGGCAGCCTTCGCCGCCTGGAAGCGGTATGGCGAAGCGGCCGACTATGTCCCTGTCAGCCATGGCGATCCTCCCCCAAAAACGACAGGGCGGCATGTCCTGATGGCTGACTTTGCCTACGACCGGGAAGTTACCGAAAAGCTGGCTGAGTCCGCGGCGAGTCTCGTGGTCCTGGATCATCATCGGTCGGCAGCCAGCGAACTGGCGGATCTTCCCTACTGCGTCTTCGACATGAACCGCAGTGGTGCCGTGATGGCCTGGCAGTACCTCCACGAGGAACCAGTCCCCGCGCTGCTTCGCTACGTCCAGGATCGGGACCTGTGGCGTCATGATCTACCTGAAAGCGAAGAGGTGTCGGCCGCCTTGCGAGCCCATGACTTTGACTTCAAAACATGGGACTCCATCGATGTCGACCAGCTACGCGTAGAAGGTCGTGCCCTGCTCCGCTATCAGCGCCGCATGGTCGAGCGCGTTGCCGCACACGCCAGTATGGTCGACATCCTCGGAACGGTGGTCCCCACGGTAAACAGCGCGGTGCTGCAGAGTGAGCTGGGCGATGTTCTCGCCACCGGACACCCCTTTGCCGGCGTGTGGTGGCAGGGAAGCGGAGACCTGGCTCGCTGGTCTCTGCGCTCGACCCCTGGGGGGGTGGATGTCAGCCTGATCGCGGCCCGGTACGGTGGCGGCGGTCACCGAACTGCGGCTGGGTTCAAGGGGCCGGTGCCGAAGGCTGGGAAGTTGGCGCCGCCTCCCGAGAACGAGGCTCCGACTCGGCCCTAGGGGAGTTCCTCCTGATCCAGTAGCTCGCCCGGGTTGGGCACGGGCCGCGCCCCCACCCTGAGTCCGTCCTCGGGATCCAGGTCGAGCAGGAACTGGTGGCACCGGGACGCTTCGTCCTCCTCCCCCAGGGCGGCGGCGGACAGCATCAGAAGATAGAGACTCCGGAGAAAGCCCTGGTTCGTCGGCTCCGACCAATGCACCTGGCCAGTGCCGCCCCAACCGCTCTTGCGCAAACGATCGAGTCCCCGGTGATATCCGACCCGGGAGTAGGCGTACGCGGCGACCGGGTCGCCGCCGGCATAGGCAGCCTCGGCGAGCCTGGCCCAGCCGTCGAGAAAGGTCGGATTCTCGCCACACAACTGGCTCAGGAGTACCCGGCGATCTGGCCCCGGGGCGTCCCCTACCGAACCCAAGATGAGCGCTAGGGTCGAAATCGCCCGGGGATTCTCCACCGGGAGCACGGTCTGGTGGGTCGCCTGGATCTGGTGTCCGTGAGGCGCAACCGGCAGGGTAGTCAGGGGTCGCTGCGGGTTGTTTGGCTGATCTGGTGTACTGCTCACCGCTCCCCTTTAGATGGCCGCCAGCGGCGGCGACTGTGGTACCCCGTAGCGGATTCGAACCGCTGATCTCCGCCTTGAGAGGGCGGTGTCCTTGGCCACTAGACGAACGGGGCGAGAGTGCTCAAGGCAGTCCCGACTCCTCCGTCGATCAGTATATGGGCGGTCAATACAACGGTCGGAGCGGCGCAGCCCAGATGGCAAGGACAGCGTCTACCAGCGCCGCGTGGCTTTGCACTTGCGGGTAGTTCCCCCAGAGCTCTCCCGTCTCGGGGTCGGCGACCTCGGAGAGCTGGCCGGCTGCCCCGGCCAGCTGGTAGACGGCCCGAACTCGAGACTCGGCGGCTTCCAGCTCGCCCAGCAGAGCTTCGGCCCAGGCCGCCCAGAGCGCCGGAAATATGAACGGAAAGCAGGGAGCCGCGATGCCGTCGCGCTCGGGCGAGTGCCTGGCCATCAGCGGACCGCGGCCCAGGTCGAGGGCGACCCGTCGAAGGGTGGCGTCGGCATCCGGTTGGTCAGCGACGACGAACCCGACAAGATAAGCGGCCAGCAGGGCCGAGTCAGCACCGGAGTCCTGGAAGGACATGACCAGCTCCCGGTTGGGTCCCCGGCCCCGATGTAGCAGCTCGCTCTCGATCGCGGTCTGCTCCTTCCGCCAGGCGTCAACCGCTCCCTCGATTTGGCCCCGGTCGGCGAGGGAGCAGGCGGCCTCGAGCGCCGACCACGCCATGACCTTGCTATGGACATAATCCTGGGTCTTGCCGCGCGCCTCCCAGATTCCGTGATCGGGAAGTCGCCAAGTACGGGCCGCCGCGGCGGCGATAGCCGGGACGTGGCGGAGGAGCTCCTCCGGGCAGTGATGCTGGTGGCGATCCAGCTCCGAGGCGAGCCGGGCCATCTCGCCCAGGGTGTCAAGCTGCACCTGACCGGCGGCGCCATTCCCGATGCGAACCACCGCACCCGAGTACCCCCGAAGGTAACCCAATACGTGCTCTTGGGGAAGTTCGCCGCCGAGAACCCGCCGAACCGGAGCCGCCCGGTCGGGTCGCTCACCGACCAGCCGGCCCAGCCCCCGCGCCACTGCCTCGGCCTCGGGCAGGGCCCCAACGCGGCAGAGCGCCATTCCGGCGTCGGCGCAGTCCCTCAACCAGGCATAGCGATAGTCCCAGGCCCGGACGCTGGCGGGCCACTGTGGAATCGAGGTGACCGGCGCGGCGACGAACAGCCCGGAGTCGCGGTGCTGCAGCCCTCGCAGGGTCAGCAGTGACCGATCCACGGCCCCGATCGCCCAGCGAGGGGCGCGGGCGGCGAGCTCGGCGAGCGGGGGGGTTGCATGCAGTTGCAAAATCCATTCGCGGTCGGCCGCGACCGAGCCCGCCAGAAGCTCTCGGGTCGCCCGGACTGCGTCGGCCGGAGACTCTTCAGCCAGGGTCAAGAGGGGCGGACGCTGGTCGAGCTCGCCTGGCGCGCCCAGCCAGACCGCGAGGCCCCCCTCGGGCAGGTAGGCGATCAGACCGTCCTCAGCGACCTCGGTGGACGCGCTGGAAGTCAGTAGCAGCGGCCCACCCGGACCGTCCTCGACGACGCCCTCTGCGAGAGTGGCCCCGAATGGCCCCCTGGCCCAGCCGGCGCCTCCTCCAGCGCTGGGATCGCGAAGCGTAATCCGAATGGTTGCCCCGGGCGGCCCGTCGACCAGCCAGGCAAGGGCGCTCGCGCCGCTGCCATCGTCCAGAAGACCGCACTGGATCTGCAGTCCGTCGAGATACGAGAACCGGACGACCCGTGACATCTCAGCCCAGCTGGCGGAGGCATCGACACCCTGTTCCGCAGTCACCCCTACCGAACCACCTCGACCGGGGTCGAGCAGGGCGGCCAGACGTGCGGCGCTGTCGAAGCCGGGCCAGCACCAGAAATCACAGCCCCCAGCGGGGTTGATCAGAGCCGCGGTCCGGCCGTCGGCGAGGCAGAAGTAATCCTTCACCGGGAGGTCGAAGCGGCTCGGCGGCGCTGGCGACTCCCGCTCCGACCCCGACCTCACACCCAAAGGCTACCCGCGGAAAGCTTCCCGGTTCTGGCTCAGCCCGACATGGTCTGGAGCAGCGCACCGATCTGAGCGATCTTGCTGGCCCAGCTCTGATCCCTGGCGTAGTCGACGTTCATCCCCTTGGGGGTGGGGCCGTTGTAGTACTGACCCGTCGCCACCGTGCCCGACCGGCCGCCGTAGTTGGCAACTTCGGAGCCGGGCGGGGTGAGGTAGTACGCCGAGACGAACCAAGAGACGTAGGAGATGCAGTCCTGGTCGCTGGTGAAGGTCTCGCCGTCGACATAGGGGTTCGCGTCGTAGGCCTCGAATCCGAACAGGTTGTGCTTGTTCGTGTACAGCGCCGAGGTGCCCCAGCGGGTCTCCAGGACGGCGTCCGAGACCAGATAGATGGCACTGACGTGATTGGACTGCTCCGCCTGGAGGAAGTAGCTGGCGTCAGCCTCCAGCGGAGTTCCCTGCAGGAACTCCTGGATCTGCTGCAGGGAGATGCCGCTGGGAAGGGTCAGGTTGGTATTGACGGTGAAGGACCCTCCCCCTTCGCTAGCGGGAGGCGAGCTGGGGGGTGGGGTCGGCGCCGGGCCACCCGGTGTAGGAGTGCTCACCGGTGTTGGAGTGGGGGTCGGGGTGGCGCTGGGCGAGCTGCCAGCCGCCGGCGAACTTTTCGAAGCTGGTCCGCCCTGCACTTTCGGTTGGAAGGTAGCGTCAGCCGCCTGACTGGCCTGGAACTCGGCCACCAGCTCCTCCGCCTGGAGCCGGGACTCGGTCGCCGAAGCCTGCTTCTGCTCCTGCTGTAGGGCCGCCTCGCTGGCCTGCTCGTTGCGCACATCTTGGGCGAGATTCAGCAGGAGCTGGCGCTGAGAGGCGGTCAGCTGGGAGAGCTCGATCTGGGTGTCGAGGGCGGTATTGAAATCGGGGCTGGCCAGGACCGAGAGCAGGCCATTGGGAGCGCCGGTGTACTCCTCGGACACCAGGTTGGCCAGCTGCCGACGCTCCTGGCCGATCTGGACCTTGTCGCTGGCAATGGCCGTGCGCGCCGCCTGTACCTCGGCGGCAAGCGTTACCAGCTCCGCTTTGGCCTTTGCGACCAAGGCTGCGAGGGTGGCAGGGGAAGAGGAGGGCGAGTTGGAGCTGGCGCTCGCCAGGGGCGCGCCCGTGCCCGCGATCAAAGCCAGCGCGCCCACGCCGGCGATGACCGCGGCGGCCGCGGATTGCCCCCACTTCTTGACCCCGTCCACGAGGAGCCATTCTTCGATCGGATCGCACAATCCGATCTCGATGTCGCAGCCCCGATTCTGGACCGTCACCGCGATTGAAGGGTGGGTTTCGCCCGACCCCTAGACTCGAACTCGTGGATCCCCAGGCGGCGGCCACCGTGGTGCTCGCGGAAGACGAGCCGATGATCGGTCGGATCCTCGAGTTCAAACTAAAGATGGAGGGCCACCGGCTGGTCTGGGTCCGCAGCGCAGGGGAAGCTGAGGCGCTTGTCCGAAAGGGCGGAGTGGAGCTCCTGCTGTGCGATGTCACTCTCGAGGAGGATGGTCGGGACCTTTGCCGCCGGCTGATCGGCGAGGGCCTGGCGCCTCCGTCCGGAATCGTTCTGATGCCCGAGCAAAGGGATCCCGAGGGCCGGGAAAAGGCGCTAGCTGCCGGGGCCAGAGAGGTGATCGCCAAGCCGTTCAAGCCGACTTTGGTCGCCGCCACGATCCGCCGACTGCTGGAGCGGGCGGACTAACTCCCGGGGCCCGCCTTCAGAAATCCGGATGGCTAGGATGGGCGAGATGACCAGCCGTGTCACCGAGATCATCGTCGACAGCCACGATCCGCTCACCATCGCCGGCTGGTGGGCCGAGGTCCTCGGTTATGAGGTGTTGCCGATGGCTCCCGAGGGGTGGGTGGGGATATCCCCCTGGCCCCCAGGCAATGAGCGCCCCTCAGACGACGCATTCCGCGCCGCCCCCCAGTTGCCCACAATCGTTTTCGTACCGGTCCCCGAAGCCAAGATCGGCAAGAACCGCATCCACCTTGACATCTGGTCGGTCGATCGGAGCCAAGCGGAGGAGGTGGCCTGGCTCGAAAGCCGGGGCGCTATCAGGGAGGACATCGGCCAGGGAGACGTGCCCTGGGTGGTGATGGCGGATCCGGAAGGCAATGTCTTCTGCGTGATGGGGTAGCTCAAGGGAACGAGAGGAGCTACCTCTTCTCGCCATCACCGATCTGACGGAGGATCTCGAACCGGTAGATCCCGGTGTCGTGGCCGTCGTTCCAAATCACCTTGAGCCCATAGTTGCCCACCAACTGGATGTCGGCCAGTTCATCCTCGCCCTGGTGCAGCTCCGGATCGAGCTGGAACCGGCCCGGCCGCCCCAGCTCGCCGGTGCACAGAGCGCAGGGGCAGGCCCGCCGAAGTCTGTCGAACGGAATCGCCTGACCACCCCCATCCATCCACTCGATCAGAAGGGCGCGGGCCGGCTCGTCGTAGCCAAATCGACGAGGCGTGGTGCGGTCCATCGAAGGCTCGAGGGAGGGACGGTCTGCCACCGAGTCAATTGTGACTGCCACTCCAAGGCGCCGCCCGATGGAGGACCGTTCGGGGGAGCGGGCGGCCGGGCTAGCTGAGCGATCCCAGACCGTATGCTGACCCGGGATGGGTATGGCCGAAGAGCCGTTTGAGCTGGACGAGGGCGGCGCTGACCCGGGGACTCCGATCGACCGCAACCTGGCCCTGGAGTTGGTCCGGGTCACCGAGGGAGCGGCGATGTCGGCGGCCCGCTGGATGGGCCGGGACGACAAGATCGCCGCCGACCGGGCCGCAGTTGAGTCCATGCGCCGCAGCCTCTCCCACGTGGACATGGCCGGGGTCGTCAAGATCGGTGAGGGCGAAAAGGACAAGGCGCCGATGCTCTACATCGGTGAGCAGATCGGCAACGGCAACCCGCCGCTGGTCGACGTGGCGGTGGATCCCATCGACGGCACGCGACTGGTCGCCCGTGGCCTTCCCGGAGGAATCGCCACCGTGGCGCTCTCGGAGCGGGACACTCTGCTCAAGACGCACTGCGCCTACATGGAGAAGCTGGTGGTCGGTCCCCGGGCGCGCGGGGTGATCGACCTTCGCGTCTCTCACACCGAGAACCTGCAGCGGATCGCGGCCGCTGAAGAGCGACCGGTGCACGATCTGACCGTGGTGGTCCTAGACCGTCCCCGCCACGAGGAGTTGCTCAAGGAGATCCGGGCCACTGGCGCCCGGGTCAAGCTGATCACCGATGGCGACGTCGCGGCCGGAGTGATGGCAGCCCTTCCGGAGCGCACCGGCCTCGACGTCCTCCTGGGGATCGGGGGCGCCACTGAAGCTGTGCTGCTGGCCTGCGCGGTGCGCTGCATCCGTGGCGACATGCAGTGCCGGCTCTGGCCCCGCGATGAGGAGGAGCGCAAGCTCATCCACCAGGAGGGTTTCTCGGAAGCGCAGATCTTCAGTGCCGAGGACCTCTGCGGAGGCGAGAACATCTTCTTTGCCGCGACCGGAATCACCGATGGGGAGATGCTGGGCGGGGTGCGGTTCGCGGGGGGGACGGTAGAGACTCACTCGGTGGTGATGCGGTCCTACAGCGGGACCGTCCGCTGGATCGATGCCTTCCACAATCTGTCCCAGCTGCGGCTGCGCAACGAACTCTCCCGCCTGGCCGACGACTAACCCCAGGCCCGCCTAAAAGCGGTCTCACATCCCCCCGGGAGCGTCCTCCAGCCGGAATCCCTCGCCCGCAGCCCCACAGACGATGCAGCGATCGGGCGGTTCCAGCCCGCGCTGGGTTCCCCCGCACTTACCGCAGACCCACTGGTGGCGGGCGAAGAAGGTGACTAGGTCGGTTCGCGAGATCAAGCCCACCAACTTGCCGTGGCGGACCACCGGCAACCGGCGGATTCGCTGCGCCATAAGGATCTCGGCCGCCTCGCTAAGGGGAACCTCCTCTTCAATGGTCCGGGGTTCCAACGACATGATGTCGGCCACGATCGTCCCCGGCTTGAGCACCACGTCCATCTCGCTGACCACCCCCACCACCCGGTGGTGATCGTCGAGGACCGGCATGCCGGTGATGTGGTGCTGGCCCAGCATCTGGGCAACTTCGGTCACCTGGGCTTCAGGACCGATCGTGATCACTGCCCGAGTCATCACCGCTGCCACGGTGGCGCCTCCCGGCGGGGTCTCTTCGATCGGTGTCGCCATTTCAGCTTCTCCTTCGGGCAAACTGGAGGGACCGCCGCCCGTGATCGCGCAGCTTAGCGCTGGGCGACTGCGGGAGGGGCCGCCGATGACCCACTCGTCCCCAGTGGTCGTTTGCTAATGTGCCGAAGTCACCATTTTTGAATGCAAGTAGAGAGGTCCTCATGGGCAAGGTTGCCGACCCCTATTCGCCTTCCGCCCGGACCACCCGGCAGAACCCCTCGCAGGAGGAGTTGAGGGAGTTGACGGCGGCGATGCCGACGGCTCGCCGCACCGCCTACGACAACTACAACGTTCAGACCCAGGCGCTGGCCAGGAGCACCGGCTCCACCTATATCGTCACCGACACACCCGAGATGACCTCCAGCCAGACGATCAGCTCCGAGGAGGGGCGCCGGGTGGCCCGGCTGCAGGAGGAGTACCTCCTCGGCCAGGACGTGATCGTGATCGACGGGTTTGTGAACAACGATCCCGATTTCCGCTCTCCGGTGCGGCTGGTGATCGAGGTTGGCGGTGCCAACATCGCCGGAATGCAGGACCATCTGCTCTTCAAGGACGAGCTGCTGGGAGAAGACTTCCGGCCTGAGTTCACCTTGATCTACACCCCCACCCTGAAGATGCCCGGGTACCCCGAGGACCGGCTGATCGCGGTGGATTTGGAGCACGGGCTTACCCGGGTGTTCAACTCCGACTACTTCGGCGAGTCGAAGAAAGGACTGCTGCGGATGTGGAACCGGCTGATCTATCAGCGGGGCGGCCTGGCCCTGCACGCCGGCTGCAAGGTGATCCCGACCGACCAGGGTGAGCGCACCCTGCTGATCGTCGGTCTATCTGGCACTGGCAAGACCACCACCACCTTCACCCGGCAGAACGAAAGCAAGCCGGTCCAGGATGACTTTGTGGCCCTGATGCCGGGCGGGATCGTCTACGGCTCCGAGAACGGCTGCTTCGCCAAGACCTACGCCCTCAGCGTCAGGGAGGAGCCCACCATCCACGGGGCGGTGACCTCGCGGGTCGCCTATCTGGAGAATGTGTCCCAGCAGGAGGTCGACGGACCCGTCGATTTCTTCGACGAGACATACACCCAGAATGGGCGCGCCGTCTTCCCGATGGAGGCGCTGGGGTGGTCTAGGGACGCCCGGGACATCGCCCCGGTCTCCTCCTTGCTGATCCTCAACCGCAACGACGGGATCATCCCGGCCGTGGCACGCCTCTCTGTGGAGCAGGCCGCCGCCTACTTCATGCTGGGCGAGACCAAGGGCACCGCCGCCGGCGGCGCCGAGGAGGCCGGAAAATCGCTGCGGGTGCCCGGGACCAACCCCTTCTTCCCGCTGCTGCATGCACAGCAAGGGAATCGATTCCGAGAGCTGCATGCTCAGAGCAACTTCCAGGTTTTCCTGCTCAACACCGGCTGGGTGGGAGGCGGGGAAGGCGACCCCAACTCCAAGAAGATCCGCATCCCCCACTCGTCGGCGGTGGTCAAGGCCATCGCCGAAGGGACAATCAGCTGGGAGCGGGATCCGGACTTCGGCTACGAGGTGGCGACCGCGGTCCCGGGGATCGATGACCCAGAACTGCTCAAGCCTCGCCGCCTGTACCAGCGCCAGGGCCGCGCCCAGGAGCACCAAACGATCGTCGAGCGGCTGCGGCGGGAGCGCGCCGAATACTTGGCCAAGTACCCTGGGCTGGACCCGGCGACCCTGAAGGCCGTTGCGGGCTGATGCTCGTGCCAGAGCCCTCCGCTCTGGTGGTCATCGATGTGCAGGTGGGATTCGACGACCCGGTGTGGGGCCCGCGCAACAACCCTGATTGCGAGGCCAACGTGGCAAGCCTGATTCGAGTCTGGCGCGAGCGCCGGCAGTCGGTCGTGTTTGTCCGTCACGACTCCGACGAGGGGTCGGACTCGCCCCTTGCCCCGGGCCAGCCGGGAAACGACTTCAAAGCGGCGGTGCAGGGCCAACCTGACCTGCTGGTCACGAAACAGGTCCATTCAGCCTTCTATGGAAGTCCGAACCTCGATGAGTGGCTGCAGGAGCGCGGGGTGGCCGCGGTGGTGATCTGCGGTATCGCCACCGACCACTGCTGCGAGATCACCGCCCGGATCGCCGGAGACCTCGGCTACCAGACCTACTTCGCTCTCGATGCTACCCGTGCTTTCGACCGCATGGGACCGGACGGTGACACGGTTTCCGCCGACGAAGTCTGCCGGGCCAGCGCGGCCAGCATCCACGACGAGTTCGCGACGGTAGTCACCACAGCCGATCTGGTCGCCGGGTGATCTAAGGCCTCACACAATGCCCCCAGGCTCGCTCGACCCACGCCCAAAGCTCGTCGCAATGGCGGGGCGGTATCCTGGCACTTGGCGGCTTACGTCTCGGCACACCCGGACCCCAGTTCACCATCCTCAATCGCAGGCGCACTGGGCCAGGAGGAGTGGTCCATGGCCACGGTCAGCGTGCGTTACATCGTTGCCGATGTGGATGCGGCGATCGCGTTTTACTGCACTCATTTGGGCTTTCAGGAGCGAATGCACCCAGCACCCACCTTCGCTATCGTGCAGCGCGAAGGACTTCGCCTGTTGCTCAGTTCGCCGAGCACGCAGGCGGGTGGCGGGCAGGTGTTGGCGGACGGGACCCGGCCCGCTCCAGGCGGCTGGAATCGGATCTCGCTCCAGGTAGTGGATCTGGTCGGGAAAACAGAGGAACTCCGGCGAGCGGGCGTCTATTTCCGCAATGACATCGTCGACGGGGTAGGCGGCAAGCAGATTCTGCTCGACGACCCCTCCGGCAACCCGGTCGAGCTGTTCCAGCCCACGACAGCCGAAGCTTGGGACAGCTGACCCTCCGCTCGTTCGAGCGATTGGTCTAGGCTGCGCCGGATTCGGTACGACCAGAGATCGCCGTATTCACTTGACGGGATGGCCCCAGGCGGCCCATCCCAGCGGGTGGCCCGGGAGCTTCCAGTCCACTCTCGATGGCCCCCGCCGACCTCGGGTACAGCCAAGGCGCAGCTCCTGGGTGGCAAACTCACAGGGTGCGCTTGATTTTCGGCGACCGATTCCGGTGAGCGACCAGCCGGTGATGCGGCCCTCGAAGCCGGAGTATTTCCTGCTCCTGGCGCTGGCGGCGCGAACCCGGGCCGACTGCCTCGGCCGGCGGGTGGGCGCTGTCGTGGTTCGTGACGACCGAGTCATCAGCACTGGCTACAACGGCACTCCGATCGGAATGCCCAACTGCTCCGAGGACGGCTGCCACCGCTGTGCCAATCGGGACACCGACACCTACCCGGCCGGTCGCGGCTACGACCTCTGCATCTGCGTCCACGCCGAGCAGAACGCGGTGTTGGCGGCGGCCCGCTTCGGACAATCGACACTGGCAGCAACGCTCTACTCGACAATGCGGCCCTGCTTCGGCTGTCTGAAGGAGTCGCTGCAGGCGGGGATCGCGGCGGTGCATTATCTGGAGGACTGGCAGGTTGCCCCCGGCGAAGACGACGCCGCTCTGGCCGCCCAGTACGCTGCGCTGCGGTCTCGCTTCCGGGACTTCAGTCAGGCCCGCATCCCAGACCACCGGCTGGCTCGGCTGCTGGCCGAGGAGCGGGTGGGGACCGAATCATGAGCCAGGACGATCGCTGCGAGTCGCCCGAGGTTAGCGGGCATTGGCGAGTAGCCCTGCTCACCGTCAGCGATGAAGGTGCGGCGGGGCGGCGCCAAGACACCAGTGGCGACTGGCTCGCCCGGCGCCTTTGCGAGCTGCCCGGAGATCTCATCGTCCGCCAGATTTTGCCGGACGAACCGGTGCAGGTCACTGAGTGGTTGCGCCGGTCGATGGCGGAGCTACGTCCCGCGCTGATCGTCTGTACCGGAGGTACCGGTCTCCATCCCCGGGACCGTACCCCGGAGGCGGTTCGAGCGGTCGGCGACTTTGAAGTTCCCGGCTTCGCCGAGGCGATGCGGTCGGCAGGGCTGACCCAGACCCCCCACGCCATGCTCTCCCGACAGGTGGCGGTCGTGAGCGGACAGTCCCTGGTGCTCGCGCTACCGGGCGCTCTCAAGGCGACCAAGGAGAGCTTGGAGGCGGTCTGGGCCGCCCTGCCCCATGCGTTGGAGATGATCGCCGGTCTTCCCCAGGCAAGTACCCCGGCCGGCCACCGGAGCGGGGCCCCCTCCGGCTGAGCTCCCGCCGCCACCTACACTCTGGAGGTGGTGCTCCGGGGCGTGGTGTTCGACCTCTTCGGCACCTTGGTCGAGGGCTGGGGGCAAGAGACGGCCGCCCGCAAATCGGACGAGATCGCAGCCATCCTGGGCGCACCCGCAGCCGCCTACCGGAAGCTAATGGAGGCCACCTACACCCTCCGAGCCAATGGCCAGATGGGTGACCCGGCAGAGATGATGCGTCGCCTCAGCGTGATGGTCGGGGTGTCTCCTACCGAGGCCGCGATCGGGCGCGCCGCCGACCATCGGGTCGCCCAGTTTCGGGAAGTCCTGTGGGAGCCGCGCCGGGGAGTCCGGTCCCTCTTGGAGGAGTTGCGGCGCCGCCACTTTCAACTCGGTCTCATCAGCGACTGCTCGGGCGAGACCCCAGCCCTCTGGCGGGAGCTGCCGTGGACCCAACCGATCCAGGCGGCGGTCTTCTCCTGGCAGGAGGGGGTTCGCAAGCCTGAACCGGCCCTGTACCGCAAGGTCGCCGAGCTGCTGCGGCTCGCGCCTGACGAATGCCTCTATGTGGGCGACGGGGGCAGCCAGGAGCTCTCCGGGGCGGAGCGAGCCGGTATGCGTGCCTACCAGCTGCGCTCCCCTCGCCCGGATGGAGACCGGATACTGCAGTACGACCCCGATCCCGACTGGAGCGGACCGTCGATCTCCACCCTCTCGGAAGTCCTCCCCCTCCTCCCCGGCTGATCTGGGGGTCGGCCTGCTCGCTATGCTCCCTCGGGGGGCGTGGCCAATTCGCGAATGCGGGGAGACATGCCTGTGGCTCAAGCCGGATCTCAGCGCAAAATAGTCACACTGATCCCCGGGGACGGGATCGGGCCCGAAGTCGTTCGGGCCACCCAGGCGGTGATCGAGGCGAGTGGCGCGCTGATCGAGTGGGAGGAGCATCCCGCCGGTGCCAGCATCTTCCTGGAGGGACTGCCCTCCGGGGTGCCCAAAGAGACCGTGGAATCAGCGCGCCGCACCGGCGTCGTCCTCAAGGGGCCGCTGGAAACACCGGTGGGCTTCGGCGAGAAGAGTGCCAACGTGACCCTGCGCAAGCTCTTCGAAACCTACGCCAACATCCGCCCGGTGCGGGAGCTGCCGGGAGTGGCCACCCCGTACACCGGCCGCGGGGTAGATCTGGTGGTAATGCGCGAAAACGTTGAGGACCTCTACGCAGGGATCGAGTACATGCAGACTCCCGGCGTGGCCGAAACCCTGAAGCTCATTTCCCGCAAAGGCTGCGAGAAAATCGTCCGCATGGGCTTCGAGTTTGCGCGCTCAGAGGGCCGCCACACGGTGCACTGCGCCACCAAGTCCAACATCATGAAATTCAGCGAGGGCCTGCTGAAGCGCACCTTTGAAGAGATCGCGCCGGAATACCCGGACATCGAGTCGTACCACATCATCATCGATAACTGTGCGCACCAGCTAGTAAAGCGACCCGAACAGTTCGACGTCATCGTCACCACCAACATGAATGGCGACATCATCAGCGACCTAAGCTCCGCGTTGGTGGGCGGACTGGGATTCGCTGCCTCGGCAAACATTGGCAACGAGGTGGCCATCTTCGAGGCGGTGCACGGTTCGGCTCCGAAATATGCGGGAAAAAATGTCATCAATCCCACTGCCTTGATCCTCACCGGCGTCATGATGCTGCGGCACCTTGGCGAGCTCGCCGCAGCCGAGAACGTCGAGCACGCGGTCCTGCTCACCCTCGAGTCGGGAGTCAAGACCCAGGACATCGCGGGCGGCGGCCCGGCGGCTTCCACCACCGCCTACACCGAGGCGATCATTGCTCACCTCGGCGAGCGCTCTGCGAACTGGTCGGTGCGAGAACACCACACGCTCCAGCTTCCCAAGGTCTCCAGCGAGTATGCGCTAGTGCATGTTCAGGACCGCCACGACATAGGTCTAGACATCTTCATCGAGTCGGACCTTTCGCCTATCGAACTGGGACACAGCCTGGAGGCGGCCACCGATGACACCGCGCTTCGGCTCGCGACAATCAGCAACCGCGGCACCCAGGTGTATCCCGCCACCGGAGGGGCTACCACCGACTGCATCGACCACTGGCCCTGCCGTTTTCTCCTCCGCGATTTGGCCGCTGACCTGCAGGATGCTGATGTGTTCGCGCTACTGCAACGCGTTTCCCAGGAACACCGCTGGGTCCACATCGAGCGGCTGCCCGTCTTCGACGGAGAGCCGGGCTTCACCAAAGCTCAGGGCGAGGACTGACGCACCCCGAACCTGCTCCTGCCGGGTGGGGCCGCGACTAGCCTGTGGCTGCCAAGACGGCGGAAGCGTGCCCGGCTGGTTTGACTGCTTCCCACACCTGCTCGACCCGGCCATCCGAACCAATCAGGAAAGTTGTGCGACTGATACCCCCAGTGGATTGAGTCTCGCTCGACTTCCAGACGCCAAAGAGCTCGGCGACATGGTGGTCGGGATCAGCCAGCAGGGGCAAGTCGGGCGCGCCGCAGGACGCGGCGAATTCGGCCTTGGCTTGGACCTCCCCGACCGAGCAGCCGAAGACCCGGATGTGGTGCTGCCCGAAGGCTGGCAGGGCGCGGCCGAACTCCCCAGTCTCGATGGTGCACCCCGGCGTGTTGTCCTTGGGGTAGAAGTAGATGACCCAGCGCTGCCCGCGCAGATTGTCAGTGTCGACGACCTCTCCGGTACCGGCGGTGAGGGTGAAGCGTGTAATCGGATCACCGGGCTTCAGCATGGCATTCTCCTCATATCGATGGCTTTTCGGGCGGACCCTTACCCAGTTTTAACTCAGTTCGTTAGTAACTGTCGTGCCTGCAGGGCGACGCTCAGCACGACCCTGGTTTCCGCGTCGTCCAGCGACGCCTTCAGCAGATCCTCGATGCGCTGCACCCGGTAGGCAAGGGTGTTGATGTGCACCTGCAGCTGGCGGCCCGCCGCCCGCTGATTCCACCCCTCGGCGACCAGCGCCTCCAGGGTGGGTAGCAGTGGAGTCCGATGGCGCTGAGCGTAAGTGAGTACAGGGCCCAGGGTCTCGTCCACGAAGCGGCGAAGGACGTCCGGGTCGCGTACCTCCAGCAGTAGGCGAAGGGCCCCAAGAGAGCGATAGGACGTGACCTGGCCGGACCCTCCGGCGCGACGGGAGAGCCGAAGCGCCTGGCGGGCTTCCTCGTGGGCTCGGGCCAGTTCCCGCGCCGAGGTCGCCAGATTGCCCATACCCACCGAGAAGCTGAGCCGGCGCCCCAGCCCCTGGACCAGCGCCAGGACCGCCCGGGAGAACTCCTCAAGCTCCGCCTGCGAAGGTAGGGCCGAACCGTTCT
Organism: Candidatus Dormibacteria bacterium; assembly: GCA_050734135.1. Classification (GTDB taxonomy): domain Bacteria; phylum Chloroflexota; class Dormibacteria; order Aeolococcales; family Bog-877; genus Bog-877. The sequence continues at coordinate 96,037 of JBOHUG010000114.1, forward strand.
TCTGGGACGCGACCGGCGCCGGAATGAGAAGCGCTGAGTAGGTGGCCCGGGCCACCACCAGCGATCCGGGAAAGCGGCGTCTCGTCAGCTCCTGGAGATCCCGCTGGAGCCGCTCCTGGAGCGGTTGGTTCTGGAACTGGCTCAGAGTGCGCTCGTCGTCAGGCTCTAGAACGAGTACAAAGGCTTGCTCAGGAATACGGTACCCGAGCCGCTCCGCTCGGACCGCCAAGCGAGCAGTGTCGTCCGGGTTCTGCCCCGGGGTGAGCAGCCCTTCGAGAAGGTCACCGCGAAGCCGTCTCTCCACCTCGGCGGCGGCCCGCTCCTTGAGCAGTTCGAGCGCCACCACGGTCGCCCCGTGCTCCAGCGCCCGCCGCTTTCCCGGCCCGGCGCCGGCGGGGGTCCCTTCGACAGCCAGCACCGCCACCAGCTCATCGCCAGCGCGCACCGGGGTGAGGATGAGGTCCAGCCGGGGCCGGGTCAGACTGATGCCGAGCGGAGCCGACGAGATGGGGCCCGTGAGTGATGGAGGAATCAGGAGCCGGCGCGCTGCCAGGCCGGGGCCGGCACCATGTTCCAGGTGGAAACCGAGCGGGTCGTAGAGCCCCACCGCGCCGCCGGCCAGGCTTGCGATGGCATCCAGAATCTTCGGCAGACCAGCACCGGAGAGCGCCAGATCGGTGAAGCGTTCGTGCACGGTCTGGGAGAGCTGAATCTCGACCAGCTGCAGCTCCAGCCGATGCTGCAGTTCGCTTCGCTCCAGCACTCCCGCCAAGGCGCCGGCGATCGCGGAGAGGACCGCCAGTTCATCCGGTCGGAACTCCCTGCGGTCGACGGTCTGAACGTTGAGGACCCCGACCATGCGCGGGCCGGCCAGGATCGGCACGGAGAGCATCGAGGTGAACCGCTCCTCGTCTAGGCCCTCGACCCACTGGAAGTGGGGATCGGTGGTCACGTCGGCTACCGCGAGCGGCGCCCGAGCGGCTGCCACCGCTCCGGTTATCCCCTCCCCGGGGGCCAGGACGACTCGGCCGACAGCCGCCTGGTTGAGCCCGTTGGTGGCGGTCAGCACCAATCCCGCGCGGGGCTGGTCGTACAGATAGAGTGCGCAGACATCCGCCTCCAGGACGCCGGTGGTCTCGCGCAGTACCAAGGACAGGAGCTCGTCACGCTCCATGGTCGACGCGGCTTCCACAGCCAGCTTTTGCAAGTAGAGGAGTTCTCTGAGCTCCCGCTCGCGGGCAGCTCCGGAGCGGGCGACCGGGGCCACGTCAGCGGCCTCCGGAGGCCTCAGATCCGGCGCCGGGTCGGCGGATAGCTCCGGAGCGACCTCCCTGCTTGGCCAGCAGGACCACGGGGCCGATCTCGGCCCAAGGATCCAGGCTCTTGACCATGTCGATAACGGTCAAGGCGGCCACGCTGACGGCTGTCAGCGCCTCCATCTCGACGCCGGTGGTGCCCTGGCACCGGACTGTCGCCCGCAGCCGAACGCGGTCAGGGTCCCGGGCGAGCTCGGCATCGACAGCGACGTGGGTGAGCGTCAACGGGTGGCAGAGTGGGATCAGCGTGGGAGTGTGCTTGGCGCCCATGATGCCCGCCAGCCGGGCCACCTCCAGGACGTCCCCCTTGTTGACGGTCCCGTCGGAGATAGCCGCCCAGGCGGCCTGGTTCAGCCGGACCTCGCCCTCAGCCGTCGCCTCGCGCGCCGTGCTGGGCCGGTCGCCGACGTCGACCATCCGGGCCTTGCCCCGTTCGTCAAGATGACTCAGCGAGGGGGTGTCTTCCTTCGTCATGAGCTCGCGGCGCAGGCGTTCACGCCTTTGGCCACGGTCCCCCCGCCGAAGCTAACCCCCACGATGAGGTCGTTGGGACGGGCAGCTTCACAGGAGAAAATAAGAGTCCGGTCAACATCGATCAGCGCCAGCGAGAACGAGGGGTGGAATCCCCTGGCGAGCAATTGTGGGATCAATGAGGGCAGGGACATTTGGCCGATCGCCAGTCCAGAGAACTTGAGCTTGATCGTGGGCTGGCCGAGCCCTCCGAAGACGACCGGGCCGCTGATCACCAGGGGCCGGTTGAGAATGGTCGTCTCCCCGCTCACCAGCACCTGTCCTTGCAACACGTGCACCTCGAGCTCAGAAAGGCCGTCATAGGTGCTCAGGCTGTCCGCCAGCAACCCGGTCGCCTCGGCGTCGGTGAGGTGCACCAGAGCCACCGGCTGGCCGTTGGTGAGGGCTGAGGCAACCGCCTGGGCCGCGCTCAATTGCAGCGCCGAGGCGGGTGCCGGAGTGACCGGGGGATAGTCGGGAGGGGTGGTCCAAAGGTGGACCGCGAAAACCACCAGGGCGACCACCACGACGACCGGCAGAAGGCAGCCCAGGCAATTCAGAGTGCAGCCGCGCCGAACTACACCGAACACGTCAGCTGGCCACTCGCTGGCGAGCTCGCCAGGCCGCCAACGCCCGGCGGTGAGAGGAGAACACCAGCGGGGGGACCTGCTCGGGATCGAAGCAGCTCAACTCGGGCGCCTCTGCGGTAGGACGGGGCTCCCCCGCGGTCAACCGCCCGCGGTAGGCCAGCACGACCAGGCCCCCCTCCCCGGTGACCACATGGAAGACCCCAGCGAGGTCATCGACCGCGGCCTGGCAGCCGGTCTCCTCCAGGCATTCCCGCGCCGCCCCGAAAGCAGGATCCTCGACGTCGTCGACATAGCCCCCCGGAAAGGCCCAGCCGCCCTGGCCGGGGGAGAGCCCTCGGCGGATCACCAAGAGCCGGCCCTCGGCGTCACTGGCCAGGAGGGCGGTGGCCACCTTCGGTCCCCGCCAGGCCACAAAGTCACAATCTGGGCAGGCTGGCAGATCGTGTCCCTCTATGCGGCGCGCTTCCAGGGCCGAGCCGCAGCTCGGACAGAAGCGGAACTGGACCTTCATTGGTCCCGCCGAGGCCCGGTCATCGCTGCCACCTCCTGCCGACCAGGTTCCGCCGCTGGCCACGCGCCTAATTGCGCGGCGCGGCGGGAACCGTCTCTCAGGCCCTCAGATGATACGTGCCCAGCTGCCGAACTCCGAAGCGGCTAAGAGTCGGTGAGGCGGCGCAAGTGGTCCTGATTCCAGTCCAACGGGTCGTCCAGGGACCCCGTGCCCCGGGAGATCGCCCGACCCCCGAAGCGGCTACGGAGTCCGTCCAGCGCCAGGTCCAACCGCTCCCCACGGCTGCCGGCGGGCTCGAACAGACTCAGCTGGCGGGCGTCCCTCAGCCCCTCGGCCCCAACCCCCAAAAGCCGCACCGCCTGACCGTCGCTCCAGTTCTCCGAGAAGAGGACTAGAGCAGCTGCCTGGAGCACCTGGTCGGCGTAGGTAGGCTCCGGCAATTGGCGTCGCCTGGTCACCGTTTCGAAGTTCGAGAAGCGCATTTTGATGGCCACTCCCTGGGCAATCAGGGATGCGGCCCGGAGTCGCTTGCCAACTCCTGCCGCCAGCACCGCGATCCGGGCATCAAGATCCTTGCGGGCGGTGAGATCACTTGCGTAGGTCTCCTCGCGGCTCACGGATTTAGGGATCACGGGCAAGGTGACCGGGGACGGGTCCACCCCACATGCCCGCTGTTGAAGGGCACCCGAGTTCGGTCCCAGCGTCTCCTGGAGCAAGGTGGGGGAGAACTTGCCAAGCTGGCCCAGGGTGTCGATCCCCAGTAGACGGAGCTTGGCGGTGGTCTTGGGCCCAGCTCCGGGAAGCCGCTCCACCGCCAGCGGGGCTAGGAACTGCGCCTCCTGACCCGGAGGCACGACCACCAGTCCCCGCGGTTTGCGCAGATCTGACGCCACCTTGGCCACCACTTTGGTGGTGGCCACCCCCACCGAGCATGGCAGCCTGAGCTCGGTCTCGAGGCGGAGGGCGATGTCTTCGGCTGCAGCCTTGCCGCCCCCCCTCAGGGACTCGGTGCCGGTGAGGTCCAGATACGCCTCATCCAGTGACCCCGGCTCGATAAGGGGGGTGTACTCGGCGAAGATCGAGAAGACCTGCAGGGAGATCCGCGCGTACTCGGCGATGTCGACTGGCAGGACCACCAGCTCGGGGCAGAGTTGCAGGGCCCGGCCAAGCGGCAGAGCGGAGCGAACCCCGAAGCGACGGGCTTCGTACGAGGCCGCCGCGACCACGCCACGGCCGGGATCCCTCCTTTCACCGGGGTGCGATTCGTGGCCGCCCCCCACCACCACCGGCAGTCCGGTCAGGTGCGATCGGCGGAGCAGTTCGCAGGAGACGAAGAATGCGTCCAAGTCCACGTGCAGGATCGTTCGCGTTCTCGCCATCCGCGCCGACCCCGGGGTCAGGCCCCCCCGGGAAAGGTCCGAGCCGCCAGCGCCGCGATCGGCTCCATCTGCGCCGCGACCCAGTCGCGTTCCTCCTGGCGCAGAGCGGCGAGCTCCTTCTGCACCTCGGCCAGGATGGCGGACCGCGCTACTGTCCGGGGCTCGCCTAGGCGCCTTTTGAACTCGGCCCCCTCCGCCTGCACGCTGCGGGGAGAGATCGTGACCCGGAGGGGAATCCCACGCAGGTCAGCGTCGGCGAACTTCACTCCGGGGCTGACGTCCCGGTCGTCGAACAGGACTTCGATGCCGGAAGCGAGCAGCTCTTGGTAGGCGGCCTCTGCGAGCTGAGTCACCGGCTCGTCCCGGCCTACTGAGACCAGCGCCACCTCGTACGGGGCAACCTCGAGCGGAAGGGTGAGGCCCCGGCCGTCGTGATGTGCTTCGGCCACGCAGGACAGCAGCCGGCCCAGGCCGATCCCGTACGAGCCCATGACCACCGGAAGCTGCTGGCCGGCCTCGTCGTTGTAGAGAGCCCCCATCGCCACGCTGTACTGGGTACCGAGCTGGAAGATGTTGCCGTACTCGATGCCCCGCCGGAGCTGCAACGGGGAGCCGCAATTGCCGCAGGCGTCTCCGGTGCCGGCCGCGGCCACCCGGGCCACCGAGTAGGCCTGACAGTCGCGAGCCAAATTGAAGTTGCGCACGTGCCATCCTTGGCGGTTGGCTCCGGTCACCAGGTTGCGCCGGCGGGTGATCGCCTCGTCGGCCACCACGATCGCGGCCTGGCCCCCGAGTCCCCGCGGGGACAGGTACCCGGGCACTCCCCCCGCCCGCTCCAGCTCCTCGGCGGTCGCCGGCCGGAGGTCGATGGCGCCCGTGGCGTTGCGCAGCTGGGCCAGATTGACCTCTGAAGGCCCCGGTAACAGGGCCAGCACCAAGCGGGGCGGCTGGCCCCTCTCGAGCTCGGCCGTGAAGGCGACCGACTTGGCGATCCGGGCCGGATCAACCTGGAGGAAGGCCGAGACCTCGGCGACGGTTGCAGCTCCCGGCGTCTCCACCTCCTCGAGCTCCTTCTCGGGCTCGGTCTCGGGCGCCGAAAGAACGGTCTCCGCGACCTCCTGGTTGGCGGCGTAGCCGCAGCTGTCACAGAACACCAGAGTGTCCTCGCCAAACTCGGTGAGGTACATGAACTCGTGGGCCAGGTGGCCACCGTGGACCCCGACATCGCTCAGCACCGCGACCACCGGGACGCCCGCCCGGGCCGCGATCTTGAAGTAAGCGTGGAAGTGGGCGATGTAGGCGCGTTCCAACCCGGCCTGATCTCGATCGAGAGAGTAGGAGTCCTTCATCGTGAACTCCCTGGTGCGCAGCAAGCCACCCCTGGCCCGTGGTTCGTCCCGGAACTTGGTCTGGAGGTGGTAGACGATCCGGGGCAGGTCCCGATATGAGCTGACGTTCGAGGCGGTCAGATCGGCGACCACCTCCTCGTGGGAGAGCGCCAGCGCCATGTCCCGTCCGCGCCGATCCTGAAAGCGCAGCAGAACCTGATCTATGTGATCCCAGCGTCCACTCTTCTTCCACAGGTCGCCGGGGTGGACGACCGGCATCGAGAGCTCCTGGGCCCCGAGGGCGCTCATCTCCTCGCGGAGAATCCGGCGCAACTTCTGCTCGGTGCGCCACCCCATCGGCAGGTAGCTGAAGATGCCAGTTGCCAATTGCTGGACGAATCCCGCGCGCAGCAGCAGCTGGTGGGAGATCAACTCCTCGGTCGGGGCACTGCGCCGGGTGGCGCCGAAAAGGCCGCTAACTCGCATCGCTCAAGTGTACGAACGACTCTCTCCGCCTCTGACGTGGCCCTGGTCCGGAGGCCCGCTCACTGCAGCATGGTCAGGAGGTCCCCCCACCGCAGCAGCTGCTCTGCGCCTTCGCGGCCGGCGCTGGCTCCGGGCGCCAGGATCGCCCGCATCCCAGCTCCTGTGGCTCCTTCGATATCCGCCTCCCACTCATCGCCTACGAACCACACCGCTGCGGCTGGCAGTCCCAAGCGCCGCAGCATCTCCGCGAATATCCGGGGATCCGGCTTGCGCCAGCCGATCTCGCTGGAGAAGAGAGCGGCGTCGAAGTACTGCCGCAGTTGGAAGCGCTCCAGCTGCTCGTACATCAGGTGGGGCGGAAAGGGTGCATTGGAGCAGAGTGCGAGCCGAAGTCCACGCGCTTTCAGGGTGGCCAGGACTTCCCGCGCCGCTTCCAACGGGGCCACACCCTCTGCCCAGCTTCGCTGCAGGATCGCTGCCACCCGGTCGCTGAGCGCTTGGCTGGGCCACCTGCCGAGCAGTTGGTGGATCGCTTCCCGGTGAATCCGCTCGAACTCCACCTCGCGCAATGGATCCGCTCGCTGGACTTCGCCGATGCGCTTGTCGACGAGCAGATCGAGAGCCAGGGCAAAGTCCCCCGCAGTTCCACTCCAACGGCTCTCGGCGAGTCCGAGTTCCAAGGGGAGGCTCGCCCCGGCGGCCCAGAGGGCCCTGTCCGGACGGCTGAAGACGACCAGGGTGCGGCCGTAGTCGAAGCAAACGCCCAGGGGACGCTCGGTCCGGCTCACCCCCCGGATGGGGCCTCTGGTGGCCTGCGGCCTCCTCTGGGCCGACGACGGCGGCGGCGCCGCCGTTCCCCGGGTGCGCCACCAGCCGCGGTAGCTGGCAGAGGAGCTGCTCCGGGTCTGGTATTTCGGATCTGACCTTGAGCCTGGGACGGCGCTCCCGGCGGCGAGTTAGCCGATCGGTGTCGGCGCCTTCTCCGGCTCGGGACGGGGCGCGGACGGCCCGGATTGAACTTTGCCAGGAGTCGCTCCTGATGCTGTGGGTCCCAGCTGCCACTGTCGATGTCCCCGTAGGCGGCGACCCGGGAGTCGAACTCGGCCATGAACTCTTGGAGCGGGCGCTTCTCCTTCACCGCGTTGGTGATCTGCTTCTCGGCCCAGGGCTGGTAGCGGGGGGATTCCGGGTTCTGGAATTCGGGTGACGGACCGTCCTCGGGGCCCGGCTCAACCAGGTCCGGGGGCGGCGTCTCTCCAGGCTGCTCCACCATCCGAGTATAGGTCGGCCGTTTTGAGCTTCAGGACTCCATCGACGCTGCCGGGTCGGGCTGGCGGGCCGCGGCCGTCTTCCGGTTCATCCGCAACGCGAGCGTGCCGTTGGTGATGATCGCGGTGCGGGGCGCGCGTTTGGCCACCTGAGTGTCATGGGTGACCACCACCAGGGTCATGCCGCGCTCCCGCCAGAGTCGCTCCATCAGCCCGATGATCTCGCCTCGGGTGACCTCGTCGAGGTTCCCAGTCGGCTCGTCCGCCAGGATCACCTTGGGTTCCTTCACCAGAGCCCGAGCGATCGCAACCCGCTGCTGCTCCCCGCCGGACAACTCCGCCGGGAAATGTCCCGCCCTCTCAGCCAGGCCTACCTCCGCGAGCGCCTCCATCGACCGAGACCGCCGCTGTTGGGTCGGGATCCGGACCGGGACCAGGGCCGCCTCAACATTCTCGGCGGCGTTGAGCGTGGGCATCAGGTTGTAGTTCTGAAAGACGAACCCGAAGTTCTGGGCCCGCACGTCCACCAGCTGGGACTCGGCCAGAGCACCCAAATCCCGGCCGTCGAAGACGACGCTCCCCGAAGAGGGCCTGTCGAGTCCCCCGAGCAACAGGAGCAGGGTGGTTTTGCCGTGACCGGTCGGTCCCTGAACAGTCAGGAACTCACCGTCTTGGAGCACCAGGTTCACGTCCTTGAGGGCGGTCACCTTGCCCCTTCCCTTGGGATAGATCCGGGAGAGCTTCTTCAGTTCATACATCTGCCTTCTCCCGGAGCCCAGCCGGGACAGCCGGGGCGAGCTGGCCGCAGTTCTCGTTCATCAATTCACTCGGTCCGCCGCAATGCCTCGGCCGGCTGCAGGCGGGCGGCGCGCCACCCGCCGAAGATCCCGGCGATTAGGCCCCCGGCGATCGCCAGGGCCACCGCCAGACCGAACACCCCCAGGCTCAAAGGGGCCGTCAGATGTAGGAGGACCGTGTGGCTCGGGGGAGCGAAGGTGTGGGTGAAGGCCTTCCGGGCGGCCGCTCCAGGGCCGGTTCCCGACCCGCCGGGGAACGAGCCGCCGAAGGCTCCGCGCCCCCCACCGAAGGCGCCGGCCGGCGCGGTTCCCGTGCCGGCCGCCGGGACGATCGCATTCAGCTTCGGCGCCACCTTGGTCACCAGAAATGCACCCAGCACTCCGAGCCCAATCCCCACCGCGCCTCCGACTACCCCCTGGACCACCGACTCTCCCAGCACCTGGCCGACGATCCGGCGGCTGTGCCACCCCATCGCCTTGAGGGTGCCGAACTCGCGAACTCGGCGGTTAACCGAGGCAGTGGTGAGCAGAGCGGCGAGGACGAAGGCCGCGAGCAGGACCGCCACCGCCAGCCAGAGCCCCAGGGAGTCGGCCAGGCTCGCGGCGGTGCTCAGCGAGCCGGTGACCTGGTTGGCGAGGTCCTGTGCCGTCGTGACGGTCGACTTGGGCACCAGGTGCTGGATCTCCGTCTGGACCTTGGAAATGTCAGAGGAACTGCTGGCCGTGACGTAGATCGTGTTCACTTTGCCGGTATCGCTGGCCAGCTTCTGCGCTTCGCCGAGCGGGATGTAGATGTCGTCAACCGCGTCCGTCGAGGAGAGTGAGACGAGCCCCAGCACCTTGAAGCTGGTGCCCGAGATGGTCACCGTGGAGCCGACCTTGAGTGAGTTCTGCTTCGCGTAACTGGAGTTAACGAGGGCGAGCGTTTGGTCGGTGGCGGCCGACTTCTGCTCTTTCTTGAACCACTCGGAGACAACCTTGGTGCCGGAGGTGATGTTGGCGGAACTCAATGGACCCAACCCGGGGTCGTCGGCGTTGATCCCGGCCACGGTGAAAGTGGTGACGCTGAAGGGCGTTGTCGAGGTGCTTCCCGAGCTGCTGCCAGTGCCCGGGCCCCCACTGAAGGCCCCGGTGACGTGGATGGAGGTCAGGTTGAGAGTGCCGGTCGCGCCCGCGACCCCCGTCAACTTGGAGATGGCGGTTACATCGGTGGCAGCGATCGAGGTCAGCCCGCCTACCGAACTGAGGCGATCTCGGCTGAAGGCCTTGCCGGAATCGCCGCGCGCGGGGGGAGCGCCGCCAAAGCGGAAGCCGCCCGAGCTGCCCGGAGCCGCCGTCTTGGTCACGGTGATGTCCGTTCCGACGCCGTAGAGGGAGTGGAGAACCTCACCCTGGGCGGTCTTCACGCCTGAGGCGGCCGCGTTAACTGTGATCACCAGGCCCACCGCCAGGGCCAGTCCGATCGCCACCACGCTGGCCGATCGGGCCCGGCGGCGCAGCTCGCGTCCCAAATAACGGAAGTACAAAGCTGCTCCTGTTGTCGACTCTGGGCGTGATCCGCCAGACCCGCAGTACAACCGTCCCGTCTGGGAGTGACCTCGGGATCGGCTGGGAGTTGGCTGAACCTCGCCCAGCCGGAGGCGGTCCCAGACCACTACCGTGACAGCTAGGACCCGAGGAAGGACCACGCGCCGACAAGGGAGGAGAGTCGTGGACGCACTCCTGGCGGACGGCTTCTGGCAGATCGACACGGTGCTGGGAGGCTGGGCCGAGGTCAACTCGGTCTTTCTGATAGAGGCCGACCGGCCGTGTCTGGTAGAGACCGGACCTCAGCGCGACCTTGATCAGGTACTTGAGGGATTGGCCCGACACGGGCTCAGTCCGGACGATCTGGCTTGGGTGGTGGTCACCCACATCCACCTCGACCACGCGGGCGCGGTTGGCGAGATAGCCCAGCACTTCCCCAGGGCCAAGATCGTCTGTCACCCCAGGGGAATTCGCCATCTGGCTGATCCCCGCCGTTTGATCGCCGCGTCGGCCCAGGTCTACGGCGAACGGCTCGACTCGCTCTACGGACGGATGACCGCGGTCGATCCCGACCAGCTGGTCGCCGCCACAGACATGGGCGAGATCGATCTCGGCCGAGGGAAGCGGCTGGTTCTGGTCGACTCCCCTGGCCACGCCAAGCACCATCTGGGGGTTCTGGAGACGCACTCGGGGGTGCTGCTGGTCGGAGATGCGGTGGGGGTCAAGCTGCCAGGAGCCGGCCCGCTGCGACCGGCCACCCCGCCTGATGACTTCGATCTCGAGCTGGCGGTCGGGTCGCTCCGTAGGTTCTTGGAACTGCGACCGCAGCAGCTGATCCTTACCCACTATGGCTCTGCGGGGCCCCCGGAAGAGGTCTTGTTAGAGGCGGAGGAGAAGTTGCGCAGCTGGACGACGATCGCCCGGGAGGCCTTCCGTGAGAGGCCCGAGATCGATCACATCGAAGAGTCTCTCCGGCTCCGCCTGAATTCGAGCGGCGAGGGAGATCCGGAGCGCGGCCCCGCCGCCAATACCTTGAACGGACTGCACTCCAATGCGGCCGGCCTTTTTGGTTGGCTGGAGCGTGAGTCTCGAACTCAGCCCGAAGTCAGCTGACCCGGTCTCCGTTCGGGCCCCTCTCCCCGGCGCCCTCGGTCACCAATCTGGGCCAGATGTGCGATTGAGGTTGCGGGCGGTCGAGTTGGTGAATACAATGCGCGTGATCGCCCGGCTCTGGAGTTCGGGCTCTACTTCCAGCGGAGGGGCACCAAGATGGCCGTTACCGGCTTTTGCATGAAGTGCAAGACGGCGCGGGAGATTTCGAATCCCCAGCCAACGCAACTAAAGAACGGCAAGCCGGCAACTACCGGCACCTGCCCCGTCTGTGGAACGAAGATCTTCAAGATCGGGAAGGCGGCCTGAGGGCCACCTCACTCGGCCCGGGCCTCGCCTCGGCGAGGGTCCGGGGCTGGTGAGCCCGGCAGACGATCTCACCAAGGCGATTCAGGACCGCGAGCGGCCCCTCGTCGATACCCTCTCCCGCTGGGTAGCGATCCCCTCGATCAGCACCGGGACCGAACACGGCGCGGAGGTGCGCCGGTCAGCTGAGTTCCTGCGCCTGGAGGCGCTGGCGGCTGGGTTCACACTCGCCGAGGTGTGGGACACGGCGGGCCACCCGGCGGTGTTCGCCGAACGGATCGAGGATCCGAGCTTTCCCACGATCCTTGTCTACGGCCACCACGACGTGCAGCCGGTCGACCCGGTCGTCGAGTGGGAGAAGGCTCCTTTTGAGGCGCTGGAGAAGGACGGTCAGCTTCTTGGGCGGGGCACGGCTGACGACAAGGGTCATCTGGTGATGCACCTGGAGGCGCTCCGCGGCTATCTCCAGGCCCGGGGTCGGTTGCCAGTCAATCTCAAGCTGATCGCGGAAGGCGAGGAGGAGGACGGCTCCGAACACTTCCTGCAGCTGCTGAGGGAGCACCGCGACCGACTCCAGGCGGATGTCGCGGTTATCTCTGACACCGGGATGCCGGCCGAGAACCTTCCCGCTCTGACGATAAGTCTGCGCGGGCTCGCCTACTGGGAGCTTCGGGTGGAAGCGGCCTCGACCGACCTGCATTCAGGGGTCTACGGCGGTTCGGTCCTGAACCCGATCACCGTGCTGGCTGAGATGGTGGCCAAACTGCACGACCAGGATGGCCGGGTCGCGGTGCCGGGCTTCTATGACGACGTGTTGGAGCTCACTCCCGCAGAACGCGCCGAGATCGCGGCGGTGCCCTTCGACGAATCGCAGTTCGCGGCTCAGTCGCAGGTTGTCTTAGGCGGGGAGTCCAGCTTCAGCACCGCCGAACGACGGACTATCCGGCCCACCATGGAGCTCTGTGGGATCTGGGGAGGCTACCAAGGCGAGGGCTCAAAGACGGTGATCCCGGCCCGAGCCGCCGCCAAGCTGTCCACCCGGATGGTGCCCAACCAGTCTGCCGAGCGACTGACCGGGCAGGTCGAGGCGTACCTGCGCCAGATCGCCCCCGACGGAGTTCGGATCGAGTTCGAGACAATCTCCACCGGGCGGTGGGTGGTCAGCTCGACGCGGCACCCGGCGGTGAGCGCTGCAGCCGATGTCCTAGCGGAGGTCTGGGGCGAGAGGACTCGCTTCATCCGAGAGGGCGGCAGCATCCCCCCGGTGGTCTCGATCGCGGAGGAGCTGTCCGTGCCCTGCGTCCTGTTGGGAGTGGGGCTGCCTGGAGATCGCATCCACGCGCCCAACGAACGGGTGGTGCTGAACCAGCTATATCGGGGAATGCAGGCGGTCGGGCGACTCTGGGAACGGTACGGAGAGATGGGCAAGTCGGGTCTCAGCGTGCCACCGGGGACACCCGTTCCGGAACGTCGAGGGTGAAGTCCGATGCCGGTCGCTTGGTGAACAGCACGACCTGATCCCCGGGCTCGAGCGGCGTCTCGCGGGGGATCTCCCGCCCGTTGCGTACGATCAGGAGTAGCCGTTCGGAAGCCAGATCTGTGATCTCGCTCGCGTGGCGCCCCACCGCCTGCCCCACCGGCACGGTAACCCGCACCAGCGCGGCCTCGCTCCCGCCCATCGGAATCTGGAGAACGTCTCCGTGAGTGGCGAGCCCGCTCTCAATCACGCCCAGGATCAGCTCCGTCGCCGACACTGCCACGTCCACCCCCAGTTGATGGAAGAGTTGCACGTTGCGGGGGTTGTTCACCCGGGCGATGGTCCGCGGCACGTGGAACTGGCGCTTCGCCAGCTGGCAGGCGATCAGGTTGTCCTCGTCATCGCCGGTCACGGCCGCCACCACGTCGGCGCGCTCAATCCCACTGGACGCGAGAAACGCCATTTCGTCGCCGTCGCCGACCAGGCTGGCACAGCTGCCCAGCTGGGCCGCGACCAACGCGGCTCGAGCGGGATCCTTCTCGATCAGCGCCACCTCGTACCCCCCTTCAAGGAGATGGCGGCTCAGGTAGAAGCCAACCTTCCCGGCTCCGATCACGATTACGTAGGCGGGCCTCTCAGGCACCTCCCGATGCCCCCGAGGCGGCCACCCCGTGTCGCGCCCGATCTGCCTCGTGGGCGCCACTCTCGAAGAAGGTCCGAGCGATGGCGGCGCCGACCACGGTCGGGCAGAAGGTGTAGAGGCCCATCTCCCGGTAGACCCGCTCCCGGATTGGGTCGTAGATCCGGGTCATGACCCTCGGGATCTTGAAGATCTCCTTCGCGACCTGGGCCGACATGATGTTCCGATTGTCCCCGTTGGTGACGGAGATGAAGCAGTCCGCCTTGTCGGCGCCCGCCTGCTCCAGAATCTCCTGGTCGATGCCGCTGCCCAGGATCACTTGCCCGGGAAAGTTCGCTCCAAGCCGGTCGAAGGCCCGCTTGGAGATGTCAATGATCGCTACCTCGTGGCCCTCTTGAGCCAGGTCTTTGGCCAGGGTGGAACCCACCCGGCCACAGCCGACGATCACCACTTTCACGGCCGCGAGTATATCCCCGATCGGAGGGGAACTCCTGTATCCAGGACGGATGGCCAGGTCACCGTTGAGCCGAGCGGTCGCTCGGCAACTCAATAAGGGGGACCTACTCGGTCGCGGGGACCACTTGGAGGCGCCGCGCGTCGCGTCGGTTCGGAACTCGGTTCGCCTGCAGGCAGACCGGCGCCGCTCGAAGCGACGACAATGGCTGCCGATGACTTCAAGGATCTTCCGATCCCGTCCCGCAAGCGCCCCGGCCAATGAACGGGAGGGGATTCTGTGGCCCCGCCGCATCGCGGTACCGGTGCGGGGCGAGCCGGTAGATCAGGACGCGCTGCGGGCGGCCTGTCGGTTGGCCAGGCCGGCGAAGGCGGACATTCTGATCATCACCGTGCTGGAGGTGGCTCGCAATCTACCTCTCTCGGCCAGCCTCGGAGACGAGTTGGGTCGTGCTGAGGAGGTGCTGGTGGGGATGGAGAAGGTCGCATCTAGCCTCGAATCCAAGGTCCAGACCACGGTGCTCCAGGCCCGCGAGGCCGGGCCGGCGATCATCGACGAGGCTGATCGCTGGGAGGCCGACCTGATGGTGGTCGGGCTTGACACCAAGGCCAGATTCGGCGAATTCGCCCTCGGGCGGACCGGCACTGCCCTACTGAACCACGCCCGCTGCCGGTTGATCCTGATTCGCGCGGCTCTGCCGGAGAGCATGCCGCAGCTGCTAACCGATATCTCCTGAACCGGCCCCGGACGGCAGCGCGAACCGCTCCCGCGGGCCCTCTCAGAGCTCGAGAAACGCGCCCAGCGCGCGCACCAGGTGGCCGGGGTCGTCTGCCCCGCAGAGCTCTCGGATCGAGTGCATCGCCAGGGCGGGAATGCCCACGTCGACGGTCTCCACTCCCAGCCAGGCCGCGGTCAAGGGGCCAATCGTGGAGCCGCCAGGTACATCCCCCCGATTGACGTAGCGCTGGTACGGAGTACCCGACGCTTGACATGCCGCCACGAAGGTGGCGGCGCCCGGCGCTCCGGTGGCGTAGCGCTGCCGGGAGCTGAACTTGATGGCCGGTCCCTGGTTGAGATGCACCAGATGGCCGGGGTCGGAGCGGTCCGGGTAGTTGGGATTGACCGCATGAGCCATGTCGGCGGAAACGGAGACCGAACCCGCCAGAGCGCGCAGGAACTCCTCGCGACCGCCGCCCAGAGCCAGGAATACCCGCTCCAGCACTTGGGGCAGCATCGCCCCGGCGGCACCAGAGGCACTGACGCTTCCCACCTCCTCGTGGTCGAACAGGCAGATCACGGCTATCTGCGTGCCCTTTCGCTCTGCGCGGGCCAGCTCGGAGATGGCCCGGATGGCGCAATAGGCTGAGCCGAGATTGTCCAGGCGGGGAGCACTGACGAACTCGCCCGCTGCCCCGGAGATCGCTGAGGGAGCCAGGTCGTAGGCCATCACATCCCAGCTCAGCACCCGATCAGAATCTACCGTCAGCTCCTCCGCCAGAAAGGCCGGGAAGGTGGCGACCGAAGTTCCATCCAGTCCCCAGATGGGGAAGATCTCGACCTGCGCGTTGAGCCGCAGCCCCTCTGTGCGCATGGTGGGGTCGAGATGGGGCGCCAGCTGGGGAATCCGAAGCAGCGGCCGGGCAACGTGCAATAGGCGCACTTGCGGGCCTTGTGGCCCGGCCACTGCCACCCGTCCCGCCAGCCCCAGATCGCGATCCATCCAGGAGTTGAGCAGTGGGCCTCCGTAGACCTCGACCCGCAACTGCCGGTAGCCCAGAGTGGTGGCGTCCGGATCCGGGCGAATCCGCAGATTGGGACTGTCCGTGTGCGCTCCCACCAACCGGAAGGTCGCTGTGGTAGTAACTCGCTCCGGGACGGCCCAGGCGATCAGGCTGCCGCCACGGACCGTGTAGTGGCGGCCGGACGCCGACCAGCTGGCCGACTCCTCGACCTCGGTGAAGCCAGCCTCACCCAGCAGCCGAGCCGCCTCGGCGCAGGCATGGTAGGGAGTCGGGGCTGCGTCGATGTAGCGGATCAGCCCCTCAGCTTCAGCTCGAGTGGATGCCTGGCTCACCCGGGAATTCTGGCAGAAGTTCTGTCTACCTCCGGAGCGCTCAACCGCCGGCCCGGAGGGACCGTCGTCGCACCCAGCTCCAGACCAACCATCCCAGAATCGCGATGATCGCAACTGCTACGGCGATTAGAAAGGCTCGGCCGCCCACCCGGAGGATGTCGCGATAGTGGGCACCGACCAGATCTCCGATCGAAAGCACGGTGATGCACCAGAGAATCGAGCCGCCCACCATTGCGGTGTAGAAGGTCCGGGCAGGAATCCCGGCGATTCCGGCCGCGTAAGAGGCGACGTTGCGGGCGATCGGAAGAATGCGGGTGAGGAACACTCCGACGCCCCCTCGGCGACGCATCCAGCTCTCCGCACTCTCCAGCCGATGACCTTTGATTCCCACTCGTGCCGCGATTCGGGCGACAACCGGCCTGCCTAACCGCAGGCCCAAGTTGTAGGAGATGGTGGACCCGATCACGGCGCCCATCGCGGCGCAGGCGATCGCGGGCGCCAACTGGACTGTGCCCTCGTGAGCGAGAAAGCCAACTGTGAGCAGCACTGCCTCGTCCGGCAGAGGGAATCCCACCGACTCGGCGGCCAGCCAGAACACGAGGAATCCGTAAATCCCCAGTGCGGGCAGGTGGGTCAGATGGAAGAGGATGTGGCTCAGATTCGCCTACCGCGGCTCACCGGGGTCGGCCGGTCAGACCGCTACTCCTCCTCGAGGTCGCCGGGTGGTGCCACGCCGGCGATCGATCCCACCAGGTCTCCGTCATCGAGGCGCATCAGGATCACTCCCCGGGTCTGCCGACTGGAGATCCGCACCCCCTCCAGAGGAATGCGGATGATCTGGCCCCGGGTGCTGATCAACATCAGCTCGTCCGAGAGCTCCTCGACGATCTTCATCCCAACGATCTCGCCGACTTTGGCGATGGCGTGCTGGTCCAGGGTATAGACACCCTGGATCGCCCTGCTCTTGACCGGGTAGTCCTCCACCGGGGTCAACTTCCCAAAGCCATTCTGGGTGACCACCAGTACATGGCTCTCGGGCCGGACGATATCTGCCCCAGCCACGAGGTCGTCACCGCGCAATCGCACCGCGGTGACCCCCATGGTGTCGCGCCCCATGGGACGGACCTGCTTCTCGCGGAAGCGCAGGGCCTTGCCCTGGCGCGTGACCAACAGAATCTGATCGCCGCCGGTGCTTATCCGCACCCAGTTGAGCTCGTCGCCTTCGCTCAGATTCATGGCGATCAGTCCGTTGCGGCGCACTGATGCGTACGCCGCCGCGGGCGTCTTCTTGATGTGGCCGCGCAAGGTTGCCATGACCATGTAGGTCTCGTCGGAGTAGGCGTCGACGGAAAGCATCGACGTCACCCGCTCGCCTTGGTCCAGCTCCACCAGGTTTATGACCGCGGTGCCTTTGGCTTGACGCGAAACGTCAGGCACCTCATGGGTGCGGAGCCGAAACACTCGGCCCCGGTTGGTGAAAAAGAGCATGTCCGAGTGCGTCGAAGCAACCTGAAGATGCTCGACGTAGTCTTCTTCGCCTACCCGTTTTGCCCCCATCACCCCCTTACCGCCCCGCTGCTGCGAGCGGTAGTCGGTGGCCGGGGTGCGCTTGATGTAGCCGCGGTGGGTGAGGGTGACCACAACCTGCTCGCGGGGGATCAGATCCTCCTCGTTGAGCTCGATCTCGCCATAGGTGATTTCAGTCCGGCGCTCATCGCCAAACTTCTTGCGCAGCGCCAATATCTCCTCGCGCACGACTCCCATGAGCCGCTCCCGAGTCTCAAGGATTGCTTCCAGGGCGGTGATTCGCTCCATCAACTCGGCGTGCTCCGTCTCCAGCTTGTCCCGCTCCAGTCGGGTCAGGCGACCCAGGCGCATATCCACGATCGCCTTGCTTTGGCGGTCGCTGAGGGAGAAACGTTCTTCCAGTTGCCGCTGTGCGGTGGCCTCGTCGGGAGCGGCCCGGATCAGTTTGATCACCTCGTCCAGGTTCTGCAGGCAGATGCGCAGGCCCTCGACGATGTGGGCCCGTTCCCGGGCCCGCTCCAAATCGTGACGGGTGCGCCGCTCGACAACCGTGCGGCGGTACTCCAAGTAGTGATGAAGGATATTGCGGAGCGAGAGAATCTGTGGTTGTCCGTCCACCAACGCCAGCAAAATGCAGGAGAAAGTGGACTGAAGCTGGGTGTGCTTGTAAAGATTGTTCAGCACCGTGTAAGGCCGCGCGTCGCGCTTCAGCTCGATCACCAGGCGCGTACCCTCACGCCGGCCGGTCTCATTTCGCAGGTCGGCGATCCCTTCCAGCTTGCGCTCATTGACCAACTCGGCGATGGTCTGCAACACTCGGCTGGGATTCACCTGGTACGGCAGCTCGGTGACGATTATCTGCTCGCGCCCGGCCTTTGACTCCTCGAAGATGACCCGTGCCCGCTGCACCACCCGGCCATGGCCGGTGCCGTAGACCTGCGGCAAATCCCGGGCGTAGATGATGCCGCCCGTCGGAAAGTCCGGCCCCGGGATCAGCTTCATTAGGTCTTCGGTGGTGCACTCGGGGTTGTCAATCATGTGCACCAGGCCGTTACAGACCTCGGTGAGGTTGTGGGGTGGAATGCTGGTGGCCATCCCCACCGCGATTCCAGAGGCGCCATTTACGAGCAGGTTGGGCATCGCGGCCGGCAGAACCGCAGGTTCTTTCCTTGTGGCTGCGTAGTTATCGACGAAGTCGACGGTGTCCTTCTCAATGTCGGCAAGCATCTCGGCGGCGATCGCGGTCATACGCGACTCTGTGTACCGATAGGCGGCCGCGGGGTCTCCTTCCGGCGACCCGAAGTTGCCCTGGCCATCGACCAGCGGGTAACGCATTACCCACGGTTGGGCGAGGCGCACCAGGGTGTCGTAAACAGAAATATCGCCGTGGGGGTGGTAGTTCTTGAGCACCTCACCGACGATCGCAGCACACTTCTGATGGCTGGCGCCGGGGGTCATGCCCTGGTCCTGCATGGCGTAGAGAATTCGCCGCTGCACCGGTTTGAGCCCGTCGCGCACGTCGGGAAGCGCCCGGGCCACGATCACACTCATGGCGTAGACCAGGTATGACTCGCGCATCTCGGTGACCAGCTCTACTCCGCGCACCCCGCCGGCCCGACCACCTCCCACGCCCTGGTCGATAGCCACGGCCTAATTCCCCGGCGCCGCGGCCGGGGAAGGCTTTTCCCGCGCGCTCTGCCAGGCCTCGGCGAGCCCGGAGCGGACGGCTGCCGCGGCCACCCGAAGCGCGCTGCTGACGGCCCGGGCGTCGGAGCGGCCATGGCCGATGAAGACCAAACCGCTCACTCCAAGGAGGGGCGCTCCCCCAATCTGACTCCAGTCGAGTCGTTGACGGAGCCGGCGCAGACCTGGCAGCAGCAGGAAAGCACCCAGGCGAGATCGGAGGCCCGAGCTGCCCTCTTGACGGAGGGCGGCGATGATGGCCTCGGCAACCGCCTCGGCGGTCTTGAGGGCAACGTTGCCCACGAATCCATCGGCGACCACCACATCCACTTTGCCCGAGACCAGGTCCGTACCCTCGACCGGACCGAGGTAATTCAGCTCCAGCTGGGCGATCAACTCATGGGCGGCCTGCACGAGGGCGTTGCCTTTGGAGGTCTCCTCGCCGTTGCTGAGCAGTCCCACCCGGGGCCGCTCCACCCCCAACGCCCGCTGCATGTAGTCGCTGCCTAGTTGAGCGAACTGGGCTAGCCACTCCGGCCGGCAGTCCACTTGGGCGCCCGCGTCTACCAGAAGGGTGCTGCCAGTCCGGGTGGGGAAGACGGTCCCGATCGCGGGACGGGCCACGCCCTGCGAGCGCCGCAGCTGGAGCAGGGCGGCCGCCATCGTGGCGCCACTGTGGCCGGCGCTGAAGCAGGCGTCCGCCTGCCCTCGGCCGACCAGCTGAACCGCCACGGAGATGCTGGAGTGCGGCTGGTGCCGCACCGCCTGGGCGGGGTGAGCATCCATGGGAATCGCACGGTCCGACTCCTCCAGTGTGAGTCGACCGGAGAGGTCGGGCCCGGCCGCGACCAGCGGCGTCAGCTGCTCCCGGGGGCCTACCAGGATCAGGCGCAGGTCGGCCTCCGTCTGGAGAGCACGGAGGGAGCCCGCAACCAAGGCCTCGGGAGCGTGGTCCCCGCCCATCGCATCGACCGCCACCGCCGGAGCGGCAGTGCTCAAATATCCAGGTTCCGGACGGTTTTGGCATGCGATTGAATGAAGCGCTTGCGGGGCTCTACCGCCACCCCCATCAAGCGGTCAAAGATGTCGTCGGCGCGGAGCGCGTCCTCCACCTCCACCTTCAGCAGCACTCGGTGCTCAGGGTCGAGCGTGGTGTCCCAGAGCTGGTCGGCAGTCATTTCGCCCAGACCCTTGTACCGCTGCACCTTGCTCTTGTCGCCCATCTCCTTCAGGGCCACCCGAAACTCTTCCTCGCTGTAGCACCAGATCAGCCGCTTCCGGGTCCCTTCGATCCGGAAGAGTGGCGGCTGGGCGATGAAGAGGTGGCCCTCATTGATGACTGGTTGCAAATAGCGCCAGAAGAAGGTGAGCAGGAGCGTGCGAATGTGAGAACCGTCCTCGTCGGCGTCGGCCATCAACACCACCCGGTTGTAGCGCAGCCGCTCCAGGTCGAACTTCTCGCCGACCCCCGTGCCGAGAGCGGTGATCAGATTGCGGATCTCTTCGTGCTGAAGGATTTTGTCTTCACGTGCCTTCTCGACGTTTAAGATCTTGCCGCGCAATGGCAGGATTGCCTGGTAGCGGCGATCGCGTCCACCCTTGGCCGTCCCGCCCGCGCTCTCTCCCTCCACGATGAAGAGCTCGCACAGCTCGGGGTCTCGCTCCGAACAGTCGGCCAGCTTGCCGGGCAGGGTGGCCGACTCCAGGAGCGACTTGCGCTGGACCAACTCGCGAGCCCGGACTGCGGCGGCGCGGGCTCGGGCGGCGGTAAGCGATTTCTCGATGATCCGCTTGGCGTCCCCGGGATTCTCTTCTAGGTACTGGTTGAGCGCCTCGGAAACCACCGTCGAGACCTGGCCTGCGATCTCGGAGTTGCCCAGCTTGGTTTTGGTCTGGCCCTCGAACTGGGGCTCCTGGAGCTTGACGCTGAGGACTGCGGTCAAGCCCTCCCGGACATCCTCCCCGGTCAGGTTGCCGTCGCCGTCCTTGAGGATGGCGGCCTTGCGGGCGTAGCGGTTGAGGGTGGCCGTGAGCGCGGTGCGGAAGCCGGTGAGATGGCTGCCGCCCTCGACCGTGTTGATGTTGTTGGCATAGGCGAGCACATGCTCGGCGAAGCCGCTGTTGTACTGGATCGAGACCTCAACCGTGCTGCCTTCAATCTCTCTCTCGATGTACATCGGGCGGGATTGGACCGCCCCTTTGCCACGATTGAGGTGATGGACGAAGGCTTCGATCCCGCCCTCGAAGTAGAAGTTGGCCTCCGCAGGCGGCGTTTCGCGCTCGTCGATCAGCCGGAATAGGACTCGCTTGTTGAGGAAGGCGAGTTCCCGGAGACGGATCAGAATCGTCTCCCGGTTGAACTCCTGGGTGTCAGTGAAGATCTGCGGGTCTGGCCAGAAGCGAACCGTGGTGCCGTGGCGCCCTGGGTTGGTGTCAGACTCGCTGCGCAGCTGATTCATGGGGATGCCCCGGGAATAGTCCTGGCGGTAGATCCGCTGATCCAGATAGACCACCACCTCGATCCGCTCCGAGAGAGCGTTCACCACCGAGAGGCCGACCCCGTGAAGCCCGCCGGAGACCTTGTAGCCGCCGCCGCCGAACTTGCCCCCAGCGTGGAGCTTGGTCATCACCACCTCCAGCGCCGGCAGGCCGGTGGGCTGGTGGATGTCAACGGGAATCCCTCGGCCGTTGTCAATGACCAGGCAGGACCCATCGGGGAACAACCGGACTTCGACCTCGGTGCACTCTCCAGCGAGAGCCTCGTCGACCGAGTTGTCGATGATCTCGTTGACCAGATGGTGCAGCCCATGGACGTCGGTGGAGCCGATGTACATGCCCGGGCGGCGTCGGACGGGGTCGAGCCCCTCCAGCACCTGGATCTGCTCCGCCGAGTACCCATTGCCCCCGGGCTTGGAGGCCTTGCCTCTGCGGGGGCGCTTGGCAGCGGCCGCCGGCCGGTCCTGGTCAGGCTGAATGGGCAGCCACAATTCGGGGTCAGGCTCTACCAAATCGCTCCTCTTGGCGAAGTGCGCAGCGCGCTTGGCGCTGGCAGGGCGCTCCACCATCTTGTGGAGGGCGGTTCCGGGACCTCAGCCGTACGGAAGCCACACCCAATTTTAGCAGTCCGGAAGGGGTCTCCAAAGGGGTCGGAGACCACCGAGGAGCAGCTTATTTGCACATCCGGGGTCGATACGCGTTATCTTTCGCCATGTACGGCGGCCCGGCGCAGCTGCGATCGGGCCGGCCGGAAGCAGGCCTCGTGCTTGAGGCTTCGGCCTCAGCCAAGGAGACCGACACCACTCAGCCTGTTCCAGGCTAGTTCTCAACACACGGTTCGTCCGGAGGAAGTGGCGCCCTGACGCCCCCAACCCTGACCCTTCAGCACCTCCACCTGGTGGTGCCTGAGGCAACTGAAGCGATGTCGTTCCTCGAGGCCCTCAACGGCCACGGGAATGGTGGCGCGCGTGAGCACTTCGCGGCTCAGATCGGCGCCCTGGATGATTTCGCGGTCGTCGCCGGCCAGGGAGACTCGCCCGAGGTCACCCTGCTGCTGCCGGGACTCGACGTCAGCTGCACCCCTCTGCGTCCCGCTCGGGCGAAGCGAGAGCGCACCGCGCTGCGGGTGGACAGCGTCCGCCCCGCCCCCGCGGAGCGCGACGACCTGGGCAACCGGGTACTCCGGGTCAGCTGTCGTCACCCGCTGGTCAGCGCCGAGGATGGCACCAACAGCGACACCTTCCACCTGATGGATCTGGCCAAGCTGGCCCGTGGCTCCAAGGAGCCCGATCCGATCCTCCTCCAGACCCTGGCCCTGGTCGACGGCCTGGAGAGCGCTGAGCGCAACCGGGCCGCCACCCAGCGAACCCCCTTCGAAGGGGTGGTGGAGATCTGGCGCTGTCGCAACTGCCGCGGCCTCTGGAGGGCCGACCGAGATCAGCGCTGCCCCTCCTGCGGCAAGGAGTTCAGCGAGGAGGATCGGCGGCGGCCCGAACTGGGGCGGATCGAGTTCACCGTGCCGAAGGCTCACACCATCACCATCGCGGTTGACTCGGCGGTGATGGTCGAACCGGAGGACGAGCCCCACTACCTGGGTCGGGTCACCAAGGTCGATCACCGGCGCCACTTGGTGGAGGTCGCCTGCAAGGCCTATGAAGCCGCCGGCAGCCAGGGCTGGATCACGCCCTCGTTCAACAAGCAGCTTTACGCCTCCAAGCGCAGCACGCTCGCCTCGATCGCGTCCGGCGACGCCCGCAGCCTTCTGCTGGCCCAGCTGCTCACCGATCCGAGTTCGGTGTACGCGCCTCTGGTGGCGCCCCGCAGCGACTGGCTCACACCGGGCATGCACAGCAATCCGGCCCAGGATCGAGCGATCGGGATCATGGTCGGCCTCGAGCCCGGGCAGGCGGCCCTGATCCAGGGGCCGCCCGGGACTGGCAAAACCACCGTCATCGTGGAGGCGATCAAGCACCGGCTGGCGGAGAGGCCGGCGCAGCGGATCCTGGTCTGCTCCCACAGCAATCTGGCGGTTGACAACGCCCTGGAGCGGCTGGCCGGCACCGAAGGACTGCGCGCGGTGCGGGTGGCCAAGGCGGAGCGGG
Source organism: Candidatus Dormibacteria bacterium (assembly GCA_050734135.1). Taxonomy (GTDB): domain Bacteria; phylum Chloroflexota; class Dormibacteria; order Aeolococcales; family Bog-877; genus Bog-877. Next base: position 119,618 of record JBOHUG010000114.1, read on the forward strand.
TGCACCCCGCCGTGGACGCTTTCCGGGTGGAGGACGAAGATGACGAACGGCTGATCTCAGCCAATGTCTTCTTCGCTACCTGCGCTACGGCCGCAACCTCCTCGATCACCAACGACGAGGCCTACGACATGGTGATTCTGGACGAAGCAAACAAGGCCCGCATCGACGAGGCCCTGCCGTGCCTGCGCCTGGGTGCCGCCGTGGTGCTGGTAGGCGATCACAAACAGCTTCCGCCGGTGGAAGACGACGCGATTTACCAGATCGTGGAGGACCACCCCGACCTGGAGGAGATCGTCGACACCAGCCTCTTCCAGCGATGCTGGGAGAAGGGCGTTCCCGAACAGGCCCGCTGCCTCTTGGTGGAACAGCATCGGATGCATCCCGAGATCTCCTCGTACATCAGCTCCGCCTCCTACGACAACCAGCTCGAAAATGCGCCCGAGGTTCTCGAATACCAGTACGTGACCCGGCGCCCCTTCCCGGTGGCGCTGCACATGGTGGACACCGCCGGTCTGCGCGGAGGTCGAGAACGAAGAGGCGCTGGGGGGGCGCTGCGCAATGACGCCGAGGTGAAGGTCTGCGCCCAGGTGGTCCGCATCCTCGACGAGCGGGCCGACCCCGAGCTGTCCCTGGCGGTTATCGCCATGTACGCCGATCAGGTGGACCGACTGCGCCAGGCTCTCAGCCGACGGCACTTCCGTCGCCCGGTCCGCATCGACACCGTCGACTCTTTCGAAGGCCGGGAGGAGGACATGGTGGTGATCTCTTTGGTGCGCAGCAATGAGCGGGGGAGGATCGGATTCCTGCGTGTGCCCAACCGACTGAACGTGGCCATCTCGCGGGCCCGCCGACTTGTAGTCTGTGTTGGGGACGCCGCCACCCTGCGTGCTGGAGAGGAGACCATGTACGGCCGCTTGGTGGAGGCGGCCCGTTCCTGGGGGGGCTACCTGATGGCCACCGATCTGCTGGGTGGCCGCGCCAGCGCCAGACCGCGGCCGGTGCGCCGGGCGGCCGGGGGGCCGCCTGCCCTGCCTTCGGAGGGCGACCCCAACACTCCCCGGCGCAACCGCCGCCGGCGCCGGCGCCGGCCGATCGTTCCCGGTCAGACCCCGGTGATCACCGGTACCCTCCCGACGGCGCCAACTTCGGGGGAGGCGAGGGAAGTGGGGGACCCCAACAACCGGCCCACCCGAAGACGTCGCCGCCGGCATCGGCCGCGAGGCTCTTGGATCGGGAATCCGGCAGCCGTGGGACCGGACGGCGCTCCTACCCGTCCTCCCGCGACCGCTGCAACTCCGGCGCCCGGTGAGGGTGGTCGGCGGCGCCGCAATCGACATCGTCGCCGCGGTCCTCGGCCGCTCGGGGACGCCTCAGCCGGCACCCAGCCCGGGCCGAGTGGTGGCCCGCCTCCCCCCTCGGACGTCGGCGGCGGCCCGCCGGCCGAATGAGGCTACCTCAGCAGCCAAGGCTGTTCGTGGTTGGAGCCGGGCTGATGGGCTCGGGTATCGCGCAGACGACCGCCCAGAGCGGACTGGACGTCCATCTCTTCGATGCCCAGCCCAGCGCAGCCGTTGCCGGCCGCGAGCAGATCGCAGATCGACTCCGACGGGCGGCTGCTGCGGGACGCCTCTCGGGAGAGGACGCGGAGCTGGCGCTGCAACGGGTTCACGTTGCCGGCCAACTCGGCGAAGCTCAGGGGGCGGACGTGGTGGTGGAGGCGATCACCGAAGCGCTGGAAGCCAAGCTCAGTCTCTGGCGCGAGCTGGACGGGATCTGCGAGCAGAAGACCCTATTCACTAGCAACACCTCCTCCATTCCGATCACCAGATTGGCCGCGGCGACCAGCCGCCCCGCCTTGTTCATGGGTATGCACTTCTACAGCCCGGTCGCGGTCATGAAACTGGTTGAGCTGATCCGGGGGGTGCTCACCTCCGATGAGACCTTCGACGCCATCGAGGCACTCGCGCGCCAGCTGGGCAAGACGCCGGTGAGCTCCGCTGACACCCCGGGATTCATCGGGAATCGGATTCTCATTCCCTTCCTCAACGAGGCGATCCTGGCCCTCCAGGAAGGAGTCGGCACCGCCGCCGATATAGATGAAGTGGCCAAGCTGGGCTTCCGCCATCCGATGGGCCCTCTGGAGCTGGCGGACTTCATCGGTCTCGACGTGATCTTGGGAATCTGCCGGGTCATGTACGAAGGGCTGCATGACAAGCGCTACTCGCCCAACCCGCTCCTGGAGCGGTTGGTGGAGGCCGGTCAACTGGGCCGGAAGACAGGCCGCGGATTCCACTCGTACGACGCGCCGCCGCCCCGGGGCTGAGTGCGACCTAGACACAGACCCAAACCTCGCTCAGCCCGACATGAGCTCCGCCAGATACCGGACCGAGATGGGGTAGCGGTACTCGATTCCCGAGTGGCCGCCGTCGAAGAGGTCGAGTCGAACATTCGCCGCGCCGTACTGACGCATTGTCGCCGCCACCGCACTGGCGCCCACCTCGAGGTGCCATTCGTCTCCCCTGCCCCCGTCGAGGAAGACGCCGTTGAGGGACCGGGCAGCTTCCGGTCGGCTCGCGATCAGCCGGACCGGGTCCAGATCGAGCCAGCGCTGCCAGGTGTCGGGTCGGATGATCCCGGTGAGTTCGTCGAAGGGCAATTCCGGGGTTCCATCGGCCCCTGGCGAGTAGCAGGCCGCCATGCACCAGGCCGCCGTGAGCAACATGTCCTCAGGTCGAGCCAACGGGGGCCGGGTGGCGAATTCGGCCCAGAAGTTGGCGTACGACCCGTGATAGTGATCGCGCAGCTGTCGCACCACCTCTGGAAAATCCGGCAGGTAACAGTACTCGAACAGGGCATCTCCGGCCTGGCTGGCCAGCGCCCCGAAGAGATCCGGGCGCAGCAGGGCGCTCACCAGCGCCTCGTAGCCACCGCTCGACTTCCCGGAGAGCGACCGGTGGTCCCGGTCGGCCAGTGTGCGGAAGTTGGCGTCCACCGACGGAACCACCTCGTTGCAGAGGTAGGTGTGGTACTGCCCGGTACCCGGTGAATCGAGGAACTGACTTCCCCCGAGGCGGGTCCAGCAGTCGACGAAGACCAGCAGACAAGGTGGAGTCGTGGGATCGCTGAAGAGCTGGTCGAAGAGCTCGACCGGGGTCCGGCGAAAGCCGCTTCGAGACCTCCACATGTCGAGCTGTCCTGAGAGTCCCTGGAGCAGATACACGACCGGCAGCCGGCGCTCGGGCTGCGCCCTATAGGCGGGTGGGAGATAGACCCAGAGCGGGCGGTCGGCAGGATCCCCCAAGGGGTTGTCCTGGAGCAACTTGCTGTGGAGCACCATCTCGATCAGCTCTCCCTGCAGCGGCCAGGCCCAGGGACCACCCGGTGGGGGAGCAACCTCCAAAAGCCCGGTAAGTCCTTCGGAGTTCATCATCACGTGCTCCTTTTAGATGAGTACTTATCTCGGCTCTCAAGGCGAGTCGAGGGATACGCGGTCACGGCGGCGGGTTCGCTGGGTCGGCCCCGCCAGCGAGAGGTTCGCTGGCGCCGAGCAGCGGCACAAAGCGGCACTCGCCGAGATCCTGCCGAGTCCAGGTCAGCCCCTCACGCTGCAGGCACCAGAGCCGCTCGGGTGGCGGTTCTAGCAGCGGTGCCACCAGCCGACCGTGGGGCGCGACCTGCTCCAGCAGGGCGGACGGGATGGTGGCGGTGGCCGCCGAAATAACCACCGCATCGAAGGGCGCCAGCTCCGGAGCGCCGCGACGGCCGTCGCCGAGCAGGATGCGGACTCCGGAAACTGCGGTCCGGTTGAGATTGCGCCGAGCCTGGCTCGCCAGCTCGGGCAGGAGCTCGACTGCGACGACCCGGCCGGCTCCGGCGGCCCGCAGTACGGCCGCCAAATACCCGCTTCCAGCGCCTACCTCTAGCACCGTCGCGCCGGCCCTCAGTTCGAGCGCCTGTACCACCACGGCGACGATCCATGGCTGCGAGCAGGTCTGCCCCAGACCTATGTTCAGAGGTCGATTCTCGTAGGCGCGGCCCCGCTCAGCGGTGGGCAGGAATGACTCCCGATGCACCTTGCCCAGCGCCTCCAGAGCGGCTGTCCCAATCCCTCTCTCGCGCAGGGATTCCAGCAGCTCCAAGCGGCTGGGATTCAGCTCTGGTTCAGGATCTGGATGCAGTGGTCAACGTCCTGGGAGTAGAGGGTGGCGGGGATTCGAGAGGGGATGGACCCCTGGCCGACCGGTAGATAGAACCCATGTGCGAGCGGCTTGACAAAGTCCGAGTCCACGAAGGCGATTTTGACCGAAATGTTGACCGGGGGGAAGACGGCCACCATCCACACCTTGGCTCCCGGGTTCACATCCGCGGAGCAGACATCCAGCCGATTGCTGGAGATGACCACGATGGGGCGGATCGGTTGGTAATAGGACCGCTGGATGGAGGAGTGAACCCCCTTCGGATCAAGCAGGGCGGTCCGCGCGGACTCCAGTACGGTCTGGGTCAGGTCCACCGCCGTCGTGGAGGCGCCCGGGTTGGTGGCGGTGACGACCACCTCTAGCAGGGGTCCCAGTCCGGCCAGCGATTTGGCGTCCTGGGCTTCCGACCCTGAGAGCAGCGGCAGGACGTCAGCCAAGCCCACCTGGCGCAGATAGTAGAAGTGGAGGTAGGTGGGATCGGTGTAGAAGCCCCCATCGGGGGAGCTGGTCACCAGGGCGCTGTCGAGGGGCCGGGCATGGTGGCTGACGGGCAGACCGCTCCCCAGGGCGGCCACGGCCTCGGTCGCGCTGGGGTTGGAGCCACAGCCGGCAAGCAAGACCAGTCCGGCCAGCATGGCAACGAGCCCAGCCCGGCATCGGCGAGAGGACCTCAGCGGGAAGCGGTGGGGAGGGGACAAGCCGGACGGCTCACTCGGGGGGCGGCAGCGCCTGGCCGTCCGCCGCCAAGAGGTCGCTCCGGAGAAAGATCGAGCGGGTGCGGTAGCCTGCAGCCTGGAGCCGCTCCCGACCACCCTCCTCGCGGTCCAATAGCGAGTACAGCCCGACGATTGTGGCTCCAGAGCCGGCCACCTTCTCGGCCGCCTGGAGCAGCGACTCGCCTGAGGTCAGGGCGTCGTCAATCAAAGCCACCTTTTCCCCGGGTTCGGGTGCGGGGCCGGCGCACCAGCCGCCCGCGCCGTGCTCCTTGATCTCCTTGCGGACGATGAAGGCGGAGACTCGAGACCCCTGGTCGAGAGCGCTGCAGAGAGCAACCGCGGTAACCATGGGATCTGCGCCCAGGGTCGGGCCACCGATCTTGACGACCCCGTCCTCGCGGGCGAAGCGCAGCATTTGCCGGCCGACCAGTAGCGCCCCTTCAGGATCGAGCGTGACCAGACGCCCATCGAAGTAATAGGGGCTGCGGCGGCCGCTCGAGAGCACGAAGTCCCCGACCCGAAAGGCTCGGGTAAGCATCAGACGCAGGAGCTGGCGCAGTTCGGACTCTGCCCGGCTCACTCCGGGTCCAGGCCCGGCCGCCACCGCAGCACCGGTCGGCGCGCCGCGCCGACCTCGTCGACCCGGCCTACCGGGGCCTGGTGCGGGGCGGTGCGAAGGACCTCGGGGTCCTGCCCGCCCTCCTCCATGATCGCCTGCACTACGGCCGCCAGCTCGTCGAGGGAGCGCTTGGATTCGGTTTCGGTCGGTTCGAACATCATCGCTTCCGGAACTGTCATGGGGAAGTAAACCGTCGGCGGATATACGCCGTAATCGATCATTCGCTTGGCGATGTCCAGGGCTCGCAGCTCGGAGTACGGTGGCCGCGCCCGCTTGGGGGTGGCAACAAACTCGTGGAAAGAATCGCCGTCGATGGCGACCGGCAGCCAGGGTTCCAACTGATGCCGCAGGTAGCGGGCGCCGAGCACGGCGTCACGAGCCACCTGGGCGAGCCCGTCGCCGTAGGCGCGAATGTAGGCGTAAGCCCGCACCAACATCCCAAAATTACCATAAAAAGATCGCACTTTGCCGATGCTGTGGGGACGCTGGTAATCCCAACCGAGGCGACCTTCCGAGCGGCCGATCCGCGGTACCGGAAGAAAGTCCTCCAGCGCCCCCGAAACACCCACGGGTCCAGCTCCCGGACCGCCGCCGCCGTGCGGCGTGGAGAAGGTCTTGTGCAGATTTAAGTGCACCACGTCGAAGCCCATGTCACCTGGACGAGCCACGCCCACCAAGGCGTTGAGGTTGGCTCCGTCGTAATACAGCAGCGCCCCAGCCTGATGCGCCAGCTCCGCCATTTCTTCAATGTTTCGCTCAAAAATCCCCAAGGTGTTGGGATTTGTGAGCATGACTGCGGCGGTGTGCGGACCCAGTTTGGCAGCGTAATCCTCAAGGTCAACGGTCCCGTCCTCCGCGCTGCGAACCGTCACGACATTCAACCCACACTGGGCAGCGCTGGCTGGATTGGTCCCGTGCGCCGTGTCGGGAATGATCACTTCCGTGCGCGCGTGGTCCTCCTGGCGCAGGTGGTATGCCTGAATCATGCGCAGCCCGGTCCACTCCCCATGGGCCCCGGCAGCAGGCTGCAGCGACACCGCCTGCATGCCGGTGATGTGGCACAACATCTGCTCCAGTTCCCACATCAACTCCAAGGCTCCCTGGATCGACTCGACTGGCTGGAGCGGGTGAATGTCGGCGAACCCGTCGAGGGCAGCGACCTGCTCGTTGACCGCAGGGTTGTATTTCATGGTGCACGACCCCAGCGGGTAGGCACCCTGCTGGAGGTTGTGGTTGCGCCGTCCGAGCCGACCGAAATGACGGGCCAGGTCCGGTTCGTTCACGGCGGGGATCCGCGCCGGTCGCCGACGCCGCCAGCCGGCCGGGAGCGCCTCATCGAGTCCTGCCTCATCGACTCCCGAGGCGGGGAGGAGCGGACCCGGGCTGTCCTGGCTCGCCAGCTCGAAGAGCAGCGGTTCCGGCCCCGCCCATGCCGGTTTCGGAGTCTGGCTCACAGCCGCGCCTCGACCGGGGTGCTGGCGGACTCGACCCGACTCAGTCGGGTCACGAGACGGTCGATGGCGGCGGGCGGGGTCATCTCGGTCGTGCAGACCAGCAGGCAACGAGCGAGGTCAGCGTCCACTCTTCCCAGAGGGAAGCCGGCCAAGATTCCCTCCTCGGACAGCTCGACGGCGAGACGGTCGGCCGCTACGGGAGTCTCCAGAACGAACTCCCAGAGGAAGTCGCGGTCGGGGAACTTCAGGTTGAATCCCGGTATCTGGCTCAGCCGCCCGGCTAGGTGGTGGGCCCGGCGATAGGAGATGTCGGCCACTCCCCGAAGCCCCGCTTCACCCATTTTGGCCAGGTAAGCGGTGGCGGCCAGCGCCATCAGCGCGTGGTTGGTGCAGATGTTGGAGGTCGCGCGTTCCCGCCGGATGTGCTGCTCTCGGGTCTGGAGGGTCAAGCAGAACGCTCGGGCGCCGCGGGAATCGGTGGTCAACCCCACCAGCCGACCGGGAATCCGGCGGACCAGCTCATCTTGGCAGGCGAGCAATCCCACCGTCGGCCCCCCCAGCTGCGGCGGAATCCCTAATTGCTGCCCGTCGGCGGCGACCAGGTCGGCTCCCAGCGCCCCCGGGGGGTCGACCACCGCGGCCGCCACGGGGTCGGCCACAACCAGTGCCAGAGCACCTGCCTGGTGGGCCAGTTCGACCACCTCTCCGACCGGCTCCAGCAGCCCCAGAAAGTTGGGCTGGGCGACCACGACCACAGCGGGCTCACCATCCGCCAGCGCCTTCGCTAGTGCATCCAGGTCGGTGACTCCACCGCGGCAGGGCAGCCGCACCAGCTCCGCACCCCGGCCAGAGATGTAGGTCTCGAGGACCGCCAGCACCTCCGGGTGGAGCGTGGCTGCGGCCAACACCCGAGGCCGGCCAGTGTGGAGGGTGGCCAGCAGCGCACCCTCGGCGGCCGCGGTTGCCACGTCGTACATGGAGGCATTGGCGACATCGAGGTCGAAGAGCTCAGCCACCATTGATTGGAACTCGAAGATTGACTGGAGATAGCCCTGGCTGGCCTCCGCCTGGTAGGGCGTGTAGGCGGTGTAGAACTCCGGTCGCCCGATGGTGGCCCGCACGATTGCCGGAATGAACCGGGAGTAGACCCCAGCTCCCAAGAAACAGTCCCACTGTGAGAGCGGCTGGTTACGTCCCGCAAGTCGGCGCATCTCCGCGATCAGGTCGAGCTCGGCCAGCGGCGGAGGAAGTTCCAAGTTGGGGTCGCGGAGCCGCGCTGGGATATCCCGAAACAGCTCGCCGACGGAGTTCAGGCTCAGCGCGGCGAGCATCTCCGCTCGATCTGAGTCCGAATTTGGAAGATAGGCCATGGAAAGGCTGGCGCCCCCGCTGAGATGTTCGACTAGTGCGAATCCGCCTGCGCGAAGGAATCGTACGCGGCGGAATCCAGGAGATCGCTAGGCAGATCTCCCTCGACGCGAAGTCGGATCAGCCACCCCTTCCCGTGCGGGTCCTGGTTGACGAGCTCCGGGGAGCCGCCGATGTCGGGATTGACGGCCACGACTTCACCCCCCACCGGCGAGTACAGGTCACTTGCCGCTTTCACCGATTCGACAGCTCCGAAGGGTTTCCCGGCGCCCACGCTGGTCCCGACCTTCGGCAGCTCTAGGAAGATCACGTCTCCGAGCTGGGATTGGGCGTGGTCGGTGATTCCCACCACTGCCTCGCCGGATCCTTCCTGGCGGACCCACTCATGGGTCTTGCTAAAGCGATATCCACTCAAGTCGGGCACCAACTCTCCTCCCGCTCCGTCCCGCCCGCCCGATCAGCTCTCGGGTCGTCTGTAGAAAGGTAGCGACACCACCGGCGCCACCGCCCACCGCACGGGGTCCGCCCGGAGTTGGATCCGGAGGTCGGTACCGACGGCCGAGCACCGGGGCTCGACGTAGCCGATGGCCAAGCCAGCGCCGACGGTGAAGCCGAAGGAGCCGCTGGTGACCTCTCCGACCTGGTCTGAGCCCCGGTAGATCGGATGGCCGTGGCGGGGGATCTCCTGCGGACCCAATTTCATCCCGATGAAGGCACGGGGCGGAGCAGTTGCGATGGTAGTCAGCGAATCGCTGCCGGTATAGGCCCCCTTGGCCGGCTTCACCACCCAGCCCAGCCCAGCGCTCAGGGGGTCGGTTGTCTCATCGATGTCCTGGCCGTAGAGACGAAACCCGGCCTCCAGTCGGAGCGTGTCGCGAGCCCCCAGTCCGGCTGGAATCAACCCGTCCGGCTGGCCGGCGTCAAGCAGCGCCGACCACAGCCGCTCGGCGTCGCCGGCACTGGCATAGAGCTCGAATCCGTCCTCACCGGTGTAGCCGGTCCGGGAGATTCGAACCGGGACCCCGGCCACCTCCCCGAGCCGGTGGTGGTAGTAGCGGATGTCGTCCAGTTCCGCTCCCGAGCTGAGGGACTGCACGATCCTCTTGGCGAGGGGGCCTTGAACGGCCAGCAGCACTGTCTCGTAGGAGACGTCTTGGAGCTGGGCGTCTTGGCCAGCCAGGCTCTGGCGCATCCAGTCCAGATCGACGTCGTGGCGGGCGGCGTTGACGACGCACATGTAGCGCACTTCGTCGCAGTAGACCAGGAGATCGTCGACGATGCCCCCGTCCGGGTGGCACATCACGGTATAAAGGGCCCGGCCCGGGCTGAGCTTGGCGACATCATTGGTGACCAGCCGATTCAGGTAGTCAAGGGCGCCGGGGCCGCTCACGTTCACCTCACCCATGTGGGAGACATCGAACAGCCCGGCGCGCTGCCGGACCGCCAGGTGCTCCTGGCGGATCGAACCGTAGTGGAGCGGCATGGAGAACCCGGCAAACGGCACCATCTGGCCGCCGAGACCTCGATGCGCCGCATCGAGTGGGACCGTTCGAATTCCTTCGCTCATGAGCCTTCGATCTCCCCCAGGATGTCCATCAGTTCTACGTCGTTCTGCGAGCGGGCCTCGTCAACCGCCCGCCGCAGCTGGGCCACTCTTGCCACCGGCGAGGTCAGGTGGGCTGCCAGCTGTAGGTCGGTCGGCTCGGAGTCGGTTTCTAGCCGCAACTGCGCCTCCGCGGCGAAGAGCCGCTCGGCGTCGGCGGCCCAGCGCAGATCCTCCAGCCGGGCCTCCTTCTCCTCGGTCATCAGAGAGCCGATAACCTGCTCCACCGCCTGGCGGACCTGGGCCAGGAATTGGTCGGGGGAGAGCGGATGGCGGTGGTCCAGGCCGTGCACCACAGTTACCAAGGCGGCGCTCCCTTCCTGGAAGAGGTCCTCCAAGGGCAACGTCGCCGACTGCTGGGCCTCGGCCGCCTGCAGAACCACCCAGAGCGTGCCTTCGACCAGCCGCCGGGCGGTCCCGGAATCCGATCCGGTGGACTGCTCCAGCAGGTCTGTCAGCTGCTGGTCGGTGAGCCGGGGGAGCCCGGCCACCAAACCGCGGAGCTCTTGGGGATCGGCCGCTTCCTCTTCCACGTCGGATTCCGACTTCCCACGACGGCTGACCACAGTCCGAGTATAGAAGCGATCGCGGTGTTCGCCGGAACGGGGAATACGCTCCCGCCGGTAGACTCGGGAGGTGGCTCTAAGTCGCCTCCGCGTGCCCCCGGACCAGGATCTCCTCATCTTCGGCGCCACCGGCGACCTAGCCCAGCGCAAACTGCTGCCGGCGCTCTATGAGCTCAGCCTCCAGGGACTGTTGCCGCGCAAATGCGACATCGTGGGTACCGCGACCAAGGAGCTTGGAGATCACGGATTCCGGGAGATCGCCCAAAGCTCGGTGATGCAGTTTTCCCGGACCGGCTTCCAGCGAGAAGGCTTCGCAAATTTCGCCAAGCGGCTGCGCTACGTGACGACCTCCCATGACCAGGTCGGAAGCGGAGAGAAGCTCGCCAGGGCGCTGAGGGAGCTACGCCGTCTGATCTACCTCGCGGTACCGCCGTCCGCCTTCGTCACGATCCTCCAGGAGTTGAAGGGAGCGGGTCTGGCCAAGGGCTCCTCGGTGATCATCGAGAAGCCCTTCGGCCACGACTTGAAATCGGCAGTGGAACTCAACGTCGCCCTGCACAAAACCGTACCGGAGGAGCGGATCTACCGGATCGACCACTACCTAGGCAAGGAGACCGTGCAGAATCTCCTGGTTTTTCGCTTCGGGAATACCCTGGTGGAGCGGATTTGGAACCGGGATGTGGTGGATCAGGTTCAGCTCACGGTGGCCGAGGACATCGGCATTGAAAGCAGGGGCCGCCTCTACGAGGAGACGGGGGCGATTAGGGACATTTTCCAGAACCACCTGCTCCAGCTCCTCGCGCTCACCTGCATGTCCCCACCGAGCTCGTTCGATCCCGAGGCGTTGCGCGATGAGAAGGTGAAGGTGCTCCACTCGATCCGTCCGGCCGCTCCCAGCGAGGTGATCCTGGGTCAATACGCCCGGGGCTCGGTGAACGGGGTCACCATGCCCGGCTACCGAGAACTGGAAGGGGTATCGCCGGACTCCACCACCGAGACCTACGTCGCCATGCGGTTGAACGTCGACACCTGGGACTGGGCCGGCGTCCCGTTCTACCTCCGCTGCGGCAAGGCCCTCAGCACCCGGCGGACCGAGATCATGCTGTTCTGCCGGGATGTCCCGCTCCACCTTTTCGCGGGCACCGGGATCGAGCACCTCACCCCAAATCGGGTGACGATCAGGATTCAGCCTGAGGAGGGCATCTCCTTCTCCTTCATGGCCAAGCAACCGGGGGCCACCGTGGTCGAGCAGCCGGTGCGGATGGATTTCTCCTACGGGCGATCCTTCAAGACCGAGCCCGCCGAAGCCTACGAAAGGCTTCTTCACGACGCACTCCTCGGTGACCACACCCTGTTCATCCGCCAGGATGAAACGGAGGCTGCCTGGGCCGCCCTCGAGCCCGTGCTGGAGAACATGCCCCGGGTTAAGCTCTACCCGGCTGGCAGTGAAGGCCCCGAATCCGCCAGCTCGCTGATGCTGTCGGGTGCGTGGCACGATCTGTCCCACCACAACGCCGACCCAGCCAACCAGGGCAGCTGAGGCGCCAGGCGGACCCGGTTCAGGCGGGAACCAGTTCGGCCACTAGTTGATCTGCCTCGATCCATCCCTCCTGAGCCTGGTCCCCAACTCCGGCTCGGACCCGAACCCAGCGCCCGGTCTGCTGCAGCGCCGCCAGGGGGCTGGCCGGGAGCACGGGTAGAGTTCGCTTGGCACCGTAGTCCGGGGCGGAGAAGAGCGGATAGCCGGTACCGGCCCAGCTCTGGACCAGAGTGCACGGCCCTGGCGGGATCGCTCTGAGCCGGTAGACCGTGGCTTGATCGCGCTCCCCGTGGGTCAGGATTCGGAGCAGGTTGAGTGCCCGCAGAGTCGCACTCCGCTGGCCCTGGGCCACGATGGTCAGCTGGGTGCCCTGTTTGGTCGGCTGGCACTCGATCCGCAGCTTGGTCCGGGGCCGCTTCACCTTGCTCCACTGCCCGAAGAAGCCATTGGCCAACACCTGGGCAACCTCGGCTGTGTGGTCGTCGATGATCCGAAAACTGAAAGGAGGCAGTGCCGTGACCTGCTCGGCAATCGCGAAAACCTCCCGTGGCGGCGCGTAGACCGTGGTGACCCAGCGGTTGGTGCGCGGCCGCCCGAGGTACAGCATGTCCCGAATTCTAGGCGGGTGCGCAGTGAAGCCGGGAGTACTTATGAGGTGCGGGTGCCGAACCCGGGGTCAGCGAAGCAGCGGGCGACGCCGGAGCATTAACGCCTCCAGGCTGTGCAGCGCCGGATCAAGAGGGCCGAGAACAGGCGCGATCATGAGGCCGCTGTAGCTGCCCATCTGGCCACTCCATTTGGTCTTGAACTTCGCGTATCCGTGAGCAGGGTTGGCGCGATCGAAGCGCCTGGGCACCCCCCACATGTCGTAGATCTCGCACCGCTCCGCGATCCCCCACCGCATCATGGCCCACTGCATCGCGTAGCTGGCGTGAGCCCGCGGCACAGCTGTGCTGGTACCACCGAAGAGATGCACCAAGCGCCGACCAAATGCCACCGTCAAGCCGCCCGTCAGCGGCCGCCCCTGGTGCGAGGCTATAAAGATGGTGGCGTCCAGCTCCTCAGCAGCTGCCTGGTAGTAAGTCAGCGGTCGGGTGTGGAGCTGTTTGCGACCCACCGTCTCCAGGTGCAGTGCATAGAACGTGGCCACAGCCTCCGGTGTGCGTTCGGCGGTGACCACTACTCCCTCGCGCTCGGATACCCGGATGCAGTACCTGGTGGCGGATGGGATCCGCGCCGACACGGCGTCGACCCCGCCCCGGAGATCGACCAGCCAGGTCTGGCGGTGCTGCACGTCGAAGCGGGCGGGGCGGAGGCCGCAGCGAGCCCGGAGGAGCGCCGCCTCCGGGGAGTCGACCGGCCACTCCGGATCGCATTTGAGCTGGTAGGCCCTCTGTCGGCGCAGCTGGCGCGCCGCCGCCTGCAACAACGCACGCCCCGTCTCGACATCTCCCAACGAAGTGAGGGTCGGTCCCTGAGGGGCGTACCCCCAACCGACCCCCCCCGGAAGGACGCTCTGCTGCAGAACTTGGATGGCGCCCACCCAGTGCGCCTCCGGGCCGCGCACAGCGGCCAATCGAAACACTCGCCAGCCGAACCTGCGCCGCAGCTCTCCCCAGCCCCAGGACTGCAGCAGATTGCCGGTCTCCTGAGCGCTGACGTAGCTGTCCCACTTCTCCTTGGCGTCTTGGGGGACCACCACCACGCGGACACCGCGCTCCTCCGAGACCTTCACTCTCCCAGCTTCGGGTCGGCTGACATCCAACCTATTATCCGGGGCGTAGTTCGGGGTCGATCCGGTTTTGAGTTGCGGCGTATCATCGGACGACCATGCGTCGAGGGCTGATTGTGGGCGCGGTTCTAGTAGCCGCTGGCGGCTTCCTCGGAAGCCAGCTACCGGCCATGGCGGCCAGCCCCGGGACATCGGCGATCACCCAGACTGCTGGATTCGTTGGCCTGATCTCCAACCCCAACGTGGCGTTCCTCCTCATCCTGGTGGCGCTACTCGGGGTGGGGTTGGAGATCGTCCACCCCGGAACCTTGGTGTTTGGCGGGATAGGACTGGTAGCCGGTTGCCTGGCTGTGGTGGGCCTGGCCAATCAGCCAGTCAACTTCCTGGGCCTGTTTCTGATCGGCACCGCCGCGGCTCTGTTAGTGATTGACACCTCCGTGCACAGTCATGGACTCATCAGCCTGGCCGGCGTGGTGGCGCTCGTCCTGGGTGGACTGGTCCTGCACCACGGCTCGCCGGGAGAGACCGGGGTGAGTTTGGTAGCGCTGATCACGGTGCCGGCCATCCTGGGCGGCACTTGGATCACACTGAGTCGGCGTGCCCTCCGGGTGCGGCACCTCCCCTACGCCACAAGTTCCCACGAACTGCTGGGACTCACCGCCGTGGTGCGGGAACGCGCCGACCCGACCGGGATCGCGGCGGTCGAGGGTGAGCTCTGGCGGATCACCGCCCTCCACGGGGAACCAATCGAGGTCGGTACCAATGTGGAAGTAATGGCCGAAGATGGCCTCACGTTGATTGTGGAGCCGCTGCCCGGCCCGCCGACCGTCAGCGAAAAAGTTGCCGCGCCCAGTGTTGGTGCCGCGGCTCAGATCGACTAAGGAGGGCGCGGTAATGGGAACCGCCGGGTTGGTGATCCTGGTAATTGTGGTGGTGCTGTTGCTAACCACGTTTTCCACGGGTTTTCGGGTAATTAATGAGTACGAGCGCGGGGTCGTCTTTCGCCTCGGTCGGCTGATCGATGTCAAAGGACCGGGTCCCCGCCTGATCATTCCGTTCGGCATCGACCGGCTGCTGAAGATTGACCTGCGGATCAATGTTCATCAGGTGCCGCCGCAGGACATCATCACCAAGGACAACGTCACAGCTCGGGTTACCGCTGTGGTTTTCTTCCGGGTCGTCGACGCGCGGGATGCCTACGTGAAGGTAAACGATTACCGGGGCAGCATCTCCACCGCGGCCCAGACCACCCTGCGCTCGATCTTGGGTCAGTCCACGCTCGACGAACTTCTGAGCCAGCGCGACAAGGTCAACGCTGAGCTGCAGACCGTGATCGACGAGCAGACCGAGCCGTGGGGCGTCAAAGTCACGGCGGTCGAGGTCAAAGACGTGGACCTGCCGCAGTCGATGCAACGGACCATGGCAATGCAGGCGGAGGCGGAACGAGAGAAGCGCGCCAAGATCATCCGCGCCGAAGGTGAGTTCCAGGCCGCCCAGCAGTTGACCAACGCTGCCGCCGTGATCGGCCGGGAGCCAGCGACCCTGCAGTTGCGCTATCTGCAGACTCTCGCCGAGATCGGAACGGAACAGAACACCGTCGTGGTCTTCCCCTTGCCGCTCGACCTGATTCAGCCCTTTCTGGAGATCAGCGCCAAGGCGAGCAACGGCAACGGCAAGAACAGCGCTGCGCTCAAGGCACTCCAGGAGAAGGTGAGCCCGACTCCCCGCCCAAGGACCCCACGAGCTAAGGTCGACTGATCGAGGCGGGCGAGGAACGTTTGAAGGGGGAGGACCTGGACGGAGCCCAACGGGTTCCCCGCTGCCTGCTCTTAGGCTCCGGGGAGTTTGAGCCGTGGGTCGCCGGCGCCGAGACTGCCGCCCTCTCCGGCGCGGGTGGGGACGGCAGCGTGGTGGTGCTCGCCACCGCCAGCGCACCGGAGGGTGAGGCGACCTTTGAACGGTGGAACCAGATGGGGTTGGGGCACTATGAGGCGCGGGGCCTGCCGGTTCGGGCCCTTCCGGTGCGCACCCGGGGTGATGCCGAGCTGGCAGCGAATGCAGCGCTTGTACGCCACGCCAGCCTGATCTTCTTCTCGGGCGGGAACCCGGAGTACCTCGCCCGCACCGTCGAAGGCACCCCGCTCTGGGAGGCCGTGCTCTTGGCGCTCGCAGGAGGCGCGGTCTTCGGCGGCTGTAGCGCAGGAGCCATGCTCGCGGGGTCCACCCAGCAATCCGGGCCGGCCCGCGGTCGCTTTCGGTTCAGTGGTGGGCTCGGGCTCTGCCCGAGGGATGTGTTCGGGGTCCACTGGGATTCCACCTTCATGCGACTCCTGCGACCTGCGGTAATTCGCCGAGTGCCTACCGGCTGCCGCCTTGTGGGGATCGCTGAGCGGACCGCGATCCTGACCGAGGGGAGGGGATGGCGGGTGTTCGGAGATGGAGTCGTCGAGGTTCGCGACGGCCTCATCCGGAGGTCATACCGGTCAGGTGAGCTCGTCCCCCAAGGCCCCGACGCGACGCCTTCGTGAGGCTCGCTAAGTGTTTCACGTGAAACATCTCCCGGCTCCTATACTCCCGGACATGTCTCGCCCTCGGGTGATAACTGTGTGCAATCAGAAGGGCGGGGTCGGCAAGACGACAACCGCCGTGAGCCTCGGTGCCGCCCTGGCGGAGCGGGGATTGCGGGTCCTTTTGGTGGACTGCGACCCCCAGGGGAACGCCACCTCCGGGGTTGGCGTTAGGCCCACCGAGCTCGCGAATTCGATCTACGACGTTGTCGTCCTGGGACAACCCCTTCTGGAGGTCGCCATCAAGATCGAAGAGGTGCCTGGGTTGACCTTGGTCCCCTCCAACGTATCCCTGGCAGGATCGGAGTTGGAACTCGCCGAACTGCCGCTCCGCGAGTCGCGGCTGCGGCTCGCCCTGGACGGGTTGGAGGACTTCGATTACGTCCTCCTGGACACGCCCCCGTCGCTGGGTCTGCTGACCGTCAATTGCCTGGTGGCAGCCGATTCCCTGTTGATTCCGCTTCAGTGCGAGTACTACGCCCTGGAGGGTCTCTCGCTGCTGACCCAGACCCAGACCCTGGTCCGCCAGTCGCTCAACCCGGGCCTGACCCTGGCCGGCATCGTGCTCACCCTGTTTGATCCACGGACGATCCTCAGCTCCCAGGTGGTCAGCGAAGTTCGGCGCCAGTTCGGCGACCAGGCCTTCACCACCGTCATCCCTCGCTCGGTCCGTCTCAGCGAGGCACCCAGCCACGGCCTGCCGATCACGCTCTACGAACCAGCCGGACGGGCGGCAGCGGCTTACCGGGCCCTGGCCGACGAACTGGTGGCTCGCACCACCGCGGTCGCTGCGTGACCAAGCGGCGAGGGCTGGGTCGGGGCTTGGAGCAACTGATTCCCACCGGCGCCACCGACTTCAACCCGTTGTTGGGGGGGCAGGGCGCCCGAGACATCCCGATCGCCCTGATCGACCCCAATCCGGAGCAGCCACGCACCGAATTCGAGGAGAACTCGCTGCGGGCCCTGGCCGATTCGATCCAGACCTACGGAGTGCTGCAGCCTCTGGTGATCGAAGCGAACGGACCGAGGTTTCGCCTGGTGGCCGGGGAGCGCCGCCTGCGGGCCGCCCAGATGGCAGGTTTGGGGAGGGTGCCGGCGGTGGTCCGACCGGTTGGGCCAGATCGCGAGAAGCTGGAGATGGCGCTGGTTGAAAACCTCCAACGGAGCGACATCTCAGCGCTCGATGAGGCGCGCGCGTTCGCGCGACTCTGCGACGTTTTCGGTCTTACCCAGGAGCAGGTTGCCCAGCGGGTTGGCAGAAGTCGCTCGGGAGTCGCCAACACCATGCGGCTCTTGCAAACCGCGCCCGCCGTGCAATTGGCGATTCAGGGCGGGCAGATAGCGCCTGCCCACGGCCGGGCGCTGCTTTCGCTCCCCGACTCAAAAGCTCAAGAAAAACTGCTGAGCCGGATCATGTCCCAGAACCTTTCGGTCCGGGAAACCGAGCGGTTGGTGACCCAGCAGTCAGCTGCTCGGCCGAGGCGGCCGGGACGCACCGCGGACGTCGCCAGCTCCGCCCTGGGAGCGATCGAAGAGGCACTCACCCGACGCCTGAGCACCCGCGTCAAACTCCTGCCCGGTCCCAACGGCCGCGGCCGAATCGTGATCGAGTATTTCTCCGAGGACGAGCTCAACGGCGTACTCGAGCGGCTGGCGATCTCCCTCTAGCCGGAGGCTCAATCCGCCCTCCCTATACTGCCGTGGTGCCCACCGACCCTGCTCTCGTGCCCGATCCGGCTGGAGATCGGGGCGAGAAGGAAGTCGGGCGTCATCCCCGGTCCCTGGTGCGGGACTTGGTCGAGGTTGTCGTGCTGGCAGCCCTCATCTATCTGCTGATCGCATTTGCGATCCAGCCAGTGCATGTCGAAGGCACCAGCATGTACCCGGGACTGCAGAACAACAACCTGCTCATCGCCGAGAAAGTGTCCCTCTACTTTGGCGGGCCCTCCCGAGGCGACATCGTGATCATCAAACCACCGATCGCGTCCAGTGACGACTTCATAAAGCGGGTAATCGGGTTGCCCGGGGAGTGGCTTCGCATCGCCCCCAACCGGCACCACGTCGGCCACGTCTTCATCAGCGACACCAAGCCCACCGCTGCGACCGGGGGAGTCCAGCTAACTGAGCCGTACATAAATGGGGTGTGGCAGGATGAAGTCGAGTGCTGCACTCCGACGGGCACCTTCTCGCCTCTGTTGCCGGTCACCGGGAAATGGGTGCGCATTCCCGCCCACGACTACTTTGTGATGGGTGATAACCGCAATTTTTCCGAGGATTCCCGCACCTTCGGCTTCGAGCCTGAGAGCGGCATCCGGGCCATCGCGGTGGCCCGCTTTTGGCCCCTCGACCGGCTCGGCCTAGTGCCGGGTGAACGGCCGACCGTGAGCCTCATTCTGGCAGCGGTCACTCTGCTTCCGGTGCGGCGCCTGCGTCGGCGTCGCCCTAGGGGTAGATCCAGCGGCCGCCTTCCCGCTCCCAAGTAATCAGCTCCGCGTCACCGAAGTAGAGCGCGATCTCCTGGTCTGCTCGAGAGGGACTGTCGGAGCCATGGATCACATTCTGGCCAATATCGATCCCGAAGTCTCCACGAATGGTGCCCGGGGCTGCGGTCGCGGGATTGGTCGGTCCCATCATCGATCTCACCATGCTCACAGCGTTGGGACCCTCCCACACCATCGCCACAACCGGGGAGGATGTGATGAATTCGATGATCGCGTCGAAGAAGGGCCGCCCCCGGTGCTCCGCGTAGTGCTCGATGGCGATCTCCTGGGAGATGGCGGTTAGCTTGAGGCCGACCAGGTGCAGGCCCCGATGCTCGAAGCGACCCACCAGCTCTCCCACGAGCCCGCGCTGGACGCCGTCAGGCTTGACCAGCACCAAGGTTCTCTCCACGCTCACGTCCTCCTCGATTCGAGGGCTGCGCTGCTGTTGTCTGGATGCGCCATCATCGCTCAACTCCGCAGGAGATCGCCTCCAACGCGGTCGAGGCGGCCAGCCCGGGCCCGACTGCGGCCAGCCGCCAGCCACTCGCCGCGAAGAGCCGATCGGCGGTTGCTTGAACCTGCTCCGCCGACACCGACCGCACTTCGGCTATAACCTCAGCCGGAGACATGACCGAGCCGATCAGCGCCGCCTGGTGGCCGAGAAACTCAGCCATCGCGCTGGTCCCCTCCAATTGAAGCCGCAGCCGACCCTCGATCTGGGTCTTGGTTCGTTCGAGCTCCTCCGCGGTGAGCCGCTCCCGCACCAACTCCCCAACCTGGGACAGGGCGCTCCGGATGGCCGTCTCGACCTGCTCGGGCTGGGTTGCCATGTAGATCCCAAACGCTCCGGAATCGCGGTGGCGGGCGGCGAACGAATGAATGTCGTAGGCGAGCGCCTGCCGCTCCCGAAGCTCGAGGAAGAGGCGACTGCTCATCCCCTCACCCAAGAGGGTGTTGAGAACGTCCAGAGACCAACGCTCAGGATCGAGGTACGAGGAGCAGCGCAGCCCGAGCAAGACGTGGACCTGCTCACCGCGCCGCTTGCGCACCTTGACTTCGGGCTCCGGCCGCAACGGAGGTGGGATCCCACCGTCGCTGTGGCGGCCACCAGAAGAGGGGATCGCGCCGGGTCCCTGCTCGTCGAAGCAGCGCTCGACGAGGGACTGCGCGAGATCCGGGTCGAAACCACCCGAGAGCACCACAACCACCCGGTCGGGCACGTAGTAGGCGGCTCGATAGGCACTCAGTTCCGCGGCCCCGATGCGCGCCAGGGAGGCCCTGGTGCCGGCGGGATCGCGGGCCAGGGGATGGTCGCCCCAGAGGAGCTCATCGAAGATCATCTGGACCAGGTCGCCGGGTTGGTCGAGGTACATGTGGAGCTCCTCGATCACGACGTTGCGCTCTCGCTCGGCTTCCTCGGGGGAGATCCGGGGTGCGAAGGCGAGATCGAAGAGGAGCCGCAATGCCAGCTCCAAATGGGAGCCCGGCACCTTGGCCCAGAAGGTTGTCAGCTCCTTGTCGGTGCTGGCGTTGAGAACTCCCCCGATTCCTTCGATCGACTGGGAGACCTCACGGCTGGTGGGAAAGCGCTCAGTGCCCTTGAAGACGATGTGCTCGAGGAAGTGGGAGACGCCGGCGAGACGCTTGGTCTCCCAGCGGGAGCCGACCCGTACCAGGATCGAGGCGGCCACCGACTCGCGCCCCGCCATCGGCGCCAGCACTAGCTGGGCCCCGTTCGCGAGCTGAACCAGCTCCCAGATCGGCTCGGAGCCGGAGTTCGCGAGAGCGGCGACCCGGCTCACCGGCTGTACCTAGTCACCCGATCTCGGCACGCTGCTGGACCCGGGCCAAGGTCAACGCATAGGCGAGGTCCAAGGTGGCCGCGTTGCCAGCGATGCGGATCTGGTTGACGACATTTGCCTGGCGCCATTCCAGAACGAACGACTGGTACTCGGTCTGATCGAGCGCCTTGGTCTCGGTGAAGGCGACTGCCTCGGCGCCGAGGGATCCGGTCGACACCTGGTCCCAACCGGCCTTGCCCAGTTGCCTCGTCGTCAGACTGAATCCGCTGACGGCTCCGGTAATCGAGCTGTAGGTGGTGGCACTGCTCGCCACCACCACCGGACCAATTACCTCCTGCGGGCTCACCTCACGAAGGAAGGTCGCGAGGTATCCAGATTGCCTACCCTGCGCCTTGTATTGGTGTAGCACCGACCCCGATCCGGCTGCGGCCTCCCTGTTGCTAATGACGCCGGTGTTCTTGGATCCCTTCTCAACCACAAACCCAGAGTATGGCAATTGCGACAGCTGAAGGACGAGGTGGTCCGGCGAGCTTTGGATGAGTGTCGGAGAGGTGCTACAGCCGACGACCAGGATTGCGAGGCAGGCGCCTAAGAGAGAACCTCTCCAGCTCCGATCGGAGCCCCGAATCAGAGCCCGGCCTCTCCGGCGGGCCGAATGGTCACCCGACGCTCGGCGTCGGTTCCGCTGCTCTCGGTCGCCACGTTGGGATCAGCGGCCAGGGCCAGGTGCACCGCCCGCCGTTCGTACGGCTGCATCGGCTCCAAGGTGACTGCGCGACCGCTCCGCGCCACCCCTGCGGCCATCCGCAGAGCCATCTGGGCCACGGTGTGCTCCCGGCGCTCCCGGTACCCGGCGACATCGACGATCAGCCGCGGCGCCCCGGGGGTCGGGCCTCTCTCTCCCAGCATCAGATTGACCACCGTCTGCAGTGCCCGGAGAGACTCTCCCCTCCAGCCGATCAGGATTCCTAGATCAGCACCCTCCACCGCCAGTGTGAGGGGAGCCGACTCGGGAGGTTCCGAGCCAGCGCCCTCGGGGCGCACCCGGTGCACCTGGACTTCCGCCTCGATGTCCATCAGCCGGAGGATCATCTCCAGGTTTCTCTTCCCCAGCACCCCCTCCGGTGGGATGGCCCGGACCAGCACCCGGGCGGTGGCAGCGGAGATTCGCTCCCCCGGAATAGCCGCTCCGCCCTCGCTGACCACCTCGACCATCACCTCGCTCCGGTCCAAGCCGCCGGCCCGGCAGGCCGCGGCGGTGGCGTCCGCCACAGTCGCGCCCTCCCCCTCGAATGTCGAAGCGCTAGGTCCCATACCTGCTCAGCGGCGCGGCCGCCCCCGCTCCCTGTTCTTTGGTCGGCGCGCCGGCGGCCGCTGAGCCGGGCGCCGGGTCGTGCCCGAAGCGCCATTGCCGGTGCTGGTGTTGGCCATCGCGATGGCGGTGGCGGGAGCGACGACCTGGGCCAGACCCATGGGGGAGTGCTTGGGGCGCCACGTTGCCCCTGGGAACCAGGGTGGCACCTTGAGTCCCCCCCAGCCCATCATGGAGAAGACCTGCAGCACCATGATTCCGCTCTGAGTGATCCAGTAGAGGCCGATCCCCTGGTTGAAGTTCAACGCGAAGACGGCGATCAGAACGGGCATCAGGTAGGTCGTCTGCCGCATGACGTTGTACATCTGCTTTTCCTGATCGGTCATATCCGGTCGCTGCGGCTGCATCATCATCTTCGACTGCATGAAGGTCAGCACTCCCGCCAAGATCGGGACAATGATCAAGGTGGGGTGGGCTAACAGTCCCGCCTTCAGCGCCGACTTATCGAGATTGGCGATCCAGAGAAAACTAGCGTGCCCGTGCAGAAGGCCCCCTTCGGACAGCTTGTTGATGGAGCCAAAAAGGGCATAAATGAAGGGCAACTGAATCAGCAAGGGGAAGCATCCCGACAGCTGACTCAGGGGATTTATCTGGTGGCGCTTGTACAAAGCCATCGTCTCCGCCTGGAGTTTGGTCTTGTCCTTCTTGTACTTGGCCTGAATTTCGCGCAACTCCGGTCCCATCCGTCGCTGGTCCGCTTGGATCTTCCACTGGGTGCGGATCTGCCACCGAAAGAGGGGAAAGAGAAGACCGCGGATGGCAATGGTCAAAACGATCACCGCCAACCCAAAGGCGCCGATGGTGGCCGTTCCTCCAAACCCTTGGAAAACGTGGTCGAGGAACTGGAGCGCCACGGCGATCGGCGTCAGCAAAACGTAGAAGAAGATCGCCAGGATCGGGTTAGTGGGGGGCGGGGCGGCCGGATTGACGAAGCTCAAGAACTCAGTGCCCATGCACGAGCTCCTCCGGCAGTGGCACCGGATCGTACCCACCCGCGTGGAAAGGATTGCAGCGCACGATCCGACGGATGCCCATCCACCAACCTCGCCGGAAGCCGTAGAGCTGAATCGCTTCGTACGTGTAGTGGGAGCAGCTGGGCTCGTAGCGGCAGGAGGACATCAGGCCAAACAGCGGGCTAATCGTCGCCTGATACCCGACGATGAACCAGAGTGAGACCTTCTTCACTGCTGAGCTCCACTCGCCAGCAGCGCTTGCGCTAGCGATGCCCGTAACGCGCCCGCCGAGACGCTCACCGCTGCCTGGCGGGGGCGCACCACCACGTCAAAGGCGGCCAGGGAGATCACGCTTTCTCTCGCCGCTGCCTGCAACTGGCGGCGCACCCGGTTGCGTACCACGGCTCCTCCGAGACGCTTGGTAACCACGATTCCGATCCGGGGGTGGCCCGCAGCATTGGACTTCACCTGGACCCGGAGCACATCGTTTCCAGCGCCTTTCCGCTCATCCCTCACAGCCTGAAAGTCGGCGGAGCGACGGAGGCGGTACTTCCTCTTCACCGCACGGGCGCGGGTGTCAAGCGCAGCCGTCCCTTCAGGCGGCGGCGCTTGATGACGCGAACTCCCCCGGGGGTGGACATCCGAGCCCGGAACCCGTGCGTCTTCCTCCGGTATCGCTTCTTGGGCTGAAAAGTTCTCTTGATGGTCGAATTCCTTCGCAGACTCGGACCTGGGGCCCAACTCAGGACCTCCCCACCGAGTCCGCCGCACGGGGTGACTCTCTCGGTAGACCGGGGCTGAGGATAGCAGACGGCGAGGCGAGGCTCCCGATCGAGCCTCGATCTCGGAGGTCCGGGCTCCAGAGCGGCGCCGCCGCAGGTCGACCAGGACACTTTGACTCCTGGTCTTCAGGAATGTCGCGAGTTGAGTCGGGCGCGCGCGCTCCCAGCCCCCTCTGCAGTCGTCGCGTGGCACAGTCGCGTGCGCCAACCGAGAGCTCCTCGGGCTAGTCCTCCGCGAAGGATGTGCCGCCGGCGCCGTTTGCCAGAGCACGGTTACCGTAGCCCCGACGAATCCATTCGACAGCTGCGGCCAGAGCCTAGTACCCGACGCCGTCCATCATGAAAAGCTAGGTCGAGATGGGTTTTCACGCAACTGCGTCCGGCGCCGCCGTGCACCCGCCCCGATCCTGGCGGCGTGCACCGTGTCATCTTCAGCGCCGGCTGGTGGCCGAACATCCGCGCTCAGGGACAGGTGGTAGAGGGTCGTTGGTACGGTGCCTAACACACCGGTGCGTCGCGCAATGAATGTGTGCTTTGAGGAGCGCAAACCGTTGCACGCAGGGGTGGGCGGTGCTACCATCCGGGAGCGACCGCAGGGGTGGGCCAGACCCGGTCCGAGCTTCTCTCTTCCACAGGGTGAATCTGCCCCTCAGGTGGGTTTTCCACTCCTGTGCAGAAGGTGTGAATTGCGCTTCATTCATTGCGCCTCGATCTCTCCCCGTGGCTCTTGGTGAGCCTCTCCTCCGACCAACTCTGGACCGCCGCCCAGGAAGAACTCCGCTTCCAAGTCAGCCGTCCGGGCTACGAAGCCTGGCTCAAGAACGCCCGACTCCTCGACTTCGACGACGGGGAGTCCCGGGCGATCATCGGGGTCCCGACCCCGCTGGCTCGCGACTGGGTGAGCGACCGCTACTCGGCGGTGATCCGGGAGACGCTCTCGGCGATCCTCAACCGGGACATCGAGGAACTGGATGTCGTCGTCCAGACAGCTACGGAAGATGGAGTAGCGGCTCAAACGGTTGACGCCACCAGCCCGGTCGTTCTCACCGATGACCGCTCGGAGGGGATTGCCCAGACGGTTCCCGGGCTCAATCAGCGCTACACCTTCGGTGCCTTCGTCGACGGCAACAACTCGCGCTTTGCCTACGCCGCCTGCCGGGCGGTCGCCGACTCGCCCAGCCGGGCCTACAACCCCCTTTTCCTTTACGGCGGCGTGGGACTGGGCAAGACCCACCTGATGCACGCAGTGGGCCATGCCGTCTGGCAGAACCACCGCTTGCGGGTTGCCTATGTGACCTCCGAGAGCTTCATGAATCAGATGATCACCTCGATCCAAGAGAACCGGATGGCTCAATTCCGGGCCCGCTACCGAACCGTTGATGTGCTGCTCGTCGACGACATCCAGTTCCTAGCGGGCAAGGACCGGACCCAGGAGGAGTTCTTCCACACCTTCAACGCCCTCCAGGAAGTGAATCGCCAGATCGTGATCAGCAGCGACCGGCCGCCCCGAGAGATCCCGACCCTGGAGGACCGGCTGCGAACCCGGTTCGAGGGCGGTCTGATGGCGGACATCCAGCCGCCGGACTTCGAGACCCGGCTGGCCATTCTCCGGAGCAAGCTGGACCCGGCCCAGAATCCGCTCAGCGAGGAGGTGCTCTCCTTCATCGCCTTCAAGATTCAGAAGAACATCCGGGAGTTGGAAGGCGCGCTGATCCGGGTCCTCGCGCACGCCTCCATCGCCGGTGGGGAGAGCCCCTCCCTGCAGCAGGTATCCGAGATCCTCCGGGACATCATCCCTTCGGCTGACACCAAGCCTCTCTCGGTCGACCTTGTCCAACGGGTGGTCGCTGAGTACTACGGCATCTCGGTTGAGGAGATGAAGAGCAAGCGGCGTGACAAGCACATCGTCTTCCCGCGGCAGATGGCCATGTACCTGATCCGGGAGGAGATTGCCATGAGCTTGCCGGCGATCGGCCAGGTTTTCGGAGGTCGCGACCACACGACCGTCCTCCATTCCTACGAGAAGATCGTCAACGAAGCCAAGGAGGACCCTCGGGTCGCCGACGACGTGGCTCGGCTCCGGGAGCTTCTCCTGTCCCGTTAGGCCGGATTAGCACACCTTTTCCAGTGTCTCTGTTATCAGCGACCCCAACCGGGTGGGCAACTGCCGGGCCTCAAATAACGCCTCCTCTGACCCCTGAATCAGGGAGGGATTTCCACAGGCTGTCCACTGCTAAAGTGAGTTCAGCTCCGATCGGTTTCCCCAGCCTGCACTCCCCTACTATGACTACGGATTCACATATTCGAACCAAGAGCTGGGTTGGGCTGTTGAAAGGGAAGGTGGAGAGCTCTTGAAGCCAAGGAGGCCTATTCAGTGAAGTGCACTATCTCGCCCCAGCAGTTGGGAACTGGGCTCAACTCGGTCAGCCGGGCGGTCTCGAGCCGCGTGACTCTGCCGATCTTGAACAACGTGCTGGTCGCCGCCCGGGGAGGGACCCTGCAGTTGACCGCCACCAACCTCGACCTCACTATTCACCACTCGCTGGCCGCCGAAGTCGAGGAGGAGGGTGAGGTGACGGTGCCGGCCCGGATGCTCTCCGAGTTTGTGAGTGCTCTGCCGGAGCAGCCGCTCCGCTGGCAGCTGGACCAGGCCCACCAGACGGTGAGCCTGCTGAGCGGCCGCTTCGACGCCCACATTCGCGGTGTCGACGCCAAGGAGTTCCCACCCCTACCGGATGTCTCCGACGGAGATACGGTCGAGTTGGATCCCCAGACCCTGCTCACCGCCATTGACCAGACCGTGATCGCGGCCAGTGCCGACGACGGCCGGCCGATCTACACCGGCGTCCTGACCGAGATCGCCGGACCAGAGGTGACTCTGGTAGCCACCGACGGCCACCGGTTGGCGATCAGGGTAATCCGGGCCCCTGATGCCGATCGCCAGGGCGAGCGTTTTGGGGTGATCATTCCGGCCCGGGCCTTGTCGGAACTCTCCCGTCTCCTCAAGCCGGTCGCAGCCAGTCCCGCCTCGGTCAGCCTCACCATCGGTGCCTCCCGGGCCCAGGTTAAGTTCCAGCTTCCGGGGTACGAACTCACGGCCCGTCTGATTGATGGGGTGTACCCAAGCTACGAGAAAGTAATTCCGACCGCCTCCCAGACTGTGGTTCGAGCCTCCACCGAGGAGTTGAGGCGCACAACCAAGGTGGTCTCACTCTTCGCCAGGGACGCCGCCAACGTGTTGAAGATTCGCTGCGAGCAGGGGCAGGTCGTACTGTCCGCCAACACCAACGAGGTGGGCGACAACGTGGCCGGAGTCGACGCCGCAGTGGAAGGGGACAGTCTCGGGATCGCATTCAACGCCCGCTACGTCGCGGACGTGCTCAACCTGATCGACTCTCCGGAGGTGGAACTGATCTTGAACGGACCGCTCTCACCGGGCCTGGTCCGGGCTCCGGGAGATGATAGTTACCGGTACGTGATCATGCCCGTCCGGGTGGCCATCTGAGGGCATTGACGGGACCCACCTGGTGTATCTATCGCAGCTGCGGCTGCTCTGCTTCCGCATCTACCAGGAGGCTTCGCTAGAGCTGCTCCCCGGAGTGAATCTGGTCCTGGGACAGAACGGGCAGGGCAAGACCAGCCTGCTGGAGGCGATCTCCACGCTGGCGTTGACAAGGTCCCCTCGCTCGGGAACTCTGGGTGAGTGTGCCTCCTGGGGGGAGTCCCGGATGGGGGTTTCGGCTCACCTGGTCAGTCGGCTGGGTGACACCGACCTGGAGCTGCGCGCGGAGCGCCAGACGACCAGCGAACGTTGGGTCCGCAAGCTGCGCCAAGGGGGGGACCTCATTCAGCCACGCCAGCTTTTGGGCCGTTTTCGGGTCGTGCTCTTCTGGCCCGAGGACCTGCTTCTGGTCAAAGGGGGCCCCGAGCCGAGGCGACGACTGCTCGACGTCGTGCTCAGCCAGCTCTCTTCGTCCTACGCGGAAGCGGCCACCAGATACCTCCGCGCCGTCCAGCACCGCGCGGCGCTGCTGCGCCGGGTGAGAGACGGGCAGGCCACCCCTCCCGAACTCGAGCCCTGGACAGAGGCTATGGTCGAGTACGGGGCACCGCTGATCCGGGAGCGCCAGCGATACCTGGCCACCGTCCAGCCAGTGGCGGCGGAAGCGATCATCAAGATTGGGGAGACGGCCGAACTGCAGTTGAACTACCGGCCCGGTCTCGGCCGGGGAGGCGATCTGGGAGCGCGAGCCGATCCGGTGGATACTCTCCGGCGGGCCATGGTCCGCTCCTCCGCCGAGGAGCTCGCTCGGGCGCAGTGTGTGGTGGGACCGCACCGAGATGACTTTGAAGTCCTCCTCGGCGGCCGCCCAGCCCGCCAGTTTGCCTCCCAGGGTCAGCAGCGGAGCGTGGTGTTGGCCCTCAAGGTGGCCGAGGTCCGGCAGCACCTAACTTTGGGGGGCGAGACCCCGCTCTTGCTGCTCGACGATGTGCTCTCCGAGCTCGACCACCAAAGACGCACTGGGCTGATCCAACTGCTCTCAGAAGAACTGGCAGTAGAGCAGACGCTAATCACATCCACGGAGGATCCGCAAATCGGCGGCGACGTCCCGGTGTCCCAGATTCTCCAGGCCAGGGGGGGTCAGCTGACGCCCCAGGCACCCGGTTGGGAACTCGCCTCATGGAAGGCATAGAAGCAATCCTGCCGCGGGTGCTGCGCCGTCTCGGCGGCACAGGTCAGGTCCGTCAGGTACGCGTCGAGGCCGCCTTCGCGAGGATTTGTG
Source organism: Candidatus Dormibacteria bacterium (assembly GCA_050734135.1). Classification (GTDB taxonomy): domain Bacteria; phylum Chloroflexota; class Dormibacteria; order Aeolococcales; family Bog-877; genus Bog-877. The sequence continues at coordinate 148,155 of JBOHUG010000114.1, forward strand.
GAGAGTTCATTCGGCCTTATGTCCGGGTCTACGCGGTGGACCGCTCCGTCCTGGTGTTGGCGTGTGCCCATCCCGCGATCGCCCACCAGCTACAGATCGAGTCCGCGACCATCCTGGACGCCATCAACAAGGAGGTGGGGGGAAGGGGGCTAACCCGGCTCCGCTTCGTTCCCGAGGCGGGCTCCCAACCAGATTCTCGGTCACCCCGAGGAAGCTGAGCACGACCGCGGCGGCCGCGGCGGCCGCCGTGGGCCGGGCCCAGGACCGGGCGCCGTGCTGCAGCTGCGACAGAAGGGGGTCGGCCGGCCGGCAGAGCCGGGCCAACGTCTGCAGCAACTGCTCCCGCCCGGACACCAGCAGTGCCGCCCCGGCAGTCGCTAGCGCCGCGCCGTTGTTTTCCTCCTGCCCTGGCAGGGAATCGGTTATCAACAGGGCCAGGCCAGCCGCAGCCGCCTCCGCCAGGGTGCTGGGACCGGCCTTTCCGAGGTAGACATCGGCCGCCTGCCACCAGGGGGTCAGGGACGCCTGGGGCGCCAGGGCGACGGTAGCCCGCTGCGGCGGGTGGCGATGCAGCCACTCAAGCAGCCGGAGGTTGTTCCCGCAGGCGACCACCAGCTGCAGAGGAAGCGCGCTCTCGCCCAGCCACCCAGTCAGCCGTTTCAAGTGGCCAACCCCCTCGGCGCCGCCGCCCACCAGGACGCAGAGGGACAGGGGATCGAGGCCTAACGACCGCCGGAGCTGCCGGCGCGTCTCCGGCCCGCCGGGACTCCGGGAGAGCTCCGGGTCAATCGGAAGTCCAGTCTCCCGGATCAGCTGCTTTGGGATACCGTGCTCTAGGCACCAGTCGGTGGCCTCGCGGGTCGCCGTCACGATGGCGTCGGGACGGGGCGAGAGCCAACCGAGATGACCGCCCACCAGATCCGTCATCACGGTGATCACGCTTGGAGGGACCCCTTCGACCACCACCGTGTCAGCGGCCCGCCGCGCGGCCGGCCCCAGAAGTGGATGGCAATTCACGATCACCTGGGGAGACCGAAGTCGCGTTCGTTCTGCCATCGCCGGCCCGAGCTGGCGGATCAGGAAGCGGTCCATTCCGGAGCTGAGAACCCTGCGGCTGAAACCACGAAAGAGCACCCCCCAGAGCGCCGGTGAGGTCCGCACCAACGGGCCATAGCTGCGCGCTAAGGCGCGGGCGGTGCGGCCGATGGGATCGTGAAGGGGGTCGTCCAGGGCCACGGAGACCTGTCCCGATGTGCTGGTGGTGAGAGCGGTTGCTAGGGCCTGGGCCACGCTGAGGTGGCCACCGCCTGTGCCTGTCGCCCAGATCTGTACCTTCGCTCGACCGGGGTCGTTCACCTTGAGATCGTCCTTACTCTGATGTTTGGCCGTTGGCGGCGATGGTAGAGTCATCTCGCTGGCCAAGACTTGTCCAGTCTCGGCAGAGCGGCGGGCTTTAAGGGTGGAGCAAGCATCGGGGCCTCATGTCCAGCGCCCCTCGGGGCACAATCGGAACTGAAACCGCTTGACCGCGGCCTGAGGGTGGAGGAGATCACCACCGCTGCCGGGCTGAGAAGGCTCCGGCCCGACTGGAACGGGGTCGAGGCCGCTGGTGAACCGATCAACCCCTTTCTCTCCTGGGAGTGGCAGTGGAGCTGGTGGGAGACTTTTGGCGGGAGCCGCGAACTCCGCTGTCTGGTGGTTTCCGATCCGGAGCAGGTAGTGGGTATCGTCCCGTTGCAGTGCCTGGCTTCCGGGCCAGGTCGGCTCAGCTTCGGTGGCGGGGCGGATCTGTCCGACCACCTGGGCTTCCTCTTCCGCCCCGCCCGGGCGCCGGAGGTCGCCTCGGCCGCTTTGGAGCAACTGCGTACGAGTGCCGTACCGGGCCAAGCGACGACCTTGGATCTCCACTACCTGGAGGACGGCTCGCCGGCTCTTGCCGCATTGCGCCAGGCAGCCGAGCAGCGCGGGCTCGGCCAAGACCTAAGCCAGGAGGAGGTGAGTCCGCAGGTTCGGCTCGGTGCCGACTTTGAGGAGTACCTCACCACCCGGCTCAACAAGAAAGACCGGCACGAGTTGCGCCGCAAGCTGCGCCGCCTGGAGACCGAGCTGCCCGGGTGGTCCCTGGTCACCCAGGAAGACCTGGGCCTGGAGGCAGCTCTGAACGCCTTCTTCCCCATCCTGCGGGCAAGCGGACCGCACAAAGTGGAGTTCCTGACCCCGGCGGTGGAGGCCTTCATCCGCCGTGCCTGCCAGGGGCTGGAGCAGCGGGGATGGCTGCGCCTCCAGTTCATCGAGGCGGGCGGGAAGCTCTTGGCGGCGACGTTGGGCTTCACCGTCTCCGATACCTGGCGCCTGTACAACTCGGGGTACCAGCCGGAGGCGGCCGCGCTCTCACCGGGCCTGCTCTGCGTGGCGGAGGGAATCCGGGTGGCGATCGAGGAGGGGTGCCACACGGCCGACTTCCTGCGCGGCAGCGAGGCCTACAAGTACCACCTGGGGGCGGTCGACACTCCCCTGTGGCGACTCCGGCTGAGTGTCACCGGCGGACCGGAGTCGGGTCGGTGACCGCGCCGCCAACGGCCAACGGATTCGGTCCAGGCGAGACGATCGCCTTCCTATCCCTGCACGCCTCACCGCTTGCCCAGTTGGGCCAGCGGGAGAACGGAGGGCTCAACGTGTACGTGCGGTCAGTTTGCGAGGAGCTAGGGGCCAGGGGTGTGCACACCGACGTCTTCGTCCGGCGGACGGCTCCCGACGAGCCTGCGGAGCAGGCCATGGGACCGCGCAGCCGGGTGGTGGCGGTGAACGCTGGCCCGGCCCGCCGACTGTCCAAGCATCAGCTGCCCAGCACCCGTGAGGAGTATCTCGAGGCGGTCCGCTATTTCATGCAGCGCTCCGGTCGGCGCTACCTCGCGATCCACAGCCACTACTGGTTGACCGTCGATGTGGCGGCCGAGCTGTCCGCTTACCTGGGGGTCCCCTGGCTGCACACCGCCCACACCCTTGCCGCAGTCAAAGGGGAGTACGGCTTCGACGGCGACGGCCCGCAGCGCCTGGTGGCCGAGCGCCGAGCAGTGGCGGCTGGGGCGCGGCTGGTGGCGAATACCCCCGGGGAGGCTCACGGACTCTCGCGACTCTACGGAGCGCCCCCGCAGCAGGTGGTGGTGGCCCCTCCGGGAGTGGACCTGGTGCGGTTCCAGCCCCGGGATCCCGACCGGCTCCGGCACCGGCTGAAGCTGGATGGGCGCAAGGTGGTGCTGTTTGCCGGCCGACTGGAGCCCCTGAAGGGTCCCGACACCCTCCTCGACGCCTTCGCCATCCTCGTTAAGCGGGACGTGGTGCGCGCTCCGGTGCAACTCCTCTTCGTAGGCGACGACAGCAGTGACGGAGCCCAGGTGGACCAGAGGGGCATGTTGGAGGCGCGGGTGCGGGAGCTGGGCCTGTCAGATCGGGTCTGCTTTCTCGGAGCTCGACCCCAGGATCGGCTCGCCCTGCTGTACTGCCTGGCTGACGTCGTCGTGGTGCCCTCGCACACCGAGTCGTTCGGACTGGTCGCCCTGGAGGCCCAAGCGTGTGGCACCCCGGTGGTGGCTGCCTCGGTCGGCGGGCTGCGCGACGTGGTGGTGCACGGCAGGACGGGGTACCTGGTGGAGGGTCACAACCCAGCCGATTACGCCACGGCTATCGCCCGGGTCCTGGCGACTCCGCCAGGGGAGGAGAGGCGGATGGGTCAGGCCGCCTGGAGGCGGGCCCAGAGCTTCACCTGGGAGCGGACCGTTGATCTACTCCTTCCCGAGTACGGCCTGCCTGCCGGGCTGGCGGCGATGGCAAGTACCGAGGGCTGACCGAGACCGGAGTCGCCGGCCTTCACCCGGCCCAGACCCCCACCGCCAATAAGGCGGAGCTGGCCAGCAGCAGCAGGGCCGTCTGGCGCACAGCGCGCTCCCGAAGAGAAGGCTCCGCCGCCCGGGAGTTGCGAAGCGGGCCTTCGGCGAAGGGGGCGAGCAGCCAAGGCAGAAAGCACTCCGCTCCGTCCAGGCCCGGGATCGTAATCAGCAAGGGCACCGCCAGGGAGAGGATGAGCGACCCTTGGAAGAGGACCACCGCCTCGCGTGGGCTGCTCCTGGACAGTGCCCGGCGCGAGCCAAACTGTTCCTCGAACGGACGATCGCGGTTCGAGACCAGAACCAGGAGTGCGGTGACAAGACTGGCGGGAAGGATGGCGGCCACCACCCCCAGCCAGTCGAGGTGTCCCATCTCGACGTATACCGTCCCCCAGACAGCGAGAAGCTCGGAGGCGGCCGCCATGGCGACCTGCTTGCGCCCCGGGGCGGATCGCCCGGCAGGATGGCGGCCCAGTACGAGCGCCGTCGACACGCCCGCCGCCCCGACCACCAGCAGCCACCAGGCGGTCGTCGCGGCCAACCAGATCGCCAGAGCCATGGCGACGGCAAACCCGAGGAGGGCTGGGAGCGGCAGTTGTCCATTTGCCCATATCCCTGGCAATCGAGCGGGCGCCTGAGCTTGCTCGCCAGAGCGGAATCGGGCTGCTCGGAGCCCGAGGCCCAAGGCGATGGCAACGCCGAGCGCGGCCAGGCTCCTGCTCGCCGGAATCGTGCGGTAGTGGGCTGTGACTCCGGTCGCCACGACGACTGGCGCCACGCAGCAGATCAGGAGCGTGGTGACCGCTGGCCAACGCGGATGGTCCCACCAAGAGCCCCGACCAGGCTCGGCCGTCATCCCGTGATCAGCGGGTGCGCTCAAGCGCCGACAAAGCTGGGAGGACCGGCATCCACGGCGAGCTTGCCCGAGAATCCGGAAAGGGAATGCACGCCGGTCCCGTCATCGTTGGCCAGGAAAACCTGGACCCGACCACCAACGGTGAGGGTGAACGCGACTTGGCGGCCAGTTGAGGTCGCTGCGGCCGCCTGAGGAAAACTGCCGTCCTTACCGCCGACGATCACGGTGGAGATCCCGGTCGTGGTGGAGACCGTGGCCAGGGCGCCGGTCGGCTCCTGCAGCAGGATCGTGTCGAGGTCGAGAAAAGCCAGCGGCTGGCCGGCCCCGGCTGCCACCCGGCTCAAGCGAGAACCCGCGTCTAGCGGCCGGTAGAGCCAGACCGCGGGGTCGGTGGCGCTCCCCACCGCGAAGGCCAGGCTGCTGCCGCTGGGACTCCAGACCGGGTCTCCTTCGGCGGCCACGGCGGCCGCCGAGGTCGGCAGAAAGGTGATCGCTTTGAGGCCGGGACTGAGCAGCGCAACCCGGGTGGGGTCGTCGGTCGGGGCCGCCACCGCGGCGACCACCTGTCCGTCGGGCCGCCAGCTGAGCGGTCCGCGCATGCTGGGCGAGGTGGAGAGGGTCAGCGAGGTTGCGGTGGCGACGGTGTAGACCCGGAGGGTCCCGCCAACCACGAAGGCCAGCTCCTGTCCGTTCGGGCTCCAGGCGGCGCCGTCGCTGCCAGTGCTGCCCAGTACGGAAACAGTCTTACCCGTACTGAGATCCAGTACCTGGATCGGCTGTCCTCCCGCCAACTCGACCGCCAGGCGGGTTCCGTCTGGGGACGGCCAGGTGTACAGGTAGTGCTGGCCAGCCGGCGCGGAGGCAAGCACCCGCAGGGCCGGCGGATCTCCGTTGACCTGAGGGGGAGAAGCGGCAAGCTCTTCGGTGTAGTCGCTGGAGGAGGGACCGGCCGGAAAGTCCACCGTGCTGGTGCTGCCGAGGCCGCCAATGGTGAAGTGTAGGGTGGCGGACTTCTGCAGGCGGTCGCCATCGACATCCAGCGCCGACTTGGCGATCGCCAGGTAGTAGGTCGTTCCCGGGATCAGCGGCACGTTCGGCTCCAACAGGTAGCGACCCGGTACCGTTGAGCTTCGGGCGAGCCGGTAGCCGGCGCTAGGAGCTGGCGTTACCGTGATCGCCCGCTTGACTGCGAGCGGGTTCATGTCACGGCTGAAGTTGATCGAGATCGCCTGGTCAGGTCCGAGGGTGCCCCCGTTCGAGGGAGCGGTGGAGGAGACCTGGGGGCCGCCCTCGGTGGAGAACTCCCAGGAATGCGAGAGAGGATTGACCGCCCCGTTGGCGGCCTCGATCCCGCCGAGGATGGCAATGCGGTAGGTGGTGACCGTCTTCCAGGGGTGGTGCGGGTGTACCAGGGTCATCACCCGCGAGCTGGGCCACACGAAATGACAACCGGTGTGGCCTTGGGCGGCGGCCTTGGCTATGGAGCAGTCTGGTGGCAGATGGTCCTTGCGCGTGCGCATGTACAGGCGATGCTCGACCGAGAGCTCGTTCATCGGTGAGCTGAAGGTGATCACCAGGTCGTCGCTGGTGTGGACCGCCCCCTGGCTCGGGGCCGGGGATACGTTGGTGATCTGGGGCGGATTTAGTGGGCCGCAGCCGGCGAGGGCAGAGGTCAACAGGAGGGCCACTGCGGGCCCGAGTAGCAGACCGAGCCGCCGGGGGCTGCGGACTCCGGTCACCATCCTCCGAAGGGTCAGGCGATCTCCGCTAGTTCGATCGCCGGAAGGGCCCCGGAGGGGATGACGACGACGTCGATCCGAGAATCACGCTCAGCTGAGGCAGCGGCCGCGACGCCAGGCCCCTCGGTGAGGTCAGGGCTAAGGGAGCTGTAGCTGCCCTTGGCCTGGCCCTCGGTCAGGAGCACGACCGACACCTGGTCCAGACCGGTCGTGACCAGGACCCCGCCCGTGATCGGTTGCTCCTCAACGAACTCGACCAAGGCCTCAAAGTCGATGATCCGCGAAGGCAACTGCAGGAGCAGAGTGTTGGCTATCACCAGGCCACCAACGGACTCGACCAGGTTGGCCGGCAACTCGATGGCATCGATGAGACCTTCACCGGCCCCGACGCCCCGTACCACTTCCTGGAGTGCCGCTTTGTGTCGGCGGTAGGAACCGGAGGAACGGTGCTGGGCCTGAATGATGGCTCCTTCCCGGAAGAGGATGTGCCCGACATTGCGAGGATCCTTCTCCCCGGTGATGCTGACGTACCCGGAGAAGCCATCCTGGGACAAGGTCCGGAGCAGCATCGGGAAGTTCAGGAAGCTGGCCTTGAGGCCGCTGTGGAGCGAGGACCCCGAAGGCATCGGGATCACCACGGAGAGTTGACTCCTGGTGGCGCCCGCCACGGGCTTGCCGGCCGGGGCCGTCGGGGCTGCGGAGCTGGGGGGGACCGCAGCCGGACGACTGGTGGCGGGGCGGCTGTTCGCAGCGGGGCGCGCCTTCCCGGCAGTCTCCGGGCGACTTGACGGCCAGATGGCGGGGGTCGTCGATGGCCGTGGAGTTGGCACCGGGGTGGAGGACGCGGCCGGTCTCGGTGCCGCGAAGGCACGCTCCAAGGCGGGGACCGGCGGCGCCGGGGTCTGAAAGGTTGGGATGTCAGCCGGCTCGTCAACAGTTGCGGCGATCTCGCCAGTCGCAACCGTGTCCAGCCAGTCCTCGTCGTCACCGAGTTCGTCGGTCATATCCCCACCGGCCGCTGGAGTGGAGGCGGTGGCGACCGTCACGGTCACCTCCGCGGCTGAGATCGCCGGCTGGTTGTCCCGTCCGCTGCGCCAGAGCGCGAGCAGGTCTTCAGTGGAGCTGTTGATGGTCTCCTCGGGGGGCAGCTTGGCCCGCGGGTTGAAGCTGTACTCCCCGTCCCGCCAGCTGAGCGCATCAACCACAGCCGGCTCACCGTCGCCTTCGCCGCTGACCGCATGAAAGAGATGTCCGAACAGGAAGTGAAGGGAGCACTGGCTCCCGTTGCTGGCAAGCGAGAGCGTGCCGGTGGCCCGTTCCTGCTGCATGGTCTGGAGCAATTCTGCGACGGTGGTCGGCCCCAGGCTTCCCTGATTTTGCATTGTCCCGAGTAGCTCCAATAGGGCAACCCGAAGTGAATTCGGGTCCGCCCTCCCCACTTGCGGTCGGCGCGATACTAGCACAGGCCAGCTTCACGATTGGAGCGAAGTACGGCGGTTCGCAGTCAGCCGTCTGCCAGAATGCGCCGGTGAGGGCGGCGCCCCGGGAGCAATCGGCGGCGAAGTGGGACGACCGCCTGCGGGAATGGCCGGCGGCCAACCTGCTGCAGTCGAATGGCTGGGGAGAGGTGCAGAGCCGGGCCGGTTGGGTCACCCACCGGCTGGAGGTGCCGACCGCCTCCGGCGCCCTGCCACTTTCTGCACAGGTGACCTCAAGCGGTCTGCCGGGGTTCTCCCGGATCTACGTGCCCCGGGGGCCGGTCTGTCCGCCGGGAGATCTCGCCAGCTTCGAAGATGGCCTCGCGGCTCTATTGGAGCTGGGCCAGCAGTGCCGGGCTCTGGCTCTGGAGGTGGAGGTGCCCTGGCTCGAGAATTCAGTACCGCCGGGCCATCCCTGGCTGAGTTGGGCGGCCGTCCCGTCCCGCCAGCCGCTGGCGACTCTGGTGGTGGACCTCCGCCGGGAGCAACAGGCGATCTTGGCCAGCTTCCATCCGAAGGCCCGTTACAACGTCAGGCTGGCCGAGCGCCGCGGGGTGCTGATCGACGAGGAGGCGTCGCTCTCCGACCTGACCACCTGCATCGCGGCCACCCAGGAGAGGCAGCGGATCCACCTGCCCAGCCCTCGACACCTGAGGGTGGTTATGGAGCAGCTCGGTAGTGGGGCTCGCATTCTGGCCGCACGGGTCGATGGCGAGGTGGTGGCAGCGATCCTGGTCGCCTCATTCGCCGGCCAGGCCATCTATCTATATGGAGGGGCTACCGGGCGGCATCGGGACCGGATGCCCAACCAGCTGCTTCAGTGGCGGGCGATGCTGCGGGCTCGCGAGGAAGGATGCCACCACTACGATCTCTGGGGAATCCCGGAGAACCAGGATCCCAAGCATCCATGGAGAGGGCTGGCGCAGTTCAAGCTCGGCTTCGGAGGCGTGCAGATCCGGTACGCAGGCGCTAGATTGCTGCAGCTGCGACCAGGCGGCGCCACCATCCTGGCGGGACTGGACGCAGTCCGCCACCGGGCGCGGACCAGAGGGAGGAGATGAAGAGAGAGGGCTCCGAAGAGGCCTCGGAGAACGGCGAAACCTACTTCCCTACCTATGAGGAGCTAGCTGCCGAACTGCTGGACGGATTGGAGCAGGCCTCTCTGGTGGTCCACGACGTCGGCCACGAGCTGGAACCGAGCAGCGGGGAGCGCACCTTTCACGCCTCGGTCCGGCTGACCACCAGCGAGCCGCCTCATCGGTACGCCGCTACCCTGCACTTCCATTGGGACGCCCTTCTCACCTACGTCGGCACGTACGGTCCGGGGAGCGACTGCGAGCTCTACCACGACGACGAAGAGATCTGCACCCACCGCCACAGCGCCCCGCGCCCCTTCGTGGAGTTAGTGGGGGAGTTCGACCTCGGCGACGGCGGGTACGAACTGCGAGAACTGACCGAGATCAACGGGTGGCTGGCGACGGTGGACGGGCTGCTCGGGCGCGCGGTCCCGGACCAGGAGGGCCGGACAGTCAGGGTCGGCCTGGCCGTGCGGGAGGGGGGCATCTGGGTTGAGCGGTTTCACGCCGAGCAGGCCTGGTATCTCGATCTGAGTGAGCCTCCCGATCTCAATCCGGTCTGCAAGGTGATCGCCTCCACTTTGAAGGCGACGCCGGCGCTGGCCGACCGGCTCCCGCTTTAGTCCCACCGCGTCGGCGGGCTATCGCCCGGCCCAGATTCCGTTCAGGTGACGCTCAGCCAGATCTCTGATCGAGAGCCCCTCCCCGGCATGCCTCCAGTCCGGGACCAACAGCCTGGCCCCGCGGAGCAAGTAGGGCCGGAGCAGGAGCCCCGGATGGGGGACTGTCAGCTCGGGAGAGTCCCACTGCTCGCCCTCGATCAGGATCACGTCGACGTCCAGGGTCCGGGGTCCTTTGGCCAGCAGGCGGCGGCGCCCGCTGCGTTCTTCCGCCAAATGGGCCAGCTCCAACCAGCCGCGCCCGCTCCGGGAGCCCTCGACCAACAGCAGCTGATTGAGGAAGTCAGGCTGGGGAAGCGTGCCGATCGGAACTGTGTTCCAGCGAGGGGTGCTCGCCAGGACCGGGACCCCCTCCTCGGCGAAGACCTGGAGGGCTAGATCCAGATACGCAGTCCGCTGAGCCAGGTTGCTGCCCAGCGCCAGCACTGCTCGGGAGCCTCTCGGATACCCCGACATATCAGCGGATGGCTCCTCTAGCCGGTCGAGACCAGCGACTAGCTGCCGGTGGACGAAACCCGCGCTCGGGGCTAGCCGTCACGTTCGAGCGAGTTCGATCGTGGGATCGCCGCCCTCGGGCCACCGTTCCTGGGGCGCAGGGGGGTGATACGGGAGAAAGTGCCGGCCACTAGTCGGGAGCGCGACGAGCCAGCACGTCCATTACCCGGGCGACGTCGCGAATCTGAGCCACGTCATGAACCCGAACGATGTCGGCCCCGCAGGCGATCGACCAGGCGACCGTGGCGGCGGTGCCGAGGAGGCGGCCCTCGACCGGGCGCTCGTCCAGCAGCCAGCCGATCAGCGACTTGCGGGAGGTGCCCACCAGGACAGCGCAGCCCAAAACCCGCAACTCCGCCAGATGGCGCAAGAGGTCGAAGTTCTGGGTGGGGATCTTGCCGAAACCGATCCCCGGGTCCAGCACCACCTGATCTTGGCGGATGCCCGCCCGCTGAGCCAGCCGCAGCGAGACCCGCAGCTGAACCAGCACTTCGCCAATCAGGTCTCGGTACTCGCTGGTGGACTGGTTGTGCATGCAGATCACCGGCGCCGCCGCACTCGCCACCACTTCCGCCATCTCGGGATCGCGGCGCAGCCCCCAGATGTCATTGACCCCATCAGCTCCGGCCTCGAGAGCTGCCCTCGCCACTTCGGACTTGGCGGTGTCCACCAGGACCGGCACCGAGACCTCGTTGGTAATCAGACGCAGAGCGGGGAGCAACCGGCGGATCTCCTCCGGGGCGGAAACGGGGTAGTGACCCGGCCGGGTGCTCTCTCCACCGACATCGATCGCATCGGCGCCCTCGTCGACGAGCCGGCGCGCCCGGTCGAGGGCTGCCTTCGGGCTGCTGCCAACCCCGTCGCCACTGAAGGAGTCCGGGGTGACGTTGACTACTCCGAGTAGGTAGGTGCGCTTTCCGAACTCCCACCTGGCGTCGCCCAGCTGGAGCGCCGGCGCTGGTCCCCGGAGGTTCTCCAGCGCCTCCCGCACTGCCTGTACCGGGGGCCAGCCGGTCTGGTCGCTGGGCAGTCGTCCAGCTCCCTGAAGGAGACGCGCGAGTTGCCCTTCGAGTCGGATAGAGCCATCCGGGGTGACTTGGACCCGGTCCGGTCCGATTTCGGCCAGGAGGGCAGCCAACCGGGGTGAATCCGCGGCCGCCTCGACCCGGAGGCAAACTTCACTGGCGGCTCCCATCGTCGCCAGATTGGGGTACGGCGCGGAGAGCCGGACCACCACTTCGGGAGCTGTGTGGACCTCCATCTCGGTCAGTTTGCGACAGACACTCCCGCTACCGGCGGAGTCCGCCTAGAATCAGCGCTGGAATGGGAGTGGGCGTGTCGGGGCCCGGGCTGAACGTCGCCATCCTGGGACACAGTCACGACGGTAAGACCACCCTGGCGGAGGCGCTGCTCTTCGCCGCCGGGGCTTCTCCCCGGCTGGGATCGACCGACCAGGGAACCACCGTCCTGGACTACGAGCCCGAGGAGCAGCGGCGCCACATCTCGGTCCAGCTGGGAATCGCCTGCCTCCGCTGGCAGGACTCGGCCATAGCACTGCTGGACACCCCCGGGTTCCAGGACTTCGAAGGAGAGGTCCTGGAGGCGCTCTCGGTGGCGGACGCGGCGGTGCTGGTGGTGGGGGCGAACGCCGGGGGCAATTTACCGGTGGGCGCGGAGAGCACCTGGGACCTGCTGGCCGAGCGCCAGCTGCCCCGGCTGATCGTCTTCACCAAGCTGGACAAGGAACACGCCGACTTCGAGGCCACCTATGCGACGCTGCAGACCCGCCTAGTCCCCAAGCCCATCGCGTTGCAGATTCCGATCGGTCTGGAGCACTCGTTCCAGGGAGCGGTGGACCTGCTGAGCGGTCGGGCTCTGCTCTTCGATCCCCAAGGCGGCTGCCGTGAAGTCGACTGCCCCGCGGAGCTGGAAGGGGAGGCGGCCCGGCGGCACCAGGAGCTGGTCGAGGCTGTCGCGGAGACCAACGACGAACTTCTGGAGCGCTACCTGGATGGCCAGGAGCCATCCCCGGATCAGCTCCGGGAGGCTCTTCACGAGGCAACCGCCCGGGGCAAGTTGGCGCCGGTCTTGGTGGCGGCCCCGGCCCACGCCTTGGGGGCCAGGCCGGTACTGGAAGCGCTTGCCAGCTGCCTCAGTCGGGTGAGCGCGCCACCGGACCAGGGCGGGCCCCCGACCCTGTACTTCTTCAAAACCGTCGCCGACCCCTTCGGCAAGATCTCCTACTTCCGTGTCCTCAACGGCACTCTGAAGGGTGACGCCCACCTCTTCAATTCCCGGACCGGGGGAGAGGAGCGAATCGCGAGGCTCCTTCGACCTAGGGGCAAGACCCTGGAGCCGGTGGACCAGCTGTTGGCCGGTGAGCTGGGGGCCGCCACCAAGCTGATCCATGTGGCAACCGGGGACACCCTAGGGCCCAAGGGCACGGTCGCCAGCTCAGTGCCGGAGTTCCCGCCGACCTCCTACACGATGGCCATCCGACCGAAGTCCAAAGGCGACGAGGAGAAGATCCACGCCGGCCTCAACCACATCCTGGAGGAGGATCCCACACTGCGGATCGAGCTAGCGCCCGGGACTCACGAGACGCTGATCCACGGTCTGGGCGACGTCCACCTCGAGGTCACCCTGGAGAAGCTGCGGCGGAAGTACCAAGTCGAGGCGGTGCTGGCCGTGCCCCACGTTCCCTACCAGGAGGCGGTTCGGGGAACCGCCCGCCAGCAGCACAAGTACAAGAAGCAGTCCGGCGGTGCCGGTCTCTACGGTGACTGCACTTTGGAGATCGAACCACTTCCCCGGGGCGCGGGAATCATCTGGGAGGACAAGATCTTCGGCGGCGCGATCCCCCAGCCGTTCCGGCTCTCGGTGGAGAAGGGGGTACGCCAGACCCTTGAGCAGGGCGCACTTGCTGGATACCCGATCGTGGACGTCAAGGTGCGGCTGGTGGACGGCTCGACCCATTCCGTTGACGGTAAGGACATCGCCTTTCAGCTGGCCGGGGCCATGGCGATGCGGGAGGCGGTCGAGAAAGCCGGTGCCTATCTCCTGGAGCCAGTCATGGAAGTCGCCGTCATCGTGCCCGCCTCCCACATGGGTGAGGTGATCGGCCAGCTCAACGCGCACAGGGGCCACATCGGGGGGATGACCCCGGTGGGACCAGAGCTGGAGCAGGTGACCGCCCGGGTGCCGCTGGCGGAGATGTACCAGTTCCCGATCGAGCTCCGGGCGATGACCCAGGGCCGCGGCCGGTACACCATGACCTTTGACCACTACGACGAGGTTCCCGCCCAGGTGGCTCAGCCGATCATCGCCGCCCGCCAGCAGCAGCTCCACAGCCGCGAACCCCTCAGCGCCTGAGCAGCGACCCGGGCTGGGTAGAGCTATAATTGCATAAGCAACGACTTTTCCAGGACGGGCCCCGTCCATCCAGGAGGCGACCATGCCGGCCATAACCGCCGCCAACCCGCTAGCTCTGCCCCGCGTTCCCCAGATGGATCCGGCGCTGACCGTGAATCGCCCGGTGGTCTCGATCACGGTCGCTCCCAGTGCCCTGGAGGGGGATGGCTTCCCGGTCCGGCGGGCCTTTGCGGGCATCAGCAAGGCGGAGCTCGACCCGTTCGTGCACATGGACCAGATGGGTGAGGTCGACTACGCCCCTGGGGAGCCCAAGGGCACCCCCTGGCATCCCCATCGCGGCTTCGAGACCGTGACCTACATGATCGACGGCACCTTCCAACACCAGGACTCCAATGGGGGAGGAGGTCTGATCACTAACGGGGACACTCAGTGGATGACAGCCGGCGCGGGGATCCTCCACATCGAGACCCCACCCGAGAAGCTGGTGATGTCCGGTGGGCTCTTCCACGGGATCCAGCTGTGGGTAAACCTGCCCGCCGCCAAGAAGTGGTCGCCACCCCGCTACCAGGACATTCGGGCCGGCAAAGTGACCCTGCTCTCCTCCCCGGACGGCGGGGCTCTGGTCCGGGTCATCGCTGGCGAGCTGGCCGGTCATTCCGGCCCGGGCATAACCCACACTCCGATCGCCCTGGCTCACGTCACACTCAGTCCTGGAGCCCAGCTGGTATTGCCATGGCGCTCGGACTTCAATGCCCTGGTGTACGGGCTCTCGGGAGCCGGCTCCGCCGGGAGCGGAGCGGCCAAGTTCCGGATGGGCCAGCTGGTGGTATTCGGCGCCGGCGACGCGCTCACCGTGGCGGCTGACCGGGAGCAGGAAAGCAACGCCCCCAACCTGGATGTGCTGATCATGGGCGGCGAGCCGATCCGCGAGCCGGTCGCCCAGTACGGTCCGTTCGTGATGAACAGCGCCGACGAGCTGAAGCAGGCCTTCGAGGACTACCGAGCCGGCAAGCTGGGGGTGGTACCGGCTGGGCAGATCGACGCTCACGCTCGCGGCTAGCCCGTCCCCGCTGCGAACTGGGCCGTCTTCCTCGGCCTCATTTCGCGGAGCCGAACGAGGATCGGCAGTGACCCCGTTCGGCCTCTGGGTCAGTCGGAGAGGAAACAGAGCCTCACCCGGCGCTGATTGTTCTCCTGATTGGTGTCGATCAGGGCGAGGCTCTGCCAGGTGCCTAGCTGAGGGACGCCCTCCAGCACTGGCACCGACAGTGAGCAACCCAGCAGCGCGGGCAGCAAGTGGTCCCGGCCGTGACCCGGGCCTCCGTGTTGGTGACGGTAGGTAGCCTCCCGGGGCAGAGAGCGCTCCAGCCAGCGGAGCAGATCGATGTCGCTGCCCGCGCCCAGTTCGACCACCACCAGCGCCGCCGTGGCGTGGGGTACGAAGGCCTGTACCAGACCGTCGCCCTTCCCGGCGCAGAACTTGCGGAGCTGGGAGGTTAGATCCACGATCGCGGACCCTGTCGTGTCGACCCGAAGCTCTTCCGAGATCAAGTCGGACTCCTCCCTTCAAGTGGCGCAGCGCGGGCACAACCGAGCAACGCCCAGGGCGAGCTGGGCATCGCCCGGTCTCGCCGCGGAATTGCTGGCCAGCCGGTGCCTTGTCGCTAGCTGGCCAGGTGAGGATGGGGGTGATCTTCGGCCTTCACCAGGCCGATCAGGTGACCCTCTGGGTCACAGAACAGCGCCATGGTCGGCCCTCCAGGAACATCGGTGACCGGTAGCCTCACCTTTCCCCCTAGTTTCTCAACCTCGTCCAGCGTCGCCTTAGGGTCCTCGACCTCGACGTAGAAAGTGACCCACGACGCCTCGTCGCTGCCGTCTCCGGCGCCGATTCCGCCAGGGATCCCATCTCCCGTGCTGACCAGGCCGTACGCCATCGGGTTGTTGGAGTCGATCTGCCAGTCGAAGAGCTTCTGATAGAAAGCCTGCAGTGCCTTGCCGTCCTTCCCCGTGACCTCGAAATGCACGACCGGATTGCCCACTTCACTCCTCCCACGATGGTGGCTGGCAGCTGCCTGTCCCAACTATCGCACCGTAGCGGGGAAAGGTTTAAGGATGAGTTACTGACCAGCCGCCTCGGCGCGGGCTCCCAGGTCGAGCGCCCCCGCGAGGGCGAGTCCAGCCAGGGTTTTGGCGTCTCGCAGCTGGCCCTGATAGGCGAGCTCAGCGACCTCGGTTGGCGAGAAGGACTTGGTCTGGAGGACCTCGTCGGGGTCGGGGCTGACCCCCTCGACCCTCGTCAATCCGGTTGCCCGGAAGTACCAGAACAGTTCGGTGCTGTAGCCCGGAGCCAGGAAGGTGGCCCCCACCCCAAGCCACGATTCTGCCGCGTATCCGGTCTCCTCGGCTAGCTCTCGGCGGGCGGTCTCCAATGGAGACTCTCCGGGCTCTCGGCCCCCGGCGGGGATCTCCCAGAGCACCTCTTTGGCGGCGTGACGGTACTGCCTCACCAGCACCACCGAACCGTCCTCGGCCAGCGCCACCACACCCACCCCCCCGGGGTGGTGCACCACCTCCCGTTCGGCTTCTCCACCACTCTGCAAGCGAACTCGATCCACGGTGATCCGGATGCGGCGTCCGGAGAAGTGCTCGTGGCTGACAATCAGGACCTCTGGCTCGAGCTCCAAGTTGGCCATCACCTCGAGCATAGGCCAAAGCGGGCGTGGTTATGATGGCGCCCATGTCGCTGGGCGCTGCCTACACGAACCCCTACGAGGTGACCGCGCTCCAGATCGCGGCCGCCAGTGTCCAGCTCAACTTTCGCTCTCGGCACCGGCGCAGCCCCCAGCAGCGGCTGGAGGCCTCCGATGCCTTGCTGGAGGAGGTCGAGTGCTGCCGACTGCTGGCCAGCCCGTCGGTGTCGGGGTGGGTATACGAGCAGGTGGCGGCCCTTGCCAAGTCGATTGACCCCGGGCTGCGCATGGCCCTCGGCCTCAGTCGTGACCCCGAAGTTGTGGGCCAGATCCTCTTCCTGGTCCAGGGGCGGCTGATGCGGGCCGCCCAGGAGGAGCGCAGCCGAGGACTCGCGCCTGTCATCCCACTCTTCCCCGCCAGCTGAGGAGCCGCCGGGACGCCGCGTGGGCTGGTCGGTCACAGCTGCCGGAACCCTAGGCTTCGATGACCTGACCACCCCAGCCGGACGGCGGCGGGAAGTTCCCGGAGGATCTGCTCTCTACTTCTCGCTGGCTGCCCGTCACCTCTGCGAGGTTCGGGTCGTGGCGGCGATCGGCCCGGACGGAGGTCCGCTCCTGGAGATCCTCGACACGGCGGAAATCGACCGAACCGGGGTGGCCCTGCTCCCGGGAGAGACTTACCGGTGGCGCGCGGAGCACCACATCACGGACGCGGCTCCGGTCGCGGAGGAGCAGCAGCTCGGGGTTTATCGCGACTGGCGCCCCCGACTAACTGAAGTCGCGCGCCAGAGCGGGATACTGTTTCTCGGCTCAATGCACCCCAATCGCCAGATGGAGATACTCACGCAGTGCTCGGGAGCGCAACTCGTGGCGCTCGACACCATGCGCGACTTCGTCCGCAGCAACCCCAATGAACTCGACCAGCTCTTGCACCACGCAGATGTGTTCTTCGCCACCGAGGCGGAACTGCGAGCACTGCTTCCGGAGAGTGGCGCCGATGCGATAGCGACTGCGCAACAGGCAGTCGTTTACTGGAGTCTGCGCACGGTAGTCCTCAAGCGAGGTGCGCGGGGAGCGGTAGTCGTGTCAGGTGACTCCGTCCGCAAATTTCCGGCGACACCCGGTCCGCCGGTAGTGGACCCCACCGGGGCGGGCGACGCGTTCGCCGGAGGCATGCTGGGGCGTCTGGCTCAGCTCCGGCGAAGCGACGACCAGGCCGTGGAACGGGCCATGGCTGATGGCGCCGCCGCGGCGCGGACCGCGATCTCTGCCTTTGGCGCAGCCGCATTACTCCGGTCCTCTCGCTGATTCCAGGGACCAAATAACCGTGCGCCGCGTACGCGGGCAGTCGGTGTTCAGGCAGCAGCCCCGGACCAAACTGCCGTCGTCACCCTTTCAGCCACCTTTTACCGTGTCGAACAGCAGGATCAGGGTTAGAAAGATGAGCACTGCGGCGGTGGTACCGCCGACCATATTGGCCAGTCGGCCGTTGGCGCGCTTCCCCATCAGGCGCACATTGTTGCTCAGGCGCAGCATAAACACCAGTACCACGGGGAGCAGGACACCATCTACTACCTGGGTGACCAGCAAGACCGCGATGAGGTTGACTCCGGGAATCAGGACGCAGATCCCGCCCGCTGTGAGCAGACCCACAAAGACCGCATAAAACACTGGCGCTTCGTGGACGGAGCTGGAGAGTCCTCGCTCCGTACCGAACGCCTCCGCGACGACGAATGCGGTGGAAATCGGCAGCACTCCGGCCGCCAGCAGCGAGGCTCCCAGGAGGCCTACCGCGAACAGATACTTAGCGCTGGTGCCTACCAGAGGGCTCAGCGCGCGGGCCGCCTGTCCGGGAGTGGTGATGTTGATGACTCCGTGGGCGTGCAACGTGGCAGCTGCGGTGATGAGGATGCACGCAACCACCACGTCGGCCAGGATGCTGCTGGCGATAACCTCTGCCCGTACATAACCGTAATCGGACTCAGTAGTCCCTTTGTCGGCGACCGCCGACTGCAGGTACAGCTGCATGTACGGGGTCACCGAGGTGCCGATGAAGGCGATCAGGAGAAAGACAAAACTACCACCGCCCGAGAAGGTGGGCACGAAAGTGTCGTGGGCGGCCTGCCCCCAGTTCGGGTGAACGATAAACAACGTGATCACGTAGGCGACGAAGACCGCGCCCATGGCGAGGAACACCCTCTCCACCCGGGCGTAATTGGAGCGAAGTACCAGCCAGCCGAGCAGTCCGCCGGTCAAGGGAGCGCTCAGCTCCGGAGGCAGCCCGAAGAGCTGGAGCGCGGCCGCCACTCCGGCGAACTCGGCGATTGTGGTACCGCCGTTGGCGAGGATTACCACCGCGGCCGCGACCAGCGCCCAACGGACTCCGAACTCTTCCCGGATCAGGGCCATCAGGCCTTTGCCGGTGCAAACCCCGAGCCGGGCCGCCATCTCCTGGACCACGATTACTGCCAGCACGATCAGCAGGAGAGCCCAGAGGAGCTCGTAGCCGGTCTGAGCACCGGCCTGCGAGTAGGTGGCGATGCCACCGGCGTCGTTGCCGGCGTTGGCGGCGATCAGACCGGGCCCGAGGATGGCAAAGAACCGCCAAATCCGGGGGAGCCGGCGGGGGCGCAGCCGCCGGGGCAAAATCGGCGGGAGTCGCGACCGTGTGGCTCCCGGCCAGTGGACCGCTCGAGTCAGGCTCCTGCGGTTGCGCCCCTCAGACTCAGAGGGGGCTCGAGTTTCCGGCTTCTCGGGGCCCAGGCCCCCAGATTCGTGACGGAGGTTCATCACGACTCCGGGGCGCGCGCAGCCGGGCACTGACCCGGGCCGACCCCCTGTCGGCGAACGCCATCACGCTCCGGGCCCCACCCGGCGTCGGAGTTGGGGTGGCAGGACCTCCGCCAGCACGTCGTCGACGGTGACGATTCCCTGGATGCGGTCCTGCTCGTCCACAACAGGGACGGCGAGCAGGTTGTACTTGGCCAGCAGCGCGGCCACCTCTTCGGGAGAACTGTTCAAGGGCACCGAGAACACCTTGCGAATCATGAACTGGGCGACCTTGGTCTCCGGACTCGCGACGATCAGATCCCGCAGGCTCAACACCCCCCGAAGCCGTTCTTGACTGTCGATGACGAAGATGTAATAGATCGACTCCGCCTCCGGCTCCAGCTCCCGGATCCTCTCGATCGCCTGGGCCGCCGTCAGCCGCTGCGGGATGGCCACGTAGTCAGGGGTCATCAACCCCCCTGCGGTGTCCTCCTCGTAGGCCAGGAGTTCCTGGACGTCGCCAGCCTCCTCCGCCTGCATCTCCGCGATCAGCTCGGCCCGCCGCTCGGGCGAGAGGTCAGCCAGCAGATCGGCGGCTTCATCGGGAGCCATCGCCTCAAGGATGTCGGCCGCCCGCTCCAAAGAGAGCCGCTCCAAGATCTGCGCCTGGATCGTCTCGTCGGTCTCCTCCAGGGTGTCGGCGGCAGTCTCGTCGTCGAGGGTGGCGAAGACAGCCTGACGGTCGGCATTGCTCATCTGCTCCACGATGTCGGCGATGTCGGCTGGATGGAGTCGGGCCAACTTCTTGTAGGACATCCGCAAGCGCATGTTCCGACCGTCGCCGCGCAGGGTCTCTACCGTATCCCAGGCGATGAATTTCTGCGCCCAGTCCCGGTGCAGGGCGCGAGCCACCCGCTTACCGAGCTCTTCGATCCCCAGCCGGCGGAGCAGCCCCCGGCCGCCGATGTCCACCCCCACCACCAGAAGTTTGCCGCCCACGTTGGCCAGCTGCAGATCGTTGACCCGCACCACCCGGCGGCCATCGGTGTCGATCAACTGCTTGTCGAGGACATCGCGACTCAGATAGAGCTCTTCCTCGGCTGGCTCGTGCCGAACCAGTTCCGACTCCGGCTCGCGCAGGCTGATCTCGCGCTCGGTGTATTGGCGCACAGAGCCCCAAGGCACGATCAGGGCATCTCTCCCCCGATGGCTCACCACCAACCCCGTCACGCGAGGATACGGATCGCCCATCCGGGCCACCAGGTCTCGCACTGTGCCCACCGTGTGCTGGCGCACGTCCACCACGGTGGCACGCAGGAGCTCGCTGAGAAAGATCATGGCCGAGTTCTCCGCGGGGCTGGATCCCCGGCGACACCGTCGAAGAGGCGGACGCCGAGGGAACCGTATCCTACCAGGGAAACGTTATGAGTTTGCCTGAACTGGAGAACTTTGCCCGCGCGCTGGTGGTTGTGGCGCACCCGGATGACGCTGAATTCAGTTCTTCGGGCACCGTCGCGCTCTGGACTGATAAGGGCATCGAGGTCAACTATGTGATCTGCACCGACGGGGCAGCTGGGGCGGCGGACCCGACCCTGCAACAGCCTGAGCTGGCCGCCATCCGGGAGGTGGAGCAGCGTGAGGCAGCCGACGTGCTGGGGGTCCAGGAGGTCTTCTTCCTGCGCCAGCCGGACGGGGAGCTCCGGGTTGGCCGCGAGATCAGAGGCCAGCTGGTACGGCTGATCCGCCAGCACCGACCCGATCTGATCATCTGTCAGAACGCCGTCCGCAACTACTCCAACCTCTACGGCAACCATCCCGATCACCTGGCCGCGGGACAGCTGGCGATCGAAGCCGTCTACCCGTACTCCCGCAACCCGTATGCCTATCCCGACCTGCTGGCCCAGGGGCTACCACCGCACTCGGTCCGGGAGGTCTGGGTCGTCGGAACCGAGAGCCCGGACCACTTCGTGGATGTCGAGACCACGGTCGATCGCAAGCTCGAGGCGCTGGCCCGTCACCGTAGCCAGCACTCCCCAGGCGAGGATTTCTCGCCCCGCGTCCTGGAGCGGATGGCCAAGATGGGAGAGCCTCACGGCTTCGCCTACGCGGAGTCATTTCGCAAACTCTCCAGCGGGTAGCACGGTGACCGAGCCGACGATCACGGTCCTCCACGGGGATGAGACCGGTGAGGAGCTGCTGGTGGAGGCGCTCCGCATCCTCACCGTCCCTGCGCTTCAGAGCCGGCTCGCCCTGGAGCATGTCGATCTTTCCCTGTCGGCCCGTCGCAGCAGCGACAACGGGGTGGTCCACCAGGCGGCGGAGATGATGCGGGCCAGCCACTTCGGACTCAAGGCGGCGACTGTCACTCCGGAGGGGATTGGTGAGATCGGGAGTCCGAACGCGGTCCTGCGCTCCGAGGTCGGCGGAGATGTGATCATCCGCACCGGACGGCGGATTCCCGGAGTCGCCCCGCTCGGTGGTGTCCACTCCCCCATCACCGTGGTCCGGATGGCGGTTGACGACGCCTATGGGGCGGTCGAGTGGCGTGAGGGTGAGGGCCGGGATGAGCTCGGGTTCCGGACGACCAAAGTCAGCCGGGAGCACTGCCGGAGGGTGGCCGAGTACTCCTTTGTCGAGGCCGGCCGCACCAATGCGACGGTCTTTGGAGGACCCAAATTCACCGTCTCCCGGGTTTACGAGGGAATGCTCAAAGAGGAGATGGACGACGCCAGCCAGCGGCACCCGGAAGTCCGTTATGAGCCCCAGTTGATTGACGCCACCTTCGCCTTGATCCTGACCCGGGACGACCGACTGGTGATTCCGGCGCTCAACCGCGATGGCGACATCCTCTCCGACCTGGTGCTCGCTCTCTACGGCACCCTGGCCGGGAGCGAGTCGCTCCTCATTGGCTTCGATGACGCCAGCCGGCCCACCCTGCTGATGGCGGAGGCGCCCCACGGGACCGCTCCAGCGTTGCAGGGCCGCCACATCGCCAACCCGATGGCCATGATCCTGGCTGCGGCGGCGGTGCTGGAGCACACCGATGAGGAGTTTCTGATCGGGTTCGGGGGCCTGGTGAGAGACGCCACCATGGGGGCTGTGTTCGACGGGGTCCGAACCGCGGACCTGGGCGGGCACGCTCGGACCGAGGAGTTCACCGCTGCCGTCATAGAGCGCCTACCGGGCTGACCGCCCAGATCGTTCTTCGCTCAGGTTGATCTCAGGTGGGCTGGGTATACTCGGGGGGAGGAAGAGATGGATATCTTGGCATTCCTGCGAGAGCGAGCTGGGGCATTCCGGTGCCCCATGTGCCGGCGCTCGTTGGCTGACTGCAAGTTGCGGCAGCTCGACCACGAGGGTCAGAAGTACACGGTGGAGGTCACCTGCCGGAACTGCGAACTCGCCTTCCTGGTGGCGCTGGAACTGGCCTCCAGCGAGGCGGCGGATACGGACCCCGGCGAGCAGGAGGTGGAGTTGGTGCTCGGCTCGGAAAGTGATGCCGACCCTATCAGCAACGATGAGCTCCTGGAGTTGCATCGGACTTTGAGTGGCCATGCGGGACCCTTGACAGCGCTGCTCAAAGAGCGCGCCAACGACTGAAGGCGGCGCCTCCGGCCCGGCGCCCCAGCTCATCTACCTTGATCATGCCGCCACCACGCCCCTCAGACCTGAGGTGTTGGAGGCGATGGCTCCAGCGTGGCTGGGCAACTTCGGAAACCCCTCCAGCGTCCACGGCGCGGGGAGAGCCGCCCGGTCGCTGATCGACTCCGCTCGAGACCAGCTGGCGGAGGTGCTCAACGCCAGGCCCCGGGAGATCGTGTTCACCGGAGGCGGGAGCGAGGCCGACAACCTGGCGCTGCGCGGGGTGGCGCGCCGACTGGGCAACCGGGGGGGGCACCTGATCATCTCCGCGATCGAGCACGAAGCGGTATTGGAGACCGCCCGGGATCTCGGCGAGCTCGGCTTCGAGGTGACCGAATTGCAGGTGGACCAGGTGGGCCTGGTGTCGCCAGACGCGCTTCGAGAGGCGCTGCGCCCGGACACCCTGCTGGTCTCGGTGATGCTGGCCAATAACGAGGTCGGCACGATCGAACCGGTCCGCCAGCTGGCGGAGGTGACCCACGCCGATTCGCGAGCCGTCTTCCACACCGATGCCACCCAGGCGCTGGGGAAGCTCTCGCTGGATGTTCAGGAGCTGGGCGTGGATCTGCTGACGGTCTCCGCCCACAAGATCTACGGGCCAAAAGGGGTGGGCGCACTTTTCGCACGCCACGGGACGGCGATAGACCCGGTCATCACCGGCGGTGGGCAGGAGCGGACCCGTCGCTCGGGAACGGAGAACGTCCCCGGGATCGTGGGCTTCGGGGCGGCGGTCCACCTGGCCGAGGCGGAACGAGAGCGGCAGATGCAGCGCCAGGGCGCCCTGAGCGCCGAGCTCCGGCACCGCATACAGGCCGGGGTGCCGGACGCCATCCCCACCGGTGCCCCGGTCGGGGCGCGCCTTCCCAACTTCTGCACTTTCGCCGTGCCGGGAACCGAGGGCGAACTGCTCCTGCTGCGGCTGGATCGGGCCGGGATCTGCGGCTCGGCCGGTTCGGCCTGCACCAGCGGCTCGCTGGCCCCATCCCACGTCCTATTGGCGATGGGCTTCTCGCCCCAACTCGCTTCCGCCCACCTACGGCTGACCCTGGGCCGGTCGACCACCGCCGAGGAGGTGGCGCTGGCCGGCGACCTGATCAGCCGGGAAATCGCCGCCCTCCGCCAGGGAGCTCTCGCCACATAGGGGACGTGGCCGGGCCTACCGAGCCACCAGCAGTCCCGGGGCCGACTTCGGCAGACCCCGGCTGCGGTCCTGAGCCTAAAATATGAGCATGCCAGTCGGATTTACCGGCCCGACGCCCGTGGCGATGCGGATCTCCTCGCGGGCCCACTACGGGCTGCGGATGATGACCGAACTGGCGAAGGCGCACGGCGGGCCTCCGCTCAGCCTGGCCGAGATCTCCCGCCGCGAAGGCATGCCACAGGCCTACCTCGAGCAGCTGGTCGCGCCACTCCGCCGGGCCGGTATCGTCGATGGGACTCGGGGCTTGCATGGTGGCTATCGACTTGCCCGCCCTCCCCAGGACGTGACGGTTCTTGAGATCGTCGAGCTCATGGAAGGCCCGGTGGCGCCGGTGGAGTGCCTGGCTGAAAACTACCAATCCGGAAGCTGCTCCCGAGAGCCGGAATGTCTCAGCCGGCCACTGTGGGGCCGGTTGCAGCAGGCGGTGCAGCAGGTTCTGGGGGGGACCACCCTCGAGGACATGATGCGGGAGCCGGGGTTCTTCGAACCGGAGTGCCCGGTCGCCAGCCTGACGTCTCAGCCGGCCCAGCGACAGCCTGCCGGTGTCTGAAGCCGCCCCGCAGCGGACCCAGTTGGAGGTTCGCGACCTCCACGTCGCGGTCGATGGCAAGCAGATCCTCTCGGGGGTGAGCCTCTCGGTCCCCCAGGGCGAGGTGCACGCCCTGATGGGCCCGAATGGAGCGGGCAAGACCAGCCTTGGGTACGCCGTAATGGGCCATCCCAAGTACCAGGTGACTGGCGGTGAGATTCGCTGGAAGGACAAGAGCCTGATCGGGATGCTGCCCGAGGACCGGGCCAGGATGGGTCTCTTCCTGAGCCTTCAGTATCCGACTGCCATTCCCGGGGTGACCACCGTCAACTTCCTGCGGGCGGCTCTCAAGGGCCAGGGTAAATCGCTGCCCGCGCGCGACTTCTTGAAGCTGGTGCGCGAGCAGATGACGGCGCTCAAGATGGACCACGCCTTCATGTCGCGCTACATCAATGACAACTTCTCCGGCGGGGAGAAGAAGCGGATGGAGATCGTCCAGTTGGCCGTGCTCCGCCCCGAGCTGGCCATTCTCGACGAAACCGACAGTGGCCTGGACGTCGACGCCCTCCGCACCGTCGCCGAAGGGGTCAACCGGGTACGGAGCAACGGGATGGGGGTCCTGATCATCACCCACTACCAACGGATCCTGGAATACATCAAGCCCGATCAAGTGCATGTGATGGCGGCCGGACGCGTGATTGCCTCGGGGGGTGGGGAACTTGTCGACCAGATCGAGAAGGACGGCTACGACCCCATGTTGCGCGAGGCCGGGTTAGACATCGATGCTGCGGCGGCAGCCGCGGCAGGGTAAAATACCTACAAACAGGTCGGAATACCTCCTCTCGGTGGGGATGAAGCGAGGAAGGACCAAATGGCAGTCGCCGCAAAGGACCTGACCAAGGACTACAAGTACGGCTTCAATGACGGCGACGAGTTCGTCTTCCGGGCCGAGCGTGGGCTCTCACCCGAAGTGGTGGCGGACATCTCCCGGCGGAAGTCGGAGCCCGAGTGGATGCTCGAGTTCCGGCTCAAGGCCCTTGAGCACTTCCGGAAGCGGCCGATGCCGAGCTGGGGCGCCGATCTGAGCGGGATAGATTTCGACGACATTTACTACTACGTGCGCCCGGCCGAGGAGCAGGGTCGCACCTGGGACGAGGTGCCTGAGGGCATCAAGCGGACCTTCGATCGACTGGGGATTCCCGAGGCGGAGCGCAAGTTCCTGGCCGGGGTTTCGGCCCAATACGAGAGCGAGGTCGTCTACCACTCTATCCGAGAGGATCTGGAGAAGCTGGGCGTCCTCTTCTGCGACTGCGACACCGGGCTGAGGGAACACCCAGAGATCTTCCGCAAGTATTTCGGGACCGTGATTCCGCCCAACGACAACAAGTTCGCGGCACTGAACTCGGCCGTTTGGTCCGGTGGCTCCTTCGTGTACGTTCCCAAGGGTGTCCGGGTCGAGATTCCCCTCCAGGCCTACTTCCGGATCAACACCGAGAGCATGGGTCAGTTCGAGCGGACCCTGATCATCGCCGAGGAAGGCAGCTTCGTCCACTACATCGAGGGTTGCACGGCGCCTACCTACAGCAAGGATTCGCTCCACTCGGCGGTGGTCGAGATCATTGCCATGCCCAACGCGCAGGTGCGCTACACCACCATCCAAAACTGGTCCAACAACGTCTACAACCTGGTCACCAAGCGAGCGATCGCCAAAGAGCACTCGGTGGTGGAGTGGATCGACGGCAACCTGGGCAGCAAGGTGACCATGAAGTACCCCTCGATCTACCTGATGGGTGAGGGAGCCCACGGTGAAGTGCTATCGGTGGCCTTTGCCGGCGACGGCCAGCACCAGGACGCTGGGGCCAAAGTAATCCACGTCGCGCCCAATACCACCAGCACCATCGTCAGCAAGTCGGTCAGCAAGGGCACGGGACGGACCTCCTACCGAGGTCACCTGAAGGTCTTCCCGAAGGCTCATGACGTGAAGTCCAGCGTGCGCTGCGACGCGCTCCTGCTCGACGAACAGGCCCGGAGCGACACCTACCCCTACATGGACGTCGAGGCAGAGGATGTTCAGATCGGTCACGAGGCGACAGTGAGCAAGGTCGGCGACGAGCAGCTCTTCTATCTGCAGGCGCGGGGCATCTCTGAGCAGGAGGCGACCGCGATGATCGTCAACGGCTTTATCGAGCCCTTCGTCAAGGAACTGCCGATGGAGTACGCGCTGGAGCTCAACCGATTGATCTCCTTGCAGATGGAAGGCAGCGTCGGGTGAGACAGCCGCCGCCGCAGAGAGCACTTTGCCCTCGGAGCAGCTGAGCCGGTCTTGACCGTGACCGCCGAGTCCTCTCGGCTCAGCCGGGAGGAGGCAAGCCCAGTCGCCCTGGCCGGCGGGGATCCCGCTTGGCTGGCCAGCCTGCGCCAGACGGCGCTGGCCGCCTATCGTGAAGCTCCCTGGCCGTCTTCGACCCGCGACGAAGACTGGCGGCGAACCCCTCAGATCGACAAGCTCGACCCAGCCAAGTTCTCAGAACCTCAACCTCTCGGCGAGGGAGAGCTTCCTCCGTACCTGCAGTCGGCCCTACGGGGTCCGCTCTCCGCCGGCGAGGTGTCCACGGTCGTGATCTCGGATGAGCGGGGCAACCTGAGACCACCTGGGTCCGCGACCCCTACCGGCAAGGAGGCCGCTCGGGCGCTGGCGCCCGGCCTCGCGTCCGAGGGTGCGGTCTGGCAGTCTGTCGCAGGGAAGATCGCCGCGCCAGGGCTCCGCAAGTTGGTCTCCCTCAACACGGTTCGGACCCGGGGTGGAGCGTGCGTCCATATCGGCAGGGACCAGCATCCGGCGGGATACGTTCGGCTCCTGCACGGAGTGAGCCACGGCAGCGCTAGCTTTCCCCGCACGCTGATCAAGCTGGAGGTGGGGGCGAGCCTGACCCTGGTCGAGGAGTGGCTGTCGCCGGATGGGGAGCCCCTGCTGCTTTCACCCGTGGTGGAGGTGGAGCTGGCGCGCGGTGCCCATCTGACTCACGTTTTCTTCCAGCAGTGCGGTGACCAAACCGTGCTGCAATCAACAGTCCGCGCCCACGTGGGTCAGGAGGCTCACTATGACGTGCGCTGGAACATGGTCGGATCCGCCTGGCAGAAGTCGTATTACGAAGTCCTGATGCTGGGAGAGGGTTCGGACACGCGACTGGTTGGGCTCTGTGTCGGCCGTCAGCGCCAGCACTATGACGTGCAGACCCTGCAGGACCATCTCGCCCGGGGCGCGGTCAGTGACCTGCTCTACCGGGTGGCGGTTGCCGATCGCTCGCGGTCGGTGTACGCCGGCCTGATCCGGGTCGAGGAAGGGGCTCAGAAAACCAACGCCTACGTGCAGAACCGCAATCTCCTGCTGAGTCCACAGGCCAAATCCGACAGCAATCCCACCTTAGAAATCCTCGCTAACGACGTGCGCTGCACCCACGGCTCCACCGCCGGCCGCATCGACGACAACCAGCTCTTTTACTGCGAGAGCCGCGGCATCGAGCGTCAGCAGGCGCGACGCCTGATCGCCGAGGGATTCTTCGCAGATGTGGTCGACTCCTTCCCCGAAGGGACTCTCCGAGAGTGGGGCCGGGGGGTGCTGCTGGCGGCGTTGGAGGAGCTAGCCAGTTCCGGGGCCCTGGCCGGCACCAGTCCAGCCGGCTGATGGCGGAGTGGATCCAGATCTGCGACGCGGAGGCCATCCCTCCGGGGCACGCCGCCCGGGTCGAGATCGGGGACCTGCCGATCGCGGTCTTCAACGTCAACGGCGAATTTCACTGTCTGGACGACACCTGCAGTCACGCCATGGCGTCCCTTTCTGAAGGGGAGCTTCATCCCAAGAGCTGCGCCATCGAGTGCCCGCTGCATGGCAGCCAGTTCGACCTGGTGACCGGGGAGCCAATCGGTCTTCCCGCTGTGGAGCCGGTGAGAGTACATCAGGTTGAATTGAGGGGTGGGGCGCTGTGGGTGGCGCTGAGCGAGGAAGAGGTGTGATCCCGGCGCCGGCTCTTGACGCCGTTCGGGTGCGCGCTGACTTTCCTATCCTGCAGGAGCAGGTAAACGGGCGCCAGCTGGTGTACTTGGACAGCGCGGCGACGTCCCAGAAGCCGGAGCCGGTGATCGAGGCGGTATCTGACTACTACCGTCACGCCAACGCCAACGTCCACCGCGGAGTCCACGTCCTGGGGGAGCGGGCGACCGAGATCTTCGAGGGAGCTCGGGAGTCGGTCGCGCGCCTAGTGGGGGCCGATCCTCGGGGTGTGGTGTTCGTTCGCAACACGACCGAGGGAATCAACCTGGTGGCCCAGGTATTCGCCCGGGAGCGTTTCGGTCCCCAAGACCGGATCGTCTGTACCGAGATGGAGCACCACTCCAATCTGGTGCCCTGGCAGCGGGTCCGGGACCAGACCGGATGCCAGTTGGAGTACATTCCGGTCACGCCGGAAGGGCGGCTCGACCGGGAGGCCACTGCCCGTCTACTGCGAGCTCCCACCCGCCTCTTGGCGGTGGCGCACGTGAGCAACGTGCTGGGAACCATCAATCCCGTGGGCGATCTGATCGCCCGGGCACACGCGGAGGGAATTACGGTTTTAGTGGACGGCGCCCAGGCAGTGCCGCACATGCCGGTCGACATGGAACTGCTCGGCGCCGACTTCTATGCCTTCTCTGCCCACAAAATGTGCGGGCCCACGGGAATCGGCGTCCTCTACGGCCGGCCCGAACTTCTGGAAGAGATGCCGCCCTTCCTGACCGGCGGGTCAATGATCTCGGTGGTGACCCTGGAGCAGACGACCTGGGACGTGGTACCCCACAAGTTCGAGGCGGGCACACCGGACATCGCCGGCGCCGCCGGACTGTTGGCCGCGGTCACCTATCTGGAGGAGGTGACCATGCCGGCCATCTTCCGCCACGGGTCGGAGCTCACCGAGTACGCCGACGAGAGGCTCTCCGAGGTCCCCGGTCTGACTCGCTACGGTCCCCAGGGACCGGATCAGCTGGGGATCGTTTCCTTCAACCTGGACGGTATCCACCCCCACGACGTGGGCACTATCGTGGACCGTCAGGGGGTCGCGGTCAGGGCTGGGCACCACTGTTGTCAACCGCTGATGCGGCGGTTGGGAGTCGCGGCCACCACTAGGGCGAGCTTCTACTTGTACAACACGCGCGACGACGTGGACCGTTTGATCGAAGCGCTGGGCGAGGCCAACCGCATCTTTCGCAGCTGAAACCGCCGCCCGAACCGCCGCTCACCGATTGCAGGGTCGTGATGCGATCGCCGTCGGCTACCGGAATCGCCAGTTCGGCATCCCCGCGAACCAGACTTTGGTTGTGGAACACGTTGACGTCTTTGTGGGGCCGTCCGTGTTCATCAGCCAGGTGGGTTTGCAGCAAGGGATGGCGCAGCACGGCGGCGTCGAGGGCGGCTTGGACCGTGGTAACGGTCACCGAGAACGCCCCTTCTCCCTTGGCGAAATCCCGCAATAGCCCGGGGATCCACACCTTGACCATCGCCATCACTCAGTCGCAACCGCGCCCGCAGAGAGTCCCCAGGTAAACGGCGCCAACTGTCTCCGGCATCCCTGGTCGCGAAGCGCTCGCCACTTTTGGTGCCGAAGTAAACCGACGATGCATCGCCGATCCCCGCCGTCAGGGCATCGCGAAGAACGGCTCCGTAATTGCTCGTCGGCAGGCCCTCCCCGGACGCCTCCCAACTGTCGCCGTAATTCTGCGGTTGGTAGGCCCAGGGACGTCCATCCACGGGGATCCTGATTTCGTCGCTGGTGAGTGGCACGACGAAGAGGGTTGAAGGCGAGCGTTCGAGGGCGGTCATCCCAAAACCGCACCGTGACGGCAGACCGGTTTCGATGCGCCTCCGGTTGCCCCCGGCATCGAAAGAGCGATACACGCCGGTATGGTTCTGCTGGTAGAGAGGGTCTGGACCATTGGGATCGAGCACCAACCGGTGGACATAGCGGTTGAGCTCGGAGTACTTGGGTTCCTCGGCCTCAATTACGGCAGAGACACCCTGGTTCTTGAGGTTCCGGGTGACCCCGTCACTGTCGCTGCGAAGGGTGCCGACCGAGGGGATTCCGATCGTGATCCGGCCTGGCCGGAGACGGTGCGAGAGATCCGAGTCCAAGCACAATCCGCCAAAGCCGTCCAACCAACCGGCCTTCGGGGGATGGTCAGTGATCGAAGTGTACTCGCGCCGAGTCAAGGCCCAGTCGTCCCATCGAAAGAGCCCCGCCTGGGCTAGCCCGGCGACCAGGTCGTCGGAACCGGCCCGCCGGTGCAGAGTCCAGATCCTCTCTACCGTTGGCCGCTCCTCCCCGCTGCGGAATCCCGGCCCCGAACCAACCGGCCCCCAGGTCTCGCCGAGGTCGAGGCTACGCCGGACGTGGGGTCCGGACACGGAGCTGGTCAATCCAGCAGGAGCTCGAAGCGGCCATCCCGCGGCTCGATGGCGACGGTAGTGGACTCCCAGCCAGCCAGGAACGGTCCCCGGCGCCCCCTGTCTGCCGAGTTCGGATCCGCACCCAGTTGGTCGAGAACGAACAGCCCTTTGACGGTACCAACCACCACGGTTCTGATTCGGCTTTCTCCAAGACCCGGCCGCTGGGGCGCAGCTGAGCGAGGCCCCCGGCAGGGCCGCGACCATGATCCGATGCTCGCGATCCGGTGCTGGAGCAGTTCGAGTGCCCCCGGTCGGCCGCCGGCGGCTCCACTCCGAGTTGCTCCGGCCGCAGTCTTGGTGGTCACAGACTGATCTCCGCCGCGGTGTCGGGACAATTGCCGGGCGTGAGCGGCGAAAAGAACTAAACCCAGTGCCTCCTCTCAGCTGCCGCACTCGGTCCCGTCAGCAATGTCCAATCTCGGCTCCGGGCGCATCACCGAAATCTCTCGATGTCGTTCGACGTGTCGAAGTCGAGACCGTAGACCTCCATGATCCCCCAGCAGTCTGGACGGGAGCCGTCGGTGTCGGTGAGGTCGTAGGTGTCGGCTAGCCGTCGGGAGCTGAGGATCTGACCGGCGAATCGGGAGACGTCGGAGTCTCCTGCTAGCGCAGCAACTCCGAGACCGATGTACGTGGGAGATTCAGATATCGCAAAGCCGGCGTTGTCGCGACACGCGTCCCGCCAGTTGGACTCCTGTACCCCGAACTCCTCCAGCATCCGCTCCGAGCGCAACCACCCCGGGGTTACTCCCAGGGCAGTCACATCGTGGCTGGAAAGCTCGAAGGTGAGGCCCTTGACTATGCGCTCCACGTTGGCCTTGACCAGATCGTAGTAGAAGCCGACATTTTGACGAAAGTTGGCGTTGTAGCTGGAGGTCCCGTCAGTGACCTCCACTACCAGTCCGCGGTCGGCGCGGAGCAGCAGGGGCAGGGCGACCGTCAGCGTGATCAAGTGGGTCTCGACGCCCAAACGGAGCATCCTCAACCCGCCCGCGAGGTCGTGCTCCCAAAGCGGCTTGTCCCATTCCATGTAGCGGTCGCCGCCGAAAATGTCGTTGACCAGA
Source organism: Candidatus Dormibacteria bacterium (assembly GCA_050734135.1). GTDB lineage: Bacteria > Chloroflexota > Dormibacteria > Aeolococcales > Bog-877 > Bog-877. The sequence continues at coordinate 180,108 of JBOHUG010000114.1, forward strand.
ACGTCGAGTCGGCCATGGGCCTGCTCGATTTGCTGAATTAAGCCCCTGACCCGCTCGGGATCCAGATGGTCCACCCGCGCGGCTTGGCCCTCGCCACCCGCGGCGCGCAGAAGGTCCTCGGTATCCTCGATCGTCTCCGGTCGGTCCAGCTCCGAAGGTCCGGTGCTGCGGCTGCTGCGCCCGGTGGCATAGACGAAGGCACCGGCGCGTGCCAGCTCGACAGCAATCGCTCGCCCGGCACCCCGGGTCGCCCCGGCGACTAGCGCCACCCGCCCTGAAAGTGGCCTATTCCGGCTCATCTCCATCGGTCTCCGCTCCACTCGTGACGAGAGGTGGCAACCCGAGATTGTCGCCCCGGTACGCCCACGTAGCGTAGCGGGAGCAGTATCGCGCTGCGTTCCGTCCGGAGCAGGACGGAATCGACGAGTAGGCGCTCGATGGTGTGTGGATACTTGGGATAAGAGGTGGCGATGTCACCACTCGTCCCCCCATGTCGCCAAGCCATTTCGGCCCCGCCACCGAGGACTTCGAGCCTGGCGCTGCGACGTAGGTAGGCACGCCGCGATCACCTCGTCAGCGGGTACTTCCGAGAGTCAGAACGGAGGCCGCCACTCTTCGGCTGCTCGGATATTGCCGAAGACTTCGAGTTCGGGGAGCCTGAGCGCGGTGGCGACATCGGATTCGGGCGCAGCTGATCCGCGCCGCCACACCCACCGGTTGAGTGACCAGGCGGGTCCCCGAATAGTGATATCGGCCTTGACGTGCGATCGAGCGTAACTAACTGCGGAAGTGTCAATCGTCCACTCAGCCTCCGGCATATCTGTCGCATGCAGGTGGATGGTCATACCCCGGCCGAGATCGAGGTCGTCATCGGGCACCTCACGGAAGCCGGACACAAAGAGGAACTCCGCGATTCCGTCGGCGGCCACCTCCCGTGCTGATTGGCCCACTGGCGTTCGCGCTCCGAGCTCGGCGTCCACGCGGTGGATCAGCGTCTCGTGCGCTTGCCGGCGCCACCAGAAAGCCACCGGTGACCGCGGACCTCCCACGAAGTTCCAACGCACCGCGTCGAAGGGAATCTCGCGCAGCATGGGCATGAGTAGCTCGAGTCGCTTGCGCATCCAGTCGGCCGGCTCCTGGCCGGCCGCTCGTCTCGGGATCAGGTCCCGGTTCGGAGGGTTGCCGGCTGGGTCACCGAGGGCAGTTGCCACCATGGCGTAAACCCGGCCGAGGTGGTTGAGCAGGTCGTCGAAACTCCAGCCTGGGCAGGTGGGCAGGATTGCCGAGTGTTCAAAGTGTGGGTCGGCGCCGAGCTCCAAGATCCGGTTTGCTCCGACTTCGATAATCGGCAATGCTCGGGAACGCTCCACGAGCAGATCGTACCGTGCCGCCGACCTTTGGACGGACCCAGGCCCCGCTGATCAATGACACTAATGAGGGGCGATCAGAATGAGCTCGAACGGTCCGCGGATCCCTGTGCACGACTCACTGCTGCCTTGGTTACTGCACTCACTGCGACGAAACCAGCACCGCGCGAACCGGCGCACCACCTTGGGGCGCGGCAGAGTTAGTCGGCAAACATGAGCTAACCTCCCGCCAAAGACGGAACTGCGAATGTACTTGATTCTCTGATTCCGCTCCCAACGCGGTTGCCCGCAACCTGACCCCGGCGGCGGTAACACAGGGTGGATAACCACGGTGGTCGCCGCTTCGACCGGTACCGATACGTTGGGAGCGCCCCACCGGGGTAGCGACCTGAGCCCGGATGGTCTACGTCGGGACCGCTGTACCGTACGGTTTCTCAGCTGCCGTGCCCGGGGAGCCAGAGGGATATCTCAGGGCCGTGGGGTGGCGCGCTTCAGCCGTCACAATTGGCGTCAGATACCACCTCAGCCGCGGTGAGACCAAATCTCCAGCCGTAATCGACGGCTGACACCGAGTACTCGTACTCCAAGGAGAAGGACGCGCTGGTCAGGTTGTCGTTCGCCTCGTCTCGACAGAGATCAGCCTCGACGGCCTCCACGCTTGCATCTGGACCCGCAGTCTCAACGTACGAGCCATTTTCGTTCCGGGCCTCGACATTGAGCTCGCCGTTGGGACAGATGACTGCCGGTGGAGGATTGGAGGTAGAGGAACCGAGAGCGCACTCCCCCACTTTCGGGGGCGTTCGCGCCGGGATCAGGTCTGGCCGGCTCCGAGCCCCCGTAAGTGCGCTGCCACCACATCGCCAGTGGCCGAAGACCGAGTCTCCCTTGGGAAGGATGACGTTTAGTGTGCCCGAGCGACCGCTGGCAGCGACCGAGATCGTCCCGCTTCCGTTGGCCTCCATCCCCTGCGACGGTCCCAGGAAGTCGGGGGTCAGCTTCTGGGTTAGGGGAATTACAGGACCGGTCTCGGATACCTCCACGGTGGGAGTTATCGGCGCGGTGTACGGTGAGGAAGCGTACGTCTTTCCGGGCCGGAGCCCGCGCAACTGAACATCCGCGGTCTCGGGCCCGAATGCCCCGCGGATGGTTACGTCCTGACCGTCCTTGGTGCAGGTGGTCGTGCCCGGTGGCCCGATCTCACCGATCCCACTCCAAAGCGAAGACTGGAGCCAGACCCCCTTAGCCTGGAAGCACCGACCAGGTAGGTGCTGGATAGAGGGTTAGAGACAAAGAAAAGGCACTCAGTGCTGGGATAATTGGTGGTGTAACAACGCCAACTGGCCCCAGCAGAGGAGCACCCTTTC
>JBOHUG010000115.1:0-56842 GCA_050734135.1 Candidatus Dormibacteria bacterium
GAAAGGGTGCTCCTCTGCTGGGGCCAGTTGGCGTTGTTACACCACCAATTATCCCAGCACTGAGTGCCTTTTCTTTGTCTCTAACCCTCTATCCAGCACCTACCTGGTCGGTGCTTCCAGGCTAAGGAGGTCCAATCCGAAGTGATCAACTCCGAGACCGGGCCCCGGCGCCGCTTCACGGTCAAGCGTGGCACCCTTCTGCTCAGTGCGCTTTTCATCCTCGGCATCGCGCTGGTGGCGGGGGTGCTCGGTTTCTCCATCGGAACTCACGCCACAGGGGTGTCGGTGCTCTCCGGGAGCGCGTACTCGACGCCCGCCCAGATCGGCGTCCAGGCAGACGGGAATTTCTACTACGTCCCAGTCGACGTGAACTGGCTGAGCCCCGCCGGGGTCTGGCACTCGGGAGGACGCCCAGCCTGTCTTCCGCCCCTTGGGAGGATCGCCCACGTCAAGTTCGCGGTGGTGACCGCCTCGGAGCACGGCGAACCACAGTCGGTGGTGGCCTGGGTCATCTGCGCCAGCTAGGGGTCAGGTAACCCCGGGCTACCGGTAGGTGCGGACCGTCAGATCGCAGCGGAGGTCAGCGATTTAGCCGGGGCACCTCGGGCTACCGGCTCCTCGCCGGCCCCATCACCGCCTAGTTCCTCCAACGAGAGCCCCGATGGCTCCGGCAGCAGGCGGGTCAGGAGCAGGCCGATCCCGGCGGTCCCGGCGGCGATCGTCATGACCCCCGCCAGCCCCAGACTGCCGCTGACGATGGGGAAGGTCAGGGTGCCGGCGAACGCGCCCACCTTGGCGAGACCGGCTGAGATTCCGTGCCCGGTGGTTCGGGCGGAGACTGGATAGAGCTCGCTGGCCAAAAGGAAAGTCGTGGTGTTGGGTCCGAACTCCGTGAAGAAGTAGCTGAGGCCGTAGACCAGGACGAAGGGCACGATCACCGTGGTCAGTCCGGGGGTCACCCCGATGGCCAGAAACGCCAGTCCCATGACCGAGAAGCCGATGTACTGGAGCCTTCGGTGTCCGATCCGGTCCACGGTGAGGAAGGCCATGAGGTATCCCGGCGCCGCCGCGACGGTGAAGATCAACAGGGCGACGGCGGTGTCGCTGATCAAGCTCGCGTTGGGCGCGACAGCTTTGAGAATGAGAGGCGTGGAGATGGTGTTGCCGTAGAAGGCGTAATCGAACATGAACCAGCAACCCGCCGTGCCCAGCAACAGGGTCAGGTAGCGCGGGTTGGAGAGGAACTGACGCAGGGTGAGTTTGAGTTGACGCCCCGTCACCTTGGAGCCAGCGTCGACCACTCCACGCGTGTAGCGGCGCATGGCGACTGCGGCTTCGGCCGCCCGACCCTGGACCTGGGCCCGGTAGCGCGGTGACTCGGGCAGCGTCCGGCGCAGGTAGATCACCGCAAGTGCGGGAACCGCCCCCAGGCCCAGCATCAGGCGCCAGGCGATGTCTGGGTTGATCCCGAGGCTGAGGATCACCAGCGCCACCAAGGGTCCGGCGATCAATCCCAGGGCTTGCATGGAGAAGACCATGCTCACCAGGCGACCGCGGTTCTTCCGGTTGGAGTACTCACTCATCAGCACCGCGCTCACCGGATAGTCGCCGCCGATCCCGATCCCCAGGACAAACCGCCACGCGATCAGCCAGATCAAGTTGGGAGCGAGAGCGCTGCCGACAGCCGCGACCGCCATGATTGCCGCCTCTAACCCGTAGATCTTCTTGCGCCCGAAGATGTCTGCGATCCGGCCGAACACGGTGGATCCGACGAATGCCGCCAGGAGGGCCGTGCTCCCCACCAGCCCAATCAGGAGCGGCGAGGGATGGTATTCGACCTTGATCAGGGCCAGGGCCGTCCCGATGATGAAGAGGTCGTAGGCGTCGGTGAAAAACCCGGTGCCGGCGGTGAGCACCGCTCGCAGATGGAAGCGGCTCATCGGCGCCTCGTCGAGGGCCTCAATTACCCCGCGAGCGACGGTCGTCTGCGACACGATTCCAGTCTCAGGGGATCGGATTACGAACTAATTAAGGAATCTGGTAGGGGACGGCGAGCACGGCTTCCTTCAAGACGACGCGCGGCGGATCTTGAGACCTCCCCGTACCGACCCGGGTTGACTTGCCGTAGCTGTGCGTAGCGCCAGATGCTACGATCTATCGGTGGCACGGACGATCCCCCAACGAGAGCTCCGAAACGACAACGCCAAGGTGATCGGGGCGGTGGCAGCTGGTGAGAGCTTCATCGTCACCCGCAACGGCATGCCGGTCGCTGAGCTACGGCCAATCCGACCGGGCCGGCGAACGGTCATCCCCAAGGCGGAGCTCCTGACCCTCTCCGCTGCCGGACCTCGCTTGGATCTCAAGAGGTTTCGATCGGACCTCGACCGCCGCGTCGACCAGGGACTATAGGTGGCAGCCGGATTACTCGACACGTCTGTGGTCATCGAGTGGGATGAACCGAACGTGGCAGCGGCACTGCCAGAGATGTCCTCAGTTTGCGCGATCACTCTAGCCGAGCTCGCGGCAGGCCCCACTCTGGCCTCCTCCAAGGCAGAAGCAGCCCGCCGCCAGGCTCGCCTGCAACAGATCGAGGCGACTTTCGATCCGCTTGTCTTCGACGCCGCCGCGGCGCGCAGTTATGGACAAGTCGTCGCTGCGGTCTCCCTGTCTGGCCGCTCGCACCGAAGTCGGCTCGCCGACCTGCTGATCGCGGCGACCGCACATGCCAATGGACTCGCCCTCTACACCAGAAATCCGGGCGACTTTGCCGGACTCCAGCACCTCCTCGAAGTAGTCAGCCTCTGAACTGAATCCCGGAGCACGTAATGGGGAAAGGCGCCCGGGACGACGGAACATGGCTGGAGGGGGCAACTGGCTGCGCTGGCGGGGCAGCGTCCGCGCCATACCGTAAATAGCGGGGTCTCCGGATGCGGGGTCCACGCTAGTTGGTGGACGAGCAGGATAGCCCTGGGCCAAGCTAGGCTGACGCGGCCAAAGAGGCGGTAGGGAGCCGGTTCGTCCAGCTGACGAGGACCGGCCCCGGGCCGGGCTCCGTGACCCGGCATTCTGAACTGAGCCCTCTCCACCGGGCGGGGTCAGAGCGGAGTGGGAGCTGGCTGAATCCCGAGCAGCCCCACCGCTGCCACCCGGGGGGCGACCAGCGGAGCCTCGGTGGTGGTGAGTCCGTCGAGGAGGATGTCGACAGCTCCGCGAACGTTCTCCCAGCGGAAGCCAGCCGGACCCAACCCGCCGTGCAGGAGCAGTCCGTCGGAGAGCGCGAGCAGGATCGACGCCAGTGCGTTGTCGGTGATGGGAGCCAACTCACCGGAATCGATCCCCCTTCGGATCCAGCGCCGGAGGACCGAGCGATGGCCCTCTACCGATGCCAGAAACTGGACCCGGACAGCCTCCTCGGTGATCATGGCCGTCCAGATGTCCGCCCTCACCTGGACGCGGCCCGGATCGTCACCTCGGGCGAGCATGGTCCGGGTGAATTGGCGGAGGCGCTCCCGGGTCGACAGTGGGGACTCATCCAGCTCGCGCAGCTGGTCGTCCAGATACGCGGAGTCGGCGGCGAGCAGCGCCAGCAGCAACTCCTGCTTGCCGGAGAAGTAAACGTAGAAAGCACCCTTGCTGACGCCCGCCTGGAGGCAGACCTGGTCCACGGTCAGATTCCGGTAGCCCCCCTGCCCGGCGCACTCCCAGGCGGCCGTGATCAGCCGCTGGCGCCGTTCCGAACGAGCTGAGGCCGCAATCTTGGGCATCTTTGCAACCGAGTGTAGCGACCGACAGGCAATCGACTTGCGCTTGGACTGAAGGCAAGGTCATGCATCTGCCGGCGCGGTCCCCTCAAGTTCGGCTGGCTTCCAGAGCTCGAGAATCGACTCTTTGCCGCGGAGAATCCGCGCCCCGGTGGCCGCGATCAGCCGGGCTGCCTCCGGACCGCCTCCGGACCAGGTGGCCACGTACCCGAGGCTGTAGTCAGAGCTGTCTATACCGAGTTCCTGGCAGACCAGATAGGCGACGCTCTCTGCTTCCAACTCCGCTAGGGCCCGGGAGCCCTGGAATTGCGGGCCGTGCAGCACCGCATGGCCCAGTTCGTGAGCCAGGGTTTTGAGCTGATGGGCCGGGGTTAGCTCCTCCCTAACCCGGATCCGGCGGAGAGCATGCGAGCAATCGCCGTTGCGGCTACCCCAAAGCGAAGTGAACTCCAACTGGAACCCGAGATCGACTGTTCGCTGGGAGAGCCGCGCCAGCCCGGCTGCGGACCCACTGCCGGTCAAGGTCCGCACCGGCTGCGGCAGCTCGACGCCGTCGGTCTGACGGATGTCAAACACCCGAGCAACCCGAAAGCCCAGCACCGCCGGCGGGGGCTGGTCAGCGCCGGAGGATACCTCAGGTGACGCCAGGCAGGGGGCCAGAATTCGAATCGCCCGCTCCCCCTGGCGGACCTGCCGACCGAGCTGCAACCAGCTGCGGTAGCCAGCGACCCAGGAGGCGTCAGGACGCTGCTGCAGGATCAGCACCTGATTCTGAAAACTGTAGCGGTGAAACCGGTGGCTGGTCCGTAACCAGCGCGCCCAGGCCGCCGATGAGGTGAGTTCCAGGACCCCCTGGGTCAGCTGGGTCAGCAGTTCTGACTTGGTCTGCCTGGGATCTCGGAGCGCGGCGCCGACGGTGCCGGGAGGAGATGTGATCGCCATGACCAGTTAGTCCCCCGGGCGGTGTCACAGGGGTCGGCGCGCGACCGCTCAACCGTCGATCTCGACCCTCAGGTCCCGGAAGGCGGCTCTCAGTCCGCTGGTCACCGTGGCCGAGTTCGCACCGTGGGCGAAGATGAACCCTAGGTACCGCTCGCCTTCGGGCAGCGGCACGACAGCGCCCCCCAACGGCACCGCCATCTCCACCCCATCGATCCCGGGATAGGCCAGCACCTGGTCTCGGCCTGGGACGGCACGCAGAGCCCCGGCCTTGGCAATCGGCATCATCATCACGCCCCTGGTGCCCGACTCCAATTCCAGATCGCCCAGGTCGTCGCCAAGCGCGGCCCGCAGGATGATCTCCTCCAGGCTGCGACCGGAGCGAAAGCGCAGCACCGCCGAGCAGCGGCCGCCGATCGAGCGGGATGCCAGATCGATCAGGCAGGGCTGGTCGCGCCCCAGGCGCAGTTCCGCGTGGACCGGCCCCTCCGTGAGTCCGAGTGCGGTTGTCGCCGCCTGAACCGCGGCGGCGATAAGGGCGAGACGGTGGCGCGGCAGCTCAGAGGGCACGGTGTAGACGGTCTCCTCGAAGAATGGTCCGTCCAAGGGCTCCGGCTTGTCATAGACGGCCAGGAGCCGGAGGGAACCGGCCACCAGGACCCCCTCCACCGCCACCTCTGGCCCGGCCACAAACTCCTCAATCAAGAGCGGCCGGACGTCCCCGGAAATGGCGCACCCGGGATCATTCGCCAGGGAATTTCGGATCCGCTTCCCGGCGAGGAGCAACTGGGAGCGGTCGTCCGCCCGAATCACCCCTCGACTGGCTGCCTGATCCAGCGGCTTGACCACCACCGGGAACCCGACCTCCTCAGGAGCCGCTCCGCCGGGCCACAGCCACCAGCGCAGCTGGCTCGCCGACCCTACCTGAAGACACTGCCGCAACCTCAGCTTGTCACGGGTGGCCTCCACCGCGCGAACCGGGCTCCCGGGGAGACCGAGGCGCTGAGCGATGTGCGCCGCCGCCAGGACCGAGCCGTCGTCGACCGGGATCACCGCGTCGTACTTCCGCTCGCCCCACCGATCGGCCGCGATTCGGGCAGCAGCGACTGGATCATCCAGGTCAACCATCAGCACTTGCTCTGGGTGCAGATGACCGAGCGTGGGCTCCTCGTCGCTGGCCACGACGACCTCCAGCTGGAGCCGCCGGGCCGCCGCCAGGAAGGTCGCGGCACGGTACGTCTTGGTGGGGATGATCAACAGCACCCGCCTCGGCATGCCCTCAGACTAGACCCCATGGAGCAGAGTCCCGACTCCGGGCTACCACGCCTCGAGCTCAAGGAGAACGCCGCCAGCCGGATCCGGGCCTTCCGCGAGCGCCAGGGCCACCCGGACGCCTGGGTTGCGGTTGGACCGGGCGGACTCCAGGGTGAGCACCTCACGTTCACCTTCGCTTTGGTTGAGGCTGGGAAGTTGAAGCCCGACGAGATCCTGGTCGAGGGGACCCCTGACATCCTCTTCGTCGCGCCCCGGGTGATCTCCCGCCACGTGGTGGGATCAGAGGTCAAGTCCGATCCGATCTCCGGTGCCCTGAGTCTGGAAACGGGATACAACCCCGATCAGGACCCCTTGGCTCAGGCGGTCCAGCGGATGCTCGACGCCGAGATCAATCCGGCGGTGGCCGGCCACGGGGGCTACATCGGTCTGCTTGATATAGCCGACGGGGTGGCCTACGTGCAAATGGGCGGTGGCTGCCAGGGCTGTGGGCTAGCTGAGGTCACCCTCTCCCAGGGAGTGCGGGGGGCCATCATCGAGCGCTTCCCTGAGATCGTCGACGTGGTGGACACCACCGACCATGCCTCCGGCACCAACCCCTACTACGAACCCGCCAAGAAGTAAGCAGCGGGATTCGGCAAGCTAACGCGCCTCAGTTGCCGTCTGCGCCAAGGCGACCACACTACCGAGTCCGACCGGTTCCGCCCGGGTGGTATCCAGGCCGGGGGCGACAATCCCATCCGCTGCCCGGTGCCGGTCGGCGATGCGATAGGCGTCAGCCAAGAGCTGCATCCTCTCTTGGAGCCGGTCCATCGCATCGCGGGCTTCTTGGGCCATCTGGATCACTTCGCTGTCGTCGACCGCGGCCAGGGAGGCGATGGCGACGGTGAGCAGCCCCGCCGCTTTCTGACTGGACTTCACTCCCTCCGCCAGATGAGAGCGTTCGGAGTTGTTCAGCACGTGGGATCTAACGCCCAGAGCCGTGGCAAGTTTCGCGGGGACTGGCACTAGCTCCTCGCCTGCGCCGAGAAGCGGCTCCACGGAAGTCGTGACACAGTGGGCTCGGCGCCTTGGTGACTGCTCTTCGGGGTTCCCGCGCCCACGTCGGGTGGCATAATTTCGCCACGTGAACTTTCAATCAGGCGACGGACCTCCCGCAGCTCCTGGCAACGACGTGGTTGAGCGGGTGCTCCAGCTTCAACCACTGCTCCAGCAAACACTCAGGATCCCGCTCCCGGAGGAGGTGAGTACCAGCCTGGGGACGGTCACCCCCCACCAGTTGGAGGCGCTCGGCCGCCTGCCACCGGAAGGGATCACCATGCACGAGTTCGCAGATGCGGTCGGGATCAGCGGGGCGGCCGCCACCGCTCTTGCCAACCGGATGATTCGCCAGGGTCTGGCCAGACGGAGCTACGACCCCACCGACCGCCGCACGGTCTGGCTGGCTCCGACCCGTCAAGGGCTGGAGACTGCTCAGGCGGTCAAGGAGTGGCGTCGGCAGTCCCTGACCAAGATGTTCGAGCGGCTGGACTCAGCCCAGGTGACCGCCTTCGTGGAGGTGCTTACCGCGCTCGCGCTTCCCCTTCAGAGCCCGGAATCGGCTCTGGAGGAATCCCCCCAGGGCGTCTAACTAGTTACCCCCGACCGGTGACGCCGGACGTGAGCACCCATACAGGGAGTCGCGACCGGCGGCGGCCGATTCGCCAGTCGCGCGGTTGAGCATGACTCGGGAACAGGCGAACCCAACTACCGGGTTGCTTCTCATGGCGATGCCTGATCACCGCGCCGTCAGCAGGATCGGTCGCCAGTTCCTTACCCGCGGCCGCCCCAATTGCACTGTGCCGGAACCTCTCGCTCGGCGTCGTGCGGTGTCGCTCCTGCACGGCCGCCCCGATCTCAAAACAAGCCGGACTGGGCCGGCCGTGACGGCAGCTCGCTCGAGCCAGGACGGAGAGCGCTCACGCGCGCAGCCACTCGCGGTGGCCGCCGCCGCTGAAACGACCGGCGCCCGCTCGCGTTATGCCCGGTGACTTCGAGACGTGGTGAACCTCAGTTGGTCCACCCTCGGATCGCCACGACCTGGAGGATCTCGGCCATGATCGAACCCGAAGTAAGCGAGCGTGTGGAGCAGGTCATTCGCGTCGGTCCCGACGGTACCGGCGCCCGCACCGTCACCCGAACCACGAGCACCGTCTCGCCGATGGCGTTCCGGCTGAAGAGCACGGTCTGGCTAGCCGCGGGAGTAGTCGACGCGGTCATGGCGCTGGACTTCATATTCAAGCTGGTGGCTTCAGCCAATGTCGGCTTCGTCGGCTTCATCTCCGGCGTGGCGGGAGCCCTCTCGGTCCCCTTCAGCGGAGTGATAACGACTTCGGTTTCCACCGGGCACTACACCTACTGGCCGGATGTAGCCGGCATCGTCGTCTATACGATCGCGGCTGGCATCGTGGTCGCTTTGGTCGGCATCATGGCCGCCCACCGTCCGCCGCGCGCGGAAGGGCCCGGTCCTTCCTACTAGCGGTTTCGCTGCCCCTGGTTCCGCTCCCGGCGGCAGCCTCCAGCGTCGGACCCCGTTTCCTTCGGCGGTGGCTCGGCTCGGCCGGGCGATCGCCTTGAACCCCGACCCGAGTGGCCGCTCGTCCCGGGTACCACTCGGGCCGCGACTTACCGTAGGGAGAAACCCCGCGGAATCGCCGGGTCGGTTGCTTGAGTTCCCCTTACTCTATTAAGTCAGACCATCCCGATTCGATCCACGACTTCAGGAGTGGACATGCGCGACTCTTCCACCCCGGGAATCAAGACCGTCCCGCATCCCGCTGGCGAGCCGGCGACGACCATCGAGCTGTATCTCGCTCGCCTCGGTGTGCACGCCCGGTCCGACGACCGCCACAGCCTCGGTTCGGAGTGCGCGGTCCAGCAGCTCAACCTGGAACCGGGTGAGGGGCCGCAAGTCACGACTCCACAGGTGGCACCCTGGCGGTTGTCGGCCCCCGGGGGGAAACTGGCGGAGGGGGTCGGCGCGGGCGCCTCGGAGACTAAGCCCAGGCACTGCCCCTCACCGCTTCGCCCCTGGCTGAGGCTTCCCGCCTTGCCGTGCTGACGGTGAGGGCCGTAGTGGAGACCCAGCCGGAACGGCGATTGCTTCGCGCGCGGGACTTTATCGATGCGCATTATCCCGAACCGATCACCGTCACGATCGTTGCCCGCACCGCCTACCAATCCCCCGCGCACTTTACCCGCCAATTCCGGAACGCATTTGGAGAAACACCGCACCAGTATTTACTGACGCGACGGATGGAACGAGCGGCTGCGTTGCTTCGCAACACCGACTATACCGTTGCCCGCGTCTGCATTTCCGTGGGGCTGTCAAGTGTCGGCTCGTTCACCACGGCTTTTCGCCGCGTCTTTGGGGAGAGCCCGACACAGTATCGCGAGCAATTCCCGTCCCCCTTCGCCCAAGCGATGATCCCGACCTGTATCTATGAGGCGGTAAGCCGGCCCCGATCGAGCAGGAATCGAGAAGACTGATGCCGATTGACGCGGTAGGATGACCTTGGAGTTTAGCCACGGCAGCAGGACGCCACACAGGGGATGAACACCATGTCTGTACAAACCAGCCACGCCACTCTCTGGGTGCGGGATCAGGACGAGGCGCTCGCGTTCTTTGAGAAGTTAGGGTTCAAAGTGCGTGAAGACGTCAAGAACGGCGACTACCGCTGGCTCGCGGTGGCTTCGGAAAGTCAGCCCGATATTGCGATCGTGTTGGCTGTTCCCGGGTATCCCATGGACGAAGAGACAGCCGCCCAAATCAGGTCTGCCGTTGCCAAAGGAATGTTGAGCGGGATCGTCTTTTCAACCGATGACTGCTTCGCTACCTACGAGGAATTGAAGGCAAAGGGAATAGAATTCACGCGTCCCGCCGGAACACGGCCCTACGGTGTCGACGCCGCGTTTCGCGACCCGTCGGGTAATGAGTTTCGGTTGCTGCAGACGGCCGGAGCCCCGGTTTGACCGACACAAACAGTACCGTCCGATCCCAAGGGATGGCCCCGCGCCAGGTCCGCGTCGACGGCGCTGACGGCTGGATCCTAGGCGGGAAGCGAGACTCATGAAAACCATGACGTGTCGGCAAATGGGGGGACCGTGCGATCTGCCGCTCCGTGGCAATACCGCAGACGAGGTCGTGAAGCTACAGGATCAGCATCTAAAGGACGTAGTCGCGGGGGGTGACGCCACCCACAGCAGCGCTTTGAATGAAATGAAAGGGAGGTGGAGGAAGCCGATATCAGGGATGGGTTGGTATCGCAAGGCGAAGCGCGACTTTGCCGCTCTTCCTGAAGACTGAACCTGTGTCAGCGCCGCCCAATCACTCTCCAGACTCGGCGGGAACAGGTTTCGTCGCCGCGGAGCTGAGCCGAGGCTGGCGACGGTGATGGAGTCCCCGCGCCTGACTCTGCACAGCCTCGGACCACACTTGACCGTCGGCCCGCGTAACCCATGGTCTCCGGATGACCACGGCGGCTGAGTTGTCCCTGAAGTCACCTACGGTCCAGTTAGCTGACAGCCACGACCTGATCCGCGTGCACGGGGCGCGCGAGAACAACCTCAAAGACGTCAGCGTCGAGATCCCAAAGCGCCGGCTGACGGTGTTCACCGGCGTCTCCGGCTCGGGTAAGAGTTCGCTGGTGTTCGACACGATCGCCGCTGATTCGCAGCGGTTGATCAACGAGACTTACAGCGCCTTCGTGCAGGGCTTCATGCCAACGTTGGCGCGGCCGGAGGTCGACGTACTCGAAGGTCTGACGACGGCGATCATCGTGGACCAACAGCGGATGGGTGCCGACGCCCGCTCCACGGTCGGCACCGCCACCGACGCCAACGCGCTGCTGCGCATCCTCTTCAGCCGACGCGGGAAGCCCCACATCGGTGCACCTAACGCGTTCTCCTTCAACATCCCCGCGGTCCGAGCCGCCGGCACGATCACGGTCGAACGCGGGGGTGGCAAGACCGTGCGAAAGACCTTCACCCGCCCCGGCGGGATGTGCCCGCGCTGCGAGGGCCGCGGCTCGGTCACCGACTTCGACCTGTCTCAGCTGTACGACGCCAGTAAGTCGCTCAGAGAGGGTGCACTCACCATCCCCGGATACAGCATGGATGGGTGGTACGGCCGCATCTTCCTCGGCTGCGGCTTCTTCGACCCGGACAAGCCGATCAGCAAGTACACCGTGACCGAGCTCCAGGAATTGCTCCACCGGGAGCCAACCAGGATCAAGGTCGACGGCGTCAACCTGACCTACGAAGGGCTGATCCCGAGAATCCGGAAGGCGTTCCTTTCCAAGGATGTGGACTCGCAGCAGCCGCACGTGCGCGCCTTCGTCGAGCGGGCGGTGACCTTCAACACCTGCCCCGAGTGCGGGGGCACCCGGCTCAGCGAGCCGGCCCGGTCGTCGAAGATCAAGGGGATCAACATCGCCGACGCGTGCTCGCTGCAGATCAGCGACCTCTCGGGTTGGGTGCGGGGCCTAGACGAACCGTCGGTGGCTCCACTGCTGGCGTCGCTGGGAGGCGTCCTCGACTCGTTCGTCGAGATCGGGCTCGGCTACCTCAGCCTCGACCGCCCGTCGGGCACGCTCTCGGGTGGGGAGGGACAGCGGGTCAAGATGATCCGCCAGCTGGGCTCCTCGCTCACCGACGTCACCTACGTCTTCGACGAACCGACCGTGGGCCTGCACCCCCATGACATCCAGCGGATGAACGACCTGCTCCTGCGACTGCGGGACAAGGGCAACACGGTGCTCATGGTGGAGCACAAGCCGGAGGCGATCGCGATCGCCGACCACGTCGTCGACCTCGGCCCGGGCGCCGGCACAGACGGCGGCGAGGTGGTGTTCGAAGGCACCGTGGAGGGGCTGCGCGCCAGTGGCACGCTCACCGGCAGGCACCTGGGCGACCGCGCCGCGCTGAAACCATCTGTGCGCACCGCCTCTGGGGTGCTGGAGGTGCGCCGCGCCGACAGCCACAACCTGCAGGACGTCAACGTCGACATCCCGCTCGGCGTCCTGGCCGTCATCACCGGGGTCGCCGGTTCGGGAAAGAGCTCCCTGATCCGGGGTTCTGTCTCCGGGCGGGACGGAGTGGTTTCGGTCGACCAGACCCCGATCCGCGGTTCGCGACGGAGCAACCCGGCGACCTACACCGGACTGCTCGACCCGATCCGCACGGCGTTCGCGAGGGCGAACGGCGTTAAGCCAGCGCTCTTCAGTGCCAACTCCGAAGGTGCCTGCCCCAACTGCAACGGCGCCGGCGTCATCTACACCGACCTGGCGCTGATGGCGGGCGTCGCCAGCACCTGTGATGAGTGCGACGGGAAGCGGTTCCAGCCTTCGGTGCTGGAGTACCACTTCGGCGGCCGCGACATCAGCGAGGTGCTCGCGATGGCGGTGACCGAGGCCGAGACGTTCCTCGGTTCCGGCGAGGCGCGCACGCCCGCCGCGCACGCCATCCTCGACCGGCTCGCCGAGGTAGGACTCGGCTACCTCACCATCGGCCAGCCGCTCACCACCCTTTCCGGCGGCGAGCGGCAGCGCCTCAAGCTGGCCAGCCAGATGGCCGAGAAGGGCAGCATTTACGCCCTCGACGAGCCGACCACCGGCCTGCACCTAGCCGACGTCGAGCAGCTGCTCGGCCTGCTCGATCGGCTCGTCGACAGCGGTAAGTCGGTGCTCGTCATCGCACACCACCAAGCGGTCATCGCGCACGCCGACTGGATCATCGACCTCGGGCCTGGCGCCGGTCACGCCGGGGGTAGGATCGTCTTCGAGGGGACACCCGCCGACCTGGTCGCCGCCCGCTCCACTCTCACCGGCGAACACCTCGCGACCTACCTCGGAGCCTGAGCGGGACCCAGGTCCGGGCGCGGCACCATCTCGATTCCAGGGGGACGGCCGAGAAGAACGACCGGAACCTCTTCTTCTTGACCGGCCCGGCATCGTCTGGCCCAACCGGCGCCCGTTGGATCAGATGCCGGGTGCGGTGGCCTATCGAGCGAGTGCTGCCGAAAGGGACATCGGCTACAGGCTCCCGGTGACCTCCCGGTAGACGCCTCGGGTCAGGGCCCCCATCCGGGCCGCCGAGAAACGGCGCCGGATTCGATCGGCACCGGCCGCACTGAGCGCCGCGTAGCGCCCCGGGTCGTCCAACAGACCGGCACTGACGCTGGCCAGAGCCGCCGGATTGGCAGCACCGACCACCAACCCGGCCCGGGGGGGATCGAGGATGTCGGTAAGGCCACCGACCCGGCTGGCCACCACCGGGAGGCCGGAGCTCATCGCCTCACAGGCGGCCAGCCCGAACGGCTCGGCCCGGGAAGGGACCCAGGCGAGATCACAGCCGGCGAAGAAATGGTCGCGATCGGTCACGTCTCCCAGAAAGTTCACCCGATCGGCGACTCCCGAGGAGTAGGCGAGGTCGACCAGGGACGCCAGCTCGGGACCGGTTCCGCCGATGCTGAGGGTCAGCCGCCGTCCCGCGGGTGTGGCCAGGGCCAGGATGGCGATGTCCACCCCCTTCGACTGATGGAGTCGGGCCAGGACTCCCACCCGATGCCCCGCCGGTGCAGACCGCGCCAAAATCGGCAGTGGCACGATTCCGTTGGGAACCACCCGCAGCCGCCGCGAGTCGACCCCCACCTGAGCGGTCAGAAACTCAGCCACCGAATTCGATACCGCGATCTGCAACTGAGCGGATCGGTCCAGGCGGCGCAACTCCCGGCGGTGGATCGCGACCCGGAGCGAGCTGGGGGTGAACCACCCGTCCAGATGGTGGGTGTGGATCTGCGGCCCCGCAATGTGAGCCCGGCGCAGCAGGGCTCCGCCGCGGAGGCCGTGGCTGTGTACGACCGTTGCCCGCCACCGGCGCGCTAGTTGGCGAAGCTGGATCGGAGCCACCGCCCAGCCCCGACCGCTCATCGGGATCGGCGAGACCGCCACCCCCTCCGCCAGACACCTCGTCTCCAGCTCCCCGGGGGGGCAGGCGACCATCGGCACCCAGCCCGCCGCGGTGAGCTCCTGGGCCAGGGTCAAGACGTGCTCAGGACCGCCACTGCGCGAGCTGTCGGCAATCACCAGCAGGACTCGGGAGTCGCGGCTCACAGGGGTCATTCTTCCACCTGCGCCGGAGGTGACCCTCTACCATCGTGCCAATCTTGAGTTCATCTCGCCCGGGAGCCGAACACGTCCTGGTGGCTGTAGCCTGGCCCTACGCTAGCGGACCCCGGCACCTGGGCCACGTGGCCGGATTCGGGGTTCCCTCTGACATCTTTGCCCGCTATCAGCGGCTCCGGGGCGCCCGCGTGCTGATGGTGAGCGGCACCGACGAGCATGGCACCCCAATCCTGGTGGCAGCCGATCGGGAGGGGGTAAGCCCCCGGGAGATCGCCGACCGCTACAACGCTGTGATCAGCGATGACCTGCAGCGGCTCGGGCTCAGCTACGACCTTTTCACCAGGACCACCACCCGCAACCATGCCCTGGTCGCCCAGGATGTCTTCCGGACCTTGTTCGACAAGGGTTACCTCCTGCGCAAATCCCAACTAGGTGCCTTCTCCGCCGCAACAGGGCGAGCACTTCCCGACCGCTACATCGAGGGGATCTGCCCTCACTGCGGCTACTCGGGCGCGCGCGGCGACCAGTGCGACAACTGCCTGCGAATGCTGGATCCCACCGAGCTGATCGAGCCCCGGTCTCGGATCGATGGCCAGGCTCCCGTTTTCCACGAGTCGGAGCACTTCTTTCTGGACCTGCCGGCCTTCGCGGGCGCACTCACGGAGTGGATCGAGTCCAAGAGCGAGTGGCGCAGCAACGTGCGCACCTTCTCGCTCAACCTGGTGGCCGAGCTCCGCCCCCGAGCGGTGACCCGGGATATCGACTGGGGCATCCCTATCCCCCTTCCCGAGTTCGCCGATCGCGATGACAAGCTGCTCTACGTCTGGTTCGAAGCGGTGATCGGATACCTCTCGGCCAGCGTGGAGTGGGGAGCCGACCGGGGGCAACCCGAGGCCTGGCGGGCGTGGTGGCAGAACCCCGAGGCCCGTCACTTCTACTTCATGGGTAAGGACAACATCATCTTCCACACCGTGATCTGGCCCAGCATTCTGATGGGCTACGGCAGCGGGGGAACGGTCGGCGGGGGACCGCCCAACCTGCCGTTGGTGCTGCCTGAGAACGTGGTCAGCAGCGAGTTTCTGACCATGGAGGGCCAGAAGTTCTCCAACAGCCGGGGCATTGCCATCGAGGTCCGCGACTTCCTCGAACGGTACGACCCTGATTCACTCCGCTACTACCTGACCGCCGCCGGTCCGGAGAACCAGGACACCGACTTCACCTGGGCGGAGTTCATCCGCCGCAACAATGACGAGCTGGTCGCCACCTGGGGCAACCTGGTCAACCGAACCCTGACCATCGCCCAGAAGCACTTCGGCGAGGTCCCCCAACCGGAGCCACTCACCGCTTCCGACCAGGAGCTGCTGGCGGCGGTCGAAGCAGGCTTCGACTCGGTGGGCCGGCTCCTGGAGCTGGCTCGATTCAAGGCAGCTCTGGCCGAGGTGATGGCCCTGGCGGCGCGGGTGAACCAGTACCTGGCCGAGAACGAGCCCTGGCAGCTGGTCACGACCGAGCGCCAGCGAGCGGCCACGGTGCTCTACGTGGCGCTGCGCTGTGTCGACAACCTCAAGCTGCAGCTGCTGCCCTTCCTCCCCTTCAGCTGTCAGCGGCTGCACCTGATGCTGGGGTACCAGGGAGTGATCGCGCCGATGCCGGTCAAGGTGACGGTGACAGCGGATGGCGACCCCCACCCGGTCCTGACCGGGGAGTATGCGACCCCGGAGGCGAGCTGGCGGCCAAGCCGGATCAGCACCGGCCAGCCGCTCAGGGAGCTGGCGCCGCTCTTCCGGAAGCTCGACCCTGAGCTAGCTGAGGCCGAGCTCGCCCGGATGACGCCCCGGCCCAGCGCCTGAGCGGCTAGGGCAGCAGCACCGCCATCTGATCGCGAGGCGTGCCGAGCGGCCGCTGGACCACGATCGAGAGACGGAGCCGGCCGGGGAATTGCTGCAGCGGCAGTGCCAGCACCTGATATCGGACCGGCCCGATCAGTTCGAAGCAGGCCGCGCCGGGCGCTAACTGGTGCTGAGCCACGGTCAGGGTGAGGCGGGCGCCGGGGCCGTACCGCACCTTCGCCAGGTAGTCGTCCCGGCAGCTCAGCCGGCCGAGAGTGATCCCCAAATAGAGCTGGGACCCAAGTCCTTGGAGCTCCCGGTGCAACTGCCCCGGCGATGGCGGTGGGAATCTCGCCGCCAGGGCGGAGACGGCTGTGGCCGCGACCAGTGGGGGTTGGCTGAGTGTTCCCCCATCCAGGCCCAGGTACAGAGTTCGGTATTGAGGGGCCACGGCGGATCTGGGCACCAGAGCTCCCGCGGCGACCGGGGCACACCCGGTCAGGAGCAGCGCCAGCGCCGCGATTCCCCGGGGGGTTCGGTTGCGGTTCGAGAAGCGATCTCCGAACGGGCTCACAAGCAGTAGACGGATCCGGACGTGGTCCCGTTCCCGGGGCGGGCCCGAGGCCCCGGTTACACTCGCCTGCACATCGGCAAGCGAGGGAATAGCCTTGAACTTCGCCAACGTCACCTTGCCCCTCGCCTTGGCCGCGGGAGCCACTTCCTTTCTCTCCCCCTGTGTGCTCCCCCTGGTCCCTTCATACATCGGTTTTCTGGCTCAGTCCGCGACCGGGGGGCCCGCGATCGCGGCCACGGGGAGCCGGGTCCGGGTGATGCTGGGATCGCTCGGCTTCGTGCTTGGTCTGAGCCTCTTCCTGATCGCCTTCTTCTACGCCCTGTACCGTCTGCTGGAGCCTTGGAAGCAGTTGGCCCTGCCGATCATGGGCTCCGTCGTAATCCTGCTCGGGCTCAGCTTCATGGGGGTCTTGCGGCTTCCCTGGCTCGCCCGAGAGGCGCGCTGGCTCCCCAGTGGCTTCAGGAGGGGCGGTTTTCTGGCCGGCCTGCTCCTGGGAGTGGGTTTCGCTGCGGGCTGGACCCCCTGCATCGGACCGGTGCTGGGGGCGGTCTTGACCTCCGGCGTAGAGCAGGGAACGACAGGGCGGGGGATGTTGCTGATCGTCGCCTACTGCGTGGGCCTTGGTGCCCCCTTCTTCCTGGTCGCTCTGCTGATCGACCGGGCCACCCCGTTCCTCCGGGTCCTCAACCGGCACCAGCGGCTCATCTCTGTGGTCGGGGGCGCGCTGGTGGTGGCGATGGGAGTGTTGGTGGTGAGCGACAACGTGCCCTTGGTCTACGGCTGGTTCTCCACTCACCTGCCGACCTTCTTCAAGGATCCCTTCGACCTCTAAGCGGGTCCCACTTCGGGCGATCCGCCGCGGAGCCGAATCCGAAGGGCCGGTAAACTCGCGGCCGAAGTGAAATCACGACTGCGGCGCGCCGTTGATGTCTATGCGGTCCTGGGGACGGACCGCTCGGCCAGCTGGAACGAGCTGCGCCGCAGCTACCGCGCCCGCGCCCGCGAACTGCATCCGGACGTCCAGGCTCACCGGCCGACCCCGAGCCGTCTCGATCAGCCCCGGGCCACCGCGCTGTTCACCCAGCTCCAGGAGGCCTGGACTCTGGTTGCGACTCCAGAGCTCCGGGCGGCCTATGACCTCACTGTCGTGATAAAGCCCCGGGCGCGAAGCAGCCGCCCGGCCCGGCCCGCGACAGCTCCGCGCTGGACCGTCGGGCCCCGCGCCGGGGTACTGCTCCGGACCGGTCCCGGCGACCTCCACATCGCCATCCCCGGGGGTGGCTGGGACCTCTCCCTGGCCGCCTTCCTGCGCTCGGCCGACACCGCCGGCCATCCACCGCTTCTGATCGGGGACCTGCCCCCGCACCGGGCCCTCCGGCAGGCGCTGGCTGCGGTCGACTTCGTGGAGCGGCACCGGCTCACCACCATGGTCGGGCTGAGTGAACCAGTGGAGGACCGGGGAGGGTCCGATGCCGAACTGGAAGATGACGGTATCTGGAAGCTGGACCAGTTGGCGCGGGCCCTGACCAGGTGGGCCAGGGCGCAGCCGACCCGGCGGGCCGAACTCCCCTACGCCTCCGATCTGCGCCTGATGGGCCGGTTGTCGCTGGCGGGATACGAGATCAACCTGCCCCACCCGGCCGGCGTTTACGCGGTCCTCGAGCCTCGACCCAGCGGCCGGCTGGAGACCAAGGCCCGCAGCCTTCAGCCAGTGTTGGACGTGCGCCTGCCCCCCACCTCGCTCGCGCTGACCGCAGCCTGGGCCGACGACCAGCTGGCGATCACCGCCTTCCAAGGCGGCTGGGCGGAGTTGGGCCGGCTGGCGGGGCTCGACGGGGCCGCGTTGGTCGCAGCGCAGCGCGCCCTGGAGGGCAAGCGGGCGCGCCGGGACGGCCACGAACCCCTGCCGGGTTCGGCCCTGGACGGCGGCCTGCCGCCTGCCTCGATGGAGCCGCTACTCCGGGCTCTACCGGTCTCAGAAGCCTGGCTGCGAGAGCAGCAGGGTCCGCTGCCGGCTCTCCCCTGGGGAGAGCCGCTCTCGCTCTCAGGTGAGGACCGTCGCCTGGGTGATGCCGCCACCCGGCTCTTGGGCCGGGTGCTGGAGCGGCTGCTCCAGGAGCCACCCCCGGGAGTGGCGCTGGTAGCGCTCCGGGGCAGTCGGCTGCGGTTCCGGGTAGAGTCAGACTTGGACCGGGCAGGGGCCTGGATCCGGGCCACCGTCGAGGCTGGCTTCCGGGACCACATTGGATTCCCGGCGGTGGCCACGGTGAGCAAAGGTTAGACTTGACAGAACTATTCGGAAGAGGCTAACCTTTCGATACCGGCAGCAGCGCCGGCGGCCGGCCAAGAGCGCGAGGTTTGTGGTGTCAATGAATCAATCGGTGATGCAGCTTTCTCAGCGGACCAAGATCGCCATCGTGATCGCGGTCATGCTCGGTCTCTTTCTCAGCGCCTTGGATCAGACCGTAGTCGGGACCGCGCTCCCCACCATCGTCACCGACCTGGGGGGTAACAATCTCTACGTCTGGGTGGTGACCTCCTACCTGCTCACCAGCACCATCACGGTGCCTGTCTACGGCAAGCTCTCTGACCTGTACGGACGGAAGCTGCTGCTGATCATTGGGATTGGCCTCTTCCTGGTCGGCTCCGCACTCAGCGGTCTCTCTCAAAACATGGGCGAATTGATTTTCTTCCGGGGCCTCCAGGGCCTTGGCGCCGGGGCTCTCTTCCCCATCGCGCTGGCGGTGATCGGTGACCTCTTCACCCCCCGCGAGCGGGGTAAGTACCAGGGCTTTTTCGGGGCCGTATTTGGGCTGGCCTTCCTGGTGGGACCCTTCCTGGGCGGTTGGATCACCGACAACATCAGCTGGCACTGGGTTTTCTACGTCAATCTGCCGATTGGAGCGATCGCGCTGGCGGTTATCATCTTCAACCTCCCCAACCACAAGCGCGAAGGGGCGAGCCCCTCGATCGACTACTGGGGAGCTCTGGTCTTCACCGCCGCAGTGGTGCCGATTCTGATCGGCCTGACCGAGAAGGGCCTGACCAATACCGCCGGGACCGCCTACTCCTGGTTCGCCCCCCAGGTGGGCGGCCTGCTCCTGCTGGGCGCGCTCCTGGCGGTGGCCTTTCTCTACATCGAGACCAAGGTGAAGGAGCCGATCATCCCCCTCGACCTGTTCCGCAACCGGACCTACGCCGCCTCGCAGGCGGCGATGTTCCTCATGTCCTTCGCCTTCTTCATCGCGGTCATCTTCATGCCCCGCTACTACCAGGCGGTGCGGGGGATCAGCGCCACCGCCTCGGGGTACATGCTCTGGCCGCTTTTGGTGGGGCTCATGGGCACCAGCATCGGCGCCGGTCTGGTCATCGCCCGCACCGGCAAGTACAAGCTCTTACTGGTGAGCTCGATGGTCACCATGAGCATCGGTATCTACTTCATGACCGATCTGACGGCCACCACTGGCAACTACCCGCTCTGGGTCTGGTTGTTCGTGCTGGGCGTGGGAATTGGACCCGCCATGTCCGGCTACACCCTGGTCGTGCAGAACTCGGTCCCGGTCGCCCGGCTGGGAGTCGCCACCAGTACCCTGACCTTTGTCCGCCAGATCGGAGGTACTGTGGGGCTGGCGATCGCAGGCACCTCACTCTCCTCGACCCTGATCGGTCAACTCCCGAAGGACCTGGCCAAGGCCAAGGTGCCGCCGTCCCTGGCGAGCCACCTCTCGGCCAGCACCAACAGCAGCCTGACCGGGGTTGGCAACGTGGGGGACAAGCTGGCCAAGGTGCTGCCCGCCTCGGCCCACCCCTTCATCGGGGCGATCGTACAGGCCATTCACGATGCTCTCGCCCAGGCTATCGCTGACTCGTTCTGGATCGGCCTGGTGGTAGCGATCGTCGCCGTGGTGGCGACACTCTGCCTGAAGGAGCTGCCCCTGCGCACCACCCACGGTGATCATCCGGCCCCTCCACCGGCTCCCGAGGTTGCTCCCGAGCCGGCTCAAGAAGAGCTGGTTTCGGCGAGCTGACCGGCACCTTGATGGCTACCAGCACTGCCGCGAGCCAGACCTCCACTCGAGCCGACCTGCAGACGGAGGCTCTGAGCACGCTTGAGGAGCTGATCAATCACCACTGGCGGCAGAGTCCGGGAGGGCGCTGGGCCCGCCGCGATCTCTCGGTCGGCCAGATGCACCTACTCATGGTGCTCCAGGAGTTGGGACCGGCCACAGTTGGGCGCCTCGCCGAGAAGCTTGAGATCAGCCCGCCCTCGGTGAGTTCAGCTCTGGATCGTCTGGAAGAACACGGACTGGCCCTGCGCCGCCGCGACCATGAGGACCGGCGCCTGGTCCACGTCGCTCTCTCCAGCCGGGGTCGGGCAGCGGCGGAGGAGGCATGTGGCTTCCGGCGCCAGAAGGTGCGCCAGCTGGTGGAACAGTTCGAAATCCCCGAGCTCCGGGCACTGCTCCAGGTGCTCCACGCGGTGCAGCGCGGCATCACGGCCACTCCGTCCTCGACCCGCGCGACCTCCGAGCGCAGCTAGCCCCGGGAGCGATTCCCGCCGGCTACTCGAAGGGGGGCCTTGGCTCGTCGGCTGGATCCAAGGTCGCTGAGCCAGCCTCAGTGGCCGACTGCGATCCGGTCGCGACCCCGGCGCTTGGCAGCGTACATGGCGGCATCAGCGACCCCGAGCAGCTGGCCGATGGTGCGGCCGTGCTTGGGGAAGAGGGCAACCCCGATCGACGCCGTGACCCGCTGGACAGAGCTCTGCGGCGGCATGGCGATCTCACCCAGGCCCCGCCGAATCTCCCGTCCGATCCGCCGGGCGGCCGGCAGGTCGCAGCCCCGGAGGATGAGGACGAACTCCTCGCCGCCGTAGCGCACGGCCGCGTCCTCGGCCCGGACCGACCGCTGCAGGGTCCGTCCCACGCTGCGCAGGATGGAGTCGCCGGCGGCGTGGCCACAGCTGTCGTTGACGTGCTTGAAGTTGTCCAGATCGATCATCAGGATCGCCAGCGGCGTCTCGCTGCGCTCGGCCATGGCTAGCTCACGGCCTGCCGCATCGCGCAGCCAGCGGGTGTTCAGGAGCCCGGTCAGCGAGTCGGTGATGGCGTACTGGACCTGCTCGGCATAGAGCTGGACGTTGCGCCAGGCGGCGGCCGCCATGTGGGCCACCAGTCCGACTACGGTCAGGTCGTAGGCGAGGAAGCCGTCCTTGCGGAAGCGGACCATGTTCAGCATCCCGAGCCGGTAGTCGCCCGATACCAAGGGAACCAGGAGCATCGACTCGTCTTCGCTGGTGGTTCCAGGAACGTGCCCAGCTGCCGGGTGAGCGTCAGCGTCGTTCACCCGTTGGGGAGCACCCATGTCGAAGGCCCAACCGGTTAGCCCGGTGCCGAGAGCGAAGGAGTGGTCCATGACCGCACCGGCGTAGGTGGGATCCTTGAGCGAGCGGGCCAGAATGGGCCGGAATCGGCCAGAGTCCCAGTCCGCCGCATAAATTGAGATCCCGTCGGCGGGAACCACCCGATCCAGATACTCGGCGGCCAGCTCCAGGATGGAGTTAGGGTCGTTCTCGCTCTGAAACGCCCGGGCGGCCTGGCTCAGAATCTCGGTCATACCGACGTGGTAGGAGTCGACGGTCTCGAATCCCGCCTCTCCTTCCTCGCTCGCTTCCGACTCAGCCGGATCGGCGATCAGCTGCAGGCTGGGGCGCTCGTCCAGGGAGAGGAGTTGGAGTGGCGCTGGGAGCTCGAGCTCCTCGGCACCATCGCCGGCCATGGTCTGGGGCTCACCGAGCAGCGGCCCCTGGCCGAACTCGACCCCGAGGTCGATCAAGACCGACTGCTCAGCCAAAGTGGAGATCCCGCTGGCCGCCAGTCGCGAGTCCAGGTGGGAGGCGAGACCGACCATCGCCGAGACCACCGCGCGCTGGCCGCGATCGACGTTGATTCCCTCGATCAGGACCGGGGCCAGCTGCATGATGTCAGGCTCGACCTTGCCGATCGCCGCCAACTGGGTACGGACCGACCCCAGCTGGGCCAGACCCACCCGGAATCCGCGATCGCGCAGCTGGGCGGCGAGGCCGAACATCGGTCCGGTGTCAAGGCGATCTTTCTCGTCAGCCTGATCCACCAGCTGCCAGACGATCTGGGAGGGCTTCAACCCAGCAGCCCTCACCTCGCGCAGCAGGTTGGCGACCACTCCACGCCTTCGGCGGCGCCACGGGTGCATCTCAAAGAGCACCGCTCCCGGGCTCAGTTGGCGGGCGACCTCCAGCTCCGCCCGGAGGAGGGTGTCGTCCAGGGTGTTGACCAGGTCGACCGCCTTGGCGGCGTCCCAGATCTCCGGTACCGAGGGGATGACGTCGATCCGGGGCACCCGCCAGCGGACCTCGTAGGCGAGGATGCTTCCGTCCCGAAGTCGGGTGAGCGGCTCCACGGTAATTCGCAGAGCGCCAGGGCGCAGCAGATCGCGGATCGCCAGTTCCGACGCTTCTGACGGCTGGGCGCCTCGGGGGCGTGCCCGTCGGTTCGAGCGCTTCGACAGGCCGCGTTGATCACCCGCCGAGATCGCCGGCGTAGTCGCCTCTCGCAGTATCGCCGCCACACCGCGATATTGCCAGTGCCGTGACCGCGCCAAGGCGACGAGCGAGTGACGTTTTTATCGTTTGGTTTTACTACTTGGAGTGATGTGACTGGGATCGGGGGAGACCGGGCCGCACCAGGCAGAGCTCCGTGTAGGCGAGATGGGCCGCCGCGGCGGGCCAAATCGAGCCACTCCGTGCCTTGATCCAGCCGGCCCCGGAGCCCAAAAGTAAGGCTCCCAGGGGGGGCAGCGGCTGCCCTGACCCTGACTGAACTGCCGCGTAGGCGAGAGTGGTGCCAACGAGACGGCGGAAGGATGGCCCAGACCCAGCCGGATGGCGCGCGTCCAGCACTGTCTGGCGCCAGAAGAGCTCTTCCCCAACTGCCGCCGGGACCACCAGCAAGGCGGCGACCGGCCGGGCCACTCCTTCAGTGCATTCCCGGATTTGATCCAGCGACCGTCGCCCCCAGGGCATTCTCCGCACGACCAGGGCTCCCAGGATCGTCAATCCGTACCCGAAGATCCCAGCCAGCAGGCCGAGTCCCAGCCAACCAAGGGAGGTCGACTGGGGGCGGTCGCGGAGACGGCGCAGCCCGGGTATCCCACAGGCGCTGAGGCCCAGGGTCATCAGCGACCAGAAGTACCTGGGGTGCCGGAAACTGAGATTGGAAAGCCCCGCCTGCGCGGCGGCGCCGAGTACCACTGCAGGCGCCGCCAGCGCATTCCCCGACCGCTGGCCCAGGTTCACGGGGTCGGTTTCTGGTGCCAGCGGTCGGCCGCGGCGGCGAACGCGGTGGCGGCCGCCAGGGTCGCCTCGGAGAACCCTTGTTGTCCCCTCCTCCCCACTTCGGATCCCGGTCGGCTCTGAAAGGCAGCCTCGGTTCGCTCAGGTGGGGCAATCACCTCGGGTGGCAGCAGGGTTTGGAGGTCACCGAGGAGTCGGCCGGTTTCCGCCTCTTCGCGGACGGCGGCGGACTCGGGGCCGGTGGGATTCGGCCTCCCGGCGAGCGCTCCGGTGGCCAGGCGAACCGCGCCGACCCGGCGCGATCCTCTGGTCAGCACCCCGTGCGCCCAATCCCGCTCCAACTGGGCCCGCTCCGCCAGGATCGTCAGGGTTCGGCTCAGTCTGCGATCACGGGCCAGCGCTGCCATGGCGGCGTACCAGATGGCGGCGGCATTGCGTCGGGCGAAGATGCGCTCGACCAGAATCCAGGCCGGTTCGGACAGCTGGGGAGGGGGTAGCGCGGCAGCGCCGCCGAGCTCGACCGCTCGCGCCAGGTCCGGCGAACTCACTTCCGGGTCGTGCGGTAAGCCAACGACCTTCACCAGTGCCGCCACTCCTGCCGCCAGGTCGCCGACGATCCCCGGGGGTTTGGTGAATCCGTAGGTGGCTCGGGGCCGCAGAAGGCGCACGCCTGCTCCCTGTTCCAAGGCTCCGATCCAGCCCGCCAGCTGAGCGACTCCGAAGGAGTCGTCGATCACCCGGACGGCGAGCGAGCTGTGGGGGAGTCGACCCGACGGGAGCGAGAATCCCGCGTCGACCTGGATCTCTTCCCCGGCGCCGGGTCGGGCCCGGACCGGCCAGATCATTGGCGCGGCCCCTTCCTTCCGGACGGTCGCGAGGGCGGCCGGGGTTCCCGCCTCGAGCATGGCCCGACCCCTGCCATCGACCAGCCCGGCAGTACGAGAGAGACGGGGCCGACGGGTGGGGGCTCTCAGGGAGGGCTCGGGTTGGGTCCAGCTGGCGACCTTGACTGACTGCCAGCCCTGAGGACCCATCCGGGAGATCTCCACGATTCGTACCGCGATCAGAAAGCGCCGCCAGTAGGCTCGGTACAGACGACTCCAGAAGGGGTCGGTGGCCGAGGTGGCGAAGAAGCGGCGCGCGCCGCCCGCCCCACCCATCATCCGGAACAGCTGGGCCAGATTCGCGGTACCGTCCCCGGCCACCACCCGGGCTTCCCCGCGAATCAGCACAGACGGCTCGCCGGCGAGGGTTCTCATCAGCGCTACCCGGGGATGTGCTTCGATATTCCGCACCTTGGCGGCGTAGCCGACAGTGGTTGAGGTCCAGACCGTGCCCTCTTGGGGGATCAAGCGGGCGCCGACCGGTGCGATGGCCGGCGCTCCCCAGGGAGTCACCGTGACCAGGTCCCACTGCAGGAACCGGTCCAAGCTGTCGAACAGCTCCCGGATACCGGGGTCAGCTTCCAACATGCGTTCAACCCTACGGGATATCCTCGAGCTACCCATGAGCCAGTTCGCCCATCCCTGAGTCCGGCGGTCAAATCACGGTGCCGGTCTCCCAGGAAGAGGCTTGGGACTTCGCCGCCGATGTGCGCAACGCTCCCCGCTGGGTCTTTGGGGTGCGGGAGGTGTCCGGCGACCTCCGCCATCCCTTGTTGCCCGGCGACCACCTCAGGGTGCGGCTCTTAGCTGGCGGACGGGTCGCCGACAGCGAGTGGGAAATCGGGAGCTCTGAGAGGCCAAATTACCTCAGCAGCCGGGGCCACGCCCTCGGCGCGACGGCGACCCTGACGATCGAGTGTGCCGCCCTGGGCCCCAAGTCAGCCCGGGTCCACTACCGCCTGGACTACCGCCTTCCCGGCGGACCCCTGGGGGCGCTAGCCAGCCGCCTCGGCGTGCAGAACATCCTCGACGCCCAAGCCAAGCATTCCCTGCACACGCTGCGCCACCTCCTCGCCGTCCGGGCCACGGAGCGCCGGCGCGCCGCGGGCCCCGAGCCCATTGAATCCCCGTCCCCTTGAGCAATCCGGAAGGAGAGCCCGATCCCTGGCCGGTCACGGTGCTCGGGGTCTCCGACGATGGCGACCCCCACCAGGACGCGGATCCCAAAGCTGGGCTGACGACGCTGCCGGGCGAAATCTCCCTGGAACTGCTGCGCACCGCGCCCGGGGTCACCTTGGGCAGCGCGATCGCCCGCCGGCCCCAGCTGGTGGAGCGGATTCGTCAGATTCCGGGGATCGGCGTCGTCAGGACCAGCTCCAGCGGCGGGACGGTCGGCCCCGGTGGGGAGAACTGGCTCGGCTTTATGGCGGTCGGCAAGCTCCCTGACCCCTGCCCACGCCCCCTCGACCAGCTGACCCGGGCGCTCCGCAGGTACCTGGAGGATCGCCTGCGCCCCTACGGAGTCCGCCTCGACCTGGGACGGGTGGACGGCGCCTGGTGCCCGGGATTCAGCGACCTCGCGATCAACGGGCGCAAGCTGGCCGGGCTGGGTCTGCGACTCACTGGAGGTTTTGGCCTGGTCCGGGGGGTGGTCGCGGTGCGTCCCCCCGACAGAGAGGAACTGGAGCGGCTCAACTCCTGTCACCTGGTCTTCGGTCCTGGGCTCGACTACTCCCGACTGACCACGCTGGCGGAGATCCCTGGCCTCGGCCAGGTGGATCGGGAAGGGGCGATCCGGCTGCTTGGCGCCCCGCCCCAGCCGCCTGCGAAAATGTCTCCGTGACTTCCAAAAAGGCCCCCTTGCGGCTGGTGCTCGATCCGGCCGCGGTTCTCCACCACCGGAGCACTCCGGTGCGAGCCTTTGACGCTTCCTTGCGCCGGCTGGTGGACGAGATGTACGAGCGCTGTGAGGAGTGGAACGGAGTGGGCCTGGCAGCTCCCCAGGTGGGATCCAACGTCCAGGTGGCGGTGGTCATATACGAGGGCCGCCGATTCGTCATCTGCAACCCCGAATTCATCTCGTCGGAGGGCGAGGTCGATGCCGCCGAGGGGTGCCTCTCGATGCCCGATCACAGCGGCTTGGTACGCCGCTTCGAGCGGATCACCGTCCGCTACCGCAACGTCCAGGGCAAAGGGGTGCAGCGGGAATTTGAGGGCTGGCTAAGCCGGATCGTCCAGCATGAGTCGGACCACCTGGCTGGCACCCTCTGCTCCGAACGGCTGGCGCCGGGCGCCACCTTCGGCCCAGTCACGGAGGAGGGCGAGCTCGAGGAGGTGGCAACCGGGGCCCGGGACAAGACGAGCCGGCGAAGTGGCCGACGAGCCGGAAGCGGGGAGGCATCCCAGCCCGCCGGCCAGGAACTTTGAGGCGCCTTAGGAACTAGCCGCCCCGACGGCGGCCTCAAGCTTGGATTCGACCACCTCGTCGGCTTCGGCGTCGATCCGCAGCTTGATCTCGTCGCCGACCATCACGCCACCAGTCTCAAGGGCGACGTTCCAGGTCAGACCGAAGTCCTGGCGACTCACCTTACCGGTTGCCTCGAAGCCGGCGACCCGGAAGCCGTAGGGGCTGTTCTCCAGTCCCAGGAACTCGACATTCAGCTCGACAGGGCGGGTGATGCCCTTGATGGTGAGTTCCCCTTGCACCAGGAACCGGTCATCGCCGTGACTCTCGATCTTGCGACTCTGATAGGTGATCAGGGGGAAGTTCTCGACGTCGAAGAAATCGGCCGAGCGCAGATGCGCATCCCGGCGCTCCTCGCGAGTGTCGAGACTGGCCACTTTGATCTCAGCCTTGGCCCAGCTCCTGGTCAAATCCTGGGGATCCAGCTCCACCTCTCCACTGAATTCATTGAAGTGGCCCCGGACAGTGCTTACCATCATGTGCCGGGTTGAAAACTCCAGTGACGTGTGGGCGTTGTCTACCTTCCAGCTCATCGACGTTCCTCCCGACAAAGGGTGATAATTGCTTATGCAATCTTATTACAAGGGTGATTGACCGTGCAACTACCCGCTGACGCGGGGTCCCGGCCGCCGCTTTCCGAAGCTCAACTCCGAGCCTGGCGAGCCTTTCTAAAAGCCCACACCGTGATCACCCGAGCCCTGGAGCGAGAGCTGGTGGCCACCCACCAACTCCCCCTCGCCGAATACGATGTTCTGGTTCAGCTTCAGGAGGCGGAGGGCGGTGCGCTGCGGATGGCGCAGCTGGCGGACCAGGTGCTGCTGAGTCGGAGCGGATTGACCAGGCTGGTCGAGCGGCTGGAGAAGAGCGGGCTGGTGCGGCGGCAGGCCTGCCCCAGCGACGCCCGGGGCTACTTCGCGGTGATCACCGACCGGGGCCGTACCCGTCTGAACAGGGCCGCGCCCGACCACCTTCGATCCGTCAGCCACCACTTCGCCCAGCCCCTCGAGGAGGATCAGATCGAGTTCTTGCGGTTAGCCCTGGAGCATCTGGTCGCGGCGGTGCCCAGCGAGTGTGCCTCGGCGCTCCCCGATCCCGAGCTTGAAGAAACCAGTACCGCTGGCAGAGACTTAGCCACATGAGCACTGAGGAGTCGTCCGCCTGCCCGTTCCCTCAAGCTGACGCCCCGTCCGAGAAGCAGGACGAGGCCGCGACTCCCGGCTGCCCAGTACCCGCCTCGGAGCGCGCCGGCGAGGTGCAGTGGGACGTCGAGGCTCATGTCTCGGCGATGCGAAAGGCGCGCTCGGCCGCTGCCACCAGCCACGTCACCCCGGACCAGGCCCAAGCGATGGCCCAGAACGTGCTCGAGCAGCGGGCGGCTCGGCGGGGACTGGATGAGATCAACTCCAAGTTCGTGGAGGTCCTCGGTAAGAAGCTCGGGTACGGTCACCCGCTGAGTGACCGCACCGGGATGCCAACCTTCACCTGGAGCGACGAGGCGGAGGCTCGGCTGCGGGAAGTCCCCGAGTTCTGCCGGGAGTTGACCCGCTGGCGCGTGGAGTACACGGCGCTGAAGTGGGGGCTCGGCACCACGATCACTCCCGCCATCATGGAAGTGAAATACGAGATGTGGGGCCAGGTCTCCCACGCGATTGAAATGCGGCACCAGGACGGTATCCCCTGGACTGCCTCAGCGCGGGAGCGCTTCGAGCGCGTGCCTGAGTTCGTGCGCGGTCAGGTGCTGGAGGCAGTGGAGGGCAACGCCCGGACCATGGGCGCGACCGAGGTGAACGACGGCGTCGTGGACCGGGTGATCGATCGCTGGTCCCGCAGCGGCGACTTCCACGAGGGGCTCTACGGCTTCCGCTGAGGCCAGCTCACCTAGCGGCATTGGATCACGAGCTGAGCCGAGCCTGCGCTTGGTCAAGGTCAACCTCGCCCCGAGCCAGGGCCTGGAGGACCGCGAGGCGGGACTCCGACGGCGCCTCGCGCGACTCGATACCCAGACGCACCAGTACCGAGTCCACCCGCGCACGCACGGTGGGGTAGCTGACCCCCAGCTGGCGCTCCATCGCCTTCAGGTTGCCCCGGGTTCCCAAGAAGAGTTTGAGCAGCTCCTGATCGGCTCCCGAGAGGGCGCAGAACTCGCAGCTTTCGAAGTCTCCCGAGAGCTCGGTGCCGCATCCCTGACAGGAGAGCCGGGTCAGATGGAGCTGCTCGCCGCAGACCGGGCAGCTGCGAGGAGCGTGGTTGGCAGTCACTCCTCGACCTCCTCCACCCAGACGGCTCCGGTGGTCGTCTCCACGTCCAACCGAGCCTCCCCTGAACCGATCGTAGCCTCTCGTTGCTCCCCTCCCATGGTCCATCCCTCCGAGATTCCGGCGGACTCCCCGGGCAGGGAGATCCTTCCCAAGGTGCTGCGCGCCTGCACCTTGACGCTGGAACCCTCGGCTAGCCCGATCTTCACCGTCCCGGCCTCGCAGCGCACCTTGGAGTGCCCTTCCTTCAGCACCCCAGTGGCGGAGACGGTTCCCCAGGTGACCTTGAGATCGAACGGGCTGGCGAAGCCTTCGAGCTTGGCGCTGCCCGCCTGGATGTCGGCCTTGATGGGTCCCTTGACACCCCGCACCGACAGGAGTCCAGCCGACATCTCCACCTCCAGCGCCAGCCCCGGATTCATCCGTACCTGGATCGGCCGCAGGGAGCGTTCGGGATGGCCGGACCCGAAGTTGGGGATGCCGGCTCGCCCGGGCCAGCGGAAGCTGAAACCCGAGTCGTCGTCCCCGGCGGCGGTGGTCCGGATCACCAGTGTGTCGCCCTCCCGCTGGGCATCGTGAAGGCCGCTGACCACGGCGTCGCGCACCTCCGAGTCGCCGGTGATGCGGAGAGGATGCAACGCCCCCACCACCCGGATCTTGCGAATCGGGGCCTCGGTAACCGCGACCTGGCTCCGCGGCAGAGCCTCAATCTGGGCGGTCCCCGCTTCCGGCGTCAGCTCTCCAGCCGACACCTTACGCAGGATCTCTTGCAATGATTGATCAGTACTCATGGAAGATTTATAACCCCAACTTGCCAATCTGTGAACGCACTCAACAATTCTATACACGCCACCGGCGCAATCTTACAGGCGAGTTCGGTCTCGAGCTCGAGGGCGGTGGGCGTTAGGATGCCCCGGTGACTGATCAGGAGCCGAGGGAGTTCACTGGGTCGCCGGTTGCCAGGATTCCGGAACCACCTCAACCAACACGGCTAACCAGGATTGAGAAGGGCACCTGGGTCATCTACGGGCTGGTCGCGGTCCTGCTCCTGGTGATCCCGATCGCCACCCACTCTTTCAGCCTCCCGGACATCGCCGCCTGGGTGTTGCTGATCGCGACCGTGGCGATGACCGGTATCTGGTTGAGGAACGGAGCTCTGCGGGGACCGGAGTGGCTCAAGCCCGAGGACTATGAGCGGTATCTCAAGGAGATTCAGCGGATCCCAGACGCGGCTCCCGGGGGAGCCGTGCCGCCCAAACCGACCGCGCGGCTCGCAGACCGAGTGCGGTCTGACGGCCCGACACCACCACGGTGAGCGCCTCCGCCCCTGCCTCCCGCCTGACCTCCACCTGAACCCCAGGCTTGAGACCGTCAAGCTCCAGCAGCCGGAGTAGCTGGGGGGCCTCATGCTCGGCCACCTCGGAGATACGCGAGATCACTGCGGGCACTCCGGCCTCCAACTCGAAGAGGCTGATCAGCTCCTTGGCGGGCATCCCGGCACCGGGGATCTCGTTGCCGTGGGGGCAGGTGGTGGGCCGCCCCAGGCCCTCGAAGATGCGCTCGAGCACGAGATCAGAGAAGAAGTGCGACATCCGGCCGGCCTCAAGATCGGCGGTGGCCCAATCGAGCCCCAGGGAGTCGGTCAACCAGCGCTCCACCACCCGGTGCCGACGGACGACGTCGGAGGCCTGCTGCTCCCCAATCGGGGTGAGGCGGAGACTCCGATCCGCGTTGAACTCGACCAGTCCCTGGTCGTGCAGCCGCTGCATGACTCCGGTGACGGTGGGCGCGCTCACCGCCAGCCACTCGGCGATCCGCGACGGTCGGACCGTCTCCCCTTCATGGGCGATGTAGTAGGTGGCCTCCAGATAGCGCGCAGCGGTGGAGGAGAGACCGGGGTGCCGCTCCCCGCCGGAGGGCGCGAGGTTGTGGCTCACGGCGGCCGCCCTGGTCGAGGAGGCGCGCCGGGACGAGGGGCGGCTGCTGGGCCGACCGCGCAGCTGATCCGGCTTGATCCCATGCGCCCATCCTAATTGGGGGCTTGCGACCATTCGGGCTCGGCCCCGATAGTCGACCAAGACGAGCCGTACGATGGTGGCCGTTCAGCCCTAATCGGAGAAGCCAATGAGCACGGTGAACCGAAACCACGAGGACATCGTTCTCGACTTTCTAGGCCTGCCGCCCGAGATCGAGGCTGGCAACATTTTCCCGATCGAGTGGCATGAAGAGACCCCGCAGCTCACCGACATCTATGAGAAGTCCAAGAGGGACGCCTGGAACCCCTCCCACCTCCCCTGGAACGAGCTCGACCCCGGCGAGTGGAACCAGGAAGAGCGGCTCGGGATGATGTACTGGTTTGGGGTGCTGGCCAACTTCGATGCGTCGGGCCCAGCTGTATTCGCCAAGGCCATGGTACGGAGCTACGAGCTGCACGAGGAGGATCCGGTGCGGCGCTGCCTCTTCTCAGTGGTGCGCGACGAGCAGAACCACGAGGAGGTCTGCGGCCGCATGATCCAAACCCTGCGCGAGGACGGCCCCATCGGATTCCAGCCCAAGACCGAACTGGAACATCTGGCCGTGCGCAATCTCAAGTGGCTTTACTACAACGGCGCCCGCTACTGGAACGGCTATAGCAAGGCTCTTTACAAGTACCCATTGGCGATTCTTTTCTCATCGTTCTTAATGGGGGAGGTAGCCTCCTCGACCCTCTTCCACCACATGTTCAAGCACTCCGCGCACCCGGTTTTCCAGCAGGCGTTTCGCAATATCGGCAAGGACGAAGCGCGCCATCAGGCGATCTGCATGCGCATGCTGGAGAACCATTTCAAGACCATAAACACAGAGGAAAAGCAGATGGTAACCCGCCAGCTGCGCGCTGGTTTCGTGTTTCTGTCGATGATCCTATTTGAGCCACCCGACCAGTTCTGGATCATCCCTCCGGACTTCGCAGATGTCCACCACAAGATGGAAGACATCGCCCGAGGTGCGGGGCTGGGAGTCGCCACGCTAGAGCAGAAGACGGAGAACTGGCGGCAGGCGATGTTGAAGATGAAGACCATCGTCGAGAAACATGGGATCGCCTTTCCGGCAATGCCTGAGGTGGGTATCAGCGGCGAAGAAGTTGCCAACTTCTCAGAAGAGGATTTGATTCCAGTATTCTGAGCTAACTCACTCCAGACCCGGCGCCCGGTGCAAGTTTGCCTCCACGTGCGGCGCCACTGCCTCTGGTCCGACCGCGATGCCCACCGAGGTCCGCAGCGAATCGAGATTGAGCGCGAGGCGGCGGTGCACCAAGCGCAAGGGACGGGCAGTGGGAGAGGCGCTGAGCGAATGCTGCTCCAAGTTCAGGATCCCCTCGGCTAGTCGACCGGCGTGGAGCTCGACGTAGCCGGCGGGGATCGCCAGCACCAGCTCCACCTGCCGCTCTGGGAGCAGGCGCAGGAAGCCCGCCTCCGAGTGGCTGAGCTGGCCCGAGCCGAGGTCCCAGGTGCGCTGCACCAGCCGCAGAAGGGCTCGATCGGGAACCCCCTCGATGGTCAGCGTTTCGCGGTAGCGAAACGGGGTCTCCGACAGCCAGAGCCCGCGCCCTTCGCCCTCCCAGCAGCCGAGCCAGTCGTTGAATGGTGCCAGGAGTTCGGAGACAGTTGGGGCGTCAGCCATCGCCGGACCTTAGAGGCTAGCTGGGAATCCCGTCAACCATGGAGGGCCCGGAAGGCCAACCGATCGATGACGAGCTGGCTCCGGGTAGTCTAGGCAGGTGAGTTCGGTTCCCGCGCCCAGAGCGGCCCTGCTGCGGGTTTTGGCCGCCGGACTACCACCTCCCGGCAGGTTCCCGCTCACAGACCGCCAGCCAGACCGAGGGCTGTTCGGTCCCCAGAGTGCCACCTGGGAGGTAATGCGGGAACCGCTTTTGATCGTTGGCGCCGCCCGGGCACTGCTGATGCAGTCGGCCCATCCCCTGGTAGCTCAGGGGGCACTCGATCACAGCAACTTTGCCCAGGATCCGATCGGTCGGTTCCAGCGCACGGCCGGATGGGTCACCACCGTTGTCTTTGGAACGACCGAGGAGGCCCAGGCCGCCACTCGTGGAGTGAGTCGGGTCCATCGCCAGGTGGTGGGAGCGTTACCCGCGGACCATGCCACCGCGGCCTGGGCACCCGGCAGTTCCTACCGAGCCCAAGACCGGGACCTGCTCCTCTGGGTCCACGCCTCCTTGATCGACGCGATGCTGTCCACCTATCGGGCGGTCGTGGCGTCACTCCAGCCGGAGCTAGGCGACCGTGTTGTCAGGGAGTGGGACGCAGTCGCCAATCTGATGGGCCTGGCTCCCGGCTCCACCTGGGGCTCAGAGGCCCAGATGCACCGCTGGATCGAGCGGCAGCTGAGGCAGGGTCTTGCCCTGCCGGGACCGGGATCTCGCCTGGTCGGAGCGGTGATCCTCTCCCCCGGGGAACGGGGGCCGGCGTTGGCCAAGCTGACCTCCTTGATCACGGCCGGCATGCTTCCGGCTCAGGTGCGTCGTCGGTTCCAGGTCCGCTGGAGCCCCGTCCACGAAACCGCTTACCTGGCCCTCACCCTGGGACTCCGTACCGCCCGACCCACTCTTCCGCGGATGCTTCGAATCTCACCCGCCTACGAGTTCGCGATGGCCCGGGTCAGCGGGGAGCTCCTGCGTGGCTCCGCTCGCACCGAGCGGCTGTTGTCCCGGCTCCGGATGGCCTGAGCTCCTAGGTCTGATCCCAGGACTCGATGGCGGGCACCTCGTGCTCCCGATTGAGGATTGAGATGGAGGCGACCTTGACCATGAGGTGAGGACAGACCTCCAGCGGCAATCCGAGATACGCGACAGCCACAGCTCGCAACACGTGCCCGTGCCCAAACAGGGCGTAGTTTTGGTCCGGATGAGGGCCGAGCTCCTCCAGCAGTTGGTAACTGCGGTCGAGAACCTGCCGGGGTGACTCCCCGCCGGGACATCCATCGCGCCAGAGCTCCCAGCCAGGACGCAGTCGCTCGATCTCCGCCGTGGTGATCCCCTCGTACTCGCCGTAGTCGAACTCCATCAGCCCAGGGGTGACCTCCGGACACGGCTGGATTCCCGACAGCTCGGCGGTCATCATCGCCCGCTCCATCGGACTCGCCATTACGCGCGCAAAGTCCACCCCCTGGAGGCGTGCGCTCAGTTGCCTCGCCTGCTCCTCGCCCCTGGCTGTGAGGTGGATGTCGGTGGTGCCGGTGTGCCGGTGGGTCAGGGCCCAAGGCGTCTCGCCGTGGCGGATCAGATAGATGGCCATCGAGTCGCCAGTCTACG
This sequence comes from Candidatus Dormibacteria bacterium, assembly GCA_050734135.1. Classification (GTDB taxonomy): domain Bacteria; phylum Chloroflexota; class Dormibacteria; order Aeolococcales; family Bog-877; genus Bog-877. The sequence goes on from JBOHUG010000115.1 coordinate 34,779, forward strand.
GTCGCCGGGAAGCGGAGCTCACTTCGGGGCTGGCTATACTGGGCGCCCTCGGGAAGTAGCTCAGTCCGGTTAGAGTGCACGGTTCGGGACCGTGAGGTCGGCGGTTCAAATCCGCCCTTCCCGACCAGTTCTGCTCAGCAGTTCTTCCCCCGGCTCGGTGCCCCGCTCTGGGTATCAAGGTCCTCGTTAGTCTCACGGGGTCGGACCTTCTCCTGGCGCCGGGGGAAGATCGATAGTTGCGAGACGGAATAGCCCCCTCATCTCACCCGGTCGCCTGGGCAGACCACGCGCCACCGCCACTTCCGGGCGGGGACCGCTGATCAGCGCTGAGTCTGCTCCGCCTCCCGGAGCTTCTTGACCATGGCTTGGAGCAACCGCCAGCCGATCTCGCCGTTGGCATGCACCAGCGGCTGGAAGTCCCACAGGGTGAGGCCCTGGCAGACCATGTCGGTCAGCGCCACCACCGTCGCCGACCGCGGGCCCTCGTCGATCAGGGCGATCTCTCCGAAGTAGTCACCGGCGCGCAGCGTGGCCCGTTCTTCGCCGGCCACCGTCACCTTGGCCTCGCCCACGTCGATCAGGTACAGCGCCGCTCCGCCGGTGCCCTCGCGCACGATAGTCTCACCCTTGCCGAAGCGGCGCTCCTTCATGAGCCGGGCCACCTCGTCACGTTGGCTGTCATCGAGCTGGCTGAAGAGTGGCACCGGTTTGAGAGACTCCCCCCGCCCCCTCGGGCGCTTGGCGGCCGCCTTGGCCGCCGGCGACTGGCCGGCGGTGGTCACGGCGCGGCACTGGAGCAGATACAGCTTGCCACCCGCGACAGCCCACTCGATGTCGCGTCCCGGCCCGTACACCTCCTCGCAGCGGGAGGCCAGGTGGCCGAGCTCCGCGAGCTGCTCGTCACTCAGGCAGAAGCTGGAGGCGAGAGGCTCGGGGATCGGCTCCTCGGTCGTACCGCCGCTCGGGCGCGCCCGAATTGCCAGCTGCTTGCGGCCGGCCGTGCGCTCCAGGGTGGTGCCCGAGCGGTCGAGGCGGAAATGGTCGGGGATGACCAGCCCCGACACCACCGCCTCCCCCAGGCCCCAGCTCGCCTCGATGACCCGCTCGTCACTGCCATCCACCGGGTTCTGGGTGAACATCACGCCGGCACTCTCCGGGCTGAGCAGTGCTTGCACCACGACTCCGACGATGGGGCGCCTCATCAGCCCCACCCGCTGTCGGTAGGAGATGGCCGAGTCGGAGTTGGCCGACCACCAGATCTCTCTCAGCGCCGGGACCACCTCCTCGGTGGAGGGAACATTGAGCAGGGTGATGTGCTGGCCAGCAAAGCTGGCCTCGGCGCTGTCCTCGTCGATCGCCGAGGAGCGCACCGCCAGGGGAGCCGGCAACGGTCTAACCGCCGCCAGGACTCCATCGATCACCAGCTGGTCGCCACGGGCGACCGCCTCCACCGTCGACCCTGAGAGGGCCACGCCCGGCGGGACCGGTAGACCCGCCCGGAGAGCGTCGCCCAGCCCGATCGCCTTGGCCCCGAAGAGTGCCGTCTCTTGAGCCTCGCCCAGTGGAACGACCTGGGGAACGACCTGGGTCACCGGAGCAGCGTCACCTCTCCCGAGTTTCCGTCCACTCTCAGCCGCATCCCGTCCGAGATGCGCTCGGTGCCGTCGCGGGTCCCGACGACGCCGGGGATCCCGTACTCGCGGGCGACGATGGCCGAGTGCGACAGCAGGCCACCGTTGTCGGTGACGATGGCCCCTAAAAGAGGCAGGAGGATGTTGAAGGCTTCGGTGGTGGACTCGGTCACCAGCACGTCGCCCTGAAGAATGCGGTCGAACTCGGCCGGGCCAGAAACCCGGCGCGCCACGCCCTCGTAGACACCCCGGCTGGCCGCCAGCCCTCGCAGCCGGCCCTCCTCGTGCTCGGCCTCGGTGCCGCCGAAGATCGATCCCATGGCGAACCCGGTCGCCTGCATCAGGCGGGCCGCCATCGGCGGCAGTCCGGACGGGTCTGGATGCGGGGGCGGGGGCGGGCCCAGCTGCGCGGGCGCGTCCTTGGCGCTGTGGGAGGCGCGGAACTGGGCCCGCTCGGCCAGCTCCTCCGGCGACGGTCCGCCGTCACCGGAGATAAGCGAGCACATCTCGTCGACGCTGGCGTCGACGAGATGGTCGGCTTGCTGGAGCTGTCCCCGCGCCGCCAGCCGGCGGCCCGCGGAGAGGGCGGCACGCCGCATCAGCCCCGAGGCCCAGGCGTCGCTGTAGACGCCGCGCTCGTCCCGGAGGCGATAGGTGAGGCGTGCCTCCCCCAGGAGCTCGTCGAACTCGTCCCGGTGCTCCGCCGGGACCGCCTCCCGCACCTCGGCAATCCGCGCCTGCAAGTCGTCCTCAACCTGGTCCTTGCCGGTGACGGCCTGGCGGATGGCGCGCACCAAGGGATCAGGCAGCTCCAGCGCCGACGGCTCGGAGATGTCGAACCCGTCCAGGGGACGGAACCCGACCAGTTCTAGGTAGGCGGAGACGGCCCGTCCCGTCTCCCCGGGAAAGTCGCGTAGCGTGGCCAGCACCTCCGCCGGATCCCGGTCCGACTCCAGGACCTGGAGCGCCCCCGGGTCGCGGCGCAGGCTGGAGACCAGCGACTCCAGCTCGTCCGAGCCACCAGCCGAGACCCGGGCCGAGCCCCGCATCAGGCCGAGCAACTCCGCTGGCGGCCTCCCGGTCCACTGCTCCGCGTGCACGACGAAATCGCCGACCGGCACGATGGCCGACGCAGTGAAGCGCATGTGCTGGGCCATCATGGCCGCGTGGTGGTCGCGGCAACGTCTCAGGTACGCGGCCAACTCCTCGGCGGAGAGGGCATCGGGGTCCACCGCCTGGATAGCCCGGTGCTCGGCAATTGTGGCCGGCTTGCGCTCCTCCTCCCACTCCCGCAGCTGCTCGCGCCAGAGCTTGCCGCGCATCACCTCGTCGGCCCTGGCGAACCGGGCCGGAATCTCCTCGGGCGGGACCGGCCGCATCTGGTTGTAGGCGAAGCCGTTGACGTACCGGGTCTCCATGCCGTCCATGGGCATGCCGTAGAAGCGGGCGAAGTCGCTGGTGCCGGCGACGAACGCGGCGGGATGGGTCTCCGTCCAGTAGCGGGTCACGGGCCGGGGAAAGTGGACCGGGTCCAGGCCCCAGTTCCCCGGGCCCGGGGCCGTGAACTCCAGTTCGACGACCGTTTCCGGGTCAGCCATCACACCCCTCCACCTGCGGCTGGAGATTGCGGGCATCGACTTCGACGCCAGCGACCGCTGCCGCCATTATGGGCGTTGGGGTGACCGGGCATCGCAGCTTGACGGGATCGGCGCTGGCGGGTCGCCCGCCAGTCCGGCTCAGAAGCGGGGCCGCTCTTGGCCGCCGACGCCGGTCCTCGGGTATTGCCAATCTCGACTACGCTAGGACTAGGTAGCTCCGACCGTGCATCGGACCTAGCGCGGGCGCGCTCCGCTACTCCTCACTGCCTCTGAAACTGGCACCTCGCCTGGCGCTTCCGATCCAGACGGTAGCGAGAGCCAACGGGTCGGCCCAGGATCGCCAAAGATCGCTCGATTTCGCTGGAGCTGACCAGGCCTCGGACTGGTGCAACCTCCTGATCTGGGGTAGCAGCACGTACGTCGTGGCCGCCCTGGTAGAACAGCGTGCTGGTCAGGTCCGCCTCATCTACGGCGATCCGCCACCTGCTACCGGCCAGGACTTTTCCTTCCGCGCCACAGTCGCACAGGTGGCGAGAATCTCAAGCATGACAAGGCTATCCGCGAGCGAAGTTCAACCAGGTGCCGCCACCGAAGTCTGGCACGTTATCCAACGTACAGTTCGCTACCCCGGTCGAACAACCCTCAAGGGCTGGCACTACTCGTGGCATGTTCGGTTGCGGCTGGCTCGCCCTCGATAGGGCGGCCAAATGTGACCGCCTCGAGAACTGCTTCGGGAGCGTCGGTGCGATAAGCAGCATCCGGACGCGCCCCCAGCGCATCGTTGACAGTTGAGAACGCGATCCGCAGCGCCAGGTACGCCGTCATCGCGAAGATCTGGTGGTCGCTGAAGCCGGCGTCGCGCAGTGCCTCAATGTCGTGGGTCGTGGTCGCGCTTGGGTCACCGGCTACCTTGTGCGCCCAGGTGGCCATCGCGCGCTCCTCTTCGCTCAGCAGACTGTCGTCACCCCGGATGACAGCGGAGGCGATTTGCGGATCGCTGGATGCGGCGACCTTTGTGCCCCACGCCAGTGAGCAGTAGGAGTCGCCGAAGGTGGCTGCGCAAGCCGCCACCAGGATGCCCCGCTGGCGGAGGGTGAGTCGGTTTGCGGAGGTAGCCGCTCGCATCAGGTCGAACAGTCCGGTCACCGTGGCCGGCTGGTAGACCCAGAGCCTCGAGGCGTTCATCACAAATCCCATTTCGGACACGTGAACCGCCCCGGGAAAGTTGGAGACTCCATTCGTTGAGAGGATGGAGCGATGGCAAACCGAAGCAGGTACCCGCAAGAGCTGCAGGAGCGGGCGGCGCGGATGGTGCTGGAGCACGGTGGTGAATACCCCTCGGAGTGGGCGGCGCTGGGTTCGATCTCGGGCAAGTAGGGGATCAGCCGAGAGGCGCCGAGCGCAGGTGGACGGTGGACTGCGGTCCGGGGTGACCACCTTGGACCGGGAGCGGATCCGGGAGTGCCAGTGGTCATCGTCCCCCTGTTCGCCGACCAAATCCCGAATGGAAAGCGGGTGGCGGCGGCGGGCGCGGGAGTCGTCCTCGAGCGCGGTTCGGGACCCCATTCAGGGATGGGCACGGTAACTCGAGCGGACACGGGCAGAATCGAAGGAGCCATTGCGACGGTCCTGGCCGGTGATTCTTTCCGACGTTGCGCGTCCAGGATCGCGGCTGAGATGCGCGCCACCGCCACCATCGAGTCCCTGCTCGCCGGGTTCGAGAACAGTCGATGACAGCTCCGCCGGTGCGGCACGATCCCGAGGCGGGCGAACCAGCTCCCGACCGGCGCCGGCGGAGACCAGGGCCGGCTCCCCGGGGGCGCGCCCGGCGGGCGAGCCGGGGAGCCCATAACAAGTGAGAATTCGCTCATATGCGAGACATCGGTGACCTCGCCCTCGCGGCCGATGCCTTTCTCAGCGCCTTGGTACTGTAGACGCCGTGCACGGCCGAGCGAAGGTGGGATCGGCTGATGGTGGCGACCTGTCCGCCGGCGGCGGCATGGGGACCGGAAATCTCGACGGCCCGGAGTCTTCTCCGGGTAGTTCCGCAAGCCTGACGCCGCCCCCGCCTCAGGTCTCCCGGAGCCGTCGTTGGGCTGGTTCGCGATTTCGAGGCGGTCGCCGGGGAGCGGGAGGCTTCTTTCGGGCGCAACCGTGGCTGCAGAGCGCCCGGGAGCTGCCACATCCGACCGCTGGCGCCATCACCGGAGTTGCGATTGCGGTGATCGGCATCTGGACCGCGTTCTCGCTCGTGACTGCCAGCGGTGAGCCAACCGTACCCAGTTCCCACGCGGTGCTGCTCTCGCTTCAACCTTCCTCCGGGCAGACGGCCCGCGGCGACGGCCACCTGATTTGGTATCGCAACGGGGGACTCCTGGTAGTGGTTCTGGACATGGAGCGACTGCAGCCGCAGACCCAGGTAGTCGCCCTCTTGGTGCCCCAGGGCAGCTGCACCGGATCGCGCCCGGCCGGGACGCGCTTGGTGGGCACGGTACGCGCCGGCAGCAACGGGGTGGCCAACTTCAATGAGGAGCTGCTCGGCGTCTCAAACCTCAAGTTCTCAGCCTGGTCGATCTGGGTCGAAGGCCGAGGGCAGTCCGGGCCGCCCTTGGCCTGCGGAGTGATCAGCCTGTCGGGCGGAGCCTTGAGCGCGTCGTGATGCGAGGGCCGACGCTGGTCCGAGTTGCGCTGGGCCTGGCAGCTTGGTCAAGTGTTCTCTGGCTGGCAGGATGTGGCGCCAGCCCGGGGACTCCCGCCGCGCACCCCTCGACGAAACCGATCCCGGGATGCACCACGAGCGCCGCTCTGAGCCACGTCACCGTCGACGCCACCAGCTCATTCCGCTTCACGCCGGCCGACGTGTGCCTTCGAGTTGGCGGGACAGTGACCTGGACCAACACAACCACGGATCTGGACCACACCAGCACCGACGAGCCGAGCCTGGCTGCAAGCGCCAGCGACGCCACCATTCCCGAGGGCGGTCACGGCTGGAACCTGAAGCTTCCGTCGGGGCGGTCAGCCCATCTGACGTTCCGGCTGGAGGGGGTGTACCACTACTTCTGCATTCCTCATGAGACCCTCGGAATGTTGGGGATAGTCGACGTCGTCGGATGACGCCGCTTCGTCGCCTGCGGGTCCGCGGCGAAGTGGACCAGGTGGTGGGGCGGAGCTACGACGCCGGCGGCGGTGGCGCTCCGACTTATAAGTTGTAACCACTGTATCCCCGCGATATCCCGGTGATACAGTGGCGCCCCATGGCTCAGGAGCTGGCTCTCGACCAGTCGCTTGTTCGTGGCCGTCGGACGAGCCTGGCACCGGTGCGCACGCTCACCAAAGCCGAGGCCGCCTACGCCGAGCTCCGAGCTCCGAGCTCGGATACTCGACGGCTCGCTGGCCCCGGGCACGGCTCTCAATCAGGACGGTGTGGCGGTCGACCTGGGGATATCGGTCACCCCACTTCGGGAGGCGCTGCGTCGCCTGGAGGGCGAAGGTCTGGTGCAGATGCGGTCGGACAAGGTCGTGGTGGTGGTTCCGCTGACGCCCCGCAAACTGCAAGAACTCAGGGTGGTGCGCCTTCAACTCGAACCGCTGGCAGCCGCGCTGGCCGCCGCTCATCGGAGCGCTGCCGAGCGGACCTAGCTGGTGGTCCTGACTCGGAGTCCGACTCCCGTCGACCTGAGCTCCTGGCACCAGTCCCACTACCGATTCCACAGCGCCATTTGGGCGATGTCGGGAAGTCTCGTGCTGGCGGAGAGTCTGGAACGATTGTGGGCGCGGATGGTCCGCTATCGGCTGATTGCGCTCAGCGACCAGGAGTTCGACCACATCGCGGGAGTAGAGCACCAGGAGATTGCCAAGGCGATCCGCCTCGGGAACGGCAGTCTCGCGGCCAACCTGGCTGCCGGCCACCTCAACGCGATCGGGGGCGGCGAGCTCTCGGCCGGGGGGTGCCCTCTCCCTCAAGGATTGAGAACCGCAGCTGGAATCCCGGAACCAGAGATCTGGACCGTCGCGCCGACCGGGTGAACGACCGTAGCGGACCTCCGGCAGCGATCCGTCAAGATGAGCTCCGTGGACGATGAACTCCCACTCGAGCCCGGCCCGAAGTCGGTCGACCGTCCGCTCGCCCCCCGGGAATCGGCGCCGGTGGGCTCGACCCCCTCCGCTCCCCTCGCCGCTCGGCTGCGCCCGCGCCATTGGCGAGAAGTCCTGGGTCAGGACGGTCTGCTCGGCGAGCAGGGCGCCCTCCGGGCGGCGTTGGAGGGAGGCCCGCTGCCCTCGGTGGTGCTGGTGGGTCCCCCGGGAAGTGGCAAAACCACCATCGCTCAGCTCCTGGCCGGGGCGCAGGCGGCCCATCTGATCGGACTCTCAGCGGTGAGCGCCGGAGTCGGCGAGATCCGCGCCGCCGTCGCGGAGGCCCGCACCCGCCAACGTGTCGGGCAGGGCACCGTGCTCTTCCTAGACGAGATCCATCACTTCAGCCGAACCCAGCAGGATGCCCTCCTGCCCCATGTTGAGAGTGGTCTGCTGACTCTGATCGGCGCCACCACCGAGAACCCCAGCTTCCAGCTGTCTGGGGCGTTGCTCTCGCGGGTCCAGGTCTTTGAACTGGACCCACTCACCCGGGAGTCACTCTCCGACCTGCTCGACCGCGCCCTGGCAGACGATGAGCTCGGACTCGGGCAGCACGACCTGAGGCTCGACGAACGCGCCCGCCAGGTATTGGTGTCTCGTTCCGGAGGCGACGCCCGGATCATGCTCAACGCGCTGGAGCAAGCGGCGTCCACCACGGCGCCGGGCTCCGAGATCGACGAGGGGGCCGCGGTCCGCGCACTCAGCAGCCCGGTGTTGCGCCACGACCGCGCGGGAGACCTGCACTATCAGCTGCTAAGCGCTTTCATCAAGTCGCTGCGCGGCAGTGACCCGGACGCTTCTGTGTACTGGCTCGCCCGGCTTCTGGAGGCGGGCGAAGATCCGATGGTTCCGGCCCGGCGGATGGTGATCCTGGCGGCGGAGGACGTCGGGTTGGCGGAACCTCGGGCCCTGGAACTCGCCGTGGCGGCTCAGGCGGCGGTTAGGGTGGTCGGAATGCCGGAGGGCCGTCTGCCGCTGGCCGAGGCCGCCCTCTTCCTGGCACTGGCCCCCAAAAGCAACAGCGTGTACGCAGCGTATGGCGCCGCTAGCGACGACGTCCACTCGGAACTCGCCCTTCCGGTGCCGCTGCACCTGCGGAACGCGGTGACCGCTCGCGATCGCCAGAAGGGATACGGCGAAGGCTACCAGTACGCCCACGACGACCCGGCCGGGCTGGTAGACCAGGAACACCTCCCGCAGGAGCTATCTGGACACCGGTACTACCGACCTTCCAGGCACGGGCAGGAGGAAGCTCTGGGGGAACGGCTGCGGCAGATTCGCGAGCGACGGCAGGGCTCGCAGTAGCCCGGGTTCCAGCTGGCTAGGAGTTCTCGGATCCGGTCTCGGATTCGGCCCCCGCCTCGCCCTCAGCTGTTTCCTCGGCACCTTCCTCGCCCTCGACGGCGACCGCCTCTTCCTCCTCCTGTACCCGCGGAGCGGCAATCTTGGCGATCACCTCTTCGGGGTCGAGGGCAGTCGACAACTCCACCCCTTCGGGGAGTCGCACCTCCGAGAGCCGGACCGCGTCGTCGATCTCCCCGAGCCCGGAGATGTCGATGTCGATCTCGCCGGGGATGGCGTCTGGGAGGCAACTCACCTCCAACTGGTGCACCAGGTGCAGCAGCTCGCCGGCGTTGAACTTGGTGGCGGGCGCATCGCCAACCAGCACTACCGGGACCTGAACCGTCAGCTTCTCCAGCAGATTGACCTGGAAGAAATCGACGTGAACCGCCTCGGTACTGCGGGGATTGATCTGAAGTTCCTTGATCAGGACCGGCCGCGCCGCCCGCTCGCCGGCGACCTTCAACTGCAGGAGATGGCTTCGACCGGCCCGGTGGAACATCTTGGCGAATTCCTTGCTCGGAATCTCAACGGTGAGCGGGCTGACCGAGTGGCCGTAGACCACCCCGGGCACCAACCCCTGGCGGCGCAGCCCGGACAAGTGCCGACCCACGGTCGTCCGCGGCGCCACCTCAAGCGTGAAATCCATGAGCCCTCACCCGGCCTTGCCAGCCCCGGAAGCCGACCTCGCTGGAGATCGACCAAAGCCGCCGGATCGTACCAAATCCACCGATCAGCGAGTTCCGGCGGCTACCATCTCCAGCCCGAAGCGGCGCTCCACATACTCCACGATCGACCGGATGCTGGTGCCGGGGGTGAATACCTCGTCGACTCCCAGCGCCTTCAACTTGAGGGCGTCGTCGGGCGGCACAATCCCCCCGCCAAAGACCACTATGTCCTGGCCGCCCCGCTCACGCAGCAGCCGGAGCACCTCCGGGAAGAGCGTCATGTGGGCCCCGGAGAGTAGGGAGATCCCTACTCCGTCCACGTCCTCCTGGATGGCCGCCTCCACCACCTGGGCCGGCGTCTGGTGAAGCCCAGTGTAGATCACCTCGACCCCTGCGTCCCGCAGCGCTCGGGAGATCACCTTGATGCCTCGATCGTGCCCGTCCAGACCGACCTTGGCGGTCAGGATCCGCACCGGCCTCGCGCTCATGGCCCCCAGTCTAGTCCACCTTCAGATATTTGCCCTCTGGTAATTATGTTGTAGTACTGCTACAGTTCGGCCGATGACGCCAAGACGCCGGGGGCCAGATTCCGGCGGGAGCGTCGGTTCGGCCCGGCTCTACAACCGGATCGCCGTCCTGCGGGCCGAGCGGGAGTTGTCCCGATATCAGCTGGCCGAGGCGGTTGGGGTCAACTATCAGACGGTCGGCTATCTGGAGCGAGGCGAGTACAACCCGAGTTTGGATCTGGCCCTCCGGCTGGCCGAGTTGTTCGAGCTCCCGATCGAAGCGATCTTCTCCCGGGAGCCCCTCCGGCCGATGAGCGAAGAGCTCTACGCCTCGGAGCGAAAGCGCATGTTGCGGAGCAGCGAATGAACTCCCGCACCGGGCGCCGCGGGCCGCTGGCCACACTGGCGCCTTGGCTGCTCCTGGTCGTGATCTTGGGCTTGGCCGCCTCCCTCCTGCTCGTTGACGGACAGCAGCTGGAGATCGGTCTCGTCCTCACCATGCTCTACCTGGTCCTGGTAGTGGTGACGGTCTTCGTAGTCCGCCGCGTGATAATCCAGCCAGGTCAGTGGCTGGGCCGTCGGACCGTCCGCCGGGCGGTCGTGGCTGGTGCCCTGGTGATCTGCTTGATCTTGGCGATCTCGCCAACTTGGCTGGGCGGGACCGCGCTGTTGCTGCTTTTGTTACTGGCCCTCTGCCAGGTGCTGCTGGGGCGGGCTACCGAACAGCTGACCGCGTCCCTGGCCCGTGACATTGACGAGCGCCAAGGCGCAGTGAGAGATCGCGCCTATCGAAGCGCGTACTGGGTGCTGGCCGCGGTCGCAGCTGGGCTCATCGGTGTCAGCTATTTCGCATCCGCGGGGAGCCGGCATTGGCTGGGCTCGGCGATTGACGGCGGCGCTGTGATCGTCCTAATCGCCATGCTGATCCTGCTACCAGCCATGGTTGTCGCTTGGACGGAGCCGGACCGCAACACTCCCGAGTTTCGGGCGAGTGCAGGCCAGGCGCGTGCCGCTCTGTTCGCGATGACTTTGGTCGCTCTGGTGCTGGTCGCGCCCATCGGCGCGGCGGCCGGAGTGCTGCTCCTCCCTCTCCACGAGTCAGCGGTTCACCGCTACACGACTTCCGTGGAGGCGGGGCGATGCGCCGACTTTCAACGGGCGACGACGGTCGGCCTCTGGTTCGAAGCCAGGGTGCCACTTAGCGCGGAAGTCTGCTGGAACGGCGAACGCGCCCACTACGTGTGGGGAATGAATAAGAGCGACTGCCTGGTCCAGGACACAAGCCTAGTCACCCTCAAGCCGGCGGAATGTCAGGTTCTGACCGAACCGGACGGCACGCTCAGCTTCACCTACGCTGTCTTGGCCCAGCCGGCAGTTCTCTCCTTTCTCTCGCGCCGCCTCGTCGTATCGTTGGCGATCGATCGGCACGGACGTGCGGTGGCCCGGCCGTGAAGTCGATTCGGGCCGGTTACTCACCGCCTGGAGACTTCGCGAGGCGACAACCGCGGCGTGCTCTGGCCGTGCTGATGGTGCTGCTGTGGGCTCTTTTGGCCTCCCCGGTACCGACCTCACTGCGTGGCGGGGGCGTGCTCGTGGTCGCTTTCCTCTTGGGTCTCGCCGTCGCCCTCAACCAGACCACCTCGTGGAAAACCTGGCGCCGACCATCACAGCTGGACGAGCGAGAGTCGCAGTTGCGGGACCGTGCCTTCCGGTTGGCCTTCCGGTCAGTGGGTGCCGGCCTATTCCTCCTCATCGTGACGGCGTCGGTCAGCTCGATTCTGCGGTCCCTCGATTCCGGTTCGGATCCGCTCGCCTTTCCCAACGGTCCGCGCTACCTCCTGGCCTTCTTGCTACTGCTGGCCCTGCTCCCGTCGGTGGTGCACGCCTGGTTGGAGCAGGACCAGTTGGATGGCCCAAGCGGCCGGCATGACCGGGGGCGCGGAGTGCGAACAGTCGTCGCCAGAGTTGTGGCCCCGGTGCTCACCGCGCTGATCGTGGCAGGGGTCTGGATTGCGGCGGTGGCGATCCTGCCGCCCCGCTTCTCCCAGGTGGTACAGAACCCGAGTCCGAGTTTCGGGTACGGCGGCGCGCACTGCGAGACCCTCGCGGTTTCCCGGGAGCTTGGTGCCGGTTTGGGGAGTGCGATTACGGTGGACGTCGACGTCTGCTGGGACGGCCGGGAGGCATGGGACGGCAGTCAGCGCAAACCCCCGACCGACGATGGCGCCTCCATGACCGCCCCGGCGAAGACCTGTTCGCTGCGGCTCGACGCGACCGACTTTCAGGACATCTCCAAGGAGTCCTGCACCGAGCAGGACGCAGCGGACGGAACCTTCCACCTGGTGGCTCGGGCCGAGGTCTCTCCAGAGCTCGGCATCGGAGCTGAGCGCACACTTCAGGCGTCACTGACCGTCAACTGGAGCGGCCGGGTGTTGCACTCGAGTTAGCGGCCAGGCCGGCCGGCTCAGTCCGGTTGGGCGATCCTCCGCGGCTACGGTTCCAGCCGATTGACGTCGCCGGGGACCAGGGTCACCTGGCGCACGTTGGCAACTCCGAATCGCGAGCCCTCCGAGTGGTGGCGGAAGGGTTCCCGCGGTGCCACCTGACTTCGCTCCGGCGTTCGCTCTGGCCTCGGAGCCCGTATCCGCGGCTTGTCGACGAGGCTTAGTGGCCCCGGGCCGTTGTCCCTCGCAGCTCGGGAGTGTCACTGAAGAGGTTCCAGGTCCGCATTCTCAGCTGCCGGCGGATCTCTTCGCCTGGGCTGGCTCGCTACTCCTCTCCGTCAACGCCGTTGCCGGAGAAGATAACCGGCATTGGGGAATGGGGCAAGCCACCACGTTCTCGAGGCCCCAATATGCGAGAGATGGAGCTGCCAACCATCTCCCCAGCCGAATTGCGCCGCCGCAGCCGCGGGATCCTCCTGGGCATCGCTTGCGGGGAGGCCAGCTCCGGCTCGCTGGCCTTCACCAACCTCGCCCTGGAACTGGGCGAGTCACTGGTAGGCAGAGGAGCGGTTGAGCCGGAGCTGTTGCTTGGGCGATGGGCTCGACTGGGACCACCCTCTCGCCGACCCCCGGGGTCGATCACCGCCCGGGCGGTCCGCCTCTTCCAGGAGGGCTTCCCGGCAGATGGCCTGGCGGATGGTGCGGCCCGCCTGGTGCCGGATCGGAGCGGAGATGGGCCGCTGGCGCGGGCGCTCCCGCTGGCGGTCGCGGGCCGCCGCGACGGGGCCCAACTGAAGCAGTGGGCCAACCAGAGTGCCTGGGTCACCCACAGCGACCTCACCTCCCGAATGGCGACCGTTGGAAGCTGCCTCCTGGCGCGGGACCTGCTCACTAGGAGCCTGGAGGAAAGCCTCGCCCGAGTGGCCCAGGCGCTTCGGGAGGAGGCTCCTTTGCGCCTTGCTCGCGCCTTCCGCAAGCCCAGCCGCGGTGAGGGGCCGGAGCCCGGGGACGACGCGGTTGCGGTGCTCAGCCAGGCGAGCCATGCCCTAGCTGGGTCCTCGGACATCGAAGACGTGCTCCAGGAGGTGGAGAACGAGGGCCGGCCCACCGACGGTCTCCTTGCGCTCGCGGGCGGCCTGGGCGGAGCAGCCTTCGGGATCGACCCCTCCTCGCCACGCTTGAGCTCCCTCGATCCCGGGTTCCGACTCCGACTGGAGACTCTGGCGGATCAGCTGGTCGATTTCGAAGTGCAGTTCCACTCCAGGCACCTGGACGCCGCCGGCCGGTACTCCTCGCCGGTCAAGGCAGCTGGCGGAAACTCCAATGGGTAGAACCGAGCTCGTGGTCGACGGGACCAACATCGCCTGGGCCTGGCCCCGGAGCCGACCCTGCTTACTGCGCCAGGATCACGGGGCAGCCCAGCGTCTGCTGGTGACGACCGCGGCCCGATCCCAGCTGCGCTCGGCGTATGTCCAGCTCACCTTCGTCTTCGACGGCCCCCCTCCCCCGGCGGGTCCGTCCAGCAGCCCCGGGGTCCGCGTCCTCTACCCGGACCCCGGTCAGAGTGCTGACGAGCGAATCGTCGAGCTGGTGGCTCAAGCAGTGCACGGGGGGTTCGGGGCAGTGGTGGCAACCAGCGACCGGGACCTGCGGGACCGGGTCCGAAAGGAGGGCGGAACCTCCATCGGAGGTCAGTCTCTGATCCAGAAGCTCGATCCTCGGGGGACGGACTCCGATCACCGAGGGAGTGAACGTCCTGCCGAGTCCGGTGACGAGAAACCGAGGCCCTCCAGCCGGGACACAGAAGCCTGGCTACAGCGCTTCTCGGGGAAGCCAAGACCCCCGCGGTGACCGGACCGCGACTCTAAAAGACCGCGGGCTCCCGGTAGTTGCCGAACACGTCTCCCAGCGCCGCAGTGATCTCACCCTCAGTGCACAGCACCTTGACCGCCTCGACGATTCTGGGCATCAGGTTCTCTGTTCCCTGGGCCGCCTGGCGGAGAGCTTCCAGCCGCTGGTGCACCGCCTCGCTGTCGCGACCGCGGCGCACTTTGGCCAGCCGAGCGACCTGCTCGGTCTCTACCGCCGGATCTATGTGCAGCAAGGTCGGTGCCACGTCGTCCTCTGAGGTGAAGGCATTGACCCCCACCACGATCCGCTCTCCCCGATCCAGCTGCTGCTGGTAGCGGAAGGCGGCGTCGGCGATCTCACTCTGGAAGAATCCGGACTCGATGCAGGCCAGCACTCCGCCTCGGGTATCGATCTCGGTGAAGTACGCCTCGGCCTCGAGTTCCATGCGGTTGGTGAGATCCTCGACGAAGTAGGAACCCCCCAAGGGGTCGATGGTCGCGGCGACTCCGGTCTCGAAGGCGATGATCTGCTGGGTGCGGAGCGCGATCTGGGCTGCCTTGGCGGTGGGCAGGGCCAGGACCTCGTCCATGGCATTGGTGTGCAGGGACTGGGTGCCCCCGAGCACCGCGGCCAGCGCCTCCAGGGCGGTACGGGCGATGTTGTTCTCCACCTGCTGGGCGGTCAGTGAGCATCCGGCGGTCTGGGTGTGGAACCGCAGCAACCAGGAGCGCTCGTCGCAGGCTCCGTATTTGTCTCGCATCCGTTTCGCCCAGATCCGACGCGCGGCCCGGTATTTGGCCACCTCCTCGAAGAAGTCGACGTGGCTGTTGAAGAAGAAGCTGAGTTGGGGTGCGAAGTCGTCCACCTGCAGCCCCGCCCGGACCGCTGCCTCGACGTAGGCGAAGCCGTCGGCGAGGGTGAAGGCCAACTCCTGCACCGCCGTCGAGCCCGCCTCGCGGATGTGGTAGCCGGAGATCGAGACCGGATGCCAGCGCGGCACTTCTTGGGCGCAGAAGGACATCACATCGGTCACCAGCCGCAGGCTGGGCACCGGGGGGTAGATGTATTCCTTCTGAGCGATGTACTCCTTCAGGATGTCGTTCTGAAGAGTCCCACCCAGCCGGTTGAGCGGCACCCCCCGACGCTCCGCCACCGCTACGTACATCGCCAGCATTACTGCCGCCGGCGAATTGATGGTCATGGAGGTGGTCACTTTGGCCAGATCGATCTCCGCCAGCAGCTGATCCATGTCCTCAAGTGAGTCGATCGCGACCCCGCACCGGCCCACCTCGCCCTGGCCCTCCGGGTCGTCCGAGTCCCTCCCCATCAGAGTCGGCAGATCGAAGGCAACCGAGAGCCCGGTCTGCCCCTCAGCTAAGAGAAAGCGGTAGCGCTCATTGGTCGCGGCGGCGCTGCCGAAACCAGCGAACTGGCGCATGGTGAAGAGCTTGTCCCGGTACATCGACGAGTAGACCCCCCGGGTGTAGGGGAACTCCCCCGGGTAGCCGATTGTTTCGGCGTAGTCCTGACCCTGAAGCGACTGCGGTGTGTAAAGAGGATCCACCCTGAGCCCCGACAGCGTTTCCGGGATCGGACGGGATCCCAGCTGGGCCGCCCGGAGGCTGGAGGCCTGGTAGCGCTCCGCCCACCGCTCTAGGGCGACTTCGTCATCGACCATCGCCGTCGCCTGTTGGTCCAGCATCCCTAACTCCTTCGCTCGTCCAGTGCTAGGCCCCCATCGGCGGTTCCAATCTTGCTCTCCTCGGCCCCCAGCCGTCGGAGCACCTCCTCCGCGACCCGCTCCGGATTGGCCAGGCGAAGGTCTTCCGGCAGCAGTTGCTGCCCTGGCGCCGAGAGGATCTCCCTAGCGAAATCGGAGGCATACCCGCCCACCAGTTCCACGACCTCGTCTCCCAGGCGACGGGCCGCGCGCGTCTCCTGAGCCCCGCTGGCGATGAGGTGGGCACGGTGCTGCTCCAACGCTGCGGCGAGCTCGGCGACACCTTCGGCCCCTTCGGCCGCCACGGTCTTGATCACAGGGACTCGCCAGACACCCTCCCTCCGAGGGACCCGCAGCAGATCCCGGAGCTCCCGAACCACCCGTTCCACACCGGCCAAGTCCGCCTTGTTGACCGCGAAGAGGTCCGCGATCTCGGTGATTCCCGCCTTGATCACCTGGACTCCGTCCCCCGCCGCGGGGGTGGTCACGACCACCACCGAGTCCGCGATCTCGCAGATCTCCAGCTCCGACTGGCCCACCCCGACCGTCTCGACCAGCACCATCTCCCATCCCAAGGCGGTGAGCAGACGGACTGTCCCCCGGGTGGCCAGGGAGACGCCCCCCAGGTGGCCACGGGCACCCATGCTGCGGATGAAGACCCCGCGATCAAGGGCGTGACGCTGCATCCGGACCCGGTCGCCGAGAATGGCGCCTCCGGTGAAAGGACTGTTGGGATCGACCGCCAGGACGGCGACCCGGCGCTCCTGGCCCCGCCAGACAGCGGTGAGCCCGTCGGCGAGCGTGCTCTTGCCACTGCCCGGGGGACCGGTCAGACCGATGATCTGGGTCGGGCTGACCCCTGCTGGCTGTCGCCGGGCGGCGAGCTCCTGGATCAGATCTCCCGTCCCCGGCCGTCTGGTCTCGATCGCGGAGATCGCCTGGGCCAACGCCCGCGTGTCGCCGGCTAACAGTCGCTCAACTTCCACGGCGTCTCATGGTAGGTAGTCAGGTAAGGAGAGGGCGTGCCGGGTGCGCGCAATCTCGGTCCCGGCCGTGAGCAGCAGCTACCTGGGCAGACGAGTTCGGTCCTCACCGCGGCTGAATCCGGAGCTGGCAGCAGCTAGCAAGGCGCGTTTGTACAGAATCGGATATCTCTCTACTCCGAACCGGGTTGCCGACGCGCCCGACGCAGTCATCGTGCGAAACAGGGAGCTATCCCGTTACGGGCGCTGGTCTCGGAAGCCGCTCACAAAGCTAGATTATGAGTCGAGGTCATCCCACAAATCCTAGCAAAAGAAGCGCATTTCTAACAACTTGTCTCGGGAAGCGCTTGGCAATACTAACTGCCGAGTGAATCCGCGGTGATGCAGCGGCCCGTTTGGTTCCGCAGTCCGGAACCAATCTGATTCGGCGATGCACAGACAGGTGATGAGATTCACGCTTTGGCAGTGGGATGCTCCTCCGCAGTGTCACGACTACAGCACAGCGAACGCGTGGGAGATGATCGCCGGTTACAACTACCGCTGCCGCACTCGTTGCCAGGAGTCAACTCAGTTGGCGCCGGAAGGCTTACGGACATCCATCTTCGGCCCAGATGGATTAGCCCTTCAGCGGGGCGGCGGAGTCTCCGGTTTCCCGGGTCCGCCCTGGGTCCTACTGACGGGACCGATGAGATCGTCGAGCCATTTGGATTCTTTCTCGGGATAGCTCCGAGACAAAACTCCGTCGGCGAGTCGCTCCCCACAAACCGGACAGTCGCTGGCCATCGCCACCTCCTTGACCGTGGAGTTGAAAGCGGTTCCACGTCAGTTAACGGCGACTGCGCTACACCGTGTCACCTTCCCGGGGCGGTTCACGGCGTTTTGAGTGGGCATTGGGTGAAAAGCAAAGTCCCGACGAGTTCGCAGCTAGCAACTCGCGGAAAGGACCAAGGCGTTGGGGGGTTGCCCGGGTCACTGGACTCGGCCAACGCCTCTCGCGCTTGCGGGAGCAGAAATGCCACGCTGAGCGAGTGACTGACATCTCCGCCCGTGAGCTCCGAAACGACATCAGCCCTGTTCTGCGCCGAGTCGAGGGCGGTGAGCGTGTGCGGGTGACGGTCAGTGGTCGGCAGGTGGCCGAGTTAGTGCCATTGCTGACGCGGCCAAGCTCGATAGTCTGGAGCGCCTTCGTCGAGAGCCTCGACCGCCGGCGGGCCGACCCGGAGCTGACCCAGGAACTGGCGGACCTGTTGCCGGGCTCTACCGTCGACCTGCCAATCACATGAGTTCGTCTGGCAACAGCAGCGGCGGGGAGATGGTGCTAGCCGATACCTCGGTGTTCGTGGCTACTGAGCAGGAGCGGCCACTTTCGCCCGTCCTACCGGGTCGTGTCGCGGTATCAGTGGTCACTATCGGCGAACTGCGCCTCGGCGTCCTGGTGGCACGGGATGGATCGATCCGAGCGCGGCGGCTAGCGACTCTCTCCGCGGCGGCGCTGCTCAACCCCGTGCCGCTTGACGACCAAGTCGCCCAGGCCTGGACCGCACTTCGCCTGGCGCTCCGTGAGGCTGGTAAACGAATGCCGATCAACTAGTCGTGGATCGCCGCGACGGCTATCGCCAACGAGATGGGGGTGGCGACCCAAGACAGTGACTACGGCGACGTCCCTGGGCTTCGCGTCATTCGCGTCGGACGTTGACCCGCCCGGGAGACGCCCGGTTCCAACTGGAGCCGAAGGGGTGGCCAAAAGTCAGGTTCAGGCGCCACCTTGGGCCCGCGGCACGTTGTGGAAGATGCCCCGCTCCTCCAGGTGGCCATTGAATCTGAGGAATCTCGCCATCGCATCCAGTTGAGCATCCAGGGTCTGCTTGCCCTTCTCAGTGAGCCGGTAGGGCCGCCGTCTTCCTTCCGCCGGCAAGCCGGCGACCAGCCCGTACGCCTCCAGCCGCGAGAGGGCGCCGTAGAGGGTCCCTGGTCCCAAGGAGATCCCGGCTTGTTTGCGAACCTCCTGAACGATCGAGTAGCCGTGGCGTGGTCCCTCGACGAGGGTAGACAGCACCAGCAGGCCCGGGTCTCTCCAACTGGGACGACCAGGTTGCTTCATTGGCACCACTCCGAACTGGAGCCGGACCCTACTCTCCTAAATACATGGCCCGCTACATCGTAGCAAAGTGCATCCTAGGGTGATGCAGCTGATCGTGAACTAAGGGATCAGGCCATCAGTCGCTTGGCGATTACCAGCCGCTGGATCTGATTGGTTCCCTCGTAGATCTGGGTGATCTTCGCGTCACGCATCATCCGCTCCACCGGGAACTCGTTGATATAACCATAGCCACCCAGCACCTGAACCGCGTCGGTAGTAACCCTCATGGCACCATCGGATGCGGCCAGCTTGGCCATGGCGGCGAGCTTCGTCATCCGGGGGTCGAGGGCATCCACAGCTCGGCACGCCTCGTGAGTTAGACAGCGGGCCGCCTCGACTTGGGTTGCCATCTCGGCCAGCATGAACTGGATACCCTGGAACTCAGCGATCGGCCGACCGAACTGGTGACGTTGCTTGGCGTACGCAACCGCCTGGTCGAGCGCTCCGGCGGCGATTCCCAGTGCCTGGGCCGCAATCTGGGGTCGGGAGCGATCTAGCACCCCCATCGCGATCCTGAAGCCGTCGCCTTCGGCCCCGAGCCGCCGGCTGGCGGGGACTCGGCAGCCGCTGAACACCAGCTCGGCTGTGTCACTTCCCCTGATCCCAAGCTTGCCGTGGATCCGATTGCGCTGAAGCCCTTCGCACTCGCCGTCGACCAGGAAGGCGGAGATTCCTCGAGTGCCCTGGTCGGTGGCGGTCACGGCGAAGACCACTATCAGACCAGCGACGCTGCCATTGGTGATCCAGGTCTTGACCCCATCCAGGACGTAGTCGTCACCGTCCCGGCGGGCCCTGGTGCTCATCGCCCCGGGATCGCTGCCGGCGTCCGGCTCGCTGAGAGCGTAGGCGGCGAGCTGACGACCGCTGGCCAGCTCGGGGAGGAACTCCCGCTTCTGCTCTTCAGTGCCGCCTATAAGGATCGGGTATCCGCCAAGGCCCTGGACCGCGAGCAGCAGGGCCGAGGTCGCGCAGGCTTTGGCGATCTCCTCGACGGCCAGAGCGAGAGTTAGGGCCGACCCGGAGAGACCCCCATACTCTGACGCGAAGGCGATCGCGAAGACATCCTGCTGGCGGAAGATCTCCACCACGTCCCAGGGGAACTCGGCGGAGCGGTCTATGTCGGCCGCTCGGGGAGTGATCCGGAACTGGGCCAGCTCGCGCACCGACGCCTGGATGGCGGCTTGGTCTTCTCTAACTTCAGTTGCCATCGAGCCTCCTGCGCATGGGCCCACCCCACCGGTAGCCCAGACCGGTTGATTGTAGGCGCGGCCACGGGTAGACCCTCGGTCAGGCCACCTCGACCAGCGTGGCTTCGCCCTGAGCCGTTCCCGAGCAGATCGTCGCCGCGCCGGGACCGCCCCCGCGACGCCGCAGCTCGATCACGCAGGCAGCCAGGATGCGGGCCCCCGAGGCGCCCACTGGGTGGCCGACCGCGATCGCCCCGCCGTTGGGGTTGACCTGGTCCAAGTCCAGCTCCAGCATCCGGGAACTGGTGATCACCACCGAGGCGAACGCCTCGTTGATCTCCACCACCTTGAGGTCAGGTGTACTGATTCCCCCACCAGTCTTGCCCAGCGCCTGGGCCAGGGCGGTGGCGGGCACGGTGGCGAGGTAGGGATGCTCCGCAGCCGACTCCCCATAGCCGAGCCATTGCGCCAGCGGTTCTACTGCCAGGGCACGCGCCCTGCCCCGACTCATGATCACGATCGCCGCCGCGCCGTCGTTGATCCCGGGGGCATTTCCAGCGGTCACGCTACCGCTCGGGCCTCCGAACACGGGCCTCAGCCCGGCAAGCTTCTCAATGCTGGTGTCCGGCCGGGGCTGTTCGTCGCGGTTGACAAGGACCGAACCCGACTTGCCAGGGACCTCGAGCGGCGCCAGCTCCTCAGCGATCAGTCCCTTCTCCCGAGCGGCTTCGTAGCGCTGCTGAGAGAGCAGGGCGTAGCGATCCTGCTCCTCCCGGCTCACCCCCAGCTCGGCCGCGACCGCGGTGCCGTGGTCTCCCATCGGCACATCGTCGATCGGGCAGGTGAGCCCGTCCCAAAGCATAGAGTCGTAGAGCGTCATGTTGCCCATCGGCACCCCTCGCCGGACCCCACGTAGGAGCATCGGCGCCTGGGACATCGATTCCATCCCGCCTGCCACCACGACCTCCGCCTCGCCGGCCCGGATCAGCACCCCGGCCAAATTGACCGCCTTCAGCGAGGAGGCGCAGACCTTGTTGACGGTGAGGGAGGCCACCCCCGCGGGAATCCCCGCCTTCAGGGCAGCCTGGCGAGCGGGGATCTGACCCTGGCCAGCTGTGATGACGGTGCCCATGATGCACTGGTCCACCTCGTCCGGAGCCACTCCGGCACGCTCCAGCGCCACCCGGATGGCGTGCGCTCCCAGGTCAACCGCGGCAACGGTGCTGAGTGCCCCTCCCAGCTTGCCGAAAGGGGTCCGGGCCGCCGCCACGATCATGGGATCCCGGTCACTCATGAATCAATCGTATACCTGAGTGCTGACCCCTCCGGCCCGTCAGCTGAGGTCCAGGTCCAATAGCTTGGAGACCGAACCCCCCAACCCCAGCAGGTGGGAGGCGACGATCAGTCGCTGAACCTCGGAGGTACCCTCCCCGATCTCGTTGATCTTGGCGTCGCGGTAGTACCGAGCCACCGGCAGGTCCTCCATGAAGCCGGCCCCGCCATGGATCTGGATCGCCTGGTTGGCGCACCAGGTGGCGGTCTCGGAGGCGTGAAGCTTGGCCATCGCGGCGAACCTGCCGGCGGGCTTGCCCTGGTCGATCAGAGCGCCGGCGCGCCAGACCATCAACCGGCTCAGCTCCAGCTGGGTGGCCATGTCGGCGAGCTTGAGCTGGATCGCCTGGAAGTGGCTGATCGGGCGCCCAAACTGACGGCGCTGCTGGGAGTAGCTGAGGGACGCCTCCAGGCAGGCTTCCCCGAGCCCCACCGCCAAGGCGGCGATCGCCCCTCGACCCGCCTCCAGTGCCTTGACGAACTGGCCCGGGGGGGGGGGGGGGGGGGGGGGGGGGGGGGGGGGGGGGGG
>JBOHUG010000116.1:0-42096 GCA_050734135.1 Candidatus Dormibacteria bacterium
ACGACCGCCGGGCGGCCGGCGCCGCGTCCGGGAGTGCGCGGGCCGGGTGGCCCCCGTTGGCCGGGGTGGCCACGCCGCGGACCTCGGTGGCGGTGTCCACCAGGGCAGCGGTGCCGCGGGCGAGCTCGAGCTGGCGCCCCTCGTCGGCGTAGCGGCGCCAGACCTCGTTGCCGCCGCTCCGCCAGTCCACGCTGGGCTGCTCCAACAGCACGGGGTCGACCCGGTGGGCGTGCCGGGCCACCAGCTCGATCAGCGAGTCGACCAGGGTCTCGCCGAGCAGGTGGGGCTGCAGGCCGAGGTCGAGCAGGCGGGTGTGCTTGGCGTTGTAGTAGTGGTCCTCGGACTCCACCCGGGGGTTGGGCAGGTGGACCACGGTCGTGTCCTGGCCGTGGTGGCGCCGCGCGCTCGCGACCAGGTCGGCCAGCTGGTTGATCGAGAACTGCTCGGTGAACTGGTTGAACACCCGGCACTCCCCCTCGTCCGGGGGGTTGTCGAGGGTGAGGGTGATGCAGGCCATGGTGTCGCGGATGTCGAGGTAGCCCCTGGTCTGGCCGCCCTTGCCATAAACGGTGAGCGGCTGCCCCACCGCCGCCTGGACGCAGAAGCGGTTGAGCGCGGTGCCCCAGATCGAGTCGAAGTCGAAGCGGGTGATCAGGTCGGGATGGAGCGCGGTGTCCTCCGTCTCGACGCCGTAGACCACGCCCTGATTCAGGTCAGTGGCACGAATCCCCCAGACCCGGCAGGTGAAGTGGATGTTGGCGCTGTCGTGGACCTTGGAGAGGTGATAGAAGCTGCCCGGGACCTTGGGGAAGGGCAGCCGGTCCCGCCGGCCGTTGTGCTCGATGTCGAGGTAGCCCTCCTCGATGTCGATGTTGGGGGTGCCGTACTCCCCCATCGTCCCGAGCTTGATCAGGTGGCAGTCCGGCACCCGATCGCGAATCGCAAAGAGCAGGTTGAGGGTGCCGGCGACGTTGTTGACCTGGGTGAAGACGGCGTGCTCCCGGTCGATCATCGAGAAGGGAGCGCTCCGCTGCTCGGCGAAGTGGATCACCGCCTGAGGCTTGAACTCCGCGAAGATCCGGTCCACCGCCGGGTAATCCGTCAGATCCGCCCTTCGCCACTCGATCGAGTTCCCGGTCAACTGCTGCCAGCGCCTGACCCGCTGCGGCATCGACTTGATCGGAAGCAGGCTGTAGGTCCCCCCTTCCCGGTCCCAGCGGCGCCTTGCCAGGTTGTCGACCGCCACCACCTTGTGCCCGAGCCGGGAGAGGTGCATCGCCATCGGCCAGCCGATGTAGCCGTCGGCGCCTAGGACCAGGATCGTCAGGCCACCAGCACTTGTTCCACGGTTCATCAGTCCATCTCCCGCCGGCCCGTCACCCAGCGGGTGTCAGGGGCGACCAGTATTGAATGCACTCGCAGCCGATGACCGGGGCGGTCATAGGCCCGATGTTGCCAGAGGGAGCGAGAGAGCGTCAATCAAACTCCCGGGCGACGCCCGGATTCTAAGCGAGCTCTCAGCCCGCCAGCCAACTCTGAATTTGCTGGTCAACCTGGGTGATCGGGATGGCAAAGGCGCCAGAGCCAGTCTCGGCGGCCAGGGTGAGGATGCCCACGACCTGGCCGTTTGAGTTCAGCATCGGTCCCCCGCTGTTACCGGGGTAGATCTTGGCCGGCACCCGGATCAGCCCGCTGTAGTCGGACAGCTCCCCCGGCGAGGCGTCACTGACTGTAGCGCTCTCATCTAGACCGTTGACCTTGGAGTCGGAGACGGGAGGGTGTCCGGTGGCGCCTTGGGAGGCCAGGACCACCACCGGTTGCCCGATGGTTGGCAGGGAATCGTAGATCGGGAACGGTTGCTCCCGGAATCCCAAGACATGGATCTCGGCCAGGTCGACCCCCGGGTCGTCGTTGATCACCTGGGCCGGGTACTCCTGTCCCGAGGCCAGTTCGACGTGGAAGCTCTGACCGTTGTGCACCACGTGGTCATTGGTGAGGAAATCTCCTGAGTCGTCAATCGGCCAACCGGTGCCCAGCTCTTCCGAGGTGGTGCCCAGGGCCACCACCATCACGATCTCGGGCAGGTCGTTGGCCGCGATCGCCGCCAGCAGCTGGGCGGAATTGGTTGGAGTCGGGGTTGGGGCGCTGGGGCTGGGAGGGGTCCGGTTCGCCTGATGGGCTGGCTGGCCCAGGCGCGAGCCGATTACGGCGGCGCCTGACCCGATCAGGATGCCCATGGCGGCGATGACCAGTATGGAAACCGTCCGCTGCATCGGGTGGCGGGCGCGCGGACCTTCCTCGGTAGCGAGAGCAAAGGCATCTTCCGGCGGCTCAACGGAAACGGGCGGGGTCGAGAACGCCGGGGTGACGTCGGGATCGGGGGCGTGTGGCACCCAGCGGAGAGGAGTGTTCCGTTCATTCCCTGTCCCGGCTGGGCTGTTCTCGCCCTCTGTGCGGGGGTCCGGTTCCGTGAGTTCACCTCTAGCTGACCGCTCGGATTGGTCCCTGCTCCCCAGGAACTCCAGCATAGCCCGATCCAGCGCCGCCAACTCCTAAAGCCGGTTGGGCAGCGATGGGGACGACAGCCAACAGCCCCGACGCGCGCTCGTAGCTGCCGTCTCGGCCTCGCCCCGAGCCTCCCGGACCCGCGCCTTCTGGCCCGCTCGAGATACGGCGTCCTCGAGCGAAGCAGCAGGTGGCGCCGGGGGCGCTTGACTCGATGGTCGAGACGATGCAGGCGGTTGGTGCCGGACCCGACGGCGCCACCTATTGGACACCCCGATCAACGGCCACATCGCAGAAAGCGGCTGCGACAATTCACGCGCGCTCCGGTGCCATGCTGGCAGTAGAGAGAAGCGGCGTTCCACCGGCCTTGCTATCGGCCCTCAAGCACCTGGCCTCGCTGCACAACCCCGAGTACTACGAGAAGGAGAGGCTTCGCTTCTCCACCTGGAACACCCCGCGGCTCATCCGTTGTTACGGCGAGACCCTCGACGGTCTGCTGCTGCCCCGAGGCGTTCGGGAACGGGCCGCCTCGATCATGGCCGAGGCCGGCAGTCAGCTCGTCATCTACGACGAGTGCTCGGATCCGGCACCGATCGGTTTGCGACTCCGCGCGGAGCTGACTGCCGAGCAGCAACACGCATGCGATGTTCTGGCCAGTCACGAGCAAGGGGTCCTGGTCGCACCACCTGGCTCCGGTAAGACAGTCATCGCCTGTGGGCTCATCGCCCACCATGACCGACCGGCACTGGTGATCGTCGACCGCAAGCCGTTGGTCGAGCAATGGCGCGATCGTCTCGCCACCCACCTGAGTCTTTCCCAGGGCCAGATCGGGCAACTCCACGGCGGCCGCCCCCGGGCGACCGGCGTCATCGACGTCGCGATGATGCAGAGTCTCGCCCGCCGTGAGGACATCAGCGAGGTCACCGCCAGCTACGGATTCGTCGTCGTGGACGAATGCCACCATGTGCCTGCGGTCACCTTCGAACGGTGCGTCCGCCAGATCCCGGTACGGCGGTGGCTGGGCCTGACCGCCACCCCGTACCGGCGTGACGGCTTGGAAGGGCTTATCGCCATGTATTGCGGACCCATACGCCACCGGCTGACCCCCGGCACGGGCACGATGACTCACGAGCTCGAGTTCGTGGTTCACCGGACAATCTTCGCGCCTCCAGGTGTGCACGACCTGAGCATTCAGCAGCTGTTCCGGACCCTCGTAGAAGACGGAGGGCGGACGGAGGCAGTCTGCGCGGACATCGCCTCTGCCGTCGCGGGCGGACGGAACTGCCTGGTGCTCACGCAATGGACCGACCACCTCGACCGGCTCGTGTCCGAACTCAGTCGGCTCGGGCTCTCGCCATTGGTGCTCTGAGGTGGAATGGGCAAGAAGGCCCAAGCAGCCGCAATCCGAGAACTGGTAGCTCCCCATCCTGCAGGAGGACTCCTGCTCGTCGCCACTGGCAGTTTCCTCGGCGAGGGGTTCGACTGCCCGCCGCTCGACACCTTGTTCTTGACCTTCCCGATCGCTTTCAAGGGGAGGATTGTCCAGTACGTCGGCCGCGTGCTGCGCCCGACCGATGGCAAGACCAGGGTGGAGGTCCACGACTACGTCGACGCAGCTATCCCCGTGCTGGCCCGAATGCACGCCAAGCGTCTACCAGGCTTTGCCAGCCTCGGGTTCGACACGAAGCTTGCCCGGTCAGCGTGATCAGCCAGTCCCCATCGATGTGCGGTGAAGCTCGGCCAGCCTTTCGCTCCACCTCCGCCGCAAGCGGCCTGGCACGTCGTTCGACAGCGGCTCGTGGCTGGGCACCAGCGTCTTCCCACCTTCGATAGCACCCGGGGCCGGCAACCCATGGATGCCGACCCGGCTCCATCTTGAGCTCGGAACCAGGGTCCGGCCCAGCCGCCCGATCCCGACCGCCAGCCAGTGGTCGTAGAGAGGTTGGATGTTCTGACCCCCAGGACGAGGATCCAGACGTCCAGCTCCCGAGCCCACTGGAAGGGGGCCGGCGATGGCAACCAGCGGATAGGCGCGCCGCCCTTTCGGAGACTGCATCCCTGGGAAGCCACGCCATCGAGAGGAACCGGGCAAGAACACACAGGAGGCCCAGGCTTGGAAGAGCCTGATCGTCCCCGCGGAGGATCTCTTGCACCGCAAGCCCACCAGCCAGAGAGACGGCCAGAGAGCCGACTCCGATGGATGGGTAGTGCCAGAGCGGTGCGAGTCCGCCCAACCAGCTCCAAACTCATTGGGACCGACTTTCCGCCGTTTCCACAGCCAGGACAGAACGGCCCCAAGCAGGACGACCACGGCGAACACCCACCAAGCAGCCAAGAGCACCACCAGGGCAACCGTCGCCAGTATCAGCAACCAGGCGACCTGGCTCGAGACGTCGCCGTCCGACAACTCAGTCGCCCCCGCCCGAAAGTCTTGGCCCCGGCGGAGGCCGATCTCGTCTCTCTCGGGGTTCGGGTCCTGCGTACGTGGCGAAGCCCAACGGCCTGGAAGCTGATCGGCGACCGAGCGGAGCCAGCGTCTCGCGGATCAACTCCTGGGTCACCGGTACCGGCCAGATGCCGGCGAAGCCGCGACGGGCTGCGCGCAGCAGGCACGCCTCAAGGCGGCTCTCCACCCCGCGCAGACCGGCCTCATCTCGTTCTGCGTGCTCGGCAACGATGCAATGCAGCGCATCGTCGTCGAGGGGAATGAGGCTCTCGATCGAGCCGAAGGACTCCACCAGTCGCGGCCAGAGATGGAACCGCGCCGCGTCGAGACGCTCCTGAAGTGCCGGGCCCGGGATCTCCACCACATCGCAGCGGTCGAGCAGAGGGGTCGGGATCGTCTCGACGGAATTGGCGGTCGCGAGGTACAGAACCTCGGAGAGGTCATAGGCGACGGCGAGATACCTGTCCGTCCATTGGCCGCTCCCGTCCAGCAGTTCGAGCAGGCTCGCGGTCGCCGAGGGAGCATCGAACGCCGGCCCATGCCCGGCTTTGTCGATCTCATCCAGCACGATCACGACGCGCCTCCCGAAGGCCCGTACCGCCTTCACGATCGCTCCCGGCTCACCATTCGAGTAGGCGCGGGAGCAACCCGTCAGGTAGACACGGTCCTCCACGGCCGTGGGGACAGAGATGAAGCTGCAGGGTCGGCGGATCGCCTTCACCACCGCCCGCGCCAGTGAGCTCTTCCCGGTCCCCGGCGGCCCCACCAGGAGCAGGGGTCGGAGCCGATGGCCACTTCCAGCGCCGGACAGGAGCCAGCTGCCGAAGATCCGGTCGAGCAGCGACTCCTTCACATCGTCGTCGCCCCGATGCGCGGCGCTGAGAATCCCCGCCGCGTCCTCCATGTTGAGCGGATCGCAGCCCGGGGTTGTATCCCACGGGAGAGCCGCCACCCACTCCAGCCACCGGTCCAAAGAGCTGCCGTCTTCAGGACTGGCTGAGCGGGTCGCGATAGTGGTCTCAACCGCCTCCCGCACCTCGTCTGGGGCTGCCGCCACGGCATCTCGGGGCCGCTCCGGTAGGGACTTGGGGAGGAACGATCGCCAGGGCGGCTGCGCCAGGTCAACGCCCTCTTCGTCCTCAAGCTCGTCGCTCATGCGGCCACCTCCCCTTCCCCCGGTTGGGCCGCCTTCTCGTCAGCCGGCCCGACCCAGAGGGGATCGGCGGAAAGCCCGCGGACCAGGTCGGCCGCCAAGGCTAGGCCGTAGCTGTCGACAGTGGTCGAGGTCCGGGCATGGCCGAGAGCGGCCGACACGACCGGAAGCGGGATCCCCGCCCGAAGCCAGCTGGTGGCGGCGGCATGGCGGAACGCATGCGGCCCCCGGGGTTCAATCTTGGCCCGCCGGCAGGACCGGTGAACTATCGCCAGGGCCCGGCGGGTAGAGAGCTGGCCCTGCCGGCTCAGAAAAAGGGGGGAACCTGGGTCCGGATGGCGACGGTGGCGCAGGTACCAGCTGAGCGCTGAGCAGGCCCGGGGGGCCAGCGGCACCGCCCGGGTGCCGGTCTTGCCGCTGAGGCTGAGGCACTCCCCGTCGAAGTCCCCCAGGGTGGCACCCACCACCTCGCCGATCCGGGCCCCGCTGGCGACCAGCACCGCCATCAGAGCCCGGTCCCGCCAGCTCTCCCCGCCCGCCAGCAGCCTCTGGCACTCGTCGACTGTCCAGGGGGGGGCCGGTCGCACCCGGCGGCGCCCGGCGGGGCGGATCACCTCCAAGCAGTCGGTATCACACCACCTTGCCCGAGCGGCCCACCTGAGGAACGCCCGGAGCACGACCAGCCGGTGCCACCTGGTGGCTGGCGCCCGGCCCCCCAGGCTGGCCGGTTAGGCGGTCAGCAGCGCCGGGCTCACCTCATGGAGTGATGTCACTCCCCTGCCGGCGCAGAAGTCCCTGAAGCAGCTGAGCGCTGCGGCGTAGGAGCGCTCAGTGGCTGGCTGCCGTGGGAGGCACAGAAGAGAGACACCGCCTCCTCGATCCGCATGCCATCCGCGGTCGAGGTCCGGCTTTGCCGCCTCGGCGTCGGGGGACCGGACTGACCGCACAGCGAGGGCGTACCGTGAACCCTCGTCCGTCGCCGTGCCAGCTTGCGCCGGGTCGAGCTCTGCACTTCCATGTAACTCACGGTCGCATGGCATTCCCCTCCGATAAATCAGGAGTTTTAGGCGACTGGTAAATACATATTTGCGGCTGGTCAGGAGTTCCGGGGAACTGCGGGCCGGGTGCCAGCCCACCATCGACCGTGCCGCAGGCCGACCGGCACGAGGCCCGGCATCCCCCCTCGAAAGAGCACGA
Organism: Candidatus Dormibacteria bacterium; assembly: GCA_050734135.1. Lineage (GTDB taxonomy): Bacteria > Chloroflexota > Dormibacteria > Aeolococcales > Bog-877 > Bog-877. The sequence continues at coordinate 7,302 of JBOHUG010000116.1, forward strand.
GCAGCGGCGTCTCGAACCAGGGTCCGCGACCGACCTCGGCCACGCCGTTGCGAACCGCTGGCTACTCGTTGCTGGAGGTGGACACAGCGAGCCGGCAGGGGGGGCCGAGACGGTCAGGTCAATCCAGGCTCGGTTACGGGATCAGAGCCTGTCAGGAAACCCATCGAGTCCGTGGGCGAGCCAGAGAGCAGACCCCCTGCGGACGGATGGGCGCGATCCCCGAAGTGAGGTTCCTCAGAGCCTCCGTGCATCTGAGCGCCAGCCGCCACCAGCGATCTCATCCAGCCGTGGAGCGTTAGCCAACCGGCTGCCGAGTCGCTCCATGACAAGATCGGCGGCACCCGCAAGGTCGTAGTTTGGGGGTGGGGCGACCACCAGCTCGCTCAAATCGCTGGCGAAATCCTGGCTGGCCAACTTCGCTGACAGGTTGGCGGCGAGATCTGGATAAGTAAACGCACCCTCTCGCGTGTAGTGATGGAACGCCTGAACGATGCGCTCGTCGGTGACGCTAGTCGCGGTTAGGAAGTGCCAGAGATCGAAAAGGTCTCGCCCCTTGCGTCTCTGATACAGGGGACGGAGCTTGGTCCCGAGCAACTCCTCAAGCTGGAAAGTGTTGACCCCGGCGCGGCCCGACCACCAGCTCGACAACACCTGATACGGACGCGACGTTCTCGGAAAACACGATTCTGTCTCTCGGATGTTCATCTCGATCTTGATTCGAAGGCGCCGCTGCCCATGCGTCGAGTCAGCGGTAAACGCCATGTGAACCATCTGACCCACCTGGGTGCGGCCGCCGTCGACCAGCCCGACCCCAGTCGCGATCGTGCGGAGAGCATCCATATAAGGACCAATGCCCGACCGCGTCCGGCGCACATAATCGAGATCCTCCGAGTAGCGCAAGGGCGCGGGCAGATAGAGCTTATGGAGGCAAGTTCCGCCACGCATAGTCAGCTCGCCTCCCAGCAACTCGTTGTTGGCGATCTCCACAATTAGCCGCGACAAGATCAAATCCTGTTCGATGTCGGCGTCGGTCGGCCACGGCGCCATACCACCCCATGCGGTTATGTGTGCGCCCGGAATCAAACGTCAGGCTCGACAGTCGCGTTAATCCTGAGACCCCACCCCCGGTCAAGCGCGCCGGACCTGGGGCCGGGGACCAAGAAGGGTGGTTCACCTTCTTCTGGCCGGGCGACGACCCGCAACCAGTGCACATCAACATCTGGACGGAGCCGCTCAATCAACCAGCCGAGGCGGCGCACCGTCGGCCGACCCCTAAGAGGCGATATTCGGGCAAGAATCTCGGGGTCGAGCTCACCAATCTCCTTGAGGACGGTCGCAACATTACTGATCCCACCACCGAAGCTCGGCCTCCAGGCGAGATCGACGATCGTCGTTTCGGCTGTCGCCACAGTCACATACCCCGTGTGGACGAGGTGGCGCTGGGTTGGCATGTCAGCCACATGTTCGCTGGCGGTGAAGCGCAGCCGGACACGCTGGATGTCACGATCTCGCAGAGGCGGGTACGTCGTCAAAACACGGAATGTCTGAGGGGCCTGGTGGGCGGCTCCGTGGAAGGCCGCAGCGTTCAAGAAGCCGACGTAGTATTCGCGACCGAGATGCGTCATCATGCCATCTAGGAACCACTCGGCCGGCACCACCTTCCAGGACCGATACTCAGCTGGCACAACGACATAGAATCCCCGCGTGGGATGGAAGAGGCGCCCATCTTTCATCAAGCGCGAAATCGCTTTTCGCAAACCAATGTCCGCCTGCCCCATAAGCTGCTGGAGTTCAGCGGTCGTTGCCCAATACCGTCCCTCGGCGATTAAGGCGTCGACAGCTTCCGATGGGCGAGTCTTGGATATCACTTCGCTCAAAGTATACTACAATAGCTACTTTCAGCAAAACGAGTACCTATTCCATAGTAGCTAGTTGGCGCAAAGTGACACCCATGGGTACTTTCGGCAGAGTAGGTACTGCACGTGGCAGGACCCTCCGAGCCGGCATCCCAAGCAGGCTCGACAGGGGCGCGGTGATAGCGACGGAGGGGAAGGCGCGGAACCCGACGTGCCAGGCTGGCGGCTGCGGGGACCACGCCGCCGACAGCGCCGCGGCCATCACATAGAAAGGATAACCAGGTTCGGAAGATCTGGATCGACGTCTCCGCATTCGCGGCAGGTTCGCTGGGCGTGCGCAACCGCGTTGTCGATGAGCATCGCTGGGCAACCAACTCTGGAGACGCCCTCGCGAATCTGCGCGCCTGCTCCACTCCGCTCCCTCCGCGCTTGGAGCAGTGCCCAGGCTCTCGGCTTCGCGCGGACCCGCTACAACCACCTGGTCAGTAACTCGAGACTGGCGCTCTCCAGGGCTCTCCTCGCCGACAGTTGGCTGGCGGCGAGCGAAGGCGACTTCAAGATCAACCCCTGGGGCTGCGAACAACTGGCCGAGTTCGAGGTCGATGTCAGCGCACTCCACCGCCGGCAACTCCTCGGTCTCGACCTCCTGGACGCATGCGGTCCCCGCAGCGCAATCGGGCCCGGCCAGGCAGGCCCGGTGACTACCGCCATGGCAGGGCGGGTTGAGGGTCGTCCCCGGTGGCTCAGAAACAGAGGCACGGCTGGGTCTTGGAGACGACCGTGGCGGACGGTGGCGTAGGTACCAGCTGAGCGCCGAGTTGACCCGTGGGCCGATCGGCACCGCCTGCGTCCCGGCCTTGCCACTCAGGGCGAGGCACTTCCCGTCGAAGTCCGCCTGGGTAGCACCTACGATCCCGCCCATCTTCGCCCAACTGGCGACCAGCCCCGCAATCAGGACCCGGCCCCGCCCGCCTGGCGCCATCGCGATCGGCCTCCAAAAGCCGGTCGGGGGCACCTCGCTCAGTCTCGATGAGGTCGACTGTGTGATCGTCCACTGTGTCTCGGCCCGCGCGCGAGGCTTAGTGCCCGCGATCCGGGGGGCGTTGGTCCTCAATCCCCCGCCCCGGAGGGAGCTCGAGAACTGGCCGCCGCCTGCCGGAGATTGGCGGTCGCCAAGCCGACCTGGAAGCGCCTGATCCTATCCCCCTACGCGACCCACGACCCACTGGCCCACTTCCTAGCGCTCGGTCCTGAAGCGCTCCCGGAAGCCGCGAGAAGCCTGATAGCGAAGAGAATGCGCGAGCTGCGAGACGGTGACGACGGCCAAGACCCACCCAAGGTCACCGGGTACACGGTGGGCGTCGCCGCTCAGCACTTGGCCGCGGACGCCCATGCCGTCGCGTGCCTCAAGACGGGGGACTACGCGCAGGCATGCTCGCTGGTGCAGTTCCGCGGCCTGAAGCCGAGCACGGCGGAGGCCTCTCGATCGGCCTTCCGGCACGCACTGGGCGTTGAAGGCGCGCGCCGGACACCTTCGGCGCGGCGAGCGGGCGAGGAAGCGCTGTCTCCTGCCTCCGGCCGCGGGACGCGATCGCTCCTCCAGGTCCTGCTCACCGAGTCCGAGTCGCGTGGCGGCCCAGGCGCAGAGTCGCCGCAAGCCGTGGCGGCGCCAGCCCGCCACCAGGGACTCACCACGCTGGCCGCGATGCGGATCCCCCGGGGCTTGCGGCCCTGCCCCCGCATCTTGTGACCCACGCCTCCGTGGCGGTCAAGGCCACGGACCTCCCGAAGGAAGTCAGCGAGGTGCTGAGGGAAGTCCTGTTCGCCGCCTACCTCACGGGCTTGCCGCCGGCACTGTTCGAGGGATTCGGTAGTGGCCTCGCCATGGTCGACCAGGACTCCGATTGGGTCGTCCTGGATAGCTCTCCGTACCCGCCGGAGGTGGGCCTGCGCGGCACCCCGGTCCGGGTGAAGGTGTGCCCCGTGCTCGCCGGCTGGCTGCGAGCAGCCGTGGGGCCCGAGGGGATCACGGACCCACTTCCCGGTCGGAGCCGGCCCCTGCGAGGCTCCGACCTGAGCCGCACCCTCGCCTTCATCAACCAGGGGCTGCGTCAGCCCGTGTGGCTCGCTGACCTGGCGGGGGCGATCTGGTTCTCAGGTCGGCCCGCTTGGAGTTCGAGCCGCCTCGTCCTGGCGACCACCCGCTGGGACCGGGCGTTCCGACGGCCGTTTCACTACCTGGGATTTCTCCCCGAGGTCGATGTCAGCCGCCTCCAGGAGAGAATGCACCAGGAGCTGGAACACTCCTGGACCCGCTACTCCGCCCCGCTCAAGTCGAAGTCGATTGGACTCCTGTGACCAGCCAACGGGTCGGGTCCATCCGGGTTCCGGAGGACGCCACCCTGCAGGCGTGGCTCGACGGTCTGCGCGCCGCCGCGATCGACGCTGTCGACGGCGGGCCGCAAGCATGGAACGCCTGGGCCGCCGGCGCCGCCTACGCCGTCTCGGCCGGTACCGGCATCCGCCCCCAGGAGCTGGTCAAAGTGCAGGCCCGGGATGTCAGCATAAAGTTTGGCTGCCTCACCATCTGGGTGCCCAAGGCGGGAGCGCCACGGGTCGTCCCGCCGGGGAGGGTGCTGCTTGCGTGGCTGGACCCCCTGATGGATGCACTGCACCGCTCCGGCCAGGACCAGGCGCTCTGCTTCTCGATCTGGCGAGATGAGTCACTGACCTCCCCCACTCCACGGGCCATCAACTCGCTGGCCCGGGCGCTGGTCGGGCCGAGTGTGCCCCCGCTCGCCCTCGGCCAGCTCCGCCATTGGTACATCAGTCGCATGGAGGCCGAAGCGTGGGAGCGCGAGGGAGAGCCCGGAGACTTCGAGATGGACCGCTGGCGCCCCGCCCTGGTCGGTCACGGGCAGAGCGGAGGGTGGAGCATCCACCTGCCTCAGCGGTTCGCACGGGCCCACCATGAGCTGGTGGCACGGCAGGATCACTGGTTCGGACAAGCCCCCCAGCTGAGGTCGTTGCCGTTGGTTCCACCACAATTCGCCTCAGACACGTCGCAGGCACCAGCCGGAGAGCCCGCCCAGGCCAGCTGGGCGAGAGACTGGGTCCTGAGCGGGCTCGATCGCGACTCCCCTTCGCTGGACCGGATGCCGGAGATCCGCCGGTGGCTGTGGGAGCAGGCCACTGGCCTTGGGGTCGGCGCGGCTGCGGATCATGGCCGCCCTGGCCGCGATCGAACTGGTCGCATTCGGTGACGTCCTCTTCCCGGACTGGTGCGAACGGCTCCGGGCGCTCGAATGGTCCCAGTGGCGGCCGGGGCAGCAAGGGGTGGGGCTCCGATTCGGAGCAGGAGATGGTCCGCCACCGCTGCTGGTCTGGGGCGGACCGACCGTCCGCATGCTCGGGGAATGCCTCCGGCGCCAGGGGGAGCTCCGACCATTTGCCTCCCTCGATCCCGCCGTTGTCTGCGACCTGCTGCTGCGCGGTGCCGACCTCCCCGGACCCGATCCCATGGGCCAGCTGCAGCGGGTCAACACTATCCTCCATCTCTTCACCCATGCCAACGACGACAGCGGGTACCTGATGGGCAGGTTGCCGAGGACGGTCAGCATCGGTGAGACGCGCCCACTGCGGAGGCGACGCCAAGTCCCTGACTACGGGCTCAGCGGCCTCCGGCACCGCCTCCAGGGATGGGGCCGGCGTGTATAAGCCCGGTGGAGTTCGGAAGGCTGTGCGCAGAGTTTGCGGGACCCGGGACCGACTCCGAAGCCGAGGTCAGAAGGCAGATCCTCGGGTCCATGCGCATCGTCTACCGCGAGAGTAAGAAGAGCAGCAAGCGACGGTCCCGAAGCCCGCACACCCTCCTCGGCTACCTGACTGACCTCTGCCTGATCGCCGCGGCCGGCGGCGCAGCTAACGACTCCCCAGCCGCCGGGGACGCTGCCATCTGGGGTCCGTCGCCAACTGGTGGAGCCCGCCGCCAGGCAGCTGAGCGGGTCTGGCGCGAGTACCACACTCGCACACACCTGCCGGTGGCAGGGGAATCGACCACAGTTGATGGTCCAGCGGCCAGAAGCATTCGCCCGCTCACCTGGGAGGAGCTCGACCAAGGCCTGGCCGAGACGCCCGTTGACGCTCGCCCTACTCTGGCCCGCTACCGCTGCCTCGCGACCCACGTCCGATCCGCTGAGCTACCCAGGGTCCTCAGCCAGGACATCGTTTCGCGCGACCCCACACATCTCTGCGTATGGGTTACGTGGGCCAAGGGAGGCCGATCCAGGTGGGCGAACATCACTGTGCCGTCCAAGCTCCAGGAGTTGGTCGCTCAGGCCGTGTCCAACTTCCAGGTCGGCGAGCCGGCCGCCCCTCCCGTCGTCGCGTCGCTGGTGAGCGGTGATCTCTCGCCGAGGAAGCTGACCACAGCTGTCCAGCGGCGGCTTGCCCGTGCCGGGTGCACGTTCCATCCCCATGCCATGCGCACTCTGTGGGCCACCACCGCCGACCGGGAGGGGATGGACCGCAGCCAGATCGCGGCCGAGCTCGCGCACGTCCTGGTGGAGACGACCACCACCCACTACGTAGTCCTCGATAACGACCGCCTCCGTGACTGCGGTGTCGCCCTGACCGCCGCCACGGACTGGGTCAAGGCCCTGTCGGTCACGAACCTCATGTGGGCGAGAGGGATAAGCCGGCGGCAGGCTGAGCGGGATCACGCCATCCTGGCGGCAGCAGCGGCCGAGCATCACCATCGGTGGCGTCCCCTCGCGGCCTGACCGGCAGCCCCGACCACGAACTTTGCTCCCTGTCCAGCCACCAGCTACTCAGGCTGCAAGCCACCGTCCGGGCAATGTTGCCGCTCTCCTTCGTCACCACCGCCGGGCTCAGCGCCCAGTCAATCTCTCTCAGCCGCGTCCACCCCTGGGATGAGGGGGACGCAACCTCAAGGGGGCAGAGGCCCCCTGGGACTGGTCGGGCCGCGGGGCTTGGCTTTGCCAGCACCCAGGCCGGCGCCCGACATGGTGCCGAGCACCACTGGTCGCAGCCTCAACCTCCCGTCATCCTAGAACGGCCTCACCACCGTCCCATCGCCATGCGGCAACTATGCGGTTCTCCCCTGTTGTCGCGCGGGACCACTGTGGTTGCCGCTCGGAAACAACCGTCATGAGTGCGGGCAGGGTGAACTCGAAAGGGATGGTAATTCGCGGCAGCAGGCGGCCCAAGCCGCCGCTCGGCTGGTAGCCGGGGATCGCTGGGTCGCGGGTGACTGGGTGTTCGCCGGTACCTTCGGCGCACCACTCAACGCGTGGGCCGTCCGCCGGCACTTTGCCGCTCTGCTCCAGCGGGCGGGGCTGCCCCCGATCAGGTTCCACGATCTCCGCCACACGGCCGCGACTCTCCTACTGGGTGAAGGGGTCCATCCGAAGGTCGTCGCCGATCTCCTGGGCCATGCGACGGTCGCGATGACCCTTGATCGGTACTCTCACGTCGCCGTGGCGATGCACCAGCAAGCGGCCGATGCCCTCGAAGCGGTCCTGGGGGATCATGGGCCGCCTCGGGTTGGATCACTGGTTGGATCAACCGGCCAACCCGCCCCGCCCACAACCGAGTGAGATGATCTCAAATCAGGGACCCAGAGGGATGTCGCAGTGGTGCCGGGAGCGGGACTCGAACCCGCACGCAGTGACCTGCACAGCGCCCTGAACGCTGCGTGTCTACCAGTTTCACCATCCCGGCCCAGCTGAGAATCGTAACCGACGCCTACCGCGCTCCCGAGGTGTGGGTGAGGGCGTCCTCCAGTTCAGAGCCGCCATGCGCTGACCTTCCTGAAGCGCTGGCCGGGGTCTCCGAAGGCGGCCACCCCGGGTACGTGGACTGAACTCTGGTGGACGTATACATCGACCGGCGTATACAGGAAAACCGCCGGTAGGTCGGCGCGGAGTCGCTGGGCGACTTCGCGGTAAGAACTTTCCCGGGCAGCGCTCGTGGAGGCGGTGGCCAGCTGGGCTAGAGCGTGGTTCAGGTAAAGGTCCGGCGCCGACTGGCTGAAGTTGAGGGACTGACCGGGCTCGACGCCTGAGCTCCAGAGCGAGGTGAGATCGGGATCTGGGCCATTGTCGAATCCGACCAGGGCGACCTGGAACTGCTCGTGGGCGAGCGTCCCCGATACGAAAGTGGACTCCGCCGAGGTACTGATCTTGACCAGGAAGCCGGCGGCGTCCAGCTGGGAGGCGATACCGGCTGCCGCCTGTGGCAATGGGTCTAGATCTGGGACGTCGAGATTCAGGCTGAGGGGTTGGCCCCCCTTCACCCATAGGTGGGAGCTCCCCGAACGGACCCAGCCGTCCCCTTTCAGAAGCTCGGTCGGTGAGCCGAGCGCGCCGGCGCCGGCGGCGGCGCTCCTTGCCCAGGGAATTGAGTCTGGGAGGGGTCCGTACTGCGGATCCCCCAGGCTGGCGAGATCGTACTTCAGCAGCGCGGGCCGGTCCACGGTGGCCGCGATCGCCTGGCGGACCGGGAGACTCTGGAGCGGTGGAGACTGCTCGTTGAGCAGCAGCTCGACGAAGTTGTAGGTGGTGATGCGCGACCGCACCAGCCCCGCGGGCAGCCCCTGAACATCACTGGGTGTGCTCGCCAGCCAGCCGTCGACCGTGCCCTGGGCTAGCAGCTGGTCCACCGCCGCGGGGCTGGGCTCGAGTAGCAGGGTGAAGCCGTCCAGAAGCGGCCGCGGGCGGTAGTAGGGGTTGCGGGTCAAGCTCACCTGGTCGGCACCGTTGCCGTCGACCCGGAAAGGGCCGGCGCTGGGAGCGAACTGGGCGTCGGTGCGCTGGCCACCCCGGAAGAAGACGCTCGCCCGAGACTGGTAGTGGGCGGCCGGCAGAACCGCGTCCTCGGCCGCGGTCGGAAAGCTGGTGCTCGGTCCCGGGAGCACGAAAGTGCCCGCCCAAAGCGAGCTGGCGTAGAGCGAGACCCCGGTCCAAGGTGCCGAGATATCGGGATTGGGGAATTTCGCTGACTGAAGCACCGCCAGCGTGAAGGCGACGTCCTTGGTGGTAACCGGGCTGCCGTCCGACCACCGGTGCTTGGCCGAGAGAGTGAACTTGTAACGGGAACCGCCGTCGACGGAGCGCCAGCTGGTGGCCAGTCCCAGCGTAGGTTTGCCACTCGGTGAGGCCGCCATCAAGCCGGGCCCCGTCAGTCCTCCCACCGCCTGCGCCACCGGGTCGCTGGGAGTCAGCAGCGGGCTCAGAGCCGAGGGCCCGACCGGAGCCACCAGCGCCTCGACATAAACCTGGTGGGTGGCCAGGGTGCTGGCGGAGATTCCCAGGGCGGCCACCCCGCCCACCACCACCACGGCGCTCCCCACCAGGGCCAGCAGCCGCAGGGGGTGCCTGGTGGCGCTGAAGTAGCCGGCTTTGGCTAGCTGCTGCCCAGCCGGATCTGCACCACCGCCACCAGGGCGAAGGCCGCGACCAGCCAGATGGAAACGCGGAAAAGCACCTTTTCCAGCCCGCGGCGGGTGCGATAGCCGCCACCCATGTCCGTCCCGCCCCCGATCGTGCCGCCAAGGCCGCTCGCCTTGGGTGTCTGGAGCAGGATCGTGACGATCACCAGGAGTGCCAGCACCATCTCCAGGATGCCGATCGCGGACTTCACGGGACCTCCGCCACAAGACCGGCCGGATTATAGCCCGCGCCCCGACGGCCATCTTTCAGGGGAACCTCCTCGAAGCGGTTCGGTTCCGCCCCGGCGACGAGCCGCCAGGCGGTGGCCCCCGCCAGGTGACCCTCCCGCACCGAGATCACTACGTAGTGGTACCCCGGCCAGGCGCGATCAGTGTCGAACTGGCTCGGCCGGGCCGGATGATCCGGATGCGTGTGATAGAAGCCGACCACCTCCTGGCCAGTTGCCCGAGCCTCACGCTCGGCGCGAATGATGTCCCTCGGATCCAGCTCGTACCGATCATGGCGCCGCTCCTGGACCAGATTCCGCCCCTCCAGAACCCGGCTCACCAGAGTTTGATCTCCGCGTGGGGTACCCAGAAGCACGCCACAGCCCTCATACGGGTAGGCCGATTCCGAGAGCTCGGTCAACTCGTCGAAGAGTGAGCGGGGAAAGCTTAGCTCGGGGGTGATGGTCACCTACGACCCGACCCGTAGATGCCAGTGCTCAGGTACCGCGATCCGCCATCGGGAAAGATCAAGACCACCACACCTTCGCGCAAACCCTCCTGGATCAACTGCTCCACCCCCCAGAGCGCGAGCCCCGAGGAGTGCCCGGTCAAGATACCTTCCTCGCGCCCGAGCCGCCCAGCCAGTTGGTAAGCGGCCCCGGTCGGACCGGCCAGGTTGCGATCAGCCACACCGGGGTCGTAGATCCCGGGGACGATCGAGCTTGCCATGTGCTTCAGGCCCTCCAGGCCGTGGAAGGCGTCGTCCGGCTCAAGGCTGACGCAGCTGACGGCCGGGTTGAACTCCTTCAACCGCCGCGCGGTGCCGATGAAAGTTCCCGAGGTGCCAAGGCCGGCCATGAAGACGGTCACCTCCCCCTCCGTCTGCTCCCAGATCTCGACTGCGGTGGTGTCGTAGTGGGACCGCCAGTTGAACAGGTTGTTGTACTGGTCGGGAGTGAAGTAGCGCTCGGGGTCGCCATCCCCAATCTCGCGGCAGAGCAGGATCGCCCCGTCCGAGCCCTCCTGGGGATCGCTGAGCACCAGCTCCGCCCCGTAGGCGAGCATCAGCAGTCGGCGCTCCTCGCCGACGTTCTCTGGGACGACCAGCTTGACCGGAATGCCGAGGGCGGCACCCAACATGGCGTAGGCGACCCCAGTATTTCCGCTGGTGCTGTCCAGCAATACCTGGCCCCGGCCTAACTGACCGGTGCGGAGGGCTTCCTGGATCATCCGCAGGGCCGGCCGGTCCTTGACCGATCCCCCCGGATTCATGAACTCGGCCTTGCCCAGAACCACCAGTTCAGGTGCCTGGTTTTCAAAGAGCCGGACCCGGAGCAACGGGGTGTGGCCGACGCAGTCCGAGATGCGGCGGTCCGGAAGTGAAGCCAGGACCTGCAGCCCCCTCTCCGCTGAACTCGGCATATTACCCACTGTAGCAGTCGGGATTTGAGGTGACTAAGGATCTGCCGGGAGCTGGCGACGGCTCACCCAATCACCCTTGGCGAAGCGGGCCGAGCTGCCCAGCTCCCGCTCTATCCGGAGCAGCCGGTTGTACTTGGCAGTCCGCTCCCCCCTGGACGGCGCCCCGCTCTTCAACTGGCCGGCTGAGACTGCCACGGCCAGGTCGGCGATGGTGGTGTCCTCGGTCTCCCCGGAGCGGTGACTGATCACGATCCCGAGTCCGTGGCGCTGGGCCTGCTGGACCACGTCCAGAGTCTCGCTCAGGGTTCCGATCTGATTTAACTTGATGAGGATCGCCGTGGCCACTCCTTCATCGATCCCACGCTGCAGGCGGGCGGGATTGGTCACGAAGATGTCGTCGCCGACCAGCTGAACTTCGGTCCCCAGCCGCTGGGTCAGCTCGGCCCAGCCGGACCAATCGTCCTCGGCGAGCGGATCCTCCAGAGATACGATCGGGTACTGTCGTACCCAGTCCCCCCAGAGGGCGATCAGCTCACTGGACGTCAGCGTCCTGCCCTCACCGGGGAGGTGGTAACGCCCGTCCTGGAAGAGCTGGCTGGCAGCCGGGTCGAGCGCCAGGCTCACCTCCTCCCCCGCCCGGTAACCGGCCCGTTCGATGGCGGTCAAGACCAGCTCCACGGCCTCGACGTTGCTCTTCAAACTGGGGGCAAACCCACCCTCATCGCCCTGACCGGTGTCGTAGCCCTGCTCCTGAAGAACCTGGCGGAGACTCTGGAAGACCTCCGAGCCAGCCCGAACCGCTTCGGCGAAGGTGGCCACCCCGACCGGCGCCACCATAAATTCCTGGAAGTCCACGGAATTGCGGGCATGGGCACCTCCGTTCAGGATGTTGAACTGCGGCAGCGGCAAAAGGCAGCTGTCGACCCCGCCCAGGTAGCGGTATAGCGGCACCTGCTGGGCGGCGGCGGCGGCCTTGGCGACCGCCAAGCTCACCCCGAGCAGGGCGTTGGCGCCGAGCCGCGACTTGTCCGAGGTCCCGTCGGCCTCGATCAGACGGCGATCCACCTCTCGCTGATCGAGGGCATCGAGCCCGAACAGCAGTGGCGAGAGCACTTCGTTCACGGCCGCCACGGCCCGGATCACCCCTAGACCCCCGAAGCGCCGAGCGTGATTGTCCCGGATCTCGACGGCTTCGTGGACTCCTGTCGACGCCCCTGACGGGACCGCCGCTCGGCCTACCTCACCGGTCGCCAGGAGAACCTCAACTTCCAAGGTGGGATTGCCGCGAGAGTCCAGGATCTCACCCGCCAGCACCTGCTCGATGAAGGTCAAGCCGTTCCTCCCTACCCATTCGGGCCCCTGGCCAGGACCCGCTAGTCTCGACGGGCGTGAACCGAGCGAGCTTCCAGCTGCCCAGATTATCGACCGGACAGTGGATCACCTTCGGCGTGATCCTGTTCATCGTGGTGGCGGTGTTCGCCGATGTGATCACCAGTCTCAAGGAGGTGAGTTCCGGCGAGGGGCCCCCGCAAGCCCAGCTCAACGGCAAGCTATCCACCTCGGCGCTGGAGGTGGGTCATCGAGGAAACCTGACCTTGGCGCTCGACGACACCGCGGGCGGAGCCATGGACCCCGCCTGCGTCTATGGCAACCTGAGCCCCGAGTTCAAGGTGCTCAAGGTGACCTTCCTCGGCACCGCGGGAGGCCAGTGGCAGCACAACCGGTCCTGCGGCGGAATCCTGGAGGCCGGCGCTGCGGTACCAGTGGTGATCACTCTGATTCCCCTCCATCGCGGCACCTACACCGTGAAGCTGGTCCCCACGGCCGGAGGTAGAAAAGCTGGAACCGGCACAACGGGCCTGGTCACGGTCCGCTCTTAGCCAGCTCCAATCGCCGCAAGGAGCGCGGCGTGAACGCGGGGCGAACCGGCCACGATGTTGCCGGCTTTAGGCAGCCCCGGAGCCCCCTCCCAGTCCGAGATCACCCCGCCGGCCTCGGTCACCAGCAGCGCCCCGGCGGCGATATCCCAGACCTTGAGCCCTAGCTCGAAGAACCCGTCGAAGACCCCGGCCGCCGTGAAGGCCAGATCCAGGCTGGCGGCCCCGGGCCGACGCACATCCTCCACCCGCTGCAGGACTCTCTCCAGGGTGGCCACCAAGAGGGGGATCTTCTCAGGGGTCTTGAACGGGAACCCCGTGCCGACTACGGCCTTGTTTGCTTCCGGGTCTCCCATCTGGAGGCGCCGCCCGGTCTGGTCGTGCGCGCCCTCTCCAGAAGCGGCGGTGTAGGTGATGCCCAGGAATGGGGCGTGGACCGCCCCTACCACCGGCTCCCCTGCTTCCAGCAGCGCCACCGAGACTCCCACCATCGGGAAGCCCCGGCTGAAGTTGGTGGTGCCATCCAGCGGGTCGACCACCCAGCCTCGAGCTGGGACACCACCCCCTTGCTCCTCGGCCAGAATTGGGAGCTCCGGGAAAACGGCAGAGAGGATCCGCACGACCACCTCCTCGCTTTCGCGGTCCACTGCGGTCACGTAGTCGCCAGGGCCTTTGGTCTCGGTGGCATGGAAGCCCACCCCAGCAGCCTTGATCACCGCGCCCCCAGCCTGCACCGCATAGCGAGCGGTCGCCAGGGCCAACCGCCGATCCGGGCCGGCCTCGATCGAACTCAGCGCCGGCCCCGACCCCGCGGCGGTTCGCGTGAGACCTTCTTCTTGCGCTTCTTGTCCTTCTTCTGGGCGGGAGCGCTGCTAACGAAGATCTCTCGGGCTGGCTCGGGAGCCGGAGGCGGCGGTGACGGGGAGGTCGGTAGCTCTGATTCGGACATCTCGGGTCTTATGGTGCCAGTTCTCGGTCCGCCCCTGTCACCGAGGCGATGGGATGATCTCGCCCGAGGCGGCTTGGATCCGGTCGCAACCAGCGTGAGGGAAACGGTTTCACAAGTACTCGGACCACCCCCCGCACAAGCGGCAGCGGTACCGGGCCGAAGTCCTCACTGTCGGTACTAGCCACCTGATTGTCCCCGGCGACCCAGATCAGTTGACGTTCCCGGCTGATCGCCGAGACCCGTTTGATCAGCTCGAACCCCGGCCGCTGGGGGTGCTCCACCACGACGACCTGTCCGAGCCGGAGCCCTCCCGGTGCGGCCGGTCCGACCAGGACCCAGGCCCCCTCTGGCAGTTGGGGCTCCATGCTCCTGCCCTCCACCACCGCCATCTGGATCACCCTCAAGCCTTTTGCCCGGCTCGTCGAGCGAGTTTGCCGCTGACCACAGCCTGATGGTACGTTTGGCCGGGGCCTTCATCGGGCCTGGCGAAGTTGCGATTGAGGGAGATTCAGCATGATTACCAAGTTGACGGCGCGCCTCGCCCCCCGGCGAGTGGTCCACGCCCACTGCGACATCCCCTGCGGGATCTACGACCCCAGCGAGGCCCAGCTGGCGGCCCAGACCGTGGAGACGATGGTCACCAAGATCAAAGCCCTCCCGGATGACAACTCAGAAGCCCGGCGCAACTCCTTCGTGCGCATGGTCACCGTCAAGGAGCAGCACGCGGAGCGCGTCAAGCACGAGGTTCAGGTTCTCTGGAGTGACTACTTCAAGCCGGAGCATGTAGAGAAGTTCCCCGAACTCCATGACCTGGTCTGGAAGACCCTCAAGGCCGCTTCCGCCGCCAAGCAGAACGTCGACTCGGAGAAAGCTGCCGAGCTGCGCTCAAAGGTCGACGAGGTGGCCCGAATCTTTTGGGAAACCAAGAAGTAGGTTAAGCGCGGGCCGGAGACTCTCGGTATCGACCGGTCCAATTCCCACGGCGCCGGAGTTGGTGCAGCGGGCCACGGGTTGCCAACCACCCGGGCCACCGGGGCCCACTCTGCGAGAGATCACCTTCGGGACTGGATAAGTGGTAAGCGTTTGGGCGAGAAGCCACGCGAATCCTTGGCGGCTGGTTCTTTGTAGCTCCAGGTAGTTGCTCCAACAAGTAAACTCTCTGTTGACCACCTCCGCGCCAGCGAGCCGGTGAACCGACCGCTTCAAACCCTGGCGCGCAGCAATTGCGCCAATTCGGAGATCGCCCATCATGTCAGTCGAAAAGATCGCCTTCCACTTTGATCCGCTTTGCCCCTGGGCCTGGATCACTTCCAGGTGGGCAACTCGTCTCGCGGAGTTGGGAGCCGTGGAGGTCGACTGGCGGCTCTTCTCGCTCGAAGTCACCAACCTCGCCGAGGGAGCGGCGGTCCCGGATCAACCGACGCCAGTGGGCGGAGCGGCACTCCAGCTCCTGGCTCAGGCCGGTAGGCTGGGAGGCAACGCCGCGGTCGGCGGGCTCTACACGGCGTTGGGTATTGCGGCCCATGTCCGCCACGAGAAGCTAGCCGAACTAGAAGTTTTGGAGCGTGCCTGGTCTGAAGCTGGACTGGACCATTCCGATCTCGAGTCGGCGACGGGAGATCCCACACTCTGGCTCAAAGTACTCACCGAGCATCGAGCGGCGGTGGAAACGTGCGATGCGTTTGGGGTCCCGACCTTGATCCTGGATGGCGGCGACGGACCGGGCATATTCGGTCCCGTCATCACGGAAGTGCCCTCCGACGACGAGTCTCTGGAGTTACTTCAGGATACGATCCGGATGGCCCGGCGCGGCTACTTTTTCGAGTTGAAGCGAGATCGAGATCGCCACCCCCCAAGGACGGGGGATTGACCCGACACTGAGCACCGGCCGGCCCGTCAGATGCTCCCCGTCCTGATCGCTTCCTTGATCCAGGGGATGACCT
This sequence comes from Candidatus Dormibacteria bacterium, assembly GCA_050734135.1. Classification (GTDB taxonomy): domain Bacteria; phylum Chloroflexota; class Dormibacteria; order Aeolococcales; family Bog-877; genus Bog-877. The sequence continues at coordinate 23,027 of JBOHUG010000116.1, forward strand.
CGTCGAGCATGGCGTCGAGGGAGGTCGAGGCTGAGAAGCCCAGCACCCGCTGAGCCTTCTCGGTGGCCGGCACTCGTCGCTGGACGTCGTACTCGAAGGGCGGGTCGGAAACGTAGCGGAAGGACTCGTCAGATCCACGCACCTTTCCCCAGATCATCTTGGCCAGCTCCAACACCGTCGTCGACTCGGCGGTCGAGAAATTGAAGTCCTCATTGAGCGCTGCCGGGTGCTCCATCGCCAACAGGATTCCCTGAGCCAGATCCGCCCCGTAGGTGAAGTGGCGTATCTGGCTCCCGTCGCCCAGGATGTGGAGCGGATCCTGGCCCTTGAGCGCCTTCTGGACGAGATCGGGCACGACGTGACTCATGGCCAGCTTCACGTTCCCGCTATCGATCTCTACGTCACCGACCGCTCGCTGCTCACCGATTCCGACGCAGTTGAATGGCCGCACTATCGTATAAGGTAGCCCGTACTGGTCACGAGCAGCCCGGGCGAAGTACTCCACCGCCAGCTTCTGAAAACCGTACGAGGAGCGCGGCGGAGCCATCTCCAGCTCCTGCCCCTCATGTGACGGCCACGCGGTCGTGCCCTCGTACACCATCGAGGAACTGAGGTAGGTCACCTTCTCCAGCAGGCCGTGCTTGTGGGCTGCGATGGCGGCGTCGCAGGATGCGGCAGCGATCCGCTCGTTGGTGGCCAGCAGGTCATAAGCGTAGGTGTGGAAGTAGGAGATACCGCCGATCATGGCCGCTCCGGCGATGAAGTGGCGGCAGCCTTGGAGTAGCTGGGTCACCAGCTCTCCATTCCGAGCGTCGCCGTCAACTAGGCGGTAACGGGGGTGGTTGTCGTAGGAGCGGGTTACCTTCCCATACTTGGAGTGATTGTCGAGCCCCACGACCTCATGGTCCGCCCGAAGTAGCGCCTCCACCACGTACCCGCCGATGAATCCAGCTGACCCGGTGACTAGAACCTTGGACATCGGCGATCAGCCCCTAGTCCGGGGCACAGACCAGCGGAAGCGAATCAGCGCCACCAGATACCAGCGCAGGTACCGCGGGATCCACTGCCAAACTTTGAAGTTCGACTGGCCCGAAGTTCGATCGAGCCACACTGTGGGGATCTCTACCACCTGGCGGCGACCGAGCTTAGCCTTGGCCACCATCTCGATCCCTATCTCGAAACCGGCGTCCGATTCTACCCCGACCTCCTCGATGAACGCTTTGGAGTAGGCCTTATATGAGTTGGTCGGGTCATGGGTCCCAACCCCCGCCAGCAGATAGAGGGAGAGGCCCGCAGTCCGTGACGCCAACCCCTTGAGCCACGGACCACCCTCTTGGCGACCTCCTCGGACGTAGCGCGAGGCAGCGGCCACCACGGCGCCTTCCTCCACCATCCGAGCTAGCTCCTCAATCTGGCTAGGTTGGTCGCTGCCGTCCGCCATGGTCACGACCACTACTGGAGCTTGGGCGTGCCGGAATCCGGAGCGAATCGCAGTTGCTGGTCCCACGCCAATGTCGTTAAGCAGGGGGCGCACCCGCCCGTCAGCGGCCGCGTAGAGCTGAACGGGGGCGGCCGTCGTGTCCGTTGGCCGATCGTAGACCACCAACACTTCGCACGATGAGTGGACCGCGGCCAAGAGACGATCCAAGCATCTCACTATCCCCGCGCCCTCGTTGTAGGCGGGGATCACGATCGAGATTCGAGGGTCGTTCAAACCAGACTGCCTTGGCCTCGCAGGTTGGTGAGATCGATGAAAGGCAAACTCGTTTTTATCTCGCGATAGATCCGATGGGGGGCACCAATGACAAGTAAGTCAGCCTCCCTCAGAACTTGCTCCAAGGGAACAAGATCGGGATCACTGCTCACGTAGGGGTCAGTGCACAGCACCCGCCTAGCCTTGAAGGCCAGGATCCGCTTAAGCCGATAGCTAAGGCTGGATCGGATGTCGTCGGATTCGGCCTTGAAGGCCATGCCCAAGATGCCCACAGCCAGCCGGCCAAGGTCGAAGCGGTCCTCCAACTTGGCCACAGCGTAGAGCGGCAGTCCTTCGTTAATCAACATCGCTGAGTGGCCCAGCGTGAATTGGTTGTTGTTGAAAGCCGCCAGTTGCATGGTGTCCTTGAGGAGACAGGGGCCGGCAGCCAAGCCGGCACCCGGCAGATCCTGGGCCCGTGGGTATTCATAGACCAGCGCCTGGCGGATCCTCGAGTAATCGAGGCCGAAGTCGTTCGCGATCATGAAAAGCTGATTCGCCGTCGCGAACTTAATGTAGCGCCAGGTGTTCGTGAATAGCTTCGCCAACTCGGCCTCTTCCGGGGAGAGTTCTACGATTTCCGGGGTCAGGTGGCGGAAAAGTTCAGCCGCCCTGGCCCGGGCTCGGTCGGTTCGTCCGGAGATCAACTGCGGCAATGAAAAGAGCTCCACCAAGGCCTGGCCCTCGGCGATTCGCTCGGGACAGAAAGCCACGTCGATCTGACGGCCGTCGCTAGCCAGCTGCCGTTCCACTAGCGCCGTCACCCCGGGATACAGGGTGCTCCGCAGCACGAGCAGTTGGCCGTCCAAGAGATGGGTGCTCAGCTTGGCGATCTCGCGGGGGACATTCAGGGCCTCGGGATTGAGGTGCTTGTCAATCGGCGTACCTATTACCACGACCACGGCGTCCGTCTCCCGCAAAATCGCCGGGTCGGAAGTAGCCCGGAGCGCATCGCTGGCGAGGACTTGCCGCAGAAGGTCCACGGCGCCGGGCTCGTCGAAGGGCATCTGGCCGCCTGAAACCTTGACCACGGCTTCCTGATCGATGTCGTAAACGGCCGTCCGCAGTCCACGGCTGGCGAACGCCAAAGCGAGGGGCAGACCCACCCGGCCACAGCCGCCGACGATAGCCACATCAACTTTGGCCATTGGCCATCGGATCTTATCGGAGCGCGAACTGCCCGGGTTCAGGGTCCAACTCCTTATTTACACACCGACCCGCTACAGTTCCGGGATGACTATCTCGTCACCCCAGCCAGTTCGGGTAAAGTTGAATTCGGATCCTCCACCCTCGCGGCAGTTCGGAGCCGATTCGCACCCAGGTCAGGGTCGAGCCCTGTGCCGCCAATTCAGATTTACCCCCTAGGAGTATTCATGTGCTAAGGCTTGTCAGTTGGATTAGAGAGATCCGGTCCGTCAGGTCTGGGAAGGCGGACGGCTCCGGTAGATCGCGGTGGGGGGTTCCCCGCGTTGCGGTGGCCGCCTTCGTGGCAGTCGCGGGCCTGGCGGGAGCCACCGCCATTGCAACCATCCCCACGGTATCGGCCGCTAGCCCCATCGGCAGCATCTTCATCTTTAGCGATACCCAGACCGTGGCGCCGGGCGACACGTCTGGTTCGGTCTTCATCCAGGCCCAAGACCTCCAGGCGACACCTGAGCCGATTTATCAGTCAGCGCCTCTCCTGGTGGGGATCGCAGTCTCCGATCAGACCACCGGCGTGGCTGTAACAGTCGCGTCCAGCGTCACTATCCCCGCCGGAGCCTTCTCGACCACCTTCACCTTCACAGCCAGCAATTCCGGTACCACGGAGGGCAGCTTCCTTTTCACGATCGGCGGAAATCTGACCACTTACACCGGCAACACTCAGTCGGAGAATGTCGAGCCGGACCTCGAGCCCGCAGGGACAACCGTGACCCCTGGCTTCAATAACGCTGGGACGACGGGTTCGGTGCCCTTATCTCCGGGAGCGTCAGCGAGTTACTTCTCGTCGCCCAATGTCGGCACGGGCATCACCAATTCGTCTGGCGGCACACTCTACTACGAGGTGATCGCGGTCGATGGCTCCTTTACCGCTGGGGGCGACGGAACGATCTCCCCTGACCTCCCGACGGGATGCACTCAAAACGCCGGGGTAACCACCACTCCGGGCGTGATTACGATAGGCACCTCACCATACCGACCAGCCGGCAGTTACTCCCTGGAGTTTCTGGTCGGGGCATATTCCGATTCCGCGTGCACCACGCCAGTCGGTTATTACCAGGGTGAGAGCGGACTCGTCATAACCAATGGTGCCTACCACGCGCTCTCACCCACCAGGCTGCTCGACACGCGATCCAACGGCGGCCCTTTAGGTGCCAATGCTTCCCGGGCTCTTGACGTGGTCGGTACCTTTGGGTCCGACGTCGTCCCGGCGAACGCCACCGCGGTCGCCCTGAACGTGACGGTCACGGAGCCCTCGACTGTGAGCTACCTGACGGCGTATCCAGCGGGAGCGGCGGTCCCGGTAGTCTCCAATCTTAACTTCAACGGGGGTGAGACGGTACCCAACTCCGTCATCGTGCAGGTAGGGACCGGAGGCGTGGTCGACTTCTATAACGCGGTAGGCAATACGGACTTCATTGTTGACTTGGAGGGTTACTTCGCACCGGAGACCGCCAGCGGAACAACGGGAAGCTACGTCGCCATGACCCCCGACCGAATCTGCGATACCCGTCCCACCTCGGTTACCGGACAGGCGTCAGACGAGTGCACCGGCAGCAAATTGAGCGCTGGAGGAACCCTGAACGTCCCGGTCGAAAGCCAAGGGTCAGTTCCCAGCACCGGGGTCGCGGCGATTGTGGCGAATGTCACCGTGACCGATACGACGGCCGCCAGTTATCTAACCGCCTATCCCGGCAGTGTGGCGCCTCCCCTCGTTTCTAACTTGAACTGGAGCGCGGGCGAGACAGTGGCTAACCGGGTGATCGTTCCGATTGGCGCCATCCCTTCGCATACTTCTGGCATTACGCTGTACAACAGCATCGGAACAACCGACGTTATCGTCGATATTGACGGCTACTTCACCGACGGATCCACAACCCCTTCCGGCGAGGGCCTATTCACCCCAGTCACTCCAGCTCGAGTGCTGGACACTCGGACCGTGGGAACCACCCTCACCGCGGGCGCGACGATCTCCCAGCAGTTCCAGGGAGTCTCACAGATGTACCCATACGGCGGCAACGCGACCGCCGTCGTCATCAACGTGACCGCGACCGACACCTCGACGGTGGGTTATTTCACCGTCTACCCGAATGGCGCACCGCCGCTCGCGTCTGATCTCAACTGGGCCGCTCACCAGACAGTACCCAATCTAGACGTCGCTGATCTCGCCTCTGGAGGCGCTCTGACCGTCTACAACGCAGTTGGAAGTGCAGACGCCATCCTCGACGTGTTTGGATTCTTCAGTCCCACCGGCTAAGGGCAATCTGACCGATTCGAGCCGCATCCGTTTGACACAATGACCGTCGGGCCGTGGTGGCCGATCATGCCATGACGGCACCTGCGCTTCATCACGCCCGACCGTAAAATCAGAAGTGGCAGGGCACGCAGACGGTGAGTGATGACGGGCGCACGGTCACAGAGAGCTCCGTCCCGACGGAGAGCGACTCTCCATCGACCTCTCTTGCCTGGGGTACGGTCGTCATTATCTCAACGCGTCGGCCGCGAAAGGTCTCGATGCGGGTACGTGAGGGACGGCTGCCAACCATGCTCGCCAAGAGCCAGGCCCAGTCGCCCAAGTTGCGAGGTGAGAGAATCGCAACGTCCAGCAAGCCATCATCGGGGGATGCGTTCGGTACGAGGTTTATGCCCCCCGGCAGCCTTCCCACATTGGCGACGAGAACCGAGCGAACCTGGCGAATATGCCACGGACCACTGTCCACCCTGATCTGGACCGCGAATCGTGGCTCTCCCAGGCGCCGGATTGTGGCCGCGACGTAGACCCACCAGCCCAGGCGCGACTTAGCGCGGCGCGGCGCGTCTGCCAGCATTTGGGCGTCGAGGCCGATCCCGGCGGCCACTGAGAACAATCTGCCCTCCACCTCGCCCAGATCAATCCGCCGGCGGCCAGTCCCGGTGCCTGTCCTGATCGCGCGCGGCAGATCTAGGGGAAGCCCGAGATTGCGGGCCAGCACGTTCCCCGTGCCTAGGGGAACCACCGCCAGCGCGACGTCGCTGCCGGCTAGAGGTGCAAGCGCGGTCACCACAGTCCCATCTCCTCCGCACGCGAACAGCACTTCGGCACCCTGGCCTATCGCTTCCCGCACCACCTCCCGCTTGTCGTTCTCTGGCTCGGTCTCGATCCAGACAGGCTCAGTCCAACCTTCCTGGAGGAGGACACGAGAGAAAGTCTCCCGCAGCGCTGAGACGCTCCCGACCCGACTGGGATTGACCAGGACAACCCCAGTCCTCACCGGCGGAACGGCAGGGCCCGACGGTAGACCGACACGACGCCTGGAAGACATATCCTCACCAATGACAAAGGATGCCACATGCGTCAAGGGGGCTGCTCCCAGAACGGCTTGACTCCTACTTGGTGGTGCCGTCGTCGGGGTCGCGGGCTGGCACGCTGCCGGCTGGGCGCGTGCTAACCGTCACTTGCCGATTAGTCCCCAGCTACGTCTCCAGGACGGCGCCCACGACGGAGGGCAAACCCCAAAGAGACCAGCAGGACAACGATGGCAACGCCCCCGATCACCAGCGCCCAGTCGAGATATTCGGGCTGATATCTGAAGTCCACCACGGTTCGTCCGCCTGGAACCCTTACCTCCTGAAAAAGTGGGCCACTGGGGTGCACGGCAACGCTCATGCCCCGAACTGTGGCGCTCCAGCCAGGGAGGTACTGCTCCCGATACAACAGGTTCGCCGCCGAGTGACAGGTGACTACCACGCTGGTCAGCGTCACTGGCCGTAGCCGGCAATGGTCCGATTGCGCCTGAAACAGTCGACTTGGATGGGGCAGCCGAAAGATCGTCGCGACTCGGTCCGAGTACACCTTCCGCAAACCCAGGCGCGACGGAATAACTGTCGGCATGGCGGGGGTCGACAAAACCACGTATTTCACGCCGATGGACTCGTAGTTGCGAAAATACGTTGTGAACTGCTGCCATGGACTTGGCCCATGAGGATTGTTGATCTCAGTCCCAGAAAAGGTGATCGGATTGGTGTTGGGCGCTAGGTCGCTACCGACGTACTCGGCCCACGTCGATGGCACCGGCAGGTCCGCCGTATTGACATCAGCGAGGCCAAAGTAAGACCCATAATCGGGTTGCAAGGGGCCGAGGGTGAAGAAGCGATAGTCCCCAAGATTACCTTGCAGGTACTCGACCGGACCTAGATCCACAGACGCGCTCGGCGGTGCCGAGAATTGGGGAACCAGGAACATGGACAACACGTCTATCGCCACCAGGGCGGCAAGCAGTAGTCCAGCGCGCCGGCCTCGGGTTTCCCCTCCCACGTATACCCACTGCGCGATGAGGATCACAGCTGCCACCATCGCCAGCGCCCAGACGAGTGAGCCGGTGGCAAACCAACGGATGGCTTCGGCGCCCTGTAAGAGACGGATGAGGCGGAACGCCACGCCGCTGGAGACGGTGAGCAGGAGGAGCGCGGCTGTGGCACTTGTCCAAATCGCGGGTTTGGTCACCCGAACCCGGACTACGTCCTCGATCCCAAACGCGGCCAGGACCAGGGACGCTAGTTCCCAAGAGGGCGGTGCGTATCTAAAGAAGGCGGTATGCGAGATTCCGGGGATCAGCTCTAGGACATCCCGGAGGAGCGGAACACCGAATGTCAGTGACAGGGCGAGGATGATCCAGATCAAGAGTCCCAGCCTCAGCCACCGGTCTCGGCGCCCAACTACCGCGCCGATCACGGCAAGACTCGCCAGTCCGGCCACAGTGGCGGTCGTGTAGCCTCCCACGTTTGACCAAATCGCACCGATCGTGCCGGTCGGGTCATTCCGGTAATACCCGAAGATCGGGCCGAAGACGTAGGGCATGACGACCATAGAGATGGCGGAGTGAGGCAGATGAATCCCGCTAAACCCCGGCCCATGCCCACCGATGTCCCCGTGGGCCACGTAGTCGAGAAACGCCACGATCAGAGGAGCGGCCAGGGCCACGCCGAGCAGTAACCCGAATAGGCCCTTTCGAAGAAACTTCCAGCCCTGTGGACGAGTCAGATCATGGAGCCGGAGCAGAACCCAAAACCCACAGAACAGGCTATCGATCGCGGTCGTCTCAGGAAACCCTGAGTAGATCGCCAGGGCGATCGCCAGGCCGACAAGAATCCAGCCACCACGGCGGTTCCGCTGTGCGGCCGACCTGGCCAGCTCCGTACCCAGCAGCAGCAGCGGCAGGAAGGCCACCGGGTTCACCATGGCTGCGCCCAACCAGGAGAAGGTCCCGTTGAGTGCGAATGCCACTCCAGCGACCAGGGCCGGGATCGTTCCGACGCCAAGGCGACGGACGAATAGATAGGTAGCGGCTCCCGTCAGGAGCTCCAGGGTCATGTGGAAGAAGAGGACTCCATTTGAGAGGGTCTCGAGCAATACCAATGGAAGTAACGAGGCTGAGGCCATCTCTCCGGCCAAGGGGGTCCCCACCCCTTCGTAAGGGTTCCACCAAGGCACCTGGCCATGCAGCCAATCCATGGCGGCAAGGTGACCCAGCGCCTGGGTAGTAAACCCGTTATTCGGATCTATCGTGGGAAAGCCGGGCAAGAGACCAGCTAGGCTAAGAGGATCGAGCTTTGACTGAAGATCCAGTGGATTCAAGCCAAATGCTGAGATCAGCGCGGGGCCGTTGCCAATTACCACAATCGCAGCGACGCACAGAAGTGGCCAGACCCAGCTCGCTCCCCGACGACCCGAGTCGTGTCCACGGCTTCCGTCCAACCGGGGCGTCACCCGAATCGATCTCAGATCACAGCCAGGGCGAGAAATTGCCCGGGAGTTCCCCGGCGAGGCCGGGCGTCCCAAAGTGGCTCGCTGCCCGACTCGGGTCTGAAGATCACAGTTCCCAACTCCGTCATCGGTCCGCGGCAGCCTGTCCTCCGCTCAGAAGCGTCGAACTGACGTCCGAAGCCGCCCGGAGGGGGATGTTCCCGGTAATGATAGCTGCGCAATTGCCGTCAACTCCCGGCTGGATAGGCGGATCGCCATATCAGTGAACCAACTCGACCACGCAGTCGTGCCGGAGCTGAGGGCGAACCCTGTGCACCGTCCGCTCGCCGCGGCAACCCGGATCCGTCGCCATGCCCTTGCGGTCCTGGGGCCCCGCAAGGGGAACTGGAGGCGACTCCGGGAATCGAACCCGGGATCGCGGTTTTGCAGACCGCTGCCTTGCCACTTGGCTAAGTCGCCACCGTCCCTCCCGGATTGTACCGGCCGGGTTCGAGACAGAGCCCCGCAGGCACCTCCGACCTCTCACAATGGACCTCGCTTACTGGCAGTCCGGGAGGCAGAGATGGTCGGAGATTCCGAAAAACCGGTTATCGTCGAGCAAAACGGGCCGGTCACTGAACTGGTCCTGAATCGACCAGCTACGATGAACGCCATCGATGACGAGTTGGCCGAGAGCCTTAAGGCCAGCCTAGCCGCGGTAGCCCGGAACCCCAGGTGCCGCTGTCTGGTCATCACCGGCACTGGGCGCGGCTTTTGCTCAGGCCAAGTTCTTCCTGACGCTCGCGCCGGAAATGAGCTCCCGGCGGACATCGCCGGACTCGTGCGACAACGCTATGTTCCGATCATCTCGATGATCCGCGGACTCGGCGTACCTGTAGTTGCCGCCGTGAATGGTCCCGCCGCGGGCGCTGGACTTTCGCTGGCGCTGGCCGCTGATATTCGCGTTGCTTCCGATAACGCGTGGTTCAGTTGCGGCTTCTCCCAGATAGGCCTAGTCCCTGACGCAGGGGCCTCTTACTTTCTCCCCCGGCTACTCGGACTCTCGAGGGCCCTCGAGTTCGCAGTTAGCGGGGCTCGGATGGCCGCTGCTCAGGCGCTGGAGCTGGGTCTGGTGAGCCGGGTGGTTCGAGCCGCCGACTTTGCCTCTGATTACCGCCAGTTCGCCGCCGAACTGGCAGCGGCGCCAACCAGGGCCTTCGCCCTAACCAAACGTGCATTTTCGGAGGCCCTAGGGTCAACACTGTTCGACCAGATGGAACTCGAAGCGGAACTTCAGCAGGCCGCCTCAGAGACCGCGGACTTTCGGGAAGGACTCCGGGCTTTCCAAGAGAAACGAACGCCGCACTTTCAAGGCCATTGAAGCCGGGGTGACTAGCGGTGCTCCCGGCGGACCGGACGATCCGGATAGTCGGTTTTGGCCCGCCCGCGACCTTGCGCGGTAGGATCTAACGGTGCTGGGGGTGGCCCGGCCAGACTGGCTCGAGCGGAACCTGAGGAGCGAGTTCCCTTGATACCGGCCAGGGGCCATGCCGGTCGGCAGAAGGCGACCCGGGAGGATGCGTTACCGTGCCCCAGCTGGCCTGTCCATGAGATCAGCCAAGTGACCCGGGGCGACGCTCACGTTACCCCGCGTGAGTCCTTCACCGTGGTGGTGATGCCAGCGTTCTGCGCGGAGCAAACGCTGGAGAAGACCATCGCCTTCCTGCCACGGGAGGGCATTGACCATCTCCTCCTCGTGGATGACGCCTCGCCAGACGGGACCGTAGCGTTGGCAGTGGCCCTCGGACTCGACGTCCGCCGCCACGAACGCAACGCCGGATATGGTGCCAACCAGAAGACCTGTTACACGGAAGCTCTAGCGCTAGGGGCCACCGCAGTTGTGCTCCTCCACCCCGACTTTCAATACGACCCCGGCTCGATTCCGGCACTTCTGGATCCGATTCGGGCGGGGACAGCCGACATGACCTTCGGAAGCCGGTTCGCAGGCGGCGCGGACCCGCGGCGGGGCGGGATGCCTGAATACCGCTACTACGGCAACCGAATCGCGACCATGATAGAGAATCGACTGCTCGGGACCAGCTTCACCGAGATGCATAGCGGGATGCGAGCCTACCGCAGAGAAGTCCTGGAGGCGCTGCCGTTCCGCTCTTACTCCGACGACTTTGACTTCGACACCCAATTTCTGGTGGGCGCTCAGCTCCGAGGTCTCCGGATCAGTGAAGTCGCCATCCCCACCCGCTACACCGTCGAGAGCTCATCGATCAGCATCCCGCGGTCGGTGCAGTACGTCAGGCGCAGCATCTCGATCTGCTATCGCGCTCGCAGACATGGCGTCGAGTTTTAGCGCTTGGGTCAGGCTGCCGGACCACCCTGTCCACTCTGCGGAAACCCCGCAGTGCTGCGCTTTGCACCCACCGCGGATCATGCTGCCGCGAATACTCAGAAGTTCGCGTGCACCAATGTACATGCGGGCGACCACGGACCGATCTACTGGTGTGGTACCTGCGAGCTAGGATTCTCTCCCCCAGCGGACCAGAATCGGGTGCTCGGGTTCTACGAGGAAGTATCCGATCCCGATTACCTGACTGAGATAGACAACCGTCGCAGGCACGCTGACGCCGTGCTGCGGACCATCGAGCGGTGGCATCGTCCGGGCCGATTGCTCGAGATCGGCAGTCAAGTCGGCGTGCTACTTCGCGTAGCCACCGACCGGGGTTGGGACGCATCCGGGATCGAGCCCAGCAGGTGGGCGGTCATCACCGGTCGGGAGCGGTTCGGAGTCAACCTCGTCCATGGATCTGTGGAGAAGGCGGAGTATCCCACAGCTGCCTTTGACTGCATCGTCATGGTCGACGTGCTGGAGCACCTCGTCAATCCCCTGACCGCGCTCCGGCAGTGCCGCCCATGGCTGGCCCCCGACGGCATTCTGGTCCTCTCCACCGTGAACATGGGCACCATGACGGCCCGGATGCTCGGCACCAATTGGCCGGGGTATATGGACATGCACCTCAGCTACTTCACCCCGCGGTCCCTGCGCCAGTATCTGAGCAGGGCTAGCTTTGACTGGGTCGCCTCCCGACCCGACTCACGGTCCTTCAGCTTGGGCTATATCTCCGGACGGCTGGAACACAACGGACCTCTGCTGCGCGCCGCAGCCCGAGTAGGAAGACTGCCGCTGATCCGAAACATCCGGGTCTCATTGCGCACTCGGGACCTGTTGCTGGTGGTCGCTCGGCCCACCTGAGGCGGGACTCGAGCTCTCTATCCGGCTACGGTGATGGTGGCAGAGGCCTGAGCCTGCGGCAGAGTATACGGTCCGTCGCTGGCCCAGACCAGGACTTGGTAGGCTCCGGGGGTAAAGCCAACGGTGGACCAGGTCCACTCTTGCCCGGTCCAAGCGGCCTGCAGCGTCCAGCCTGCGATAGTCCCCATCCTCGAGAAGAACGAGTACTCCACCTGGGCTCCTCCAGGACAGGTCGCAGTGGCTGTCGCGTTGATCGGCTGCCCACTGGCGACCGCCGTTGGCGCCGAAATCGAAACCGCGGAACATGCGGTGATCGGAGTCACATCGATGGTCACGAGCGCCTCTACCTGGGGCACCGTGTAGGGTCCGTCACTGGCCCAGACCAAGACATATTGGTCTCCAGGGCTCAACCCTGAGGTAGCCCAAGTCCAGCTGCTGCCGGTCCAAGCGCTAGCAAGGTACCACGGTCCGCCTGGGGAGTTGGCCGTGAAGTATGAGTAAAGCGGGTTCGTCCCCGCCGGACAGGCGGCGGTCGCCGAGATCGTAACTGGTTGGCCCTCTACCACAGGCGAGGGCGAACCGGCGGCGGTGACGCCGCTGCAAGCTTCTGGAGTGTTCACGACGAAGCTGGCAGTCGCCTCCGCCTCTGGCACCTGATATTGCGCCCCACTCACCCACGCAAGTACATAATAAGTGCCATTAGGCAGGCTTGAGGGGGACCAGGTCCACTCCGAGCCGATCCAAGCTGCTCGCAAGGTCCAGGGACCGTTCAGCGAGTTGCTCGTAAAGTAGGAGTAGCGGGCGACAGTGCCTTCAGGGCAGGTACCCGCAGCGGTGACAGCGACAGGTTGGCCCGCCGCTAGGGTCGACGGTGACAGCGACACTGTGACCCCGGTACACGGGGATTGCGTGAAAAGCTGGATCGAGAACATAGTCTGCTGCTGGGGAGTGGTATAGGGCCCATCGCTGACCCAGACCAGAACCTGGTACCCACCGTCGCCCAGACCTGCGGTTTGCCAGGTCCAGGTGGATCGAATCCAGGCGGCCCGAAGTGTCCAAGCGGACGCGCTGCTCGAACGAACGAAATACGAGTAGCGAGGATCAGTCCCGGTTGGGCAAGCCGCCGTGGCGGTCACGACGACGGGCAGGCCCGTGACCGCCGTGCTCGGCCCACTCGCGCTTACCGTAGTGCAGGCAGTTAGGGCTCCGATAGTGGTCGTGGCCGTCGACTGCGCCTGGGGCACCGTGTACGGACCGTCACTGACCCAGACCAAGACCTGGTAAATGCCAGGCCTCACCGAGTCCGCCGGCAGCTCCCAGGTCGCCCCCGTCCAGGCGGCTTCGAGGGTCCATGAGTTTCCGCCGCTAGTTGAGATGAAGTACGAGAATAAGGGGCTGGTCCCAGCGGCACAGGTCGCCGTGGCAACGAAGTCCGCGACCTGGCCCTGTGGGACGGTCGATGGCCCAGCCAGGGAGACAGCCGAACACGGGGTCAGCGCATTGATCGTGAACGTCGCGACGGCCTGGGCCTGAGGAGTCGAATAGGGCCCGTCACTGACCCAGACCAGCAACTCGTAGCTCCCCGGAGCTAGGCCCATCGTGAGCCATGACCACTGCGGTCCAGTCCAGGCCTGGTCAAGAGTCCACGATCCCGCGGAGCTGGTCTTGGTGAAATACGCATACTCCGGCAATGCCCCGGTCGGGCAGGAGCCGGAAGCCGTGACCACCACTGGGGTGCCCACCACAACCGTCGTGGTGCCCACGTTGGTGGTTAGGGCCGTGCAGGCCGGTTGCGCCGCTACAGTCAAGTCAGCCACGCTCTGGACCTGTGGAACCGAGTAGGGCCCATCGCTCGCCCAGACAAGGACGGCATAGCTGCCCGCGGTCAGTCCAGCCGTCTGCCAGTTCCAGGTCGGTCCTATCCAAGCCGCCCGCAGCGTCCAGGGCCCACCCCCGGACTGGGTGAAATAGCTGTACTTGATGTCCGCACCAGAGGGGCATGTCGCCGTGGCCGAGACCTGATCGTTGAAGCCAGGCGCGGCGGATGCCGCCGTGAGCGAGGCCGTGACTGCCGTACAGGGTGGGGCTAGGAACTGGTATTGGTCTGAGACGGCGACCGGACTGGAGCCGAGCCCCGTGACCACCACCACATCCACGTATCCGGGGGCCTCGGCCGGGGAGACAACCGTGACCGCCGTCCCGTTGGAGTTCACCTCACCGGCGGTCACCGCCACCGACTGGTTGCCGAAGTAAACCGTTTGGGCACCGAGGAAGCCGGTTCCGGTCACAGAGACGGTAGATCCGCCTGCCTGTGGTCCGTACGGCGGGGACAGGCCAGTGACTTGGGGTCCGGAGCCCTGGAGTGCCGTGGCGATCTGAGTGATCCCTGCGATGCTGGGGGCCTGGCCAGTCTGGGATTGGAGCTCGCTCCAAGCGCAGGAAGCTGACAGCAAGGTCGCTCCGCTGGAAGGGGGGCACGACGCGGATCCCCCGGGCTCCACCATCACACCGGTGAAGTCGATGAGTGCCGCGCCCTGACTTTGGGCCCAGTCGCTGAGAGAGACCCACTCGGGTGCATCACCGGAGTAGTAGATCTCCGGTAGGGCACAGGTTCCTGTGATCCCTTGGGCGACGTCGTATACTTGACTCTCGCTCCAGTCAGCCGCGGCCAGCCCACCGCCGTTGAAGTCCCCGAAGTCGAGGAGGAACCCGCGCTGTGCGAGCGAACAGTCAGTGACCGGTACGCTGGGAAACGCTGCAGCTGAGTAACCCCCGACCCAGTCGATGGTGTCCGACCCGTTGTACCACTCGCCGTCTCCGGACTCTTCAATATCGCTTGCGCCCCAAAGAGTCAGTGGCGCCGCCCCGCTGGAGTACCCGGCGCCGACGAGGTTGGCGTACCAGTCGGCACCGGCGGTCTCCAGACTTGCCGGCTCGTACCCGGTCGACGGGTCGGCGGCAGTAAAGCTGTTACTGGTGCCTACTGCCAAAGCCAGGTTCGCCGCTCCCGCACCGTGATCGGACTCGTAACCACTCATCCACTCTTGTACCAGTTGGTGCACTGAGCTGTCGGGGGTACAGCCGGTGCTGCCGAACATTTGCACTCCGTAAGTTGCCCCGGAATTGCACTGCGAACCGAAGTCAAGGACGATGACTCCGCCGGGTGTCGGGTTCGCCGTAGACGCCCCCTGTACGTACAGCACACAGCCGTTGGTCGCGCCCTGCGCGCACCCACTGGAGTAGGCGAGGTACTCGTAGTACGAGAAGGTCACCGGGGGCGGGATGAGGCTGGTCGCTGCCGGGGGCGGAATCTCCTGGGAGTTGGCCGCCTCGACTCCGACCGTGGATCGACCAATTTGGTCAGCAGTTGCCGATGCAGCCGCACACGCGACTGACGTTGGCGTTCCCACAGTGCCGGTCTCCAGGTCGACCGAATAGAAGCCGCTGGTGCCGTCACTGACACAGCCGTACTGAGCGGAAGCGCTCACCACCATCAGCGGCCCGGCCCCTGATACGTC
This sequence comes from Candidatus Dormibacteria bacterium, assembly GCA_050734135.1. GTDB lineage: Bacteria > Chloroflexota > Dormibacteria > Aeolococcales > Bog-877 > Bog-877. Next base: position 38,485 of record JBOHUG010000116.1, read on the forward strand.
CGTTAGGCTCTGGGCCTGGCCCTGGAGAACAGCAACGGCCCCCTGTCCTGGCAGACCCGGATCGGCACCGGCGATCAGGAGCGCTGTTGCACCGGTCTGCCAACAGCTGCGGGGGAGGATCACGTGGCTGCTAATTGGCAGGTCAAGACATGATGTCGCGTGGGCTGCCAGCGCATTCAGGGTCCCGCCGTGAGAGGACACGGAGCTGGGCAGGAGCGCCGACTGGGGTGTCGTTGGAGGCGCCTTTCCCGGGGCACTGGTTCTAAGTGCTGGCCCCGGGGCCGCGAGAGTGGCCACCGCGAGCCAGGTGAGCAGCGCGATTAAACCGCCGATCGCGATTCGGACTGCTCCGGAGGATCGCGACTTCGAAGCACTCGCTCGTATTTGGCGGGATTGGCTGTGCACGTGGTCCTGATCGGAGCTCTGGCTCAAGGTGCGCGTGGTTGGTTCCGGATCACAACGCTAACCGAAGCGGACGCGAGCGGGCGGCCATATGCGTCACGATCCCGTCACAAGAGACGTCCCGCCCTAGCTCGAGTCGCGCTGCTGGCTCGCCGCACCTACCGGGGATGCCGTCGCGCCCACCATCTAGCAGCCCTCCGCGCGGTCGCCCTGGTTCCGTCGGTCCTGAGCGCGGCCAGCCCGACTCGGAGCAGCTGGGACGCGGCTGAGACTCGCGGAACCCGTGTCATCGCAGTATTCTCTCTCGAGCGACCACCGTGGAGAAAGTCGGCGGCGCGCGCCGGCTGCTCACAGTACTTCAGCAAAGGCTGTACTACAGTCGGCCACTTCAGCCGCTCCGCGGCCGCCCGGACGTTTGCGGCGATGACGTCACGGTCGGCAGGCGTGCTCGCGAGCGCTCTTATGGCCCTGGCAAGAGCCCCTTCATCCCCGGACGGCACCACCCAGCCCAGCCGCTCCTCCCTGACCAGGTCTGCGAAGACATCTCCGTCGGTACAGATAATGGGAAGGCCGGCCCAGATGTAGTCGAGGATCCGGGTCCGAAATGAAAAGCGAGTCTCTGCGTGATCGAAGTGTGTAGACACCCCGCAGTCGGCTGCCGCCAACCAGGTGCCTCGGTCGTCGTAGTCAACCCACTCCTCGTGGAATAGCACGTTGGTGCCGGTAAGCCCAAGCTGATCAGATAACTGTCTGGTCCGCTCCGGCATCCACATCCGGGCGGGAACACCCACCTGTGGGTGGGTCGTGGACATGAACACCAGCTTGAGATGCGGCAGAGTTGGCACCATTTGGGCGACCGCTCGCAGCAAAGTCAGGGGATCGAACCAGTTGTAGATACCTCCACCCCAAAGAAGGATCAGGTCGCCGCTCTCGACCTGCGGTCCCATGACCTCTCTCGACCGTGGGCTACGCTCCGGGGGGCTCTGACTCGACAACCCGAATGGGACGACGTCGATCAGCCGGCGAAGAGTGCTATCCGCACGCCAGGTGTCCGGGTTGACCCGATCTGCTAGCAACAGACTTCCGATCCAGAGGTCCCGCTGGCGCTCGCTGGCGCACAAGAAAAAATCGCCAACCTTCAACAGGTCATTGATCGCAGCCCGGATTCTCTCCCCTTGCACTCTCTGCTCTCTCAGCGGTCGGAGGGCTTCCTGCTCGAGCAACGCGAGTGGGAAAGGGTCATAAAGATCGACGATCAATGGCACATCGAGGTGCCGCAGGGATCCGTATCTCGCCAAGGCAAGGCCTTCAAGCAAGACGGCGTCTTGGGAGGAGGCCAACTGCTCCATGGCTGTCCCCGACAGAGGTGGCAGGATCGTCATCTCCCGGGTCTCAAGGTCACTGTTCCCGATCCCGGCTATAGTCACCTCGTGGCCCGCCAAGTGCAACTGCCGGCCCAGTTCGAAGCACCTAATTCCCGGACCCGCCATGCTCTTGGAGACCACGTCGTTGGCGACAATTAGTAACCGCACAGGTGTTCCGGCCTAGTCCTGTTCAAACCGTTGAAGCAACCACTCGAGCCCCGGTCGAATCTCCACCCCCGACTCCCGAACCAGCTCGGCCACCCGGCGCGGATAGGCCGCCGACGTTTGACCGGCGAGGGTCAGCCGCAAAATGAGGTCTCCAAGCTGAGAATCTGGGTCCGACACGTAGAGGCGCGACAGAACGCTTAGGAGGGTCGCTACCGTCGGTGCTGGCACGTAGTGTGTTGAGTCAAAAGACGCTATGGGCCTGCCCTTCGTAAGCACTTCTCGGTCAGATCGCCTGCGTCGCCGTTGGTACTCTCGTCGCGAGCCCAGCATGCCTGGGACGCCGATGCAGGTCTCCCCCACGCCCTTCAAGGCCGTCCACGGATGCCCGGCGAGGATTCCCCTCCCCAGATTAACCATCGTCCGATGTGCCACAACTCGTACGACTCGACGTCGTTCGAGATTTTTGGTCGCGGTCCAAACCAGATTGCGACTAATCAGGCGTTCCTTGAGCCCGGATGGCATCTCGCGAGCGCTGGCCGAGTGCACATGGTGGACCCGCGCCCCGGGAACAGACCAAAACTCCTCGCCCCGAAGAGTCGCCCGCATCGACCAGTCAACATCTTCGTAAAACATGAAGAACCGCTCGTCGAGGGAGCCAACCGACTCGGAGTTAAAGGCGGACCGGCGCACGAGCGCAGCGGCGAAGCAGAGGCCGCCTATCCGCTCTTCAGTGTCGAACTGCCCTATGTCCGGTTCCCCTAACCCGCGCTGCGCGCCCTCCGCGCGAAGGAGAAGGTCGATTCCGACTGAGTCCAAGATCCATTCATGACCTGCCAAGGACACCTTAGGGGCGAAGCCGAGCGCTTTCGGCCGGCGGGTCGCCGCATCGACCAGCAAAGTGATAGCTTCACGCTCAACGACGGCATCGGGATTTAAGAGCAAGATCAGATCGCCCGAACTTGCCTCGACTCCTCGGTTAGTCGCCGCCGAGTATCCGGTATTCCGGTGTTGTGGCAGAAAGACTAGCCTGTTACCGGCGCCAGGTGCACTGGCTTTCCACACCGCCATCTGTTCGGCCACGAGTGAAGTCTGGCTGTTGTCCACTACCACCAACTCAATTCGCGGGTAGTTCGAGGCGAGGACAGCTCCCAGACAGTCGCTGAGCATACTCGGCACGGTCTCGTAGGTCACCAAGATCACACTGACAAGTCCCTGCGCCCTCGAGTTGGGCGCCGATTCGGATAGCACTGGGGTCACCTCCTCTTGGGCCAAGGACACCTGTGGACTCCCCAGTACTCACAGTGAACACCACCTGCCCAGCGCCCAACGGGGTCAACGCCAAGGCTCAAGGGGATGGACATCTGACTCTCACAACACCTCCCACCCCGGACTGGAGCTTTCGGTGACTCATCCACAGAGAGATTAGACCCACGGGCGAGTGTGCCATCGAAGGATCGGCTCGCGCGATGATACTTATGGTCATGTGAGCAGCCTTGTACGACCTACGGGTGATCTTGTCCCTACGAGTACGTAGCAGAGCATACTGAATGAAGAGCTAACGTCAGATGTTGTGGAAATTGACCGAGGCCGTCGGCTGACCCCAGAGAAAGCGACGGCGTAGCCTTCCAGGCAACAGAACTCGGAGAGACCCGCTGAAACGGGTCAGCACTGGAGGCTA
>JBOHUG010000117.1:0-3187 GCA_050734135.1 Candidatus Dormibacteria bacterium
GGAGCAGGCTGCGTGACTGCACCGACTTGGCCGAGGCGTTGGCCGCCACCAAGGTCGAGTCGACGTAAAGCCGCTGTCCCTGGATCAGCCCTCGTTCCCGGCAGAGACCGACCACGCGCTGGAAGAACTGCCTGTACACGGCGGGCCCGAAGCGCTGTCGAGCCTTGGTCAGCACACTGTGGTCGGGGATGTGCTCAGTGAGTTCGTAGCCCAGGAACCAGCGCCAGTCCAGATTGAGCCCTGCCTCCTCGCACATCTGGCGCTCGCTCCGAATGTTGTAGAGGTAGCCCAGCAGCGCCAGCTTGAACAGCACCACCGGGTCCACCGACGGCTGCCCGGTGTGGCTGTACAGCGGCCGGACCAGCGGCCGAATGAACGCGAAGTCGACGCACGCCGCCAGCTGCCGGACCAGATGATCGGACGGCACAGCCGCGTCCAGCGAGAAGTGGATGTACGGCTCCGGCTCGACGGTCTTCTGTCCCATCACGGGCAGGCCCTCGACTCCTGTTCCCCACCCGGCTCGTCCCCTGCCGATTCTCTCACTACCGACGGAGTTCGGCAACAGCCTCCTCCGCGGGACTTGACTGGGAGGCCCACCGGCTGGCTCCGACCTGGGGCCAGCCCGGCAGGAAAGGTGAAGGGTTAGCGCCAGAGGGGGGACATCACAACCAAGGGAGTCGGCCGCTGGGTCAACTTCTGATAGCGGTAGTAGCGATTGTGATTCTGTTCGTTGACCAGTCTCCAGAGTCGCTCGTATCCCGGATCCCCGCGCTCCACCACCGCCCACTCCGCCGCCATCCGGACGCGCGCCACCTGGAGCTCCACTTGCGGCTTGTCGCGCAGGTTGAGAAGCCAGGCGGGAGGTTGGTCGGAGCCGTCATTTGAGGCGACCACGACATAGCTCGAGCCATCCCGGGCGTACACCAGGGCCGCGGTGCGACGGGTGCCACTGCGGCGCCCTGTCGTGCCGAGCAGGAGGGTAGGCACGCCAACCAAACGGTGACCGACCCAGCCGTTGCTCGTGCGGTACGCCCAAACGTGGAAGCGCAGGAATGAGTGCTAGAGATTCGCGGTCATAGTCATCTTGGCTTTAGTTTCCCACCTCTCCCCAGCGCTGAACGTGCAACCCTCACTCGAGAAAGATGACTAGAGCGGTGCGATCGTCGTGCTTGCGCGCGATCCCCAGCAAGCGTTCCGCTCCCAACTGAGGCTCGCCTCCGGAAATCGCTACCGTCAGTTCACGCGCAGTAAGCAGGTCCGGTGGGGAATCTCCCGTGATCCCGTCCGTTACCAGGAGGAGCTTGTCGCCTGAACCGAGCGCCAGCGAACTTCGCTGAGGAGCCACTTCGGCGCCTTTCCGATCCGGGCCTTCTCCCAGCGCATTGTCGAGCAGATTGCCGACGCCCTCATCGGTCGTCACCTGAACCAACGAGTTACTCCCGGCCGCCTGACGGTAGAGGCGAGAATCCCCCACCGAGACGTACCACAGCTCCCGGTCCTTCACCCAGACGACGGTGGCGGTGGTGGCGCCGAGCCGCTGTTGCTTGATCAGGACTTCTGCCTGCTCACAGCCTCGCACCAGCGCAGCTCCCGGGTTCCGCTCGCCGGCGTGGCAGCACCGAGCGACTGTTTCCGCCGCCACCTGGGCTGCCTCTCCCGCACGGGAAATCGAACCCACCCCATCGAAGACACCGAATAAGCCCAGTTCCCGGTCGATCAGTGAGCGGTCCTGGTGATGGATCGGGCGCTCCGCCAGACCGACACGCCAAGTGAGCGGAGCGCCCGTCAACAGGCGCTCGACCAGGCGGCGGAACCGCTGCCGGCAGTATGAATGGGTACTGGGTGCCTCAACTTTTTTAGTCAGTCCTTGATCGCGATGAAGACGCAGTTGTGCCGGCGGGAAAATAACGGATACGGCTGCTGGGGCACGGTCAGGTTTCCCACCAGCCCAGAGTACGCATCGAGAGTTCTCTGCCGGCTCTCCTGATCAGCCGAGCTGGCGCCTCCGACCGTCGCTATGCCCGGTCCCTCCTGGAAACGCGGCGCCCCAGGAGTCTCCCGCGGCTTGCCCGACCTGGGTGAGGTGGTCTCGGAAGTTGTATCTGCCGAAGAGTCGGCCTCCTCTGCGGAGTACGTGGTCCGGCTCGCTGATACCGCGGCGGTGATCCGGCATGTGGTAGAGCGTCCAGTTGAGGATCACGTCATCGAATTTACTGTCGTCAAATAGCAGCTCCTCTATCCTCCCCGGGTGAGCGGTAAAACTGCAGTCCCGGGCCGCCGCCAGCCCGGCGGGGGACGACTCGACGCAGACCACACTGGAAGCGGCGATCAGTGGCGCGAAATCACCGGTTCCGCGGCCGGCGTCAAGGACTCGGGCGGGGTGAGCCCCAACGCCGGCCGCTGGGTCCACGGCCCACTCCAGCTGGCCCCCAGCCAGGCGGTACCGTCTGGGCGCCGCGTCGGGACGCGGCACATGGTCTGGTACGCGCGGGCCACCGCCGCCGGATCGCTCTGGTTCAACGGCCAGCGACCGCCGGTCGGAGAAGACGGTCGCCAGCGGTCATCGCCGCAGAGGCTACTCCGGCTTGGCCAACAGTTCAGTGATCCCGGGGCTCTCCGTTGGAGATGAGGAAGTCGTGCTGAGACCGAGCGGTGCGCCTGACCAGCCGGGGCTTCGCAGCGGTCGGCTCCTCCGGGGAGTCCCCGGGAGGTGGCCGCCGGTCACCGGTCTCCGACGGAGGTGACGCCCGCTGGATTCCGGCTCACCAGCAGAGCTAGGATCGCGACCAGCGCCAGAAGCGGAACCTGGGCCATGTATTCGTCGAGACTGCGCCAGCTGAGCCAGAGCGCCGCCAACATGAGCACCCCAGCGGAGATCCGCCAGGGAGATCGCCACCAGCCCCAGAGCAGGATCAGCACCATGGCGGCGGCGGTGATGCCCAACAGGAGATCTGGCGGCGGGGCCGGAATGAGCCGCTGCAACACAAAGAGGCTCGGTCCGTAGCCCAATGGGAAAGTCGGCGCGGTGAGGTTATGCCAGATGGTCGAGACCGCGTCCGGGGAGCGGTTGTCAAGAGTTGTGTAAAAGCCATCCAGGCAGGAGGTTCAAATCAGGCGGCAGCTTCCTCCGGTGAAGGTTGGGAGAGTTGCAGCTGGCCGTCCACGAAGCGGCACCCGGCCAGGAGCA
>JBOHUG010000118.1:0-6528 GCA_050734135.1 Candidatus Dormibacteria bacterium
AGAAGCTGGGGCGGATCCAACCTGGTGGTGGCCACCGGGTCTGGGGCCGAGGCCAGGTGGGCACCCATACCCGGCAGGGCTACGACTACCTCCATTGTGCCGTGGACGACCACAGCCGGCTGGCCTAGGTGGAGGCGCTGGCAGACGAGAAGGCTCCCACCTGTGCTGAGTTCCTGCGCCGAGCTGAGCGCCCCGAAGAGCGCCAGCAAGATCCCGAACGCGATCAATCACTTGGCCAGCGGCAGCGGGCCTGGCCTGTGAGCGGCGGCCGGCCGCAGGGGTGTCCGGCTCTGGTGCGGGCTCCGCTCCGGGGCCATGCCTTGTCAAGTGGTGTACGAAGGGAGTCGGAGAGCGGCTACCTGGACCGCCCGCAGCGGGCTTGGGCGGCGGCTAGCGAGGCGCGTCCAACCGGCGAGGACCCACCCAGTTGGTCGTCCTGCCGGTACTCGACCAGGGTCCGCAGCTCCGTCTTTATCGACGTCACGCGCCGTTACAATTCCATAAGGTTTGGGAAGGGAGCAGCGGACGCGGCTCGGCGGTCGTAGTCCCCGGGAGGGAAGGGCGTCGATCGGATGGCAACGGCGGATCGGCGGTGTAGGTGCATGGCTCCCGGGCGGCTCTGGCACTACGCAACTGAGGGCAGCTAGCACCGTGGCCCGGTATCGGCCCTGGCGTCGGGCGGCGAGTCTCGGCGGTGGAGCTGACCCGTTGTCCGACCCCCTGGCGCCGCAGCCGCCACCGGAACTGCCCAACTACCGCCGCCGGGCCGGCATCCCCATGGCCGCCCTGGCGGCTCTGGTTCTACTCGCCGCGCCGGTGCTCGTCGTCCACTCCGCCCTCAGTCCGAGCGACTCGCTCTTCAGTTCCACCGCCCCCCCTCTCACCGCAGTAGCGACGGCCTCCGATCCGCCGGACCCCACCCGGGGCGTGATTCAGATCGAGGTCGCGACGCCGACTGCCACTCCGGACCCTAGCTCCTGGCCGTCGACGAGCCCATCGGCTACCGGCACACCCACTCCCTCGCCCAGCGAGACTGCGACGCCCACCCCGAGTGCGACGCCCAGCCCGAGTGGGACGCCGACGCCGAGCCCGACGTCGACGCCAACCCCGACGCCCACCCCGACGCCCACCCCAACCCCCACACCGTCCGGGAGTCCTTCCTGATGGCCGCCCAGCTCGGAGCTCGCCCGGGGAGACGGCGGCGCAACCCGGTCGTCCGAGCGGTCGAGTGGGTATTGGCGGTCATCGTGATCGTGCTGGTCCTGATCGCCATCTTCCTGGCTGTGTCCATCCGGCACAGCTCCACCGGCCAGACCACGCTCTTCGGACGGCCGGTCTACTCGGTCGCCAGCGGTTCGATGACCCCGACGTTCGATACCGGCGATCTAATCGTCGACAACACGCTCCCGACCTCAGCGGCCGAGCATCTCCACAAAGGTCAGATCATTACCTTCAATGCCGCCCCGACGACGGGTGGTGGTTCGTCGCTGGTGATCACCCACCGGATTTACGCCGTCGTCAAAGGGCCGGTGGTCGACGGCGTCCAGACCGTGTCCTACCGGACGAAGGGTGATGCGAACAACGCCCCCGACCAGGGCCTGGTGCCGGCGAGTGCCGTCCTGTACGTGTACCAGCAGCGGGTCCCCTTCGGTGGCTACGTCCTGAGCACGCTGCACCAGCCGATAACGTTCGTGATCCTGATCCTGATCCCAGTGGTCTATCTAGTTGCTGAGGAGATCCGTCGGCGCTGGGTTCGGCTAGGGGAGCAAGACGCCGCCCGCCGGAGCGCCGCAACCCGTCACCAGGGTCATCCATGGTGAGTCACAGTTTGCTAGCAAAAGGGTGCAGGCCCGACAACACGTAGGGAGGAGGAGGAGCCAACCAGAAGAGCGCTAAGTAGTCACGCATGCGTCGGAGGCGCACTTTGTGCGCAACTCATCTCGTATCAATCCAATGGAGATCTTCGATGAACCTATTTACCAAGCGTCTGGGGCTGGTGCTCGCAGGCGTGGTTGGGGTCGGCGCGATCGCCAGCCTCGCGATCGGGGCCAGCTTCGCGCTGTTCACCGGCACGGCACCTCAGCAGAGCAACACGTTCACGGCGGGGACACTGGCCCTCACCGCCTGCGGAGTCTCGACCTACCACGGCGGAGAGACCACGACAGAGGATGGGACGACACCCGGGACCGTCCCCAGCAACTGCGCGGATTCCACCTCCACAATCACCTCCACGGTGAGCGGTCTGGAGCCCGGTGATACAAAGTCGACCAACTACGTGTTGCAGCTTGCCTCGGGCAGCGAACCCGCGTTTGTAGAAGTCAACATTTCGTGGACGTCCACGGCGACCACCCTCGCGGCCAACGGCGGCACCGGCTGCGCGACGGACGTCTCCGACTGCACCAACGCCGGGTCGCAGCCGCTCTTCTACACCGGCGCGTACGGTGACACGCTCAGCTCTAATGACAATGATCTGGCTGGTAACACAAGCTCAAACGAGTACCAGGAGCTCTGGGCGGTTTTCGATAACCAGACGCCGTTCGACAACACGTGCGCCGTCAACACTTCTGGTGCCAGTACTGGAGACTGGACTTGCAGTGGCACCGCGAGCGACATCGAGGTGTTCGATAACCAAAATCCGTACGGAGGCACCTCGACCGATTGGTGGCAGGGCGCGTCTAGCCCAATCTGGACGGCTGGCGATAGTCAACCGCTGATTTTAACCACGTCGATTCCCAAGACTCAGGGCAACGGCATCCAAGGCGTGAGCGGTAACGTGAAGATCCAAGGCTTTGCTGTCCAGTCCGGCAACAACACCACGAACTACGGAAGCTGCGCCTCTGGTACGACGCTCGGCTACTTTAATCCACCTAGCTCGGACGCTCCCAGCACCTACGAGTGCCCGAGCGCCTGGAGTTGATTGCTTACTGACGCTTTTGATCCGGTTTGACGCGATCCACGGGGAGCGGCGGCAGGAGCCGCCGCTCCCTACGCAACGAAGATGTGAAGGCGTGGAGAAACCCGTGAAGGCTTCGTCCATAGAAGGCGGTGGCGGGCGCAGCCGAGGTCGCTCCTATCGGGGGCGGCCATGACTGTGGGTGGGCGACGGCTGCTGCTGCTGGGCGCGCTAACCGCAATGGGCACCCTGGCTTCGCTGTCGATCTCCACGAGCTTGGCACTGTTCAGCGCGACCGGCACCCAGCAGGTGAACACGTTCACCGCAGGCACGGTCACCCTGGAGAGTTGTATGAGCAACGCCTCCCCCACCTCCGGAAGCGCGTGCATCCCGACCGATGACACCAGTGCGGGCGACTCGTCCGCATGCACTCCGACGGGCACCGACCGGATTTGCTACTACACCCTTGAGTACACCGGTTCTGAGGCGGCCTGGATCGGCGTCTACGTCGACAAAGGGTCCTGCGGTTGCAGGGTCAAGCTGACGGCCACCATGCAGCAGGGGGGTGGTGTGCCCCCCTACGTGATCAGCCCGCGGGCGACGCTGAGGACGACCCCCACACCCGTCGGGGGGACGGCCACCCCCGATGAGCTCGGGGAGGCGGTAGGGAGTTCGCCTCCGGCGACGACCTACACGAGCTATCAGATCAAGATCAAGCTCCTAGCGAGTGACACCAGCGGCTCGGTCACGCTGACCGGTACCGCTGTGCAGGCCGGCAACAACACCAACACCAGTGGCAACGGCCCTGTGTCCTGGACATGAGAGTGAGCGGTCGCTTTGCTCCGCGCCCCTGGGCGGCATTCGTGGCTGCTGGGCTGGTTCTGGGCTCGGCTGGCTTCGTCGTCGGAGTCGCCGCCGCGGCCCCGGTCTCAGCAGCATCTCTTGGTGCGTGCGGCAGCTCCACATCGCTAATGCCGGGCAATAGCGGCTCCTGCACCGAGACGGTCAGCGACCCCAACACCACCGCGACCCAGGTGAACGTCACCTTGGTGCTCAGCACCAGCTCCACCTCCGGTGGCGGGACGCCGGGTAGCCTCCTCGCCACCGAGGCGGTCCTGGACGGCCAGCCTGACGGGCTCCAGGTCACGGTCACCGACGAGACCACGCCGCAGACATTCAGCCTTGGCCCAATCTCCTGTTACACGGACAGCAGTGAGTCGACGCCCGCGAGCTATCCCAATGCCGCCTACTGCGCGAGTACCTCGAGCTCGCAGACGGTCGCCAGCAACGTCAACAACGCCACCTTCGCGGACACGTTTCAGATCAGCTGGTCGTTCCCGCTGGCCGCTAGCAACCCCTATCAGGGGTCCAGCGCCGCGGTCACGCTCGCCTCGACCTACACCGGGACGACCGGCAGCGGGACCCTGGGCGCCAGCACCAGCCCGCACAGCGGCCAGCTTGGGGCCAGCACCCCAAGCACGGGCGCCGCCCTGCCCACGACGCTGGGCACGTTGCTCCTGGGGGCGGGGATCATCCTGGCGGTCCTCGGAGCGATGCTCTACATAGGAGAGCAGCGGCGCCGACCGGTGGGATGATTGCAGTCTCGGTCCCGGCCGGAGCGGAACCTCTTGTGGGGGCGGCGGCATCGCAGCCCTCAAGGGCAACGGTCCTGGAGGAGTCGACCTCGTGCGCGCACTCCTCGCGTTCGGCACTCCCGGTTCCGACGGCGACGTGTTCGACGACCTCGGCCGCTCTGCCGCCCGCACCGCTGGGCGGCCGCTCGTGGCGCTGCGCCGGCTTTGGCCGCACGGGTGATGAGGTGTGGTGCGGGCGGCAGCGATCGGCGCCGACCACCCCCATGACTGCGGCCATGCGTGGCCCGACGTGAACTCACAACCGCCGCTGATCGTGGCTTTCGAGGCCGTTTAGATAGCCTTCCTAAATGGCGTGTCGGAGGTTCGAGTCCTTGCGGGGGCACCGTCATGTCTGACCACAGCCGTCCACTTCCCTCGAACCCCCAGACCGTCAGTTAGGCCCACCGGTTTGAAAGCTTCGCTGCGCTTGCGGAGGGGTGAGGCGTTGGCGCCCACGAGGGCTGCTTCAGCTCAATCGACGAAGGTCACGGCCGAGGCGAGGTCTTGCGGTATGTCAAGTAGAAGTCGCAGGTGAAGTGCTCACCGTCTTCCGATTTCTCCCAGCAGCCGGAGATGGTACCCCCATCCGCGCTGATCTTCCCTACGAAGCGCTGTGGAAACGGCGCACCGACACGTTTGAGCCTCCACTCGTCAGAGCTAATGCTCATCTCATAGATTCGGCAGACGCCGCGCTCATCGCTGTAGAGCTGCAGATAGGTGCCATTCGCCGCGTCGCATCCGATGATGGAAGTGCTGTCTGGGGCCCCGGGCAAGTCGGTGACTGTGCGTTGCACGAGATGTGCCTTCGATGGGTGCCACCCGAAGGTTGCCGCTCCCTCACCGGGCCACGCCTGTCCGTCGGGGCCCTTCGCCACCACCGCCCACTCGCCTACGAGGGGCTCCAGGGCCAGAAGCGCCGCATCTGCGACCGGTTGCTCCATGGTGTCCTCCTGCCGAGAGCCCGACTGTGCACCAGGGGCTCATCCAGCTAAGACTATGGCCCGAACGGCCTCTCATCGGCGGTGGGTCGCAGGGAGATGCCAAGCGCGCGGTCGGGCGGCAGCCCGATTGTTTACTCAGCCGGTAGCCGGTCGGCCGCACGAGCTGACGCCATCCGATCTCCCCGCCATCCCTAGGACCGCCACCAGCACCGCGGCGCTGACCATGAGCCACCCCCTCCGCGAGCCCCTGTCCGATTGCTCTCTCAGGCTGACGACGGATGGCGCGGTGGCCACGGCCGGTGGCGGCGGCGCAGCGGCGATGGGGCGCTGGCGGCGGCGCGCCCGATATGCGGCCGTCGCCTGGGAGTGAGCGGCGCGGCAGGCCTGGCACCAGCAGGAGTTGCGGTAGGCGGCCGGGCCAGCCCGTCGGCGAGCTGGCAACCCGGCGCAGCGGTCACGAGCGCGGCGTCGGCTGACAGCGGACACGAGAAACTCCAGGTAGGCGGACAGGTCGATCTTGGTGGGCGGACACCGGAAACCCTGGTGGACGGACAGCAGATCTCCTAGCCGGCACTAACAAGCAGGCCCCTGGGCCGGGTTCACTTGCGGCGTTGCAACCGCAAACCCGACCGGAGGGGCCCATGGCCAAGTGTGACAGGGAGATCATGGAGATACTGGAAGCGTTCGACCTGACCAGGTGTGCTTGGACGGCGGCTCAGCTGAGTGGCTGCGATGCCAAGACGGTGGCGCGGTACGTGGCCCGCCGGGAGGCGGGGCAGGACCCGTTGCGGCAGGCGCCGCGGCCCAAGCTGGTGGACCAGTTTGGGGCCAAGCTCGAGGAGTGGGTGGAGCGTAGCCGGGGAGCGGTGCGTGGCGACGTGGTCCACCAGCGGCTGCGGGCGCTGGGGTACCAGGGGGACGAGAGGACCACGAGGCGGGCAGTAGCGCAGGCCAAGAGTGCGTGGGGACAGGGGCACCGCCGGACCTACCGGCCCTGGGTCCCCGAGCCGGGGATGTGGCTGCAGTACGACTGGGGCAAGGGTCCGGCGATTGGGGAGCG
>JBOHUG010000119.1:0-33793 GCA_050734135.1 Candidatus Dormibacteria bacterium
GCACCCGCCCCGGGTCGTGGCGCCGGCGCCGCCGCACCAGCGGGCACAGCGCCTTCGAGACCTCGCGCTCCAACCCGCTGCGCTCAGCCAGCTCAGCCAGGAGCCGGCTCCCAGCCCGGCTCACCAGGCCCGCTCCATCGGCGCTCACACCCAGCCGCGACAGGGCGCTAATATTCACCCTCAAGGTGATGCCCTCCCTGGTGGGAGTCGTGGACGCTAACACCCACATTCTCCCCAACCAGGAGGGCATTTCCGCAACTGGGCCCTGATCTCCTTCAGCTCCTTGCTGAAAAACTCAGGCTAGCCACACTGGATCCCCGGGGACTACACCGGCCCCCAAGGGAACAGATGCCGGAATTCCCGCGCGGTGGGCTCGACCAACGACGGTTTTAGGCAGCGAGGGTGGTTGAGAGGGCAGAGAACCGGCACCGCTCTTCAGCTCATCGTCAGCACGGCGTTGGTCCCGTACCGCGCCCGCCAAAGCACCTCGAACCCAATTGCCGCCGCAAGGACCCCTAGAAAGGCTGCTTCCTCAAACCCGCCGATTAGGCTCCGACCGAGAGCGACCTCGACGAGGATCAGCAAACCGAGTCCGGACCAGCCGATGCCATTCACGACACAGTGAGCCTCACGACATCGCCAGAAGTTGACGAGGCACCAGGCGCCCGCCGCCAGAGTCGCCACCGCGTGGAGAGCAAAAATCGCTCGAACGGGGATGGGCACGTCGATGCCGAGTCCGATGATTACCGCGGCGAAGAAGACGCATTGCCCGATGCCCGTGGGGAGGAGACGATCAGCTAAACGCTTTCCGGCGGAATTGCCGGGTAAGCGGGGCGGAGAACAGAACCAGCTACTCGAACTCGTCTTGATCGCGGCCCGATCACTACGGGGCCTACTCATTGCTCGTCCTCATCGAGGGAGCTGGCCCCGAGGGCAGCAATGATCTGCTCTTCGGTGGGAAGATTCAAGCGGCAGCTCGCACCCTGGCCGGTCGTCGGGCTGGTCACCTCGATGCCGTTGACGCGGACGGTAGGCGAGGGAACCGCGGCCTCGATCTCCTCGATGCGGCTCTCGATCCCTTGCCTGGTCAAGACCCGGCGGACGGTAGAGCGAACGAGGCGGACGTGTGGGCAGTTCTGGACATGCAGGATCTCGATGTGAACGTGCCGCTGACCAGACTCGGGGACGCGGCGGCGAGGCGTACCAACAGTCGAGATAGATCCGGGGGGGTCGGACCTGATCATCGCGAGATCATCCGGCATCGCTCTTCCCCAGGAGGCTGGCGCCGCCTTCAATCGCATCGAGAAGCGGGCACTCCCGCCGGGGGCGCGGGAACGAACAGGTCGCGACGAGTTGGCGGAGCGAGTCGCGCATCGCGCAAAGCCCTGAGATCTTGTCCTCAAGGTGGGCGATCTTCTCGTTGGCAAGAATCCGGGCTTCATCACAGCTCGTCGGCCCCCCACCAGCGAGATCCAGAAGCGGCTCGATTTCCTCAAGGCTGAAACCGAGCTGTTGGGCTCGCTTGATGAAGCGAACCATTCGTACAGCATCCGGACCGTAGGCCCGATAACCGGAGTCGAGCCGTTCGGGCTCTGGCAGAAGTCCTCGTCGCTCGTAGTAACGGAGTGTCTCGGCGTTGACCCCCGCCTCGGCAGCAACCTGTGCAGTCCTCACTCAGCCATCCTAGACCCTGTACCTACGTACGGAGTCAATACTCTGGAGGGGCTGGCGACGATTGCGACACAGAAGTCCACGCCTCCGGCGGATGACTCTCGACCTGCCCTGAACGGGATCGAACTGCGTCCGAACGGCCACCGGCCACCCGCGGGTACCGTCGGGACGCCATGAGCTGATATCCGCGCTGACTTCGACGGCAAGGCGAGAGCGGATGCTGTCCAGATGCTGTTCCCGCCCGGACGACCTCTCCCGGGCACTCGGTCGTCCGGACCGTTGCGCGAAGCGCTCCGCTGTCGGCCGTTCACCACCGTTTTCGCCGGTTACACCATCTCCGCTCTGGGAGATGGCATGGCCATCGTGGCGATCCCCTGGCTGGCGATCTCCATCGCTCATGGTCACGATTCCGGCCCTCTGGTAGGTGCCGCGGTAGCTGCATATACCCTCCCAGGCGTCGTCGCCGGTTTTGGACTCGGCCGAGTCTTCTCCCGTTGGGACGGGCGGCTGCTGATCCTGGGCGAAGCCGTCCTGCGTGCCGTGGCTCTCGGGCTGGTCGCCGGACTGGCGTCAGCGGGTGCGCTCGGCTGGTCGACGTTCGTCGCCTTGCTGGGCGCCTCCTCACTGCTCGGCTTGGTGGCGGCAACGGGGGAGTTGACGTCCGTCACCGAACTGCTTCCCCCAAATCAGCACCTGGCCGGGAACTCCCTTCTCACCGTCACCAGCTTCGCCACCACCATGATCGGTCCCGCCCTCGCCGGTGGACTGATAGTGGCCGTGGGTCCGGCCGCGGTCCTCGGTGCCGACGCCGCCACCTACGTCGCTCTGATCGTGGCGATTGCCATCAGCCGCCGGCTTCGGCGCCCACCGTCGGTGGCAGACCAAGAGCACCAGAGATGGTGTTGGCGCTGCGCGACCTAGCCCACCGGCCAGCTGTGATCGGCATCAGCCTCCTCTGCCTGGCCTTCTTTGGGCTCTACGGTCCGGTCGACGTGGCTCCGCCGCTCTACGTGTCAAAGGATCTTCATGCCAGTGCCGCCCTGCTAGGTGGGTACTGGACGGCCTTCGCCGTCGACCCCCCGTCGGACCACCCGGAGAATCGATACCGCGAGGGGGGCTTGCTTTTCGCCGACTGGGAAATCTGTACTCCGAACGCGGTTTCGCTCCCATTTCCGCTGGCCCAGTCTGCAATTTGGCTGCGAGGCAGGCCGGGGAAGAGCTGGATCGGGCGGCTGCGGACGGGCACGCGGTCGGGTAGCTTCGTGAAGTTGTTGTTTCGGTGTCGTCCCGAACCCGTCACTAGGGGTCTGGGAGATCGCGCCTAAGCTCAGCTCGTGTTCAACACGCTCCCTCTGACACGCCGTCGTGCCGAGCCGTCCCAGAGGAGTCTCAGACCCCGGCTGATCTGGGGTATCTACGGAGTGATGGCCTGCCTGGTGGTCGGCTACTTCCTCTCCATTGTCCTGCGCCCGCCCAACGCCTATTCCTCTCTGCTCGATGGGTGGGCAGTAGACGCCTTTGAGTTCCTCGCTGCCTGTCTCTGTATCTGCCTGGCATTTGGCAAGCGGCGGCACCGGTTGATCCCGCTTCTCCTGGGATGTGGGCTGCTCTCGTGGACTGCCGGGGACGTTGTCATCACGATCTTGAGTCTCAACGGGAAAGATGCTCCCCCGCTCTCACCGGCAGATGCCTTCTATCTGCTTTTCTACCCGCTGGCCTACGTCGGACTGGTCCAGACCATACGTCGCGACGTCAAGCACCTGGTGCCAGCGACCTGGCTCGACGGGATAATTGCCGGTTTGGGCGCAGCGGCGCTCTGTTCCTGCTTCATCTTCCAGCCGACGGTCATTCACACCCTCGGACTCATCAGCGTCTCCGGATTGGGCGTAGCCGTCAATGTGGCCCTTCCGGTGGGAGACCTGCTGCTCCTGGCGCTGGTGGTCGGCGGCACGGCGACCTTCCCGGGGCGGCCCAAGGCGCAGTGGATCGTGCTGGCGGTGGCCTGCGTCGTGATCGCGGTGGGTGACAGCTTCAATCTGTTGCAACTCAACGGACATTCCAGCCTGGCTGGAAATCTGAGCAACGCGGTCGCCTGGCCGATCACCATCCTCTTGGTCTCCAGCGCGATGTGGCTGCGGCCCGGGCCCACCAATCTCATGGTGATCCAGCGAACCCCCGGGTTCCTGCTACCCGGCATAGCTGCGGTCGGAGCTCTTGGGATTCTGGTCGCCGGCACCAAGGATCCCGCCGTCCCGTCGGTCGCCGTGGGACTCGCCATCGCAACCCTGTTGGTCGCAGGTATTCGGGCGGGACTCTCGGCGGCCCGACTGCGCAAACTCACCGATGAGCGCCAGAAGCAATCGGTCACCGACCATCTCACCGACCTCGGCAACCGACGGCGCTTGTTCGCATTGCTGGATTCCTACTTCGCCGACCGGGCGGATCCCCAGACCCCGGATCGCCCTCTCGCCTTCCTCTTCATTGATCTCGACCACTTCAAGGAGATCAATGACTCCTTCGGTCACTCCGCCGGCGACGCCCTGCTTCGCCAACTTGGCCCTCGCCTAAGTGGCGCCCTGCGCAGCAGCGACGCCCTGGTGCGAGTGGGGGGAGACGAACTCGGCGTCATCGTTACCGGCAGCGATCCCGGCTACGCGACAGCCGTCGCGGCCCGACTGCTGACGAAGCTCAACGAGCCCTTTGACCTGGGCTCCGTCAGCGTCCGGATCAGTGCCAGCATCGGCATCGCGATCGCCCCCACCGACGCCTCGGACAGCGCCGGCCTGCTCCGCTGCGCCGACCTGGCGATGTACCGGGCCAAGACCGGGGGCACCCCGTTCGAGCTCTACAACCGCGAGATCGATGACGAGGGTAGCCAGCTCCGCCTGGTGGATGAGCTCCGAGTGGCGGTCGAGACCGGGCAGTTCGCGCTCCACTACCAGCCCCAGCTCGATCTGCGCACAGGGATGATCTCCACAGTTGAGGCACTTCTACGCTGGCCTCACCCCCGCCTCGGATCCGTACCCCCGTTGGACTTCCTCCCGCTGGCGGAGGAGGTCGGCTTGATGCGGCCCTTGACCGCATGGGTACTCGACTCTGCACTCCGGCAGTGCGCCATATGGCGGGCGGAGGGTCAGGAGATGACGGTCTCGGTGAACATGTCCATCTCCAACCTACTTGACCCATCGTTTCTCGAGCAAGTTCGGGAGCTGCTCGCTCGTCACCAGATCCCCGCCTCCTGCCTCGTCCTAGAGATCACCGAGACCACCCTGATCAAGGACTTCGATGGGTGCCAATCGGCGATCGCGGAGATGCGGGCGGAAGGACTCGGGGTATCCGTGGATGACTTCGGCGCCGGCTTCACCTCGTTGGCGTATCTCGGAAACCTGGCCGTCAGTGAGATGAAGTTGGACCGTACTTTCATCGTCGGGCTTAGCACCGGTCGGGACTCCGACAAGGCCCTGGTCCGGGCCACCATCGAGCTGGGCCACGCTCTAGGCCTACGGGTGGTTGCCGAAGGCATCGAAGACGATCCCACCCTCAACTTGTTGACAGGCATGGGTTGTGATCTGGCTCAGGGCTACTTCATCGGTCGACCAGCTCCAGCGAGCCAGTTCACGGGTCGACGAGGCTTCGGCAGTCCCGCTCGGGAGCTAGCCGGTCTCAAAGCGTCCTAACCGTCTGGTAGGTCGCCCTCTCGCGGTAGTCGGGGCAGGGGAAAGTCGGGCCATTGCCGGCGGCGGGCCACCTTCACCACCACGAGATCCCCGGAAGGTCGCCGGGTGCTGCACGGGGAGTGCGTCCAGCCGCTAGATCAAGAACGGCGTCGTATGAAGATCGCTCGGGCACCAGGTCGGGCACCGCCACCATCACGAAATTCAGCAGCTGGCTCCGCCTCAACAGTGGCATCTGTGGGAGCATGCTGAGAGTCCCGAGGTGCGCGCGCCCGGACTCTGGACGCTAGGAAAGCCCGCTGATCGCGGATACTGGATCCACCGGCAGCGAAGGTGGCTCCGGGTGGACGACGCAGGCGCGGAGACGGAGGCCCATTTGAGCACTGAGGCAGAGACGGCGACCGTGCCGGGGCAGATGGCGGCCCCCACCCTGCTGGTGCCCGCCACGGGTCCGGTGTTCCAGCCCGCCTTCTGGACCGACCGACGGGATCCCGCCGCCCTGAACATGCGCCAGATCGCCACCCAAGAAGCGATTCAGGAGCGAGTGCGGGCGATCGCTGAGGAGATCGCCAACGTGCACCGAGGGACAGCCGTAGCTCTGGTCGTGGTGATGCGAGGCGGCTTCGTATTCGCCGTCGACCTGATCCGCCAGCTCTGGGAGTACGAGGTCGACGTCCTGGGGATGGAGTTCTTCCAATCGACCAGTTACCGGGGGGATCGCGCCGTGTCCGAACCGGTGGTGAGTGCGCTGGGACGGGTCAACCTGCCCGAAACCGGCCCGGTGATCATCGTGGATGACATCGTGGACGCCGGTCGGACGATCCAGGCCATGGTGCACACGCTGGCGGCGCCGGAGCGAACTCTTGAGATCTGCGCGTTGCTCGATCGACCGGCCGCTAGGGTCACGCCGGTCCATCCTCGCTACCTCGGATTCAAGCTGGAGGGTCCCGGATTCGTCGTCGGCTACGGTTTGGACCACGACAGCCGCCACCGCGAACTGCCCTATCTCGCCCAATGGCTGCTGCCACCGGCGGATACCGCTCTCCCATCTCACTGAGCGAACGGTCGGTCTGCCGCGCGGGATAGCTCGATCGAAGCCAATTAGCCGAAGATCTCTGCCGCCAAGCGGAGCTGCGCCACCGGACCTCGCACCAGGAGCAGCGTCGGCAGCGACGTTCGCCAGAGCTCCGCCTGTTCCCGGACTTTGGACAGGGGACCAATCAGAGCGACCTCCTCCACCAGCCGGGTTGAGACCGCGCGAGTCGCCCCGGCCCGGTCGCCGCTCAGGTAAAGCCTCCGTACGAGATCGGCGTCCTCCTCGAAACCGATCCTGGCGAAGAGATCGAAATAGAAGTTCCGGCTGTCCGAACCCATGCCCCCGATATAGAGCGCTAGGAGCGGTCGGAACTGGTCGGCCGCGCGCTCGAGGTCATCGTCAACGGCCAGGAAGAGACTGGCCGCCACCTCAAAGCGGTCCGAGCCCAGTCCGGGATCGCGTTTGGCATACCCCAGGGCCAGTGCTTGGCGTTGCCAGGCACTGGCCCTGGGAGCGTAGAAACCGGCCAGCCAGCCATCGGCGATCTCCCCCGCCAGGGCTGTGTTCCTCGGCCCTTGGGCGGCTAACCAGATCGGGAGGTCGGCTCGGCGGGGATGGACAGTGAGGGTGAGTGGCTTCCCAGGGCCACCTGACCGCGGGAGCTGGAACCTGCTTCCGGAGAACTCCAGCGGTGCCTGGCGGCCCAGGATCTGCCGCACGATCTGGAAGTACTCACGGGTCGTCTGGAGCTGGGCTTGGAAGCTCGCCCCATGCCAGCCTTCGACCACCTGGGGGCCCGACGCGCCGAGCCCGAGGATGAATCGACCCTGGCTGAGGTGGTCCAGGGTAGCGGCGGCCATCGCTGTGGCGGCGGGGGAGCGGCCATGGATCTGGGCCACCGCCGTACCCAGTCTCAGCTTCTCGGTACCCCTGCCCCACCACGCCAAAGGGGTGAGCGCGTCAGATCCGTAGGCCTCGGAGGTCCAGACCGAGTCGAAGCCAAGCCGTTCTGCTTCGGCAACCAGCAGTTCGGCGTCCGACGGCGGCTCGGCGCCCCAATATCCGAGCGCCAACCCGAGCCGAACGGGGGCGCCAGCCGGCTTGAAGGGAAACGACTCTGGCTCCATCTGGCGTAGCCCAGGTTACTGGCCCGCTATGCTCCCGGGCAGGATCCCGGGCTTGAGCGGCGCCGAGTTCGGAGTCGACCCGCTCCCTTGGTGTACGCGCCTTGAGACGAGGAACCCAGATGACCGCGCCGATTCTCGGACACCGAGCCTGGGGGCAGAGCTGCGACTGACGTGACCGGGCAGGGACCGGAAGATAAACCCGGCGACCCTAGCCCCGAGCGGCCTGCCAACGGCCCTCGTCCACGAAGCGACCTAGAGCAGCGGATCGCGCGCCAAGGACGGTTGCCTGGCAACCGCTACGTGGCGGTCGAGCGAATGGACGGACTGCGGCGCAGCCGCCAGGGAATGCTGGAGGCCACCTCTCAGGCCGACGTCCCGCATTCGTGGCTGGGCAAGTTCCTGTACCTCCTGAAGCGGGTGGTGTTGGGACCCCGCCTCCCGACCTCGGCCATGGAGGGGGAGCGACTTCCGATCTTCAAGGCCCTACCCACCCTCGCCTCAGACGCCCTCTCTTCGGTCGCCTACGGTCCAGAGGCCGGGCTCACCGTCCTGGTGGCGGCCGGGGTAGGAGCCCTGGTATTCGAGCTGCCGATCGCGATCGCGATCGCAGTCTTGATGGTTTTGGTTGTGATCTCCTACCGCCAGGTGGTGATCACTCGACAGGCGGACGGGGGATCCTACGCGGTCGCCCGTGATTATCTCGGCCAGTGGCCGGCGATGGTGGCCGCCGCCGCCCTCCTGATTGACTACGTGCTCACGGTCTCGGTCAGCGTCTCCTCCGGCTCCGAC
The DNA here is from genome assembly GCA_050734135.1 of Candidatus Dormibacteria bacterium. Taxonomy (GTDB): domain Bacteria; phylum Chloroflexota; class Dormibacteria; order Aeolococcales; family Bog-877; genus Bog-877. Next base: position 8,298 of record JBOHUG010000119.1, read on the forward strand.
GCCCTCGCCTCCGCCTTCCCCAGCCTGACGGCGCTACGCCTGCCGATCGCCATCCTGCTGATCCTGGTGCTGTGCGGTGGCAACCTCCGCGGGGTCCGGGAGGCCGGCGCATTTTTCTCGATTCCCACCTACATCTTCGTGGTGGCGATGTTTGTGCTGATAGGTGTCGGACTGGTCACCGGGTTGACTGGCGGGGCCCATCACGCCATTGGGGTTTACCCGCCGATCATCAATCCCACCGAGGCGCTCACCCCGTTCCTGGTATTGACCGCGTTCGCCTCCGGCTGCTCTTCGATGACCGGCATCGAAGCGGTCTCGGACAGCGTGCGCAGCTTCCGCGATCCTCCCGGAGACAACGCCGCCAAGACCCTGATCATCCTGGGCGCCCTGCTGGTCCTGCTGTTCATCGGAGTGACCCTGCTGGATGTGATCTTCGGAATCGAGCCGAAGACCTCCGGCAGCCCCACGGTGCTGGCCCAGATCGCCTCCGACACCTTCCGGGGACCCGGTCACTTCTTCTTCTACGTGATCCAGTTCTCGACCACGTTGGTTTTGATCCTGGCTGCCAATGCCAGCTTCAACGGCTTCCCCCGGCTCTGCGCCTTCCTGGCCCGCGACGATCGACTTCCCCACCGCTTCGGGGCGTTCGGCGACCGCCTCGTCTACTCGGCCGCCATCCTCTTCTTGACCGCAGTCGCGGTGGTCGTGGTGGTGACCTTCGACGCCGACACCGACCATCTGATCAACCTCTACGCGATCGGGGTCTTCACCGCCTTCACCCTGGCCCAAGCGGCTCTGGTCCGCTACCAGCTGCGCCATCGATCCGGCCACTGGCGCCGCAACGTCTTCGTGAACGGCTTGGGGGCCTTCGTCACCCTGGTCGTCGACCTGATCGTGATGGTGGTCAAATTCCACCTCGGAGCCTGGGTGGTGCTGATCATCGTGCCGTTGCTGGTCGCGCTTTTCTGGTTCGTCGGCCGCCACTACGTGGAGATCCGCAGCCGCATCCGCGAAGCCGCGGTCAATGACCGGCCACTGGACCCGTATCGCACAGTGGTCCCGATCTGGGCGGTCGACGCACCCAGCCTGCGCGCGCTGGCCTACGCCGCAACGCTGGGACGCGATGTCATCGCGATCAACCTGGGCGGAGACCCAAGGTTGAAGCAGCAGATCCAGGACACCGTGGCGGCTACCCATCGCCAGGTTCGGCTGGAGGTTGAGACGCCAGCTGGTGGCCACCGGTTGCGGCCACTTCTCCAGCTGATCGACCGGCTCTCGCGCGAGTCGCATCCCGGCCTGGTCACCGTGATGGTCCCCGACGTGGTCACGAGCTCGGGTCTGCTGGGGCTCCTCCGCCACCCCCGCTCACTGCGCCTCAAGATGGCGCTGCTGCGGCGGGTCGGGGTGGTGGCGGTGAGCTATCCCGCCGAATGGCACGGGGAGTCCGCCACCCCGGTGATCACCGAGGCCCGCCGGCGCGTCGCGATCGTGCCCGTCTCTGGACTGGATGTCCTGGCGCTGCGGGCCCTCCACTACGCTCAGGCGATCGCTGACGAGGTGATCGCACTCCACATCGCGACCGGGCAGCCTGGCGATGTCGCCCCCAAAGAGGAAATGGCACGCGGCGAGATAAAGGAAGACGACTTGGGCGTGCTGCCCGACGAGGAGGCACGAGCGCTGGAGGCCAGCTGGGACAAGTGGGTCGCGGAGCAGCTGGGCTGGGATCCTAGCCGTCCCCGGCCCCAATTGGAGATCCTGGTTTCCCCGTATCGAACCGTAGTGCAGCCGGTACTCCGCTACCTGGCCGCCTACCGGGAGAAGAATCGCGATGCGCTCTGCACGGTGGTGCTGCCGGAGCTGGTGACACGACACTGGTGGAACCAAATCCTCCACAACCACCGAGCCTTTCACATCAAGGCCGCCCTGCTCGGCCGGTCTGACTTCGCGGTCGCGGACGTGACCTACGAGCTGGGTGGCCCCTTAGGGCGGGAGGCGCCCCGCTAGAATGCGCCGGGTGCCCAGCCAGCCGGCCAACCTGACCCAGTTCGAGGCCAGGGAGCGGGCCAAGCTGGTTGATAGCATCGCCTACTTCATCGAACTGGACCTTACCCAAGGCGATGAACTGCTGGGGTTTGAGGTTCGGATCGAGTTCGGCGGCCTGAGGCCGGGAGCTGTCACCTTCCTCGAGTCCGAGGTCGACCGAGTCACCGAGCTGGTCTGGAACAGCCAACCGCTGGCGGCCTCGGCCTACGACGGCCAGCGAATCGCCCTGCCCCCGCTGGAAGAGCGTAATTCGATTCTGATTCGGGGCAAGGCCCGATATGACCAGACCGGTCTGGGACTGCATCGCAGCGTCGACCCGGTGGACGGCGCCGTGTACGTCTACAGCGACTTCGAGCCGTACGAGGCTCATCGGACCTTTCCCTGCTTCGATCAGCCGGACCTGAAGGGTTCGTTCCGGTTTCGAATCAGGGCCCCGCAGGACTGGGTGGTGGTGGCTACCGAGCCCGGCCAACCGGAAGAGGTCGACTCCACCGATGACGGCCGGTGGTGGAGCTTCCCCCCCACCATGCCGCTCTCCCCGTACGTGATCGGGGTGGCAGCCGGGCCCTTCTACCAGGTGGCCAGTCAGCGTGGTTCGACACCCCTCGGGCTGTACTGCGCCCGCTCGCTCGTCCCCTATCTCGAGGCGGACGAGTTTTTCCGGCTGACCGCTCAAGGGCTGGACTTTTTCGAACAGCTCTTCCGCATCCCCTACCCGTTCGCCAAATACGACCAGGTGTTCTGCCCTGAGAAGGTGAACGGAGCGATGGAGTCACCGGGCTGCGTCACCATAACCGACCAGATCCTCTGGCGAGGACGGTCCACGGCCTATCAGCGCTGGTACCGGGCCGACCTGATCATGCACGAGATGGCCCACATGTGGTTTGGGGACCTGGTGACCATGCGCTGGTGGGACGACCTCTGGCTGAATGAAAGCTTCGCCACGCTGATGTCCGCCTTCGCTGTCGATCGCGCGACCGAATTCCCTGATGCCTGGGTGGCCTTCGCCACCATCAACAAGCAAATCGCGAGCCACCAGGATCAGCTCCAGACCTCGCACCCGGTGGTGACCGAGGTTCTCGATGTCGAGGCGGTGCGGGCCAACTTCGACAAAATCACCTACGAGAAGGGGGCCGCCGTGCTTCGCCAGCTCGTCGCCTTCGTCGGCGAGGAGAACTTCTTCGACGCCCTCCACGCCTATCTGACCAAGCATCGGGAGGCAAACGCCGAATTCGAGGATCTGGTTGGCGCCCTGCAGGCCAGCTCCGGTCGGGATCTCCGCGGCTGGACCAAGGAGTGGCTGGAGACGGTCGGGATGAATCTGCTGCGCTGCGAAATTGAGAGCGCTAGGCCGGGAGCGGGCGGGGTGATCTCCCGCGCCACGGTGATACAGAGTGCCGGCCCCAGTCAGCCCACCCTGCGCCGGCACCGGATCCGACTCGGCAGTTTCGACTGGGTGGGAGATCAGCTGCAGCGCACCGGAGCGATCGAGCTGGATGTCGAGGGACCGGAAACCGAGGTCCAAGAGCTGGTGGGTACCCGCCGTCCACCGTTGCTTCTGCCCAACGACGGCGATCTGAGCTACGCCAAGATCCGGCTCGACCCCCTCTCCCTCGCCACCGCGGAAGCCCACCTCAGCTCAGTAGCCGACCCCCTGGCCCGGGCGCTGATCTGGGATCGGAGCTGGGACTCGGTCCGCGACCTGGAGCTGACTGCCCACCGCTACGCGCAGATGGTTGCCTCCCACGTCGCGGCCGAGATCGACACCACGCTGGTGGGCGTGGTCTTGGGCAACTTCCGCGAGGCGACCCGGCGCTACGGCTCACTCCGCCGGGGCTGGGGGCTGGAGGCAGAGATGGCCCACGTGGCCTGGCGCGTCCTGGCCGAATCCGCGGCCGGAAGCGACCAACAGGTGGCCTGGCTCCGGGCCTTCATCGGATTGGCCACTACCGCGGATCAGCTGGAGCGCTGCCGTGCGTTCCTGGCGGGCCAGAACCTGCCGGATGGAGTGGAGCTGGACGCCGAACTCCGCTGGGCACTGGTGCATGCGCTCGCGGCCCGGGGCGCCGCCGACGAGCCCGAGATAGCTGGCGCTCTGGCGGCGGATCCGAGCTCCACCGGCCTGGTGCGCGCCGAAGGTGCCCGCGCCGCCCGGCCCACGGCTGCTGCCAAGGAGCGGGCATGGGCCCGGCTGGCGGCGCCCGATGTGACGGCCGAAGAGGCTCGAGCCGTGAGCGCGCGGCTGGGCGGCGTCTGGCATGAGGAGCTTCTTCTCCCCTACCTGGCCCAGCTGCCCCGGCTGTTCGACGAGATGCTAGAGCGCCGGGGCGCCGAGTTCACCGTCCAGGTGGGTGGGTGGATGCCGCTCTCTCTCGCGCCGAGCCCTCAGCTGGCTGAGTGCTGTCGCGAGAACCTTGCCCGCGAGGACCTGGACCCCATCCTGAGACGAATCTTCTGTGATCTGGTGGAGGACACCGAGAGATTCCTGGCGGCCCGCCGCCTGGACGAGCCGGACGTTCCGCCCGGGTGAGCTCCCAGGAGAGCTAGCTTCCCCCCGTCGGTTCCCTCCCGGCGGCGCTCACCAGGCGACCTCCACCCCGAGCCCCCGGTGGCGGGCCGCCTCGTAGACGACCTGGGCGACGGCCGCGTCCTCCACCCCCAGCCCGGTGGACTTGAAAACGGTCAGCTCCTCCGCCCGCAACCGTCCCGGTTGACTCCCGGCCAGCACCTCGCCGAGTTCGGTCACGGCTTCGGGATTGAGCCCCTGCAGCTCCACCGCCCCGGCCGGCGGCGGACAGCTGACCGCCCCGCGCCACTCTACAAACAGGCGGGCCTCGCGCAGGGTGTACTCGTCGAGCTCGGGACCCATCCCGACCGAGACCAGGTGCGCCCCGCGGCTGAGCCAGGAGAGGCGCACCACCGATTCAGTGGAGTGGGTGCAGCAGAGAACCACGTCGGCGCCGCGCACCGCCTCCTCGAACGACGAGAAAAGTCGGCAGTTGGAAAACTGCGCCGCCAGGGACGCGGCGCGCTCGGGATTGCGCGCCGCCAAGCGGAATTCGGAGAATTGTCGCACCGTCGGGACCAGTTGAAGGTGCGACCGAGCCTGCTCTCCCGAACCCAACACGGCCAACACCCGCGCCCCGGGACGAGCCAGCTCTCGCACCGACAGGGCCGAAACCGCGGCAGTACGCAGGGCGGTGATCCGCCCGGCATCCATCACACAGATGGGGTACCCAGCCGCTTCGTCGAAAAGGGCCACGATTCCTTGGTGCGAGGGCCGGTCCGACGCGGCGTTGGCCGGAAAAACCGTAACCAGCTTGGCCGCCAGCGCACGCCCCGGAAGGTAAGCCGGCATCGCCCCTAGCCACCCCTGCGAGGTCGCCGTGCCGGCGCGCGGTGGGGAGGTGGCCTCCCCGGCGCTGTAGCTCACCAGGGCGCGCTCCAGAGGGTCCAACAACTCCGGGCCTATGAGAACGGATGCCACCTGCTCCCCGGTCAGCAAGAGCAGGGTCCTAGAGGGGTCGCGGTGACCGCCGGGCACTTTTCTAGACACCGAAGAGCTCAAGGCAACCCTCGACCCCTTCGACGACCACCGGGGACCGGGCTGTCGCCTCCCAGCGCTCTCTAGTCAGACGAAGTCCTAGCTGCTCAGCAGCGAGCCCCCGACGCTCCACTAGAAACTCTCCGTTCTCCTGATAGCCGAGGGAGCGTGACAGCGCGATCGAGGCAGGATTGTCGCGAAACGCCGCGCTTTCCGCCACGCGGGCTCCGAGGCTAACGAAGCCGAAGTGAAGGATCGCTGCCCGCATCTCGCGGCCGCCGCCCTGGCGCTGATGCGCCTGGCCCAGCCAGGATCCGGTCTTGAAGGTGCGGGTCACTCCGAAATTTTCGGCGGAGATCCCCTGGGTTCCGACGACCTGGCCCCCGAGCAGCACCACCGGGTTGAAGCTCCACGACTCCTGCCGCCAGTTGCCCAATTGGAACAGGTTGAAGCGCACCACTCCCCGCTCCAGCTCCGTTGGCGGCAGGTCGGTCCAGGGAACCCCGAAGGGCATCGTCTCAGGGGGGTGGATGCCTCGGGCCGCCAGGGTCGCCAGCTCGTCCAGCTGCTCCAGATCTGGGAGACGCAGCTCCAAGCGCTCCGTCCGGATCCGATTGTTGAAGACGGTTAGGTGAGGCACCGCGAGGACGGTAACGAGCACAGGTAGAGGAATGCAATCTAGCGGACCGATTCAGCTCCCGCCGGGCGACCCCGACCTAAACGTCACCCAGGGCGAATCCGCCGAACCCAGCGCTCAGCTACCGGTACCAGCCCGCAGAACGCTGGAACGCCACCGGTGAACCTTCGGCGCTGGTCTACTCCCCGACTGAGCTAGGGCTTCCTACCGAATGCGATCGCAGAGCGCGGGCGGCCGGGCTCCAGATGTCCGAGCAAGCGACGCAGACGTCAGCCGGGATCACCCCGAGCCGCATCAACACCGCAAATATCCGGCAACCAAGACAGAATGCGAACACCGACTCCAGGGTGGCGGCCAGCAGCACTGCCGCCAATAGCGCGTAGGTCACGGTGGTCAGGCCGAGCCCGAAATAAGTCACGCTCGCAGTGATCGTCAGAACGGCCCCCATCGCCTGGGCGAAGCGCTTTGGTGGACCTGCCACCAGTTTCGGTTCGGCCAGCCAGGGTGCGACCACCCTCGTTGCCAGCTGACCCAGGAGACTGAGCGTCGGCCCGCTGGCGACTCGAACCACGAATCCGGCCGCCAACACGGCACTGAGCCACGGTAGCTGGGCGGCGATCGCGACCAAGCTGATCAGAGCCACACCTCCCGCGACGCAACGAGCAGCTATTTCGTTCACCGGGTTGGGGAAGCTAAATACCTGGCGGGCACGGATCATGTGCCATATCATGCCAAATTCCACTCGCGCTGTGTACTTTAGATCCGGACAACCGGTACCCGGCGGCGGGACGGTCTATTGACCGGCAGATGTCACTCCACGGCTCGGCGCGAACGGGGTCGATGACGCGGCCACGCGGGGACGCGGTCTTCACCGATCCGCCGCAACCGCCGAGCCAACCAGCTGCGAACTCGAGCATGGCGGAAGAGCGCCGCCCCAGCGCGGATGAAGAAGAACGCCGCAAGCAGGCAGCCCACCCCCAGAGCGGTCAGGGCGTCGCGCTCGTTCTGCAGCAGAATGCCCACCAAAGCGGCGACCCCGAAGCATCCGGTCCCCAGGGCGACGTTGATGAAGCCCCAACCGAAGACCTCTTCCGGGGCGGCAGCGTCGGTCACCGCTGGTTCAGGCTGATCGGTCCAGAGTGCGTGCAGCCGGGCAAAGAGACCGCGCGGAGCCGGGGTGGGACGCACCTCGACCGAGAATCCGTCAACCAGCCTGAGCGGCCCGGGAGGTAGGGGTTCGGCCGGGGCGAAGAGATCGGATGGCAGTGAAGTCTGCAGCTGGTCCAGCCATCGGAGACCCTGTTCACCCCGATCGGTGAGTTCCAGCCGCGAGCTCGCCCTATGCTTGCCGGCCGGAGTGCGGCGCACTAGCCTGCGTCGCAGCAGGACCGCCTTAATCCGGGCGGCATCAGCGCTGGTCATTCCCAGGATGTGATCTAGCTGGCTTTCGGGGATGCCTTGGCGAGGGACACTCGCCAGCACCATCGCCTGTTCCACCGGCAGTTCAAAAGGCGCGGCGAACTGGTCTCCGGAGCCGGAGAAGGTCGGGGCGATGACCGCCTCTGGTCGCGCCCCCTCGCCGTCGCTGAGGCTGGGCCGGGAACTCACCTTTGGTCAATAAGGCAACGAGCCAGCCAACAGAATGTCACAGATTCCAGAAAAATGGTCCTGGCAGAGCGTTATTGCGACCAGGCCCCAAGGACCCTCATCTTCGAGGCCCTCTCGATTGCCCGAGCCCATGGTGCTGCCGGCTGCGTTGGGACCGGATCCGGCGCCGGAGCGAGGCAGTACAGTGCTTGCTAGCAAGCAACTATCGGACCACAGATGGCGAATAGACCAGCACCTCCTGAAGCTCCCAGCGCGGCCGTGCTCCGGATCCTGATCGGGCGCCTATCCCGGCGCCTGCGGCCCACCCAGGCCGGCGCGGGGCTCACCCCCACTCAGCTGTCGGTCCTGGCCACCCTGGCACGCCACGGACCGGTTGGCCCCGCCCAGCTCTCACAGCTGGAGGGGATCAATCCGACCATGCTCTCCCGGATCGTCGCCAAGCTCACGGGCAGAGGACTTGTCGCCAGGCGCCCCGACCCCCTCGACGGCCGGGCGGCGGTGCTACTCACCACCGTCAGCGGGAGGCGGCTGCACCGTCGCATTCAGGCGGAGCGCAACGACGTCTTGGGCCATCGTCTGGAGACCCTTTCGGTGGCCCAGCGGAAGCTGCTGGTGGAGGCTATCCCGGCGCTGGAAGCGCTTGCCGACTCGCTGCTGGTTCCAGATCCATGATCGGTTGAGCTCGATCCTGCGGGCATCCCGCATCACGTTCGCCGCACTCGCGATCCCCAATTACCGCCGCTACGCCTCGGGCCAGTCCGTTTCCATGATCGGCACCTGGATGCAGACCACCGCTCAGTCGTGGTTGGTCTTGACGCTCACTCACTCGCCGGTGGTACTGGGCCTGGTGGTGGCCACTCAGACCCTGCCCGTGTTGGTTCTGGGGGCCTACGGGGGCGTGATCGCTGACCGAGTGGACAAGCGGCGCTTGATGGTGCTGCTGCAGTCGCTGATGGGGATCCAGGCGCTAATCCTGGGGATCTTGACTCTGGCCAGAGTGGTTCGAGTCTGGGAAATCTTCATCTTGGCGGCACTCCTGGGGCTCAATAACGCCTTTGAGAACCCGAGTCGCCAAGCCTTCATGTTGGAGATGGTCGGGGGCAGGGACCTGCGCAACGCGGTCAGCCTGAACTCGGTGCTGGTCAACGTCGCTCGAGCCATCGGTCCTGCCGTCGCCGGACTGCTGATCGCGTCTTGGGGAATCGGTTGGTGCTTCATCATCAACGCTGGCAGCTTTGCGGCGGTGGTCAGCTCGCTGGTAACGATGGACCTCTCGCAACTCCGCCCCAGCCTGCCCACCGGTAGGAGCAGAGGTCAGCTCCGAGCCGGGCTACGTTACGTGGCCGGGGTACCGGAGCTGGCGCTCCCTCTACTGATGATGACAGTGGTGGGGACCCTGGCTTACGAGTTCCAGGTGGTACTGCCCGTGGTCGCCAGCCACACATTCCATGGCGGCCCCAAGGCCTACGGTTTCATGACCGCGTCCATGGGAGTTGGAGCCATCGCCGGGGGGCTGGTTACCGCGGCTAGGGGTCGCACCGGATTGCGACCGGTTTCGATCGCTGCCGGGATGTTCGCTGTGGTTCTGCTGATGGCGGCAGCTGCGCCTTCTCTGGCCCTTGAGTACTTGGCGCTGGCCGCGGTGGGGTGGGCAAGCATCTCCTTCATCGCGCGGGGGAACACCACCCTTCAATTGGCCGCCGAGCCTCGGATGCGCGGCCGGGTGATGGCCCTCTGGGCGATCGCGTTTCAGGGCACGACACCAATCGGGGGACCAGTGATCGGGTGGGTCTCGAGCACCGCCGGTCCCCGGGCTGGCCTGACGACAGGTGGGGTCAGCTGCGCTCTGGCCGCCGGACTCGGTTTCCTGGCGATCCACCGCCTTCGCAAACGCGCCGACCGCAACCAACTGGGGACGGAGGAGGCGGTGGGAGGCGTCGACCTCCCCGACGACGCCCTCGGCTAAAGCGGCCGCTTCGGGTAGGACTCTGACAGCAATTGCCCCAGGTGTAGGTGGTGTACGGTCCGTCGGGGCGGGAGGAACAGCTCCCTGGTGGCTTTTCGGACTGCGGACGCGTAAGGTTGGGGCATCATGCACCTGCTACGTCACCCGCTGATGGCGGTCCTGGTGGTTTTGGTGGTCCTCTTTGGGATCTTCTTCATCCTGCCCCTGGCGGTCTCGATCCTGCTTCATTTGGTAGTGCTTGCCTTTGTGGTGTGGGTCGTATGGTTCCTCTTCCGGTTCCACCGCGACCACCAGCGCAAGAGCCAGTCCCTCTAAGCAGCCGCGGCGTCGGCACTCTCGGGCGGAACTCTGGCGGGGAAACGCATCGTCAGAAGTGATCTCAAGGTGGCGCGCCGGGTCCGCCAGCGGCCATTTGCGGGAGGATCCAGCTCGTAGTGTCGGCCAGAGGGTTTCCCGCGCCCGCTCAGACCATCTCCGGAAGATGGTGGTGGTCCTGAAGGTACCGGCGGACCGCTAGAAGAGCGGCGATCCCGTCCCCGACCGCCGACCCGAGTTGCTTGGTAGACCCCCGGCGGACATCCCCGGCCGCAAACACCCCGGGGGCCGAGGTCTGAAACATCGCATCGGCTTGAATGAAGTCCCGGTCGTCGAGCTCCACCGCTCCGTTCACGAATTGAGTGTTGGGATCCAGCCCGATGAAAACAAAGGCGGCGGCCGGGTTCCAGTGGAAGGTTGACCCGGTCACCACGTCTCGCGCCACCACCCCCTCCAGACGGCCTTGACCCTGCAGCTCTTGCACCTCGATGTTGGTGTGGACCGAGAACTGCGGATGATCGAGCACCTTGTCCTGCAGCAGCCTTGACGCGGTCAGCTCCGGACCACGTTGCAGCACCCGGATCCGCTTGGCGAACTGGGTCAGAAAGAGTCCCTCCTCCAGAGCGGAGTTGCCACCCCCGATGACCATCAGCTCTTCCGCTCCCTTGTAGAAGGGCCCGTCGCAGGTCGCGCAGAAATGCACACCGGCCCCGATCAGGCCCTCCTCCCCGGGCACCTCCAGCCGCCGGTAGGAGGAGCCGGTGGCCAGGATCACCGCGTGGGCCGCCAATTCTTGGCCGGTTCCCAAGCGGACCACCACGTCCTCACCATCGCGGGCGATCTCGGAGACTGAGACGGCAGGCAGCAGCTCGACCAGGTAGCGTTTGGCCTGGGCGATGAAGCGGTCAGCCAGCTCGGCGCCCCCGATGCCCTCGGGGAAGCCGGGGTAGTTGTCGATCCGCTCGGTGACTCCTGACTGGCCGCCGAGAGCGCTCCGATCGATGACGATTGCCTCCATCCCCTCACGGGCTGCGTAGATTGCCGCTGCCAGCCCTGCCGGGCCGCCCCCGACGATAGCCACGTCATAGAAGCTGCGATCGGCCTTCAACGAGAGCCCCAGCTTCTGGGCGAGCTCCTCATCAGTCGGCTCCAGCAGGAAGTCGCCCTCCCCGAAAACGATGGTGGGGATGGTGCGGCCACCGTGCTGCAGCCTCTCGACATACCGCAGCCCCTCTTGGTCCTGGTCGATATCCACCCACTGATAAGCGACTCGATGCTGGGCCAGGAATTGCTTGCTGCGCTTGCAGTCCGGGCACCAGGGCGCCCCGTACAGCGTTATCTCGGGCATGACCGCCACTCCCTGTCTCCCCCGCCAGCCCCGGCGGGGCCGTTGCACTCACCAATCTAAGGCCAGTGCCCCGAACTGGGCAGGAGTGCTGATTCTCGCCGTCTTCCCAGGTTTCTCTCACACTAATCCAAGCTGGGGAGCGCACCGTGAAGGTTTCAGCGCTAAGCAGCCCCACGACGATCCCGCTGTCGAAACATGCGGGACGCGTGCCACACAGGTAACAGAGCAGTGGACAGCAATTCCGACCCCCAGCCTGCGAGCCCGGAATCGCAGCAGCCCGAGACCGCTCCCGGCTCGACCCCGTGGACTCCCCCGACCGATTCGGCGACCGTACCTGGGACCGGGGACGAGCTCACTGGCGGCGGCTCCCCTCCCCGGGGCGGGTCTGGGCCCCCTCAGGTCATCGACGCGCTCGGGACTCCGAGCTCCGGTGGCCCCGGCTGGGGCAAGCGTTTCGCGGCGTTGGGAGCCGCGGTAGCGATCCTAGTAGCGGTGGGATTCGTCGGCCACCAGATTGGCAACCCCACCTCTAGTAACCAGCAGGCCAACCAACCGATTCCCAAGCCGGCGGCCTCGTCAGGAGTGACCGCCAAGGCCGGGACACTGAACGTCTCCGCCGTGACTGCCAAGGTCGAGCCCGGGGTGGTCGACATCACCGCGGTTGACGGCTACCAGAACGCCACCTCGGATGGCACCGGTATGGTTCTGACTTCAAATGGCGAGGTCTTGACCAACAACCATGTGATCAATGGCGCCACCAGCATCACTGCTCAGGTTGACGGCACCGGGACCAAGTACACCGCCAAAGTCGTCGGCTACGATGACACCGCCGACATCGCACTTTTGCAGCTGGAGAACGCGTCCGGGCTGGCGACTGTCACCGTCGGCAATTCCGACCGTGTCGACGTGGGCCTGCCGGTGGTGGCCATCGGCAACGCTCTGGACCTGCCGGGCAAGCCAACGGTGACCAGCGGAGCGATCACCGCGATCGGCCGATCAATCACCGCGAGCGACCAAGGCAACAGCACCAGCGAGAACCTCACCGGTCTCCTCCAGAGTGACGCCTCACTGTGCGAGGGCAACTCGGGAGGCCCGCTGGCCAACTCCGCGGGACAGGTGATCGGGATGAACACGGCGGCTGCCACCGATTCCTCCTCCAGCTCCTGCTCGACAGTGGGGTTCGCGATTCCGATCAATACCGCCCTCGCCATCGCCACTGAGATTCAGCAAGGCCAGGGCAGCTCCACCGTTCACCTCGGTCTCCCACCCTTCCTGGGCGTCGCAGTTGAGAACGCCAGCAACGCTGCAAGCAGCGGCAACGGCGGCTTCAACGGAGGCTTCGGTCAGTACACGCCGCCGGTCAGCTCGGGTGCCTTGATCACCACCGTCCTCCCCTCGACACCAGCGAAGACGGCCGGGTTGGTGGCAGGAGATGTGATCACCACCGCCAACGGCACCACGATCACCGATGAAAGCTCACTGGAAGCGGTCATCGCCAGCGCCAAGATCGGCCAAAGCATCTCGATCACCTGGGTCGACTCCAGCGACAACAGCCACGCCGCCACCGTGACGCTGATCACGGGACCGGCCGGCTGACCTCCACCGGCTCGGGATCATGAGCCCGAGCGCCCTCCGGTCGACGGACCGGAGGGCGCTCGCCAGCTCCGGCGAAGCTCAAGGACGAATGCCGTTGACCCTGGGTTCGGGCCCATTGAGTATCGCCATCTCCGAGCTGCTCCACTTGACCCCACCGTCGGCGGTCGTCCAGACTAAGTGGTACCGGCCCGCTTGGGCCAGCGCTACCACCGTCAGCGGCGAGACCAGGTCTATTCCGGTTAACTCGGGCGCTGGAATGGGTGTCGCCCGGAACGACCAGTCGTAGCCGGCAGTGGTCGTGTAGTAGGCCAGGGCCGTCGCGCCCCGAGCCCTCGGTTCCACCAGGACCCATCCGTCTGACTTGTTGGCGAAGGACACCAGCACCCGGCCCGCCGGCAAGGTGACCGCAGGTGCGGCCCGCCAGTCTCCTGAGGAGTTCTCGAAGACGCGAACCGATTCGCCGGTGCCGGTGTCGGCGACCACCGTCGTCAACGCACCGCCGGAACTGATCTCCTTCGGTGGTGCCACAGACACGGCAGTGGATGGACTGTAACTGCTCGACAGCACCTCGGGCTGCCAGCTGGCACCACCGTTAGCAGTGTGCCACAGAGCTGCGACCCCGGTGCAGGAACCGCTGACCCAACCGCTGGAAGCGCTGGTGAACCAGACCGATGTCGGCAGGCAACTCCCCGACGTCTGACCGAGTAGCTTGGCGGGAGACCACGTGGTACCACCGTTGGAGGTTGAGACGACTGTGCCGTTACCCAACACCGCAAAGATCACTCGGTTGCTGAGGGCGAAGATCGGATCTGGCCCGGTGGACGCCCCGTTGGGCAGAACCCCCGCAGTCCATTGCGCCCCACCGTCAGTGGTCACCGCGAAGCCCGAATCACGAATGTACTCGTAGGGCAAGATCACCACGGCGGCCGCCTGGGCACCCATCACCGTCAGGACGACCCCACCGTTGCTGGCGTCGCCGGCAGGGTTGACGTCCTGCCAGTGGACCCCGCCATCGACGGTGCGGACTAACCTCCAGTACGGCCTCGCCGCCACCAGTGCCCATCCCACCTTGTCGGTTGGGAAGTTGATCTGCTCGATCTTCTCGACCAGCTTGCCCACTGCCGTATCAGGTAGAGCCCCCGTGCTCGGAGCCACGGGGGCGGTCGGGAGCAGGCTGATCAGAAATATCACGAGCGCTACAGTGCCCAGACAGGGGACCACCCAGATACGCCGATCGCGCCACCAGGGCCGACCCGCGACCGAGGTCACTGACCGGTAAGGATCGACTTCAGTTGCTCTTCTACCAGCGAGGCGTATGAAGTTATGACGCTCGCCTGACCGAGCGCCGAGTCCTGGGTCAGGCTCACCTCCTGTCCACCAGGTTTGACGAAGTACAGGATGGTCGGGTGGTCCACCATGTCCAGGCGCGGAATCTCGATCGGCAAGGAGAAGTCGTCCCACACCCGCTCCAACTGCGGCAGCGATCCGGTCAGGTACTGCCAGTTAGGTAGGCGGTTCACCAAGGTGGTGGAGTCGAAGGAGCGCACCACCGCCAGACTGTGGTAGATCGGATTCGCGACGATCGCGACCAACTCGACCTTCTTCGCCAGTGGACCCAGCGCACGATCGGCGGCGGCTAGCTGCTCCGCGATGATCGGGCACTGGTAGTAGCACAGCGGGTCGAGGAAGGTTAGTACGACCGCCTTGCTCGACCACTCCCTCAGGTCGACCGTGCGCCCGTGCTGGTTCACCAGAGTCACGTCTGGAAGGCTCTGGTTGTCCACCGGCGAGACCGGGCCGCCGGTATTCAGCGCTTCGATCGTCGCCGACTGCGCTGCCGCCACTGGAAGTCCGAGCAACACCGGTACCGCCGCCACCCCCAGTGAGAGTAGCCCGCCCAGTGCAACCGACCGGCGCAGAACTCCCACTCTGGAGGACGCCGTCGCAACCCTGGCCGAATCGGCCCTTGTCCCGATCCAGGCACAGATCAGCATCACCGCCAGCAAGGGCGAGAGGTTGGGATCAGTGGCGGTCTTGCTGCCCAGAGCCCCAAAGTCCTGGCCGATCCACCAGCTGATGGCCAGCCATACCAGTGCCGCAATCGTCCACCGCTTCGGGGACCGACCTAAGACCAGACCCGCCCCGAGGACCGCCATGGCCGAAACGAAGACGGAGTTCAACAGGATCGGGTTGGATTGAGCGAAGTGCCCAGCCGCAAGAACCGGACCCGACAGAAACCCCGGCTGCGGCAAGCTGGCCATCGCGAGGAACATCGCGCTGAGGCCGCTTCCGGTCCAGAACCCCTCCCACGGCAAAGCCTGCAAGAGGGCCCCAAACAAAAGTACGGCTCCGACCCCGAGCCGGACGCCGCGGTAGACCCGGCCATCCTCCCAGATTCGAATCGGAGCGAGCAAGAGCCCGGCAGCGGCAACGTACACCAGTACCGCCCCAGGAGCGCCCATGAGCTCGGTGGCACCCGGGACGAGAATCCCCCCCAAGGCTTCGCCGCCAACCCATACGAAAAGTCCCCAGCCGATCGAGGCCCACAGACCGACCCTCCCCAGCTTCGAGTCACCACCCGCCAGGATGGCGGCGCCGATCCCCACCTGAACAAGCACGGTGGCGACCGCCAGGTCCAATGGGTGCGCCTGCCAAAAGTAGACTTCCCAGTTCAGGAGATTGGATAGCAGGTGCGGTTCACCGGCCGCCAGCGGCGCCACGACGTTCTTCGCGAATCCGCCGGGCATCGCTGGCTGTGCCTGGAGCAACCCATCGATGATCCAGATGATTCCAATCGTGCGGCGCAGGAACACCCGAGCCGGGATGAAGTGCGGTAGGTTTGGTAGTTCTGCCTTGGCCGCCCGACCGGCGACCCCGTCCCGCTCGTCGAGGTAGCGGAGCCCCACCCGCGCGCCAAAAATGAACCAGGTCAGCGCCGCAATGATCAGCAGGTCGATGAAGAGGTAGGGGTAGAAGCCTCCAATGGACTCGGCGCCGTAGCTCCCCATCCCAGGCATTGCGGTCCCCCGTCCTTAGACTTTGGCCCCAGTCGTCGCCAGCCATAATACGCTCGGCCCTAATTGGGACCACCCTGGGTAACGGCTGAGTTTGTGGCGCCTATCATGTGACCGCGAGCTGGGTGGATGAGGGGTCGCAGTGCTCTACTCCGGTCGCCACAACCAAGCGATCACATCAAGGGAGCGCGCGCAAATTGGGGAGAGCTGACCTGTGAAATCCCAGTGCATGTCGGGCATGGTGATGCCCGGCTGCGCGTCGTCAGCACCACCATCGCAGACGCAGTCCGGCCCGCCCGTCATTGAGCTGGCGCTGATTTTAGTGATCATCCTCTCTGCCTACGTTCTTGTCATCTTCATCTGGCGATATTTGCAACGGGCCCACATTTCCCGGTATCACACGCTGCTCGACCTCGTGGGCCACACGGTGCATGCCCTGGGGATGATTGGCATGACCACACTGATGATCGGGACTGTCACTTACATCGGCCCGCTGGGGATATATGTAGTCGTATTTGCCCTGTTCACAGGGGTTTTTCTCGTCCGACTGGTGGGGCGCTGGTCCTCCTGCGATCGGCGCAGTGAGGGCTGGCATCTCTTCATCAACGCCTCCATGGCCTACATGTTCTCGACGACCTCCGTCTCGGGTATCACCATCCTATGTCTGGTGCTGTACTTGGGCTTCATCGTCACCACCGTCTGGGAATCTCGGCATCCCTCGCCTTCGAGGAGCAGCAACGGCCAGGACCTCCCGTCGCTGCGGGCACTTGGCATCAATGGCGATCTCACGATCGCCTTCTCGATGATGCTCATGCTCTCCGTCACCCAGTGGCCCCAACTTTTCATCTGATACGGTTGAGTTCCGACTCGACCCGACCACCGTCCGGCCGACCATCGCTAGAGTGGATCGCATCGTGATCGATACCAGCAAGAGCCATGCAGTGAGTAGCCGGGCTTGGTCCGCGGTCCGGACTTAGGTCCGCAGTGACGGGGCAGCCTGGCAAGCCAGGCGGGGAGCGAGCATCTGTTCTTGCCGAGGGAGCGAGCCCGTCCGGGGAGGGCGGATCGGAGCTAGCCGCGTCAGATCCCGGCGGGGCCAGCCCACAGTTTGACCAACTGCAGCTGTCGATCCGGGGGATGAGTTGCGGAGCCTGTGCCGCCAAGATCGAGCGGAGCCTCAACCAGCTCGACCACGTTAGCGCTCAGGTCAACTACGCCTCCGAGCGGGCGACGATCTCCCTATTCTCTGCGGTACCGATTCCCCTCCTGATCAAGCGGGTGGAGGCAGCCGGATACGGGGCGGAGCTGGTCGAGGCCAACCACAGTGCTGAGGCTGACGCGGCCGAGGATGATCGGCGAGTTCGGTATCTGGGGCGTCGGCTGCTGGTCGCCGCGCTGATCTTCATGCCACTCGGCGAATGGTCGACGGCTTTCTCCTTGCTGCCGTGGCTCCGGTTTCCGGGGTGGCAGTGGCTATTCATCGCGATGGGTGCCCCCGTCGTGGTCTGGGCCGCCTGGCCTTTCCACAAAGCGGCCCTTCGAGCGGCCCGACACGGCTCCTCGACCATGGACACCCTGGTGTCGATGGGCATCATCGCCGCCACCAGTTGGTCGCTGTACGCGATGTTCTTTCGCGACTTCAGTGAGCCGGGTCGCTCTGGGCTCTACGTCCTCCTCCACCAGGGCGGCGGGGCTCTCTATCTAGATGTGGCAGCCGGGGTCACCACCTTTCTGTTGGCGGGGCGCTTCTTCGAGGCGCTGGCGCGACGGCGAGCGGGGAATGCCCTCCGGGCCCTCGCTGCGGTGGGCGCCAAGGACGTCTCTGTCCTTCAAGACGACGAGTCGGAGCGGCGCCTGCCGGTAGCCCAGCTCCGACTGGGGGATCGGTTCATCGTCCGTCCGGGAGAGACGATCGCCACCGACGGGCAGGTGGTCTTGGGCCAGTCCGCGGTCGACTGCAGTTCGATGACCGGGGAGTCGGTGCCGATCGATGTCAGCGAGGGTCACCAGGTCCTGGGAGGAACGGTGGTGGTGACCGGCAGGTTGATCGTCCGGGCGATCAAGGTCGGCGGGGACACTCAGCTGGCGCACATGGTCGAGTTGGTGGAGCAGGCCCAGGTCCAGAAGGCCTCGGTGCAACGGTTGGCCGACCGCATTTCGGCCGTCTTCGTACCAACCGTGATCGTCGGAGCGGTCCTCACCTTCATCGCTTGGATGGTGCTCTCGGGTTCGATCGAGTTGGCCTTCAGTGCCTCGTTGGCGGTCTTGATCATCGCCTGTCCCTGCGCCTTGGGCCTCGCCACTCCGGCCGCCCTGCGGGTAGCGTCGGGCCGAGGGGCTCAATTGGGAATCTTCTTCAAGGGCCACCAGGGGCTAGAGACGTCCAGAACGGTCGATACCGTGGTCCTAGACAAAACCGGTACCGTCACCCAGGGCAAGATGGCACTGGCCGACATGGTGACGGTGGCCACGGTCAAGCCCGCCAGCCTGCTCCGTGACGTTGGGGCCTTGGAGCAGGCGAGTGAGCATTCGGTAGCGGCGGCGCTAACTGCCGCCGCGCGTGAGCGGTTCCCCAATCTGCCTCAGCCCGAGGAGTTCCTCAGCCTGCCCGGGCTGGGCGCCAGCGGCTTGGTGAACGGACACCGGCTCCTGGTCGGGCGACTTACGCTGCTCCGAGAGCATGGGATCAGCGTCCCCAAGGAGATAGCTGCCCAGTGCCGAAGCTGGGAGGTGATGAGCCACACCACGGTGCTGGTGGCCAGAGACGGACAGACCATCGGTGCAGTAGCTGTCGCCGATGTAGTCAAGCCATCTGCAGAGCCAGCAATCCGGGAGTTGGAGCGACTCGGGCTTCACTGCATCCTGGTGACCGGTGACAACGAGGCGACCGCCAGAGCGGTTGCCGCCG
Organism: Candidatus Dormibacteria bacterium; assembly: GCA_050734135.1. Lineage (GTDB taxonomy): Bacteria > Chloroflexota > Dormibacteria > Aeolococcales > Bog-877 > Bog-877. Next base: position 27,277 of record JBOHUG010000119.1, read on the forward strand.
AGGTCGGGATCCGTGACGTGGTCGCCGGGTCCCTGCCCGCCGAGAAGGTTGCGATCATCCGTGAGCTTCAGGCCCAGGGACACTCGGTGGCGATGGTGGGTGACGGGGTCAACGACAGTCCAGCATTGGTGCGAGCCGATCTGGGTCTCGCCATGGGATCTGGAACCGACGTGGCCATCAACGCGGCCGATCTGATCCTGGTCCGGGATGATCTCCGGGTTGTGCCGGATTCCCTCCGCTTGGCACGCCGTACCATTCGCACGATTCGCGGCAACCTGGTGTGGGCCTTCGGCTACAACGTAGTCGCGATCCCCCTGGCGGCCCTGGGCCGGCTGGACCCCCTGATCGCCGGTGGGGCAATGGCGCTGTCTTCTGCATTTGTGGTCTGGAACAGCTCCCGCCTGCGTCACTTCGAAGGCTTGCCGACACCGCCTGTCGCGAGCTTTGCCGCAGTTCCTGCGATCGGCCCCACCCGGGCGGTCCCCGACTTGGCGGAGTAGCCACCGGAAGTCTGGTGGCCTGTGCCCCGTCGACCTTCAGCCACCAGTGGTCGATCCGCTGAGGCCGGTCTCGCTCACGGGCGGCCCGACTTGAAGCTCGGCGCGGCCGGTTCCGACTCGGAACCGGCCAGCTCCCAGCGCCAGCGCGGTCGCTCGCTGCGCCTCGGAGCCCTGGTCGTCCTGGTCTTCCTGGCCGGCGGCGGAATTGCTCTCGTGGTCACCCGGCCCGCCAGCTCCGGGCAGAAGGCCGCCGCCTTCCGGACCATGGTGGAAGCTCTCCGGGCCGACCTACTCGAGTGCAACACAAAGGTGGCGACGGCGCTCTCCAGCTGGCATCCGACCGAGCTCGGGGACAGTAGACAGCCTCGGGCTCGTATGGCGGCGCAGGCGGCAGCTCGCGCCTGCGCGCCCAGCACTGACCCGGCGATCTTCCAGCTCACCGTTTACTCTCTGCCGCCCGCGCTCTCGGGGCTCCACCTCGACTATGCGGTGAGCGCCCTCGGAGTGTGGGCTCAGGAAGATGTCACGCCCGCCATGCGCAATGAGGTGACCTTGCTGGCCCACCCCGGGGATCGAGGCGCTGCCAGCGCCTACCGGCGGGAAGCGACCTGGGCCGCCACCACACTTGCGACCGCCGACTCGACTCTCCAGCGAGCCGCCGACAAATTGGGAGTGGGCCACTTCCGCCCGATCCAGCTCACCTCAATCCGACCAGCTGCGCGGCTCGAGTTACCGACGCCGAGCGTCGGCCAGAGCTGAGTTCTGCACGCCAGCGCCTGCTCCCGATCCTCCCCGAGCGGCCGCCTCACCTAGTTGCCGTTCTCGGGACCCTCCCGTTCGGCGCTGTTGCCAGACAACCGCGGCTGGGATCGCCAGCAGTACTAGCAGCGGAGGGCTACCCGGGTCAGTCCCCATGCCGGAGAAGATGCCGCCGAAAGCTTGGCCCCAATACCACATGACGCCGAGGTCTAGTGCTAGGACGACAAACCCAACCAACTTGGGAGCATGGCCGAAGAGAAGCAGCGCCACCGCCAACAGGGCCGTGGCGAAAACGGCGTTGGCGAGTACTGGGTGGGAGTGGCTGAAGGTCACCAGGGGTGTCATCGACGACACCATCCAAGAGGGCGCCATGCTTGCCTGGCCCTCGATCAGGACTGCGTTCCCCCGGGGGCCCCAGAAGCCTGGGGTGGCGATCTGGATCGCTCCGCCGTACAGGAACACGAGAGCGAGCAGGTCTCGGGGTAAGCAAAATCGTTTGCGAAGCTGCCAGAAGCGGTCGGGCAGGAGGTAGAGCACCGCGATTCCAACGTAGAGCGTCACCGATCCGGGAGCACCCGTGAGGAGGGTCCCGTTTCCAGTGAACACCCCGCTGGTCCCCTCGCCGAACACCCAGACCCCGAGCCCCCAGGCTATTGAGAGCAGCAGACCAGTTCGGATCCAGCGGTGACTGTGGCGTAGCAACCCGCCGACGAGGGCCGCTGCGATTGTGGCCTGAACCACTACAAAGAGCCAGTTCCATTCGGCGATGTGGGGACTCACCGTTTCCAGGGTCCAGGTCGAGAGCGCGGCCAGCAGGGAAGGGGCGATGGCAATCGACGGCTTCATCACGTTGCTGACGAAGTCGACTGTGAACATGCGCGGCTGGGCCTGCAGGGCGGCGTCCAGAACCCACAGCAAGGCTAACCCCCAGACCATGGTTAGCTTGATCCGGCGGATTACCTGAGGCGAGGTCGCCGGAGTTGTCATGGTGATCTACCTTCGTGCCGGCCGCCTTCCCGCCAACTTGGCAGAAAGCTCAGGATATCGAATTACCGCTGCGACCATGTGAGAAGGAACCGGGCCGTCGAGCCCTAACCGCTCAGCGCCACAGAGCCCGCCAGACTCCCGCCCGACCGAGGGCTCGGCCGACGATCTTGTTGCGGGCCCGCTGAGCAATTCGGTGTGGGTTGCCGGAGGCGAGCGTGCTGACATCGTTGGCGACCCGGGCGGCACGGTACATCTGAGAGACCAGACTGCGGCGCCTCACCCGATGGCCTCCGAACAGAACCCTGCGGCATCCTCCGCTAGTTCCGCCTGGCCGACTCCTTCGGTCTCGATCAGATCGAGTAGCCGCAGCGCAGCCTCGCGGTGTTGGGTCCCGATCGCCAGCCCCACCGAGAGCCAGTAGTCGGCGGCCTCGAGCAGCAGGGTGTGCAGCTCCTCCGGGGCCTCTGCAGTGACCTCCGACATCGCCTTAATCAGCGCCCGGCCGTACTGGTTCCAGGCGGGATTGCCCTGCCCACCACCTTCCACCGCCACAGTCGGTCACCTCCTGGGACGCGTCCCGCCGCCGACGACTGAATTTTAGCCGCCTTCCAGGAGAGGCACGGTGCACAACATCACGAGTGGGCCTGTCGCGGGACGGCTGGTTCTGCGAGCCCAATCGGGGAGCCAGCGTCGTCCCGCGAACGCGCCAGCCAGACTGACTCCGGCCGGCTGGGTCAGCACGGCCTACCCTGTCACCCTCTCCAAGAACATCACTCAATAAATCCCGCGCGATCGCCCTCCTGCGGAAACTCCGCGGTAGACTCGGTCTCGATCGCCATCCGGCGGGTCAACTGGAGAACGAGATGGGTTTCAAAGACTTATACAAGTCACTCGATCAGAGAGGCAAGGCAGTGGCGGCAGACCTTCAGGCTAAGGCCGCGGAGAAGGCACCCATGGTGGACGCGAAGATCGCCGCAGCCAAGGAAGCCGCCTCAGCGGCGGCGACCCGAGCAAGCGAATACGGCAAGGAGCACGGGCTGGGAGCTACCGGCACCGCCACGTCCACCGCTGCACCAGCGACCGCATCGGATCCCTCCGCCACCAACTCATCGTGGGTGCCGCCCGGAGTGGGACATCCGGGCGAGGGCGCCGACTCCGAAGAGTCCGACTAGTAGGGGATACTGCCCGACCCTGGGCTCCTTGCGAGAGTTTTCCGCGACCAGCCCACTCTCGTCAGGTGGAGATTACGACTCGAAGACCTCACGGTGGCTGTACTCGCGGGTACCTTATCGGGGCCCCAGACTAGGAAGCCTTTCGACTGGTCGCGCGGCAGCAAACGTTCGACGGTGCCAGAACCGAAGTGGCTAGTGCAACACGGCAGAAACAGCTTGCAGCTTGGTGGATGGTGAGAAGATGATGGTGGGAGCCAGATCACCCCGTTCCCGCCCCTGTTCTCTCGCCCGGTCAGCGGGCGGTCCTGACCATCTGGACTAAGAGCCGGGTCCTCTCACACCGGCGAGTTGTGCGAGCTCGAATCGTCCTGCTGGCGGCGGCTGGAGAAGCCAATTCTCGAATCGCTGCGCAACTTGGCTGCTCCGTTGCGACAGTGCAGTTGTGGCGGCGGCGGTTTGCCGGGGCCGGGTCGCGGGACTGGAGCAAGATGCGCCGGGGCGGAGCCGTCCTCGGGTGCATAACGAGTGCACCGTGGCCAAAAGCCTCAGCCTCACCCTGGTCAGACGGCCGAAGGGCGAGACCTTCTGCGCGGCGCCGGCGGTGGCGCGCACTTCCCGAACTGGCCGCAGTGCTGGCGTGATCGACGCTCCATGAACTGCTCGGATACAGCCACTGTTGTTTGGGACTGTAGAAAGGTTATCGGGCAGGTCTCCTCGAGAATTGTCGAAAACGGGAGTGAACACTCAGAGCTTCCCTAACCAGGGGAGCGCTGCCGAAACCAGACCAGTCTCTTACCCAACTCCGTTCTGTAATCTCAACCGAGGAAGTCCAGCACTCGGCCGGTGAGCAGGGCAGCAGCCTCGGCGTCGTATGACGGGAGGGAACTGTCGGCGAAGAGGTGCTTGTTTCCGGGGTAGAGAAAAAGCTCCGCGTCCTTGGTGGAGGCGACGAGCTCGCGCGCAGCCTCGATGTCACCCTCGTCGACAAAGTAGGGGTCGTGATCCATCCCGTGCACCTGCACCGGTATCCCGTCGGGCCAGGCGGCGCCGAACTCAGTAACTGGCATGCAGGAGTGAAAGAGGAGTGCCCCTCGGGCTCCGGACCGGGTCTGCGCCAGCTTCTGCGCGGGCATCACTCCGAGCGAGAACCCGGCGTAAACCAACCCTGCCGGCAGTTCCTCGGCCGCTTTGACGCCGCGCTCGACCAATTCTTCGAATCCGATCTGCCCAGCATGGGCAAGTCCCGCTTCGATACTGTCGAAGGTCCTGCCGTCGAAGAGGTCGGGCGTGTGCACCGTGTGTCCGGCGCGGCGGAGTTCGTCGGCGAAGGAAACTACGCCAGGGGTCAGGCCCTGGACGTGGTGAAAGAGAACTACTTCAGCCACCTCGACCCTCCTGATCAAGATATAGAATTCGAACCGCTTGCGACTCTACGGAACCTCCTCCCCGGCGGTCAATCCACCGTACCAGCGAGCGAGCGCCGAACCGAGGTGCGGAGGAGAAGTGTCGGACCGCGACCTTCTCCTCCCCCAGTATTTGAAGCTGAGCGCGGTGCGGGGTCGACCAGCTGACGGAGCAGTGAGATTCATCTGTTACCAGAAAGACAGTTCCGACGGAAGACGGTCCGGGGTTTGCCGGCCCGCGGCGCCTATCGGGTCGGGTCGACCGACTGGGGTCTAGCTACCGGAACGGGGTCGTCATAATCCCTACTGCCCCAGATGGTAGTCACCTCCTTGGTTCCGGCAGACGGGGTTGAGCCGGCTATACCTGTTGATGAGGGCGATGGTGCACTCCAGCGCGGCGAGCTGGTCGGTGTCGTGATGCTAGGCCCCGACCAATCACGCCTCGTCGGTTACGCCGGCGGCGGCATCAGCGATGCGGGTGCCCTGCTCGGTGAGATCAAGTGCGGCCCGCTCGGAGTCGGTGAAGGCCTTCGCGTCCCGCCGCGCCGCCACCCAATTGAGCCGCACTGACGTCTCTCCGTCGTGTTCGGCGTCCTCGGTGAGCATGTCGGTGCACGCCGCGCAGCCGTGGATCTGGCTGGCCCGGAGCAGAATCAGGTTTTGAGGCACGGGCGGCAGGGTCGACCACCGGACGGCCGCCCCCGCCGAGTTGATGTGCTTCGCGAAGTCCGGCAGGATCTCGCTGCCGTTGTAGTCTAGGCGTGGGTCCATGGTGAACTTCTGTTCCGTGCTCGTGTGGTACACCGTAAGACCCGTCGGCCCCGTCCGATGTGACATAGGCGAGGTGTCTCAGCCCGAAGGGATGAATCGGGCTGGGCTCCCGCTGATCGAACCGGGTTGTGGTTGAGTTCGCAGCCCTGGGCCCACCACACTCATATCCCCTAGGGCATCGCTGTGGAGCCGGAGCATGGGGTCCAGCCCGGGGCCTTCTCGGTCCAGGAGACGGCCGTCTAGCTTCAGGCAAGGACATCGCTTATCTGGTGCTTCTGCTGTAGAGGCGCACGCTGATCGGCGCGGGTACGACGACGATGATCAGTGATAGGCCAATCGTGGTGACGATCGGGTGGTCAAGCGACCACACTCCGGACGGCGGAGGACCAATTGTGTTCCCGAACAGCTGGCGGCCAGCGGCCACAACGGCTGACATCGGATTCCATTCGGCGATACCCCGAAGCCAAATGGGCATCTTCGACGGGTCGACGAAGACACTGGAGATGAACCCAAGTAGAAAACTTGGGATAGCCATGATGACGTCCGCCGCCTGAGCGGAGCGAGCGACCAGTCCTACCAAGACGCCGATCCAACCCATGGCGAATCCGAACAACTCGAACAGGAGAAACGCCAGCACCGCGTTGCCGAAGCCGTCTTCTGCCCGCCAGCCCACGGCCAGGCCGCAGAGGATCATCACCGCTAAGGCGGGAATGCCTAGCAGCAGGCTGGATACGGAGCGGCCAATTGCGATCGCGGACCGCGATGGGGAGGGTCCGGAAGCGGTCCACGACTCCCTCGCTCAGAGCTAACGTCAGATGTTGTGGAAATTGACCGAGGCCGTCGGCTGACCCCAGAGAAAGCGACGGCGTAGCCTTCCAGGCAACAGAACTCGGAGAGACCCGCTGAAACGGGTCAGCACTGGAGG
>JBOHUG010000120.1:0-2047 GCA_050734135.1 Candidatus Dormibacteria bacterium
ATCTCACGCGTGGCCCTCGGCTCGGTCGTCCTCAGGTGGGCCACGTAGCGCTGCTCTGAGGAGCTGAGCAGCTCTGGATGGGCGGCGGCGTTTGAGGTCGTAGCCCCCGCACTCTACCGCGCACCCAGGAGCTTGTTCGGGCGATCCGAGGCAGAGCTCCGGAGGATCCCCAATGGGTGCAGGTGGTCATAAGGTTAGGAGGCTTCACTACCAAGCCCGGGCGTTCAAGCTCCTCTGCCAGCTCGGTCGGGACTCGGCTCGGCTGAGTTCCCCTCCGAAGGGGTCCACCGCGAGAGCCTCTCGAATCTCCCCCGAGAGACCACGACGGCCTTGACACGTCGGACGAGAGTGCCGAGAATCGCGGGCGATGGGGAATAGTCCATCGCGAGGGGAGGCGGCCTGGTTCGCGGACCCGGCGGAGCGGTTCAGTCAGAGGAACTGGGACCGTACCGCTTGGACGGCTGCCGCCAAGGCTACACGGTAGGACCCGGCGGCACGACGATGGTGCCGCCGGGGGGATGACGTGCAGATCCCTGCTGATGCGTTTCTGCCGCCGGTTCGGGCTCTGCTCGACGAGCTTCTTCGGCGGGGCTATGCGATTGGGGAGGAGCGCTACGACGAGAGCAGCTTCGGCAACGCGCTGGTCATCCTTAAGCGGAACGACACGGTCGTTAGGCTGGTTCGCGATCGAGGGCAGTGGTTTGTCGAGGTAGCCGGTGCGGCGGAAGGCGACTGGTTTGCGCCTGTTATCTGGCATGCCTTCCTTGAGTCGTCGATGCCGCCGTTGGAGGCCACCTCGTTGGATGGTCAGGCCCAGTTGCTTCTCGCTGACCTCGCTCGGATCGAGACAACTAACAGCGACTTCAGTGAGCAGGACCTGGCTGGCTTGCAAACGTGGAGGTCGCGCCGGGCGGAGGCTCGTCGTGCGATGCCGCCTACCGGCTGACGAGCTCGTTCCTCAGCTGGTGTCGCTGCTGGCGAGGGCATTGAGAGTCGTTTGCGGGTGATGAGGGCGTCGAGCATGCTGAGGAGGTTGTCGCGTCGTCCTGGTAAAGTGCGGCGAGGACGGCGAGGCGGTCGTCGAGACCGTGGAGGCCTGCATCTCGGTGGTCCACTTCGGCTCCAAGGCCTGGTTCCAGTTCTACGCTGGCAGAGCCAGCAGCGAGCGTGGCTTCAACCTGATCAAGAACCGCGACGCGATTGGGCTGCACGATGGCAGCATCCGCTGGCGCGGCCTGATGCGCGTGACCCTGCTTGTGACCCTGGCAGTGGCGACGCACAACCTGTGGCTCAGCCATCCTCAGGCCAGACAGGTACCAAGACCCCCGCCCCGGACAATAGTCTGGGCGAGGGCCGCCTGAGCTCCGCTCCTCCCGAGCGTCGATAGCGACAGCCGCTTGACCAAGCGCGCCCCGGCGCGCAGTCTGGGCCGGTGCAGGGGCTCCGCAGTGGGTTAAATCAGCCGCTCCTGGCCTAGTTTCGCGCCCAGCAAGCGAAAAGGGCGCCCCAGTTTCCTGGAGCGCCCTCTGGGACCGAAACTTATTCGCGCTTTGGCGAATACTTAACCGAGGCTCCACTCAGGAGCAGCCTGAAGTACTCCCACAGTTCATGCACTTGTAGCAAGCACCGTTACGCACCATCAGCGCTCCGCAATCTGAGCAGGAAGGGGCATCCTCCTGGTTTCTGAAGGTGAACTCAGAGCTGAGCTGCTTGGCCCGGGCGTGCCCAGGTGGTTCGAGCGAAGAGGTCGCCGGAGTTGTGGCCGTGCCCTCGGCAGCGGTCCGGTTGATGATGCCCAGCGCCGTTCGCTCATCCTCGGGCAGGAAGCGCGCTGCTAGCCAGCGGAAGATGTAGTCGACAATTGACTTGGCGATTGGAATCTCGGGGTTGCCGGTGTATCCCGCCGGCTCGAAACGGCTATGGGCGAACTTGGCGCAGAACAGCCGCAGGGGAACGCCGTACTGCAGTGCCACGGAGACCGACGTCGCGAACGAGTCCATCATGCCGCTGAGGGTGCTGCCCTCTTTGGCCATCTTGAGGAAGATCT